>NZ_JBQHDF010000001.1:0-786419 GCF_052068495.1 Micromonospora sp. SD12 | reverse complement strand
GAAAAACTGTCCCGACAACAAAAAGTGTTGCCAAAGGAATCCAAGACCAGCCAAACCGAAGCCTGACCAGTCCAGGGTATAAATCATAATTGGCACTGGCTTATCAAGCACCCTGTTGAGTTCTCAAAGAACAACCACACACCGCCCGGAAACCCCACACCGTGGAGCCCCCGACCCGGGGCATTTCGTTCGCGTCCCCGCCGCTCTCGCGCCGGGCACTTTTACTACGTTACCTCGCCGTCTTCGCCGTGTCAAACCGTTTGTCCCGGTCTGTCGTGCTTCGTACGGGTTGGCGGCGACGAGCGCACGCAGCGGCGGACCGCTGTGATTGATCATCGATTTGGCAGACCGGCCGCTCTGCGGTCTCCCGCGAGCTCGCCCGGTTCCCTGCCGGCCGTGAACCTTACCCGGTCGGCTCCGCTGCGCCAAATCCGCCTCGCGGCAGTTTCGGCGAGCCCCGCCCGGACCGCGCCCTCCAGGGTTGCCACCCTGTCCGACCCGGCACCAGCTCGGTTCGGCACCCCAGGACCTTCGCCCTGTTTGCCCCGTTCCGCGCTGGCAGAGAGAAAGTTACGCGTCTGCTGGTTTGAACGTCAAATCGGGGGGTAGCGGCGCCCGTCACACCATTACCGGCTCGCTATCCCGCCTGGTCAGGGCCAGCACGACAGGCCGCACGCCAGTCGGGCGAGTCCTCGCCGCCGGGCCGAAGGGCGTGGCACCCGACTGCCCGAAGGGCGGGACACCGGGTCGGGTGGAGCCGGAGCTGAGCTGGATCACGGCGTCCGAGGGATGTCAGCGCACCGGCGAGCGCCGGTATTCCCGGCCCCGGAGCCGCCCGCCGTCGCCGCCACCCGGAACGGCCAGGACGAACGCTGGCGGCGTGCTCACCACATGCGATCGGCGCGGTAGGTCAGGAAGCCGGGCCCTCGGCTCGCCGGCGGGCCACCCGCCACGCGCGGACGCCGAGCACACCGACGGTGGTGCCGATGAGCAGGGACGCCGCGATCAGCAGGGCGTGGATCCAGAGGAAGCCGGTGGCCGGGAACTCCCCGACCGTGCCGGAGGACCAGGACCGGGGATCGTTCCAGATGGCGACCGCGAACCTCGGCCAGATCACCCAGGTCCAGACTCCGACCCCGGTGAGGAAGAGGGCCCAGCCTCGCGACAGCACCATGGCCGCCGAGTATGCCAGCGCGTCGGCGGTCAGGGATGGCGGAGTTGCCGGAAGGTGATCGAGTAACGCAGGTGGGGCACCGGGGGGATGCTGTGTTGCCAGCGCTCCCGGGCCGCGCCGGCGAGCACGTACGCCGACCGTGGCGCCAGCTCCACCTCGTACACCTTGCGGTCGTCGCCCGTGCCCTGCTGGAAGCGCAACAGGCAGGCGGAGCCCAGCGAGAGGCCGACGACGGTCGGCCCGAAGATGGACGCGTCGCGGTGCCAGCCGATCACCGAGCCCGGCGGGTACCTGGTGACCAGGGCCTGGACGAGCGCGGTCGCCGGGACTCCGGCGAGCGCGGCGCAGCGCTCCCGCACCCCGTGCAGCTCGACGGGCAGCGCCTCGGCGGCCGTGAGCTGGTAGGAGCCGTAGTCGTAGTCGAAGCCGAACTGGCAGACCGTCCGCCGGGCGATCCGTCCGTGCATGCGGACCTCCCGGAAGTCGAACGCCGCCAGCGCGGTCAGCAGTGACCGCTCCTCGTCGGGCTCGATCAGCTCCGGCTGGTACGTCAGTCCCGCCGGCCGCTCGTGGGCGCCCCGCATCCGCCCCATGGGACCGACGATAACGGCGGCGCAACGGGACCCGTCGGGCGAATTTTCAACTGCGTTCGACAATTCGGTTACGCGGTCGCCGAACGGGAGGCCCGCGTGATCACGGACCTCCCGGACCGCTGTCTCAGAAGCAGGTGCCGATGCCACCGATCGCCGGGTTCGCCCGGTCGTGGTAATGGATCGTGCCGCCCGCGTCGGCCATGAAACCGCCCCAGATGACGCAACCACCCCTGACGTACGCCCGGGTCGGCCCGGCCGCCCAGAACCTGTCGCCGTCGTCGATCCGGATCGGCAGGTACTGGGCGGCTAGGTAGACCTGGGTGCGGGTCGGGGCGCCCACGTAGGCGGACTTGACGGTGACCGTGCAGCCGTAGCCGGTGACCGGGTGGTACAGCAGGTAGGCGGTGCCGAGCGGAGCGCCGGTCTCCGCGTGGCGGATCGGGTCCTGGTCGAGGACGCCGTAGCCGGGCCCGCAGAGCGACTGCGGCGTGACGGGGTTGACGACGGCGGCCTGAGCGGCGGCGCCGGTCCCGGCCGCGAGGCCGAGCGCGACGACGAGCACGACCCCGATCCGGCGAATGGTGCGGTACATCCGTGTCCCCTTTTCTCGCTGCGGAAGATGCGGGACCAGAATGGTCGGCCCGCAGCGACGGAACGAATGTGCCGGATGGACACCTCGCATTGCCGGCGAATGTGCGCGCCCACAGTTTCCGCCGCTCCCACCTGCGACCGGAACGCGCCGTTCATCGACGTCCGGCGAATATGACGTACTTCGCACCCGAGACGTTCCAGTGAACCAAGAATTGCCGCGTTGTTTCCGGCGGGCGTGGGCGGGGCACTGCCCTCCGGGACCGGCGCAGACCGTCATCGGAGGTGACCCGTGCAGCCGTCGACCTTCAATCCCTGGACCTGGCGCGACCCGTCCGCCCTCGCCGGCGGATATTCCGGCGCCAACCCCGACTCAGCCCCGCCGGACGGGCCGGAGCCCGGCGGCGACGGACCGGACGCCCCCGGTCCCGGCACCCCGCTCGACCTGGTCGGCTACCGGGTGGAGGCCACCGACGGGCGGATCGGCTCGGTCGACGAGGCCAGCGACGACACCGACGCCCGCTGGCTGGTGGTGGACACCGGGCCGTGGATCTTCGGCCGAAAGGTTCTGCTGCCCGCCGGCACGGTGACGCGGGTGGACCACCTGGAGCGCACGGTCCAGGTGGACCGCACCCGCGATCAGGTGAAGGACTCGCCGGCCTTCGATCCGGACGCGTACGGCGAGCCCGGCTACCGGGACCGGATCGGCGACTACTACCGGGAGAGCTACCGCCAGGGCTGAGCGGGCAGGGCCGGACCCGCTACCGTGGGGAGCGTGGTCCGGCCGATCAGCTACGCGCCGGAGGCCGTCGACCCCGTCGACGGCCTCCCGCTCGGCGTCGTGACCACCTCTCCGACCCGCTCCGACGACGGCCGCGAGCGGATGATCGACGTACTTCGTGCCGGCGGACTGCGGTTCCGCGACGGCGCGCGATGGCGCTCGGCTCGCTGAGCCGACCCTGACCGACCCCGGAGCACATCCCCGGTCGGCGCGCGCCCGCGCACACCTCTTCCACCAGGCACGAAAGGCGTACCACCATGTCCGTCGCACGGATGCTCACCGGGGACCGTCCCACCGGGCGGCTGCACCTCGGCCACTACGTCGGCAGCATCGCCAACCGGGTGCGGCTGCACCAGCGCTACGAGAGCTTCTTCATCATCGCCGACCTGCACATGCTCACCACCCGGAACACCCGCGAGGACATCGAGCGGGTCGCGGCGAACGCCCGGGAGATGGTCACCGACGTCCTGGCCGCCGGCGTCGACCCGGCGGGCGCCACCTTCTACCTCCAGTCGGCCATCCCGGAGGTCGGCGACCTGAACACCCTCTTCCAGAACCTGGTCACGGTGCCCCGGCTGGAGCGCGTGCCCTCGCTCAAGGAGATGGCCCGCGACGCCGGTAAGGAGGAGATGCCCTACGGCCTGCTCGGCTACCCGGTGCTCCAGGCCGCCGACATCCTCTGCGTGAAGGGGCAGGTCGTCCCGGTCGGCAAGGACAACGCGGCGCACGTGGAGGTGACCCGGGAGATCGCCCGGCGCTTCAACCACCTCTACGGGGAGGTGTTCCCCGTACCCGAGGCGATCGCGTCCGAGACGCCGACCCTGGTCGGCACGGACGGCCGGGCGAAGATGAGCAAGAGCCGGGGCAACGCGATCGCGCTCTCCGCCGACTCGGCGACGGTCCGCCGCGCGGTGATGGGCATGTACACCGACCCGAACCGGGTCCGCGCCGACGTGCCCGGCACCGTCGAGGGGAACCCGGTCTTCGCGTACCACGACCTCTTCAACCCCGATCGGGCGCAGGTCGACGACCTCAAGGAGCGCTACCGGGCCGGGCGGGTCGGTGACGTGGAGGTGAAGGAGAAGCTGGCCGTCGCACTCGACCGGTTCCTGGACCCGATCCGGGAACGCCGGGCCCGGATCGAGGCCGAACCCGGACTGGTCGACCAGTTGATCTTCGAGGGCACGGAACGGACCCGGCACGAGGTGCGGCAGACCCTCGTCGAGGTCCGCCGGGCGATGGGCCTGACCAGCGCGTACACGCAGGTGCGCCGCCGGGCCGAGCGGCACCGCAAGGCCACCGCCACGCCGGCCTGAGCGGGCGTACGACCGGAGCGGACGCTGCGGGAGGCGGGCCGCGTGGTGGCGGCGCAGGCGGCGGAGGCGGCCCGTCCGACGCGGCCCTGCCCACCCGATTGGCCTGGCGGGTTCGGGGCACATGTCGCTAGTTTCTCGGTGTCTCATCGTCGTCGATCGGGGGAGTCGGCCGCGTGTCGCACATCGAGAAGATCACCGGGGAACTGCGCGCGTTGGCGACCGGCGTCGACAGGGCGCAGGCGCTGGCCTCCGCCGCCGACAACCAGGCGCAGGAGGTGGCCCTGCGCGCCGCCGGCGCCGGCTTCGCCGCCGTGGCGGCGGGCCTGACCCGCGTACGCGACGGCATCTCCGCCGTCCGCGGCGGCCTCGGCGGCCTCGCCACGACCATCGGCGAGGCCACGACGACCACCGCCGCCGTCCCGCAGGAGGCCAGCCCACACGAGACGATCACCGGCCTGACACCCGTGCAGAACGCGTGCGACGGCATCCGCGACACCGCCGCCGCCACCATCGCCCAGGTCCGCGAGACACGACAACTCGTCACCACCGTCCTGCACGGCGGCCAACCCGGCCCCCTCGTGCAGTCCCTGGAGAGCATCACGCAGGTCCTGAGCCTGGTCGCCCAGCGCACCGCCACCGCCCGGCAGGCGGTCGAAACGGCGATCGGCGAGGCCCGACAGCTGGGCTCCGCGGGAAACTGACCAGGGCTGGCGGCAGCACCCCGACCAGCCCGACCACCGCAGACCCCGCCCCCACCACCGCCTCGGCGGCTCACGACCGCACCGGACACGACGGCCCTGCGCACGGCCCGACGCACGGACACGTGCCCTGGAGCAGGCCGGGTACCGGCGCCCCTGGCGGCACGCCGAGCGGACCACGTACCCGGATCCCGGCCAGGGAGAGACCGACGGAACGCCGCAGTCTGGAACTGGAGAACGAGACCGCCGAAAAGATCGCCTACGAGGGCTACCGGGTGCACCAGAACCCGACGAAACAGGAGATCGCGGATGCGCAGTTGAGCACCGGCGACGTCGTCGATCCGAAGAGGTCCCCGGACTACCTGGTCGAAGGGCACATCTTCGATTGCTACGCTCCCGGTCCCACCACCTCCGTCCGCGCCATCGGAAGCGCGGTCACGAGGAAGGTTACGGACGCCCAGACCCAGCGCGTGGTGTTGAACCTCCAGGACTGGCAGGGAGAACTCGCAGCCTTGCAGCGACAGTTCGACGACTGGCCGGTGCCGGCATTGAAGGAGTTGGTGGCGGTCACACGGAGCGGCACGATCGTCCAGATCGTCTGGCGGGACTGAGGAAGGCCGAAAACATGTCCATCACCTATCGACTGACGCTCGCCGGCGACATCCCGCTGGAGTTGGTGGCCGAACTCGCCGCACCGGGCGCCACCGAGACACCGACGCCGGCCGGCAACCGCCTGCTCAGCGCCGACCTCAACGATGAGTGCGGCTTCGCCGTCAGCATCACGTCGGGCAGCCACGGGTACTACGAGGCGGAGGCGGACGGGGCTGTGTGGGCGTGGGAGCCGGAGAACCACGTCGACATCGGCTTCCACATGCGCAAGGAGAGGCTGAGCGACCTCGGCAGGCCGCACATGCTGCGGACCGTGGGAAGGGTGCTGGCCGACCGGCCCGAGGACGCGGCGCTGGTGCTCAACGACAACTGGTTGCTGCTGACCCGGGTCGACGGCGTGGTCCGCCGGCACAACGAGGCCGACTGGTACGACGAGACGTACGACAGCTTCCTGCCCAGCTGACCCGCCGGACCGGCTCGCCCGGCCTTTCGGGCCCCCGTCGCACGGGCGCGGCCGTCCTACCATTCGGATCGTGGCGAACTTCGATGTCCCGACAGCGGTCGCGACGGTCTGGCAGCGGCAGGCGGCCTGGTCACGGGCGTCC
The DNA here is from genome assembly GCF_052068495.1 of Micromonospora sp. SD12. NCBI lineage: Bacteria > Bacillati > Actinomycetota > Actinomycetes > Micromonosporales > Micromonosporaceae > Micromonospora > Micromonospora sp. SD12. The sequence goes on along the minus strand of NZ_JBQHDF010000001.1, from coordinate 780,055 downwards.
GGCGAGGCCAAGCGCGTCATCACCCGCGCGCGCCTGACGGTCGCCGGGCTCACCGTGGGCGCCGCCGTGTGCGGCACCCTGGCCAACCAGCTCGGGCCGGCCCGTCCCGGCGCGGGCCGGGCGCTCGCCATCGTCGCGGCGGCGGCGCTGCTCGTGGTGCCGCTGGCCGCCCGGTGGGCCTCCCGCGACGCGGTGCACGCGTGGACCCGGCTCCGCTCGGTCTCCGAGGCGCTGAAGGCCGACACCTACCGCTACCTCGCCGGGGTCGCCCCGTTCCGGGGCCCGAACCGGGACGCCGTCCTGCTCGGCCGGTTCGACGCGCTCATGGACGACGCCGGCGACCTGGTCGGCCGCACCCTGGACGCGCCGCCGGCCGCCCGCCCGCTGCCGGCGGTCTCCGACGTCGCGACGTACGTGACGGAACGGGTGCAGCGGCAGGTCGACGCCTACTACCTGCCGGCCGCCCGCCGGATGGCCCGCGCCGCCAGGCGGGTGCGGTACGCAGCGACGGGGCTCACGATCGCCGCCGCCCTGGTCTCCGCGACGGTCGGGGTGCTCGGCGACAGCCTCGGGTTCACCGCCTGGATCGGCGTCGCGGCGGCCGTGACCACCGCGCTGGTCGGCTACGGCTCCGCCCAGCAGTACGAGCACCACCAGATCGAGTACGCCCGCACCGCCGACCAGCTCACCCGGCTGCGTACGGCCCGCGAGGCCGGGCTGGGCTGGGCCGACGACGACGCGTTCGTCGCCGAGGCCGAGCGGATCATCTCGCTGTCCAACGAGGGCTGGATGGCGCGGACGATCGAGCAGGATGGCGCTGCGCAGCCGTGACATCACAGGTTGTGCCATATAGCATCGTCGATAGTCGTCGTTGACCGTCGCGGTGGGCGGCCCTCCGTCCACTCCCGACTGAATGGGGAACCGACGTGGATCGCACCGCACGCCAGCCCGATCTCAGCCCACCGCCGCTGGACGACCTCCGGCGCACCCCGCTCGGCCGCATCCCGCTCGACCGGGCCCGTTCCGTCGCCCGCGTGACCAGCCGTGGGGAGGATCGTCCGGCCCGTGTCGATGTCGCGGCCTTCAACTCTGCGATCTGAGCCGGCCGAGCCGGGTCGCCGACCCACCGACCGGGTCGCCCCGCTGACGCAGTACGTGCTCAAGCTGGTCAGCCGCTGCGACCTCGCCTGCGACCACTGCTACGTCTACGAACACCCCGACCAGTCCTGGCGACGCCAGCCCCGGATGATGGCCCCGGCCACCGTGCGTGCCGTCGCGGAGCGGATCGCGGAGCACGCGGCGGCGCACCGGCTCGACGGCGTACGGGTGGTGCTGCACGGCGGCGAGCCGCTGCTCGCCGGTGCCGCCCGCCTCGACGCCACCGCCGCCACCCTGCGCCGCGTCATCGAGCCGGTGGCCGGGCTCGACCTGCGGATGCAGTCCAACGGTGTGCTGCTCACGCCGGCGACCTGCGAGGTGCTGGTCGCCCACGACGTCAAGGTGGGGATCTCCCTCGACGGCGACCGGGCCGCCAACGACCGGCACCGCCGCCACGCCAACGGGTCGAGCAGCCACCGGCAGGTGCTGCGCGCGCTGTCGCTGCTGCGCAGCCCCGCCTACCGCACCAGCTACGCGGGCATCCTCTGCACCGTCGACCTCGCCAACGACCCGATCCGGGTGTACGAGGCGCTGCTCGCCGAGGAGCCGCCGCGCGTCGACTTCCTGCTGCCGCACGCCAACTGGGACAACCGGCCCGCCCGGCCCGACGGGCGCGCCACGCCGTACGCCGACTGGCTGCTGGCGGTTTACCGGCGCTGGCTGGCCGACGGGCGGCCGGTGCCGATCCGCCTGCTGGAGTCCCTGCTCTCCACCGCGTCCGGGCACGGCAGCCGCAGCGAGGCGGTCGGCCTCAGCCCGGCCGACCTGGTCGTCGTCGAGACCGACGGCACCTTCGAGCAGGTCGACTCGCTCAAGTCCGCCTTCGACGGCGCCGCCGCCACCGGCCTGGACGTCTTCCGGCACCGGGTGGACGACGCCGCGGCCCACCCGGCGATCGCCGTACGACAAAGTGGTCTCGCCGGCCTCTGCGCGACCTGCCGCGCGTGCCCGGTGGTCCGGCACTGCGGCGGCGGCCTCTACGCCCACCGCTACCGTGCCGGCAGCGGCTTCGACAACCCGTCCGCCTACTGCCCGGACCTGCTGAAGCTCGTCCGGGTGGTGACGGCGGCCCCGGTCGCCGACGAGCCGACCCGACCCACCGACCCGCTCGACGAGCGGGTCCTCGACGACCTCGCCTCCGGCGCCGGCACGGCGGCCTCGGCGGCACAGCTCGCCGCAGTCCACCTGGCGATGGTGCGCGCCCTGCTGGTCACGCTCAGCGAGCGGGCCGCGGGCGACCCGGTGGCGGCCGACGGGTGGCGGCTGCTGGTGCACCTCGACGACGCGCACCCCGACGCCGTGCGCGCCGTGCTGGCCCATCCCTTCGTACGCCGCTGGGCCCGGCGCTGCCGGGACGGCGCGGCCGAGCTGTCCTACCTGGCGTGCGTCGCGGCGGCCGCCGCCGTCCGCGCCGGGGTCCGGGCCGACCTGCCCGTCCCGGTGCGCGACGGGGTCGTCAGCCTGCCGACGCTCGGCGCGCTCGCCGTCGGCTGCGAACGGGGTGTCGTCCGACTCGTCACCGACGACGGGGACGTCCGGCTGGCCGGACGGCGGGTAACCGCCGACGCGGGCCACGACGGCGACCCGGCGCGGGAGGACGGGCCGGACGGCTGGCTGCCGGTGCGGTCCCTCCGCGTGGGCGGGGACAGGCTGCTGCTGGAGGACACCGACCCGCACCGGGAGTGCTACGACCTGCCGGTCGAACCGCGCCTGTCCGACACCGCCGCGCTGCGGTGGACGCGGCAGGTGCAGCGGGCGGTGCGGCGGATCGACGCCGAGACCCCCGGCTACGCGGCCGGGGTCCGCACCCTGCTGCGGGCCGTCGTGCCGCTGCGCGCGGCGCCGGCCGGTCGCTCCCGCAGCGCCGCCGCCGGCGCCGCCTTCGGCGCGGTGGCCGTCATGCCCGTACCCGACGACGCCACCCTCGCCGTGCTGCTGGTCCACGAGGTGCAGCACCTCAAGCTCGGCGCGGTGCGGGACGTCTGCGCCCTCTTCGAGCGCGCCGGGAACCGGACGCTGCGCGTGCCGTGGCGGGAGGACCCGCGCCCCCTGGCGGAGGTGCTGCACGGCGCGTACGCCCGCCTGGCGGTCGCCGACGTGTGGCGGCACCGCCCCGGCCCGGCCGCCGGGGGCAATTTCCGTCGCTACCGGGCGTGGACCGACGGGGCCCTCGACGCCCTGCTCGGCGTCGACGCGCTGACGGCCACCGGCGAGCGGTTCGTCCGGGGGATGCGCGCCACGGTGGACGGGTGGTCGTGACCGCCGGTCTGCTCCGGCGCGACCCGCTGGCGACGGACCTGCGGGCGCTGGGACTGCCGCCGGGGGCCACCGTGCTGGTGCACTGCGCCCTGTCCCGCGTCGGCCGGCTCGCGGGTGGCCCCGCCGCCCTGCTGGCCGCCCTGCGGGACGTGCTGGGCGGGTCGGGCACGGTGGTCGTACCGGCGCAGACGGCCGGAAACTCGACGACGTCGCGGCCGTTCCGGGCGGCGACCGCCGGGATGAGCGCCGCCGAGGTCGCGGCGGCCGAGGCGGCCATCGCGCCGTTCGACCCGGAGCACAGCCCCTCCCAGGGCATGGGGATCTTCGCCGAGTACGTACGCCTACAGCCGGGGGCGGCGCGGAGCCGACACCCGCAGACCTCCTTCGCCGCCCTCGGCCCCGACGCGGCCCGGCTGACCGCCGTCCACGACCTCGACTGCCACCTCGGCGAACGCTCTCCGCTGGGCGCGCTCTACGCCGCCGACGCCGTGGTGCTGCTGGTCGGCGTCGACTGGTCCGTCTGCACGGCGTTCCACCTGGCCGAGTACCGGCTGCGCCGGCCGCCGGTCGCCCGGGCGTACCGGTGTTACGTGCGCGACGCCGCCGGCCGGCGGGTCCGGCGCGACTTCCGGGCCCCGGACCTGCACGACACCGACTTCCCGCTGATCGGCCTGGCCCTGACGGACACCGGCGCGGTGCGGCACGGGCGGGTCGGCCGCGCCGACTGTCGGCTCGTGGGCGTCCGGGTGGCCGTCGACTTCGCCCGGGGGTGGATGGATGAGCACCGGCGGTGACGGGCGGGGCAGCGCAGAGTTGGCCGCGCTCGATACTGTGGACGGTCGGGAGTCGCCGCACCGGTCGGGAGCCTCAGGTGGCAGAGGAAACACTCTGGGAGGACGAGAGCGCCCCCGTGTTCTTCCTCAGCTACGCCCACAAGAAGAACCAGGTCGCGGCACCCCGCGACACCAACCAGAAGGTCTTCCAGCTCTTCGTCGACCTGTCCGACCACGTCGTCGAGCTGCTCGGCCTCGGCCCTGGGCGCACGGCGGGGTTCATGGACCGGATGCTCGACGGCGGGCAGGTGTGGACCGACGACCTCGCCTTCGCCGCCGGGCACTGCCAGGTCTTCATCCCGTTGATCTCCACCCACTACCTCAACAGCGACTGGTGCGCCCGGGAGTGGGACGCGTTCACCCGCCGGCCGATCCTGACCCGGCCGGGCGCCGATCCGTCGGCGGGGGAGACGCCGGTCATTCCGGTGAACTGGTCCCTGGTGGACCGTCGCCGCCTGCCGGCGGCCGTGTCGCGGCGGCAGATGTTCACCCCCACCCGGCTGCCCCCGGAGATCGCCCCGCAATACCACGAAGAGGGCATCTACGGCCTGCTGAGCCTCGGCGACACCGGCAAGGCCGCCTACGACGCGGTGGTCTGGCGGCTGGCGCAGCGCATCGCCCGGGCCTACCAGACGCACTGGGTGCAGGCGCAGGTCCCCGCCGACGTACGGCAGTTGCGCACCACGTTCGAGGAGGGCGGACATGACGTGGTCTGACCCCGCCCCGCCCCGCGGCGTGCCCCGCCGGGAGACCTACTTCTTCCTCAGCTACGCGCACTCGGTGCCGCTGTCGGCCGGTGTGCGCCCGGACACCGACTACTGGGTCAACCGGTTCTTCAACGATCTGGCCACCGCCGTCCGGCACGCCGCCACCAGGGGCGGCGACCTCGACGCCGGCTTCTACGACGGCCAGGTCAGCCCGGGCGCCGACCTGCGGCAGACGCTCACCGACGCGCTCAGCCTCGCGCACGTCTTCGTGCCGCTGCACTCGCCGAACTACTTCCGCAACGCGTGGGCGCTGGGCGAACGCGAGTCGTTCCGCAGCCGGCTCACCCGGCTCGCCCCGGCGCAGGCCGAGCAGCACCTGGTGCCGGTGCTGTGGCTGCCGCTGCCGTCCTGGGGCGACCGGCCGGAGACGACCCGGGCCCTCGACCTGGTGCCGGACGCCGGCGACCGGGCCGACTACGCCGAGAACGGGCTGCGCGCCCTCTGCAAGCTCAGCGCCTACCACGACCAGTACCTGCGGGTCCTCGGCGCACTGGCGAAGCGGATCGTCACGGTGGCTGAGAGGCAGCCGCTGGCCAGGTCCCGGGCGGCGACGCTGTCCAGCCACCCGGTGCCCGACAGCGTCGGCCCGGCGCTGGTCGTCACCGCCCTCACCGACCACGCACGATGGCGGCCCTACGCGGGGCAGCACGAGCTGGCCGTGGCCGACTACGTCGCCGCGACCGCCGAGCGGCTCGGTCTGCCCACCCGGGTCGTCGACCTGGCGGCGGCCCGGGCCCTGGCGCCGCGGAGCCCCACCGTCGTGCTGGTGGACGCCGCGACCGGAGCGACCGCCATCCGGTCGGCGCTGGACGATCTGCCCCGCTGGGTCGTGCCGCTGGTCATCGCCGCCGACCACGAGCGCGGCGAGACGGCGCCCGAGTCGGTCTCCGAGGCGTTGCAGGGCGCCGGGTTCCCGCGGGTCATGCCGGTACGGGCGATCGACGAGTTCGAGCGCTGCACCCCGCTGCTGGTCACCGAGGCCCGCAAACAGTTCCTGCGGTACGGCCCGGTCGACCCGCCGGACGGCCCGGTCACCCCGAGGCCCAGCCTGCGCCCGGCCCGGCCGCCCGACGGACCGACGGGGTCCGGTCCGGGCCTGCCGCCGCTGCGGCCGTTCGACACGACGCGAGGGAAGGACGAGCGATGACGCCATCGCGCGAAGGGCAGGTCATCACCTTCTACTCCTACAAGGGCGGTACGGGCCGCACGATGGCGCTGGCCAACACCGCCTGGATCCTCGCCGCGAACGGCCAGCGGGTGCTCGTCGCCGACTGGGACCTGGAGTCTCCCGGCCTGCACCGCTTCTACGCCCCGTTCCTCGACGCGGAGCAGGTCGCGACCACCGGCGGGGTCATGGACCTGATCCTCGACTACGAGTGGGAGAACGCCCGCCGGCGGGAGGAGACCGGCGCCGACCCCCGCCCCGGCGACTGGCACCGGGAGTACGCGCGCGTCCACCGCTACGCGTTCTCGGTGGGCTGGGAGTTCCCCGGCGGCGGCAGCCTCGACCTGCTGCTGGCCGGCCGGCACAACCCCGACTACGCGACCAGCGTGACCGGCCTCAACTGGGACAACTTCTACAACCGGCTCGGCGGCGCGCAGTTCTTCGACGCGCTGCGCGAGGACATGAAGCGGCACTACGACTACGCGCTGATCGACAGCCGCACCGGCATCAGCGACGTCGCCGAGATCTGCACCATCCACCTGCCCGACGTCCTGGTCGACTGCTTCACCCTCAGCGACCAGGGCATCGACGGCGCCGCGGCGGTGGCCGCCCGGGTGCGCGACTACGAGGGACGCCGGGCCCGCCGGGTGCTGCCCGTGCCGATGCGGGTCGACGACGGGGAGAAGAGCAAGCGCGACGCCGGGCGTTCGCTGGCCATGCAGAAGTTCACCGGCCTGCCGGGCGGCATGACCGACAGCGAGCGGCAGGCCTACTGGCTCACCGTCGAGGTGCCCTACCGCGCGTACTACGCCTACGAGGAGACGCTGGCGACCTTCGGCGACGAGCCGGGCGGGCGCACCACCCTGCTGTCGGCGTACGAGACGTTGACCAGCCACATCACCAACGGCAGGATCACCGGCCTGCCCCGGATGGACGACCAGCTGCGCCGCCGGACGGTGCAGCGCTTCGAACGCAAGCCGGCGGTCGTCGACGAGCTGATCCTGCTCCGGCACGCGCCCGAGGACCAGATCTGGGCGGAGTGGGCGCAGGCGGTGCTCAACTCCGCGGATCTCCGGGTGGTGACCGCCGCGCTGGACGGGCCGGCACCCGAGCCGACAGGCACGGCGTTCCGCGAGGTCCGGCTGGTCTCCCGGGCCTACCTGGCGGCCCAGCGCTCCCGCACCGGCCCCGAGGACCGGGCCGCGCCGAGCTGGCTGGCCGTGCACGTCGACGACACCCCGCCCGTGCCGGACGTTCCGGTCGGGAGCTGGACGTCGGTGCACGACCTCACGGCCGAGGACGCGGCGACCCACCTGCTGAAGCTGGTCGGCCGGACGGTGGGCGCGGCCGGTCTGCGCCCGGCCCGCTTCCCGGGCGTACGCGCCGCCGTGTTCAACGCGCCGGCCCGCAACGCCCGCTTCACCGGGCGCGAGGATCTGCTGCGCAGGCTCCGGGAGGAGCTGAAGGCCGCAGGCGGCGGGACACCGGTCGCGCTGCGGGGCGGCCCCGGTCTCGGCAAGACGCAGCTCGCCATCGAGTACGCCCACCGGTTCCGGGGTGCGTACGACATCATCTGGTGGGTCGCCGCCGACCCGCCGCAGTTCGTCGACGTGCGGATGGTGGAGCTCGCCGAGGAGCTGGGCCTGCCCCAGACCACGATCCCGGAGACCAACCGGGCGCTGCGGCAGCGGCTGAGCCAGACCGAGCGCCGCGCCGACGGCAGCCCGCCGCCGCACTGGCTGCTCATCTTCGACAACGCCGACCTCTACGAGGACGTCCGGCCCTACCTGCCGCAGGGCAACGGGCACGTGCTGGTCACCACCCGCAACCCGGACTGGGGCGACCTGGCGCGGGCCGTGGACGTCGACGAGTTCGAGCGGGCGGAGAGCGTGGCGCACCTGCGCGCCCGCCTGGGCGAGCACCTGATGAGCGTCGCCGAGGCCGAGCGGGTCGCCGACGCCGTGGAGAACGTGCCGATCTTCGTCGCGACGGTCGGGGCGTGGCTGGCCGACACCCGCACGCCGGTCGACGAATACCTGGCCGGGCTGCGCCGCACCGGCCTGGAGACGGAGGTCTGGGACCTCCCGTTGCAGCGGCTGAGGGAGGGCTCCCCGGGGGCGTACCGTCTGCTTCAGCTCGCGTCGGTGCTCGCCCCGGAGATCTCCCTGGACCTGCTCTACGGCGACCAGGTGGCGCGGGTCATCGCCCCGCACGACCCGGTGGTCGCCGCGCGGGTGGCCGACCGGGTGTCCGAACGTGACATCGCGGCGACGCTGGTGCAGCGGATGAACAAGCTCGCGCTGATCAAGCTGGACCCGCACGCCCACCGGGTGCAGGTGCACCGGTTGTTGCAGACCGCCCTGCGCGCCCGGATGAGCGACGACGAACTGGTCACGGCCAAGCACGAGGTGCACCAGATCCTCGCCGGATCCCGACCGCCGGGCGAGGTGGAGGACCCGGCGAACCGGCAACGGTTCCGGATGCTCTGGCCGCACCTCGACGGCTCCGGCGCGATCTCCTGCGACGACGACGACGTCCGGCAGCTGGTCATCGACCGGGTCCGCTACATCTACGTCAGCGGCGGATACGAGCAGGGCGAGCGGTACGCGCGGGAGACCGAGGCCGTCTGGTCGGCGCTGCTGGAGGAACTGCCGCCGGACGGGCCGGAACACCGCAAGCTGCGCGTCCAGCTGCTGCACCTGCGGTTCAACTGGGCGAACCTGCTGCGCAGCCTCGGGCGGTTCGAGGAGGCCTACCGGCTGGACGAGGACACGCTGCGCCAGCAGGAGGAGCTGATCGGCGACAGCCACCCGCACACGCTGATGACCGCCGGCGGTTACGGGGCGGACCTGTGCACCCTGGGTCGATACCAGGAGGCGCTGGAGCGCACCCAGCGGACGTACGCCGCGTCGGTCGAGGTCTTCGGCGAGGACCACCGCCGCACGCTGAACGCGGCGAACAACCTCGCTGCGTCGTACCGCCTGGTGGGGATGTTCGACAGGGCCCTCGACCTCGACGGGGCCACCAACCGGCGGCTACGGGTCGTGCTCGGCCCGGAGCACCCGAACACCCTGGTGTCGGCCAACAACCTCGCCCGCGACCTGCGGGAGACCGGCGACTACGAGGGTTCCGTGGCGCTGCTGCGGGAGGTGGTGACCGGCTACCGGAACCTCTTCGGCGACCACTCCCGTGCCGTGCTCACCGCGCAGGCCAACCTGGCCGTGTCGCTGCGCAGCACCGGAGACATCGCCGAGGCCGCCCAGCTGCTCGACGAGACCTACCAGCGGCTGCTGGCCACCCTCGGGCCGACCAACCCGGACACGCTGTTCAGCCGGCTCAGCCGGACGGCCAACATGATGTTGCAGGGGCAGAACGCGCAGGCCCTGACGGAGCTGAGCGAGGTGGAGCAGCAGTTCGTGGAGGTGTTCGGCGCCGAGCACCCGTACTCGCTGGTCTGCCGGATCAATCTCGGCGTGGCCCTGTGGGACGCGGGCGACACCGGCACCGGCCGGTCGCTCACCGACACGACGACGCGGACGATGCTCACCACGCTCGGCGAACGGCATCCGTTCGCCATGGCGGCGGCCAACAACGTCGCGGTCTTCACCATCCTCGCCGGGGAGCCGGAGAAGGGCCGCGACCGGCTGCGGGCCGTGGTGGAGCAGCTCACCGAGGTGCTCGGGCCCGAGCACCCCGACACGCTGCGGGCCCGGGGCAACCTGGAGACCGCCCACCAGGCGTTGTCGGGCGGGCGGGTGAGCATCGGGCGGATGCGGATCGCCGACCGGCTCGCCAACCGGGTCGGGCAGCACCATCCCAGCGTCGTGGTGCTGCGCGACGGGCGGTACGTGCGCCGGGTGCTCGACCCGCACCCCTACTGACCGGGCCGCGCGCCGATCAGCAGGTCGGCGCCGAGTGCCGCGTCGGGGTCAACGAGCCAGCGCAGGATGCGCGGCAGCTCCTCGACCGCGTCGAAGTGCGCCGCCCCCGGCTGCACCTCCATCTCGGCACCGGGGATCTGCGCGGCCAGCCAGCGGCCGTGGCTCACCGGGGAGAAGTTGTCGTCGGCGCCGTGCCACAGCCGCACCGGCGTCGCCGAGGTGTCGATCGCCCCGAGGTCGAACCCCCAGGGGCGGCGGAAGGCCAGCACGTCGTCGATCCACCCGTACGGGCCGGAGCGGAGCGCCTCCGCGTAGGTGTCGGTGATGAGTCGCCGCAGCGCCGGGTCGTTGACCGCCCGGCGGTCCGCCGTGCTCATCTCCGTCCTGAGGTCCGCCAGGAGCAGCCGCGGATCCGCGGCGGCCCGCTCGGCGCGCTGGCGGATCTCCTCGACCACGGCGGCCGTGTCGGGGCTACCGACGCCGAATCCGCGGACGTTGCCGGTGTTCATGCCGTTGACCCAGTCCAGCTCGATCGCGTTCCAGGGGGCGAGACTGACCAGCACCGCCACCCGGGTCACCCGGCCGCGCAGCCGCGCGTCGGCGGCGCAGGCGAGGGCGTGCGGGCCGCCGCCGGACCGGCCGACGACGGCGAACTTCTGCACGCCCAGGTGGTCGGCGATCGCCTCCACGTCGCGGGCGGCGTCGGCGACGTCGCGGTCCTCGCGGCGGTCGGAGTCGCCGTAGCCGGGCCGGTCGTAGGCGATCAGCCGGACGCCCATGCGGTAGAGGACGATGCCGCGGGGCTTCGGGCCCCGGCGGCTGCCGGGCGTGCCGTGGAGCAGGAAGACGGGGAAGCCGTCGGGCGCGCCGGTCACCTCGTACGCCACGCGTCTGCTGTCCTCGCGTTCGGCGAAGTCGGCCCCTGGCTCGCCGTCTCGGGTCACTCCGTCCTGCCCTTCGGTGCCGCAACCAGCCAATACTCGCAACCCGGCATCGAGTAGAGACGATGTGTCCGGCGACTCCACTCAGCAATCGAGCCTAATGGTCAAGCCCGCCACGCCGCTATGCCGAGCGGGAACAAGCGGCCGGATCTGTCGGAAACGACACCTACGGTCCCCCTGGGCTGGAACTTCCGGCTGCCCCTTCCGCCGGGTGGCCGGGGGCGGGTCCGCATCGTGGGCGGCCGGCGGCCCGGCGTGGTCCGCCGGGCCGGCGTGGTCCGCCGGGCCGGCGCGCGGCGGCTCACGCGGGGTGGGGCCGCGCGCCGGGTCAGCCGGCCAGCGTCTCGAGGGCGTCGTCGAGGCGGGGCTTGCGGCCGTCGGCGAAGACCTCGAGGAATTCCTCGCCGGGCGGGGCCCAGAACTGGGTACGCGGCTCGTCCCGCCAGTCGCAGGTGATCTCGCAGCCCCACGAGTGCAGGTACGTCCGCTGGTCCGGCTGCCCGCGCTGGAACAGCGGGTCGCCGACGATCGGGAAGCCCAGCCAGGCCAGGTGGACGCGGATCTGGTGGCGTCGACCGGTGACCGGCTTGAGCACCAGCAGCGTACGGTCGCCGCTGACCAGCGCCGTCGCGAAGTCGGTACGCGACTCGTAGGACGGCTTGGAGTGGTCGACGGCCGACTCCGGCAGCGCGAAGCGGCGGCGGTCGGCGTCGTAGCGGATGGCGTCGCGCTCCCCCGCGATCCGGATGGTGCCCTTGCGGCCCGGCCGCAGTGGTAGGTCGATGGTGCCCCGGTCGGGCAGCCGCGCCCCCTCGACCCAGGCCAGATAGCGCTTGTCGGCACCCCGGTCGGCGAACTGCCGGGTCAGCGATGCGTGCGCCGAGGGCGTCCTGGCGAGCAGCAGCAGGCCCGAGGTGACCTTGTCGATGCGGTGCACCCAGTGCACCGGCTCGCCGGCGGCGGCAGCCAGGTCCGTGAGGGATTCGCTGTGCCGCTCGCCCATCACGGAGATGCCCGGGGGCTTGTCGAGCACGAGCAGGTGGTCGTCCTCGTGGACGGGCCGGCGCCGAAGCTCCGACCAACTGAAGGTGGTCATCATCGCCTCGGCTCTCGACTGTCCTGAGCTGCTCTGGATCGCCGTCGGCCGCGCCTGGGCAGCGGTGCCGCGCGGAGCGGGATTCGCACCGGCCAGGTGGGCCGGCCCGGCGAGGATATCAACCCGACGACCGCGCCTGCCGAGGTTGACCGGCGCCCGGGCTGCCGCGCCGCCACCCTCCGCGGCCGACGCTGGCCACCGCCGCTCAGCCAGGCTGCCCGGCCGACGCGCCCGGCCTGTCTCGTCAGGCGAACCGCCACCGGGTGGCGCTGAAGCCGGATCCCTTGTCCATGCCGACCACCTTGGCCGGGGTCACCCGGAAGACGACGTACGGCGACGGCCCGATCCCGTCGCCGTCGATCCCGCCGTCGACCGGGGTCACCTCCCAGCCGTACTTCTTCCCGTAGGCCTCGGCGACGCGCCGCAGCGTCGCCGGGTCGCTGATCCGCGATGCCGTGCCCTCGATCGACAGGTCCAGCTCGGGGCTGCCGACGGTCAGGACGCAGTGCGGGTTGGCAGCCAGGTTGTCGACCTTGTGGGCGGACCCGCTGGAGCAGAAGTACATGCCGTCGTCGAGCCACAGGGCCAGCAACGGCACGGCGTGCGGCCGGCCGTCCGGACGGACGGTGGACAGGAAGAACTCTCCCGCCTCCGTCAGCCGCTCGTGCGCCCGCGACCAGGGCATCGGCTCGGCGCCTTCGCTGGCGAAGGACGGTTCCGCGACCGGCTCACGGTTCACGACGGGTTCCTCTCTGACGACGACGGGGTGACGGTTACAGCACGGAGGGTATCGCCGGGCGGCCCTGTCCGCGAGCGGGCAGCCCGGCGGTCCGCGGAATGCCGGAAGGTGCCCACCGTCCCCCGCCACGGTGCCCGCACGGGAAAACGGCTTGACCTCAACCTCGCTCCAGGTTCTAGGTTCGCGGCATGAGCATGGAAGTCACCGCGTGGATGTCCCTGCACCACGCGATGCATCAGCGCGAGCAGCGGCCCTTCTCGAAGGCGACCCTCAAGCGGATCGGCGGCTTCGCCCGCCCGCACCGCCGCCTGCTCGGGTGGTTCCTGGCGGGCAGCGTCGTGGCCGCGGTACTGACCGTGGCCGCTCCGGTGCTGGCCGGGCGGGTGGTCGACGCGATCGTCACCGGCACCGACACGTCGACGGTGGTGCGGCTGGCCGTGGCGATCGCCGTCATCGCCCTCGCCGAGGCCGGGCTGGGGCTGCTCAACCGCTACCAGTCGGCGCGGATCGGTGAGGGCCTCATCGTCGACCTGCGGACCGCCGTCTTCGACCACGTGCAGCGGATGCCGGTCGCGTTCTTCACCCGGACCCGCACCGGCGCCCTGGTCTCGCGGCTCAACAACGACGTGATCGGGGCGCAGCAGGCGTTCAGCGACACGCTCTCGGGTGTGGTCGGCAACGCCGTGACGCTGGTCCTCACGCTCGCGGTGATGCTGACCTTCTCCTGGCAGATCACCCTGCTGGCGCTGCTGCTGCTGCCCATCTTCGTGCTGCCCGCCCGGAGGATGGGCCGCAGGCTGGCCCGGCTCGAACGGGAGGCGGCCGACCTCAACGCGGCGATGAGCACCCGGATGACCGAGAAGTTCTCCGCGCCCGGCGCCACGCTGGTCAAGCTCTACGGGCGACCGGCGGAGGAGTCCGCCGTGTTCGCCGTCCGCGCCCGGCGCGTCCGCGACATCGGCGTGCGTACCGCCATGTTGCAGACCGTCTTCATCACGGCCCTCACGGTGGTCGGTTCCCTCGCGCTGGCTCTGGTGTACGGCCTGGGCGGCGTCTACGCCATCCGCGGGCAGCTCGACGCCGGCGCGGTCGTCGCGCTCGCCCTGCTGCTGTCGCGCCTGTACGCGCCGCTGACCTCGCTCGCCAGCGCGCGGGTGGAGATCATGAGTGCGCTGGTCAGCTTCGAGCGGGTCTTCGAGATCCTGGACCTCAAGCCGATGATCGAGGACAGGCCGGACGCCCGGCCGCTGCCCGACGGGCCGGTGGCGGTCGAGTTCGACGACGTCCGCTTCGGGTACCCGTCGGCGGAGAAGGTCTCCCTGGCCTCGCTGGAGGACGTCGCGAAGCTCGACGCCCGCGGCGGCGAGGAGGTGCTGCACGGGATCTCGTTCCGCGCCGAGCCCGGGCAGATGGTCGCCCTGGTCGGCTCGTCGGGCGCCGGCAAGTCCACCATCGCGCAACTGCTGCCCCGCCTGTACGACGTGGAGGCCGGCGCCGTACGCCTCTCCGGGCGCGACGTCCGCGACCTGACCGGCGACTCGATCCGGGACGCCCTCGGGGTGGTCACCCAGGACGGTCACCTGCTGCACGACACGATCCGCGCCAACCTGCTCTACGCCCGGCCGGACGCGGGCGAGGACGACCTGTGGGACGTGCTGCGCCGGGCCAGGTTGGCCGACCTGATCCGCTCGCTGCCGGACGGCCTCGAGACGGTCGTGGGCGAGCGCGGATACCGCCTCTCCGGCGGCGAACGACAGCGACTCACCATCGCCCGGCTGCTGCTGTCCCGCCCGCGCGTGGTGATCCTCGACGAGGCCACCGCGCACCTCGACTCGACGTCCGAGGCGGCGGTGCAGGCGGCGCTGGGCGAGGCGTTGACGGGCCGGACCAGCGTGGTCATCGCGCACCGGCTCTCCACGATCCGTTCCGCCGACCAGATCCTGGTGCTCGAACAGGGCCGGATCGTGGAACGCGGCCGACACCCCGACCTGCTGGCCCGGGGCGGCCGGTACGCCGAGTTGTACCGGACCCAGTTCGACCAGCCGGTGCCGGCCTGACGGTCCGCCGTCCGGACGCCGGGCGGTGGTCACCGGCTCCGGTCGGCGCGCTCCAGCTCCTCCCCGGCGAGCGCGACGACGACCCGCTCGGTGCAGGTCCGCCCGGACGGGTCCGCCGTGGGCATCGCCCGGAGTGCGGGGCGCGGTCGGCTCACCAATACTTCGTCCATGGGGATACGTCTCGGCAGCGTCGTGATCAACTGTGCGGATCTCGACGTGATGACGGAGTTCTGGGCCGCCGCGCTGCACCTGGCGCCCGGCCCGGTCGTCGACGAGGGACGCTTCCGGGTGCTGCGGGGGCGTCGGGTCAACGTCTCGCTCCAGGTCGCGGAGAGCCCGGTCGGCGCCCGCGACCAGATGCACTTCGACCTCTACACCGACGACCAGGCAGGCGAGGTGCAACGCCTGCTCGCGCTGGGGGCCAGCTACGTGCGGCACGACCACGACCCCAGCGACGACTACGTCGTACTCACCGATCCCGAGGGCAACGAGTTCTGCGTCTGCGCCGTCGCCGAAGGGGAATGAGGCCGTCTCCCCTTCGCGTCGGGCGGTTCAGCGCCGGTTGCGCGAGCGCCGGGTCGCCGCGCGGATACCTGCTCGGGTGCCGCGGTGGCGGTAACCAGCGCACGCTGGATACCGCCACCGCGGTTCCGCTACTTCTCCTCTTCCTCGGAATCGTCCGAGATGTTTGCGCCGTTGCCGTTGCTGGCCTGGTTCATCATTCCGCCGAGGGCGCTGAGGCTGCTCGCGGCCTTTCCGGCCGGGACCAGCTTGGACGCCGCTTCGACAGCGATGGCGGCCATCTTCTGCTGGTGTTCGGCGGCGGTCTTCATGGCCTCGTTGGCACGAGCGCCGGCATCCTTGTCATTGCTCGCTGCGGCCTCGATGCCCTTGCTGAGCATCTGACTCATCTCAGCCGCGCCAGCGATGTCCTTGAACAGGTTGGCGGTGGACAGGGCCTGCATCGCCGCCTGCGTGGCGGCCGGGTCGGGCAGGGCGGCGACCGTCTGGAACTTGGCCTCACTCGCGCCGAGTTGGGCGACCTTGACGTCCACCTCCTGGTTGCGGCTGCCGGTGCTGACCGCCGCGATGTCCGTGGGCAGAATCGGGATCGGCGAGTCCTTCCAGTTCCAGAAGCGGGTCAGGTCGATCTTCTCAGCAGCGTTGGCGCGGCCCAGGACGGCTTCGGCGAAGACGCCGTTGGTGGCGATGCCGACCTTGGCGGTGACCGACTTACCCAGCATCGTGCTGTCCGCCGAACGCGCCTTGAGCCAGTCCTGCCGATCCTGCTCGCTGCTGAAGTTCCAGCGGAAGCCGAGATAGTTGCCGGTGGCCGCGACCGGTTTCGGGTCGAGCAGCATGCCGAGCGGGACCGCGTCACCCTTGCCGCCCGGCGGCAGGTAGGAGTAGTTGGCGAGGATGCGGCTCAGCGTCAGCTCGTCAGCGTTCGCCCAGACGGCCTGGCTGTAGTAGCGACGGTTGTCGTTGAGGTGGTCCAGGACGGCCTGCGGCACCTTCCCGCCGCGCAGATGAAAGCCGAGCGCGGCGATGTAGGTCCGGCTGCCGGTGCGGACGGTGGAGCCGAGCAGCCCGCAGATCGCCGCGCCGCCGGCGTCCTCGGTCAGGTCCGGCGTGGTCGGTCCGGCGGCGGGGCCGAAGCTGACCATCCCGGTCTGCAACGTCAGGCGCAGCCCGGCAAGGCTGCCCCGGGCGGCCGTGCCACTCCAGTAGTCGACGGAGAGCAGCTTCTCACCGGGCTTGAAGTCGTAGGACCCATGTTGCAGCACGCCCGATCCTCCGGTGTCGCCGCAGCGGTACGTGTGGCCGGGGATGACGAGCCGAACGCTGCGGATGCCGGCGTTGTCCCACCACACGTCGATCTTGGTGGGCCATCCCGACTCCGGCGGCGGCGGGTCGTCGAACGCGGTGAGCGCCTCACGCGGCGCGGTCAGCAGCCGGTAGAGCACGCCCTTGTCGTTCATCAGCCAGAACTCACCACCACCGGCCGAGACGATCTTGGCTGGATAAGCTGCGGTCATGGGCGTGGTCCCGATTCTGCCGGGGGTCCATGCCGACGAGCCGGGCTCGATCATCATGATCTTCTTGTCTCCGGTGACGCCCCAGATGACACCGTCCGGCGCCGCGGTCAAGCTCACGATGCCCGGAACGGGCGCCGGACGCTCGGTCCAGGTCGTGCCCGTCCGCTCGAAGGTCTTGCCGTCCTTGCAGTACCAGACTCGCTCGTTGTTGACCACGGCGAGATCGTCGACGGCGACGACTGACTTCTGCCAGTTGATCCCGACCTGCTGGTAGATCTCCGAGGCATTCCAGAGGAAGGTGGTGCCATCGCTGCCACTGGCGACGCCCAGGCCGGCCGCGCCGTGCAGATCGGGGTGCCACGTCGTGCCGTCGAAGACCATGAGCCGGTTGTCGGGCCGGACTCCCCAGACCTTGTCCTTGCCCGGCGCGATCCGCTTGAGGCCACTGGCGGGCAGGCCGGTGTTGGGCAGTGGATTCCACTGCCGCGCGACGGCATCGAAGCGCACCGGAGCTCCGTCGAGCTTCCGTACACCGTAGACGCCCATCGTCGACGCCGCGAGGTCGAGCAGGTCGATCCCTTCGAACAACTGATTGGCCGGTGCCTCCGTCGCGGTGCAACCCTCCAGCTTGCGTACGGTCGACTCGAGGGGATTGGCATCGCGGATCCGGGTGGCCCACTCCTTCGGCGCCACGCTGGCCAGCACCTCCTTGTACCGCTGCAGGTTGTTGTGCGTGAAGGAGAGCTCCTGCAACGGGATGAACAGGCACCGCTCGGCGGTCACCGGCTTCGTCGTCACCTCGTAGACCTGCACGACCTCGTAGTACTGGACCGACAGTGCGTGCATGTGGTTGTAGTTGGTCACCACCCGGGTCGTGACCTGCTCCTTCTCCGACTGCGAGGTCTCCCGGACCACCGTCATGTGCCGGCTGCGAGCCGCCGTCGCCACCTGCTGGGTACGCGCGCTGATCTGCTGTGCCGCGTCCGAGGCGACCGAGCGGATGCCGGTGGAGCGGACGACGTTCGTCGCGAAGCCACTGTTGGAGGAGTTGCTCCAGGTGCCGCCGAGGTTCAGGCCGAACAGCGCCACTCCTCCGCCACCACCCTTGCTCGAGGACGTCGACGCCTGTTGCATCGAGGAGGTGCCGTGCTGCTGCTCCTGGGCGATCGTGTTGGCCACCTCGGAGATCGAGCGGTCCTGGTCGGTGCGGCTGGTGAGCTGGTCCTTCTCACTGGTCGCCTCGGTGCCCGTGCCGCGGGTGCGCCGTTCCCAGTCGACGACGGCGACTCTGGTGCTCTCCCCGGGTGCCAGGGCGAGGCTGTGCAGCAGCCGACCCAGCGTGACGCCCTTCACCGCCCAACTCTGCTCAGTAGTGACGATCATGCCCTCGGCCGGGCGGTCGTAGAACGGCAAGTTCTCCTCGCCGAGATCGATGGCCCCGGTCAGTTTCCGGGTCGGTTTCGCGCCCGGGATGTCGGTCAGCACCACTGACTGGTAGCGGACGATCTCGATCGGATGATCACCGCTGGCGGGCAGGAGGTCTGCCGGTGTTGCGCCGTCGAGAGGACCGGTTGCCGGCGGTGCGGGCTTCTGACCGTTCTGAGCTGCGGGCATGGGCGAGCCTTTCCACGCGGGGGATCAACGGAAGTCCGAATCGGACTGTCAGGGTTTTGCGAGCCGATAATTGAACAGGTCGAGGATGCGAAAGCCGATCCGCCACAAGTTGATGTTGAAGTTGGAAATGAGCGGCGATGAGACCATCGTGAACGCCAGCACGGATCGGATTTCTATCCGTGACGGGCGGCGGGTGCCGGACGCCGCCCACAGGTATCGCATTCGAAGGGGTGATGGCGCATCACCCCGCCTCGGAGGCCCGAGGGGTGAAAGCCGGATGATGCCCGCGCGGTTGAGGGCGTACCGCCTCCTCGGGACAGGTGCCGCGCGAGGAGGGTGCCGAATGGGCTGTCGGCAAGGCGACAACGTCGGCATCGGGGCAGGCGGTGGCATCCGTTACGCCTACGGAGACTCGACCTCTTGATTGACTGATGCCTTCCCCTCGCCGACACTACGCGTGACGCATTGGGCACCGATGGTGCGCCGGAGGCGGGGGGTGTGTCAGCCGGTGCCCGAGAGACTTCCCACCAACATGGGGCCGGGCTGGCCTGACCCGCGGCCGGCACGCCGACCCTCCGGTGTGGTGGAGGCGCTGATCGCGCCTAAGATCCATATTCCCGCCGTGCAGCCCGAATGGGCAGGCCGTCCCGAACTGCTTGCCGCGCTCAACGATGCCGCTGCGGCACGGCTGGTGACGTTGATCGCCCCCGCCGGGTACGGCAAATCCACACTGCTGGCACTGTGGCACGCCCACCCGGGCCGCCGCCGGGCGCTGGCGGTGCTCGCCGTCGACGCGCGCGACAACGACCCCGTGCTGTTGTGGTCGGGCATCCTCGCTGCGCTGAGCGCAGCGGTGCCAGGACCGCAGTGGACGACAGTGGCCCGGCTGCTGCGCCAGACAAACCCGGACATCGACACCGCAGTGCTGCCCGCAGTGTGCGCGGCGCTCGCCCCGCAGGCCGCTACGACCGGGGTGACCCTGGCCATCGACGATTGCCATCTGCTCACCGAACCGGCATGTCACCGCCAGCTCGCCGCGTTCGTCGCGGTACAACCGCCCAACTGCCAACTGCTGGTCGCCTCCCGCCGCACCCCACCACTGCGCTTGGCCCGGCTTCGAGCCAGCGGGCGCCTGCTGGAGATCGGTCCCACCGAGTTGCGCTTCGACTCTGGTGATGCCGCCTGGCTGGCCACCACCGTCACCGCCGGAGTCGACCTACGCGACGACACCGCGCAGGCCCTGATCGAGGCCAGCGAGGGCTGGCCCGTCGCGGTGCACCTGGCCGCCCGCGCGATGCGGCACCACGCCGACGCGGCGGCGGTGCTCGCCCATCTGACCGCGAGCCACGGCCATCTCGACGACTACATCGCCGAGGAGATCCTCGACGGCCTCAGCTGCCAGCAGGCCGTGGCCCTGGCCCGTACTGCGGTCCTGGAGCGGCTCACCAACGCCCTGGCCCAGGCGGTGGCCGGCGATGACCTGCCCGTTCTCGACTCGCGCCACCCAAACGGACTGCTGCTGGTTCCGCTGGACACCACCGGTGAATGGTTCCGCCACCACCACCTGATCCAGCACGCCCTACGGCAGAGGCTGCATCGCGACGAACCGCACATGCTCGCACGCCTGCACCGCCGTGCCGCCGCCTGGCTGCGCGCGCAAGGCCGCACCGAAGACGCGATCGAGCACAGCCTGGCCGCCGGCGACACCGCCACCGCCATCACATCAATCGCCTCCGCCTACATGGCGGCGATCAACACCGGACGACGGGTGACCGTACGCGCGTGGCTTGACCGCCTCGGCCCCGACACGGTCGGCGCCAGCGCGCCAGCGGCCATCGCAGCCGCCTGGATCGCCGCCGTCAGCGGCGACCGCCCGGCCGTCGAACACTGGCTACGCATCGCTGAACACCTCGGCCACCCAGGACCGCTACCGGACGGCACGGCATCGGTCACCTCCGCCGCTGCCCTGGTCCGGGCCGTCTTCGGTTTCGACGGACTCAAACCGATGACCGAGGCCGCGCTCACCGCCGTCGAACAGGAAACCGACCCCACCAGCCCTTGGTACGCCATGGCCCGCACCGCCCTCGGCTGCGCTCACTACCTCGGCGACAAATCGCACGCAGCCCTCGACCCCCTCCGCCACGCGATGGCCAGCCACGCCGCTACCCCCATGGTGCGTACCCTTGCCACGGGCGTGCTCGCGCTCGCGCAACACCATCTGGGCCAGCACGAACAGGCCGCAGCCACCGCTGCCGCCGCAGAAGAGTTGGCCGAACACTTCGGCCTGCAACAGGTGCCACAGGCCAACATGGCCTACATCGCTCAAGCCGCCGTCGCCATTCATCAGGGCGAGCACGAACGAGCGCAAACCCTGCTCGAGCTGACCCTCGCACTACGTCGGCGCACTCCCGGGATGAGCCCTTGGCCCACTCTCTGCGGTCTGACCCAACTGGCCGAGCTATACCTGAACACCGGCGAGCACGTCGGCGCCGCCGCCTGCATCACCGAGGCCCGCGCTCTGATCGACGAACTCCCCGACCCGCACAGCCCGCTGCTCGAACTCCTCGACCGACTCGACCGGTACCCCCGCCCAGCCCAGCAAGTCACCCGACAACCCGCCACACTCACCACCCAAGAACACGCTCTGCTACGGCTGCTGCCCGCACCGATGACTCTGCGGCAGATCGCTGCGCACCGGCACGTCAGCCTCAACACCATCAAAACCCAGACCCGCGCCATCTACCGCAAACTCGGCGCCGCCCACCGGACCGCCGCCGTCACCACCGCCCGCCGCCACGGACTCATTCCCTGAACCCCGCTGCTCAACCTGACGTCAAGTTTTGTGGAGCGTTGGGGTCGCAGCCTGCGCGAGGAGCGCACTGACCACGTCTCGGTCCACGGCCAGCGTGCGGCACGACCACGACCCCAGCGACGACTACGTCGTACTCACCGATCCCGAGGGCAACGAGTTCTGCGTCTGCGCCGTCGCCGAAGGGGAATGAGGCCGTCTCCCCTTCGCGTCGGGCGGTTCAGCGCCGATTGCGCGAGCGACGGGTCGCCAGGAAGCCGCCGACGACCGCCGCCACGACCGGCAGGAGGCAGCAGATCGTCAGGACGAACAAGTGCCACGGCTTGACAGCTCCCATGGACGCGAGGATAGGCACCGCGCGCCAGCGCCGGTGGAACGCCCTCGGCCGCCGGGACCATCAGTCGGACGGGCGCACGTACCGATCGGTCCGGCCGGCGCCGGGAATGATCTTGAGCGCTCCGGTCGACCTATGCTCGACCACATGATCACCTGCGTGGTGCACTACACCATCGACCCGGCCAAGCTCGCGGCGTTCGAGCGCTTCGCCCGCGAGTGGATGCGACTGGTGGCCCGCCACGGGGGCGTCCACCACGGCTACTTCCTGCCGGCCGAGGGTGCCAGCGACCGGGCGGAGGCCCTGTTCAGTTTCGAGAGCCTGGCCGCCTACGAGCGGTACCGCGCACGGTTCGGTGAGGATCCGGATTTCGTGGCCGCGGACCGGATCCGCGACGAGTCAGGTTGCGTCCTGCGGTACGAGAGGACGTTCATGCGCCCGCTTCTGCCCGACTGAACACGTCGTACCGAGCTAGTCGACCGCGATGCGCAGGCCACGCACCGGTGAGGCGACGACCAGGGCGAGGCTGAGCACGACGGGCACAGCCAGCATCAGGTACGCGACCCGGACCCCGTAGGTGTCTGCGGCCAGCCCGCCGATCAGGGCGCCGAACGGAGTGCCACCCCAGGCCAGCATGCGCCCGGTGGTGTTGACGCGGCCCTGCAACGCATCGGGGGTGAGCAGTTGGCGCACGGTGATGCCGTTCGCGTTCACCCCCAGGCGCGCCACGGCCCAGATCGCCCATCCGGCCAGCGCCAGGGTGAACGCCGACGTGCCGACCAGACCGACGAGGGCCGCAACGAAGATGGTGAGCCCCGCGATGGACACCGTTCCCTGGCCGGCCCACCGGCTGGCTCGGGGCAGGAGGACGGCGGCGATCAGCGAGCCGACCGCGGCGGCGGCGTAGAGCAGGCCCAGGCGCTGGTCCTCCGGGCGCAGGCCGAGAGCCTGGTCGGCGTGGACGACGAGCAGAGCCAGCACGCCGCCGGCGGCGACGTTGAGGCCGAAGCCCGCGGCGGTCAGCGTACGCAGGACCGGCGTTCGCCAGAGGTGGTGCACTCCTTCGGCGATCTCGGCTCTCAGCCTGCGGGCCACCGTCGGCCCCGAGCGGCGGAGATTTCTGCGCGGGGCTGCTCGACCGAGAGCGAGCAGTGCGGCCAACGACGCCGCGACGAGCAGGATTACGACAAGTGGATTGACGTATCCCGGCGCCATGTCGATGAACGCCGTGCACTTGCGTTCGAGCGGCCAGTAGCGGGCTCGGCCGTAAGCGCTGTCCCAGTTGTGGTAGCGGGATATGCGTTCCGTTGCCGATCGTGGTGCGGCACGTTGGCAGTCGGCTCCTGATTGACAAGATTCTGCAGCGAGCCCATTTTCAACGTGATCGAGGCATGCTGAGCAGGCAGGCGGCGGTGCGTCACTGCTCCAGATAGGACAGGGCTCCCCCGGTAGCAGAGCAGTCGACCCAAGACGCACTGCTGAGGTGCCCCCCATTCGGCCGGTCGTCGCCCATGCGCGACAGCTCGACGACCATCAGGGCGGCACGGCCCGCGACCAGTTCACCACCGTGGCCCGGCTCCCACGCCGCGCGTCCTATAGCGCCACTGCCGGTCGCCGTCCCACCGCCGCCCTGCCGCAGCTCGCCCAGACCGCCGGGTTCATGGCCTCCGACGCCCATCGGACTCTGACCCAGCCACGGCTTTGACGAGGCCCGGGGCCGCGCCCAGGACGAGGCCGCCTGCGGCCCCGCGGACGACAGGAGCCGCGGTAGAGGCCCCGGAAGCAGCCCTGATACATCGAGCGAGAACTCTTCTCACTTCGCGCCCAAAAAGACGTACATCGATCGGCTTCTCGAATTCCGCGGTGGAATCCGGGCCTATATCGGCGGTACGATCCGGCGAAACCGTTCGGACCATTCAATCGGCGTGTCGTCCGCCCGCCGGAATGGCCGGAACAAAGGGAGGCTGGGAGATGAGACTCCACCGACACACGATCTTCGCCCGCGAGCGTCGAGCCGGAACGGCCGCCATGGCCACGCTCGTCACCACGGTCATGCTCCTCACCGTGGCTGCCGGACCGGTCACTGCGGCACCCGCCACCGAACCGCGGTCCGGGACGACCGGCGAGATCCTCGGCACCGGCAACGCCACCCCCGTGCCCGGCAGCTACGTGGTCACCCTCAAGGACAGCGACGGTACGGTCGGCGATCGGCAGGCTGGCGTGTCCCGCCTCGCCGACCGGTACGGCTTCCGCCCGGACCAGGTCTGGCACGACGCGCTGAACGGCTTCTCCGTGCGGACCTCCGAGCTGGTGGCCCGCCGGCTGGCCGCCGACCCGGCGGTGGCGGTCGTGGAGCAGGACCGTTTGATCAGCTTGGCCACCACCCAGACGAACGCGCCGTGGAACCTCGATCGGATCGACGCATCGCTGGGACTCAGTGGTACCTACAACTTCACCAGTGTCGGGACCGGCGTCCGGGCGTACATCGTGGACAGCGGGATCCAGATCAGCCATGTCGACTTCGGCGGCCAGGCGGTGTACGGCTACGACGCCGTCGACGGCGCGCTCCCGGCCAACGACTGCAGCGGGCACGGCACCCACGTCGCCGGCACCGTCGGCGGGACGACCTACGGGGCGGCCAAGAACGTCGTGCTGGTCGCGGTCAAGGTGTTCGACTGCGCCCTGCCGAGCACGCTGTCGATGTTGATCAACGGGATCAACTGGATGATCGGCAACCACCCCGCCGGGCAGCCGGCCGTGGCAAACATCGGCGTGCTGACCAGCCCCACCCTCGCGCTCAACACCGCAGTGACGAACGCGGTCGCCGACGGCATCACGGTAACGGTTCCGGCCGGCAACTCGAACGTGAGCGCCTGCACCGTCTCACCCGCGTCGGTGCCGACCGCGCTGACCGTAGGTGCGACGTCGACGAACGACAACCGGGCAAGCTGGTCAAACTTCGGCTCCTGCCTGGACATCTTCGCTCCCGGCGAGCGCATCACGTCGGCCTGGTGGAACTCGATCACCGCGACCCAGACGATCAGCGGCACCTCACACGCCGCGCCGCTCGTCGCCGGCGTCGCCGCTCGGGTGCTCAGCAACAACCCGACCTGGACACCGGCCCAGGTGGCCAGCTACCTGTTCAGCGTCGCCAGCCCGGTCGTGATCAACCCGGGGGCCGGCTCGCCCAACCGTCTCCTGCACCTGTCCCCGGCGCTCTGACCTGACCCTGTCACCGGCGGGCCCACGCGGCCAGCCGCTCGCCATCCCGAAACGGAGCGAGCAGGCCGCGCAGGGCCGGTCCGGGTCGCCCGAAACCTGGCAAACTCCGTCCCGACCAGCAAAGCAATCAAGGCCGTTACCGGCGTTTTCGCTGGTAACGGCCTTGATCGTGAAGTGCGCCCGAAGGGACTCGAACCCCTAACCTTCTGATCCGTAGTCAGATGCTCTATCCATTGAGCTACGGGCGCTCGGTGCTTGGCCAGTCTACACACCCGGCTTTCGCGCGGAGACTCCGGGATTCGAACCCGGGAGGGGCTTTAAGACCCCAACCGCATTAGCAGTGCGGCGCCATAGACCAGACTAGGCGAAGTCTCCCTGGTGGCCCTGCAGACCACCGCGCCCGAGGATACAGGGCCTCACCCATCAGGAGCAAAGCGACTTCCCCGGTCCGCCCCTCCACCCCTGCATCGGGCTGTCCCGAACGAGGCCGAGACTCGCCCCGGCCTCGCCTTTCCCTGCTGTGCGCGGACGTGATCAGGACTACGCTCCATCGATATGCAGGAGCAGCCGCCGCGCGAGCCGACCCGCCGAGAGCCTGCTGAGGGAGCACGCCGCCGCTCCCCGAAGGCGACCTTCAGCCCGCCGCCCGCCCCGCCCGAGCCAGTCGGGCAGGAGGATTCCGGGAAGCGCCCCCGGCGGGCGAAGCCGGCGCCCGCCGTGCTCTTCCAGCCACCCTCGGCCGATCCGCCGCTGCCCCGCCAGGCCGACCGAGCGGCCGAACGGGCGCCACGGGAGCGGCCCGGCCAGGCGGACGAGACCCGTGGAAGTGACATCGCGCACACCGACGGCGGCGCGCCCGCCCCTGCCGGCGATCAGCCGGGATCCGCCACCGCTGGGGACCCGTCCACCTCCGGCGCGGAGACCTCTGGCGGTGACGCCACCCCCGCGCGCAAGGTGCCCGGGAAGAGGGCGGTCACGAAGAAGGCCGCGCCGACGCAACCGACGACGGCAAAGGACGCGACAGACCAAGCCGAGGCAACGGTTGCCGCAGGGCCGGGGAGGGCGGACGCAGAGCTGAGGACGGCGGACGCAGAGTCGGGGACGGCGGAAGGCGCGGTGCCCCCGGCGGCGACGAAGGGCACACCCGCGCGGAAGACCACAGCCGCCCGGAAGGCCGCGCCCGCGAAGAAGGCGACGCCCGCGAAGAAAGCCACGCCCACGAAGAGGGCCGCACCCGCCGCGAGGGCCGAGCCCGCCCGGAAGGCGACGCCCGCGAAGAAGGCCGCCCCGGCGACGCTCACCCCGGCGACGGTCGCTGCCGAGGCCCCGGTCCAAGCCCCAACCGCCGCGCACCCGCAGGTGGTCGAGCGGCACACCGGCGCCGGGGCGGCGGAGACACCGCTGGGGCGTACGCCGGAAACTGTCCTCCGGCTGGCTGCCACGCGGATGCTGGAGCATCCCGGGTTCGCGCCGGAGTTGCTGGCCCTGGCCGCCGTCGAGGCGGTCGGGCCGCGCGCCCGCGACTGGGCGCAGCGGATCCGGGAGGCGTACCCCGACGCGGGTGCCGACGGGTTGGCGCGGCTCGCGACCCGGCGGTTCGTCCGGCAGGCAGGGGCGGGCGGGGCGACCGCCGCGCTGGCGGGGCTCTTCGCGCCGGTGGCCGAACTGGCGGCCGTGCTGTGGGCGCAGGCCAACCTGGTGCTGCACCTCGCGGCGGCGTACGGCCGGGATCCGGCGCATCCGGACCGGGCGGTGGATCTGCTGGTGCTGACCCGCGTGCACCCGGACGCGGAGAGCGCGCGGGCGGCGCTGGCGGCGGCCCGGGCGGCGGACGCGCCCGACGAGGCGGGCTGGCCCCGGGCGGCGGAGGCGGCGTGGCGGCTGGCGGCGCCGTTGGCCGCCCAGGCCGGCGGCTGGCTGGCGCTGCGGGTGGCGTCCCGGCTGCTGCCCGGCGCGGCGGTGCTCGTGGCGGCGGCCGGGGACGCGGCGGCGGCCGAGCGGCTCGCCGCCCGCGCGATCACCGCCTACCGGCGACCCGCGCCCCGCTGAGCCTGCGCTTGGCGGAACGGCGGAAAGGACGCGGGCCGCTGGTAGATCTTGGTACGAAACGGCCCCCGGAGGGGCGCTTTCCGACCAAGATCGGCCGGGGCGGCACCCGGCGGCGGGCCGCGGAGGGGACGCGGAGGGGAGGGAGAGGGCTGGCGGGGGTCAGAGCCAGTCGAACCACTCCCTCGGCAGCATGGCGTAGCCGACGAAGGCGACGACGTCGAGCAGCGTGTGCGCGACGATGAGCGGCATGACCCGGCGGGTACGCAGGTAGAAGAGGCTGAACACGACGCCCATCACCACGTTGCCGAGGAAGGCGCCGAAGCCCTGGTAGAGGTGGTACGAGCCGCGCAGCAACGCGCTCGTCGCGACGATCGCGCCGATCCGCCACTGGAGTTGGCGCAGGCGGGTGACCAGGTAGCCGACGACGATCACCTCCTCCAGCACCGAGTTCTGCACGGCGGCGAGGATCAGCACCGGCACCGTCCACCAGAGCTCGGGCAGCGCGGCCGGCACCAGCGTCGCGTTGACGCCGAGCTGGGCCGCCGCCCAGAACAGCGCCAGGCCGGGCAGGCCGATGAGCGCGGCCAGGCCGGCGCCGCGGGCCAGGTCCTGACCGGGCCGTCGGGCGTCCAGGCCGAGCGTCCGCGCCGGATCGCCGGGGTCCCGCGCCAGCAGGTGTACGGCGAGCAGCACCGGCAGCAGCGCGAAAACGATCCCGAGCAGCTGGTAGGTCAGGTCCAGCCACGGCCGGGGTGACGCCGAGGTGTTGAGCGCGGCGGTCTGCTTCGACAGCGGCCCGTCGGCGGTCAGCTTCGCGATGATCGACACCGTCGCGTAGACGGCGGACTGGCCGAGCGAGAGGCCGAGTACGAGCAGCGTCTCGGTGCCGAGCATCCGGCGCGTCGCCGGGCGTTGCAGCTCAACGGTCACCGCACCACTCTGCCCGACGTCCCTCGGGGTGAGACCGGCGACCGCGCCGACGTCACCGGGCGGCGGCACCGCCCGAACGAGCCTCACGAGCCGATCGCACATTCTGTGCGACCAGTCGACACGCTCCGTGGACATTCTATGGGTGCCCGATCCGCCGTCAGGAGAAGGAGCGCGCCCCGTGGACGACTTCGCAAGGCTGCTGAAGGAGAGCTGGACCCTGGTCGAGGAGCACCGGGAGCGGCTGAGCGGTCACTTCTACGCCCGGCTCTTCCTCCTCGACCCGGAGCTGCGCAAGCTCTTCCCGGTGGAGATGACCGGGCAGGGCGACCGGATCCTGGAGGCGATCGTCACGGCCGCCCAGACGGTCGGCGACCCGGAGAGCTTCGACGAGTACCTGCGCGCGCTGGGGCGGGACCACCGCAAGTACCACGTCGACGCGGCGCACTACGAGACCATGGGCGTCGCGCTGCTCGACGCGCTGCGCAGCGTCGCCGGCGACGGCTGGAACCTGGAGTACGACCAGGCGTGGCGGGACGCGTACGCGGCGATCACGGAGAAGATGCTGGCCGGCGCGGCGGCCGACGACAACCCGCCGTTCTGGCACGCGGAGGTGCTGACCCACGAGCGGTACGGCAGGGACACGGCCGTGCTGACCTGCCGGGCGTTGCAGTTTCCGCTGGCGTGGAAGGCCGGGCAGTACGTGAGCCTGGAGGTGCCCCGCCACCTTCCCCGGGTGTGGCGCACCTACTCGGTGGCGAACGCCCCGAACGACGACAACCTGCTGGAGTTCCACGTCCGTACGCCGGCGGGCGCCGGCTGGGTGTCGGGGGCGCTGGTGCGCCGGGTGAAGCCCGGCGACCTGCTGCGGGTGGCGGCGCCGATGGGGTCGATGACCCTGGACCGCGCCTCGGAGCGGGACATCCTCTGCGTGGCGGGCGGCGTCGGGCTGGCTCCGATCAAGGCGCTGGTGGAGGAGCTGGCCGGCTACAACCGGACCCGCTGGGTGCACGTCTTCTACGGCGCCCGTACGGCGGCGGACCTGTACGGCCTGGCCGGGCTCCAGGAGTTGGTGGCCGCGCACCCGTGGCTGTCGGTCACTCCGGCGTGCAGCGAGGATCCCGACTTCGACGGCGAGCTGGGCGACGTCTCCGAGGTGGTCAGCCGGTACGGCCCGTGGACGGCGCACGACTGTTACGTCTCCGGTTCCGCCCGCATGGTCCGGGCCACCCTCCGGGTCCTCGCTGAGGACGGCGTCCCGCCGGAGAACACCCGCTACGACACCTTCGGCAACCTCTAGAAGCGTTCCTCCCCCCGAACCGGGGCGCGTGCCCCTGCCCCCTGGGGCACGCGCCCCGGTCCCCCAGACGGGCGGACCGGCACCGCCCCGCACGACCACGTCCGCCCGGCCGTCCTTCCCACCCGCGCGGACGTGGTCGTGCCGCCCGGCTGGTGCGTGGAGTCAGTAGCGCCAGGGCCGGCCGGTCTCGCGGTACTCCTCGACCGGGACCAGCGGCACCCCCGGCGCCATCCGGTCGACGTAGAGCCGCCCCTCCAGGTGGTCGATCTCGTGGGCGACGAGCCGGGCCATGCCGAACTCGAACGAGGTGATGATCCGGCTGCCGTCGTACTGGGCGTGCTCCACGTCGAGCCGCAGCGGCCGGGGCACCAGGCCGCGGTGGTCGAAGAACGAGAGGCAGCCCTCGTACTGCTCGTCGCTGTCGGGGGAGGCGTCGACGACGCGGGGGTTGAGCAGCACGACCGGGTCGGCCGACCGGTCGGGGGGCCGGACGACCGCCACCGCCCGGCCGAGGCCGAGCTGCGGGGCGGCGATGCCCACCCCCTTGCGGAACGGGTGCATCTCGTCGAGGCGGACCAGGGTCGCCGCGAGGCGGTCGGCCACCTCCCGGGCCGCCTGTTCCTCGCGGGGCAGGTCGAACGGGCGCGCCGGCTGGCGGAGCAGGTCGTCGCCGCGCTGCACGATGCCGATGCCGCGCATCCGCTCGCTGGGCCGGACCCGCCCGGCCTCCTCCGGTTCGGCCTCCGGCCGGCTGCGGAACCGCCACTGCAACCGGTAACGCGCGTTGAGCGGTGGGTCCTCGGTCGCCCAGTCGAAGATCACCCGGTCGGCGTCCTCCTGCTTGGTGACCGGTGTGCGCAGCGGGCCCTCCTCCGCCGACAGCGAGGTCTCCGCGCCCCAGACCTGCGGGTCGAGGGCCGCCGGAAAGTCCAGGCGTACGGCCATCTGCCGGGTGGGCAGCCGGACGGCCCGCTGGAACCAGGGGCCCCACTTGTCATGCCCGACGCAGTAGGCGTACTCGATGGTGGCCCGGTCGCCGGGGTAGAGGGGGAAGCGCCGGTCGGTGTTCTCGAAGAGCAGCCACAGTTCCTTGAAGGCGTCCCGGTCGTGCTTGGCCCGCCAGTGCATCGCCTCCCGCTCGTCCCCGTCCTCCCGGTACGCCTGTAGTCGCAGCTCGGCGAAGGTCAGCGGGTGTTCCCGGTGGTGCAGGTTGGAGCGCCCGGGGTCGTTGGGGTAGCGGTCGACGGCGACCCGCACCAGGTAGCGGGTGACGGGCTCGGTGCCGGCGTTGTAGAGCTCGCGCCGGATGACGCAGCGGTAGGCGTCGTCCAGGTGGGTGAGGGTGGCGAGTTCCCGCTCGACGATCAGACCGGTGCCGGGCGGCATCCACTGCCCGGGTACGGGTGGTTCCCGGTGTGCCCGCTCGGCCCGGACGTGGCGCAGTTCGTCGTACTCCTTGAAGCGCTGCCAGATGGCGCCGCTGGCCTCCAGCACGGCCTCGGCGCGGCGCGCGAAGTCCTCGGTGGGGCGGTGCCGCCGCCCCTCGACGTGGCTGACGTACGACGGGTCGAAGCGCATCAGGGTGGCGAGCTGCTTCTTGGACAGCCCCCGACCTGTGCGGTGCCGGGCGACCTCGGCGGCGAAGGAGTCGGCAGCCCGATCGAGCGGTGAGGTCATCAGCTTCCTCGTGGCCGGGAGTATCAGTTTCACGTTCTGTGGCGACGCGCACACGGAACTGGCACCTTGCCGACACGAACATTGACAGGAAGCGATGATTGCCGATACTGGGCCGGGTTTTCCGCCCCGGGGGCCGGGTAGTACGCCGACCGGCGGGCGGAGTGACCGGCCCCTCCCGATCCGACAGAGGCGAGGCTTCCCTTACCCCGCAGACTGTGGTTAGGCTAGCCTTAGTCAGTGACGGGCGTACCGCCCGGCGACAGCGACGACGGGGCGGGTGAGTCCAGTGACAGCGGTGCTGCCGGAGCGGGACGTGGCCGCCGCGCCGTTGGCGCCGGTGACCGCCACGATGCGCGCGATGTTCGGCACCGACGACGTGCCTGGTCTCGCGCCCGGTCTGCTGGTGCACGACGAGTTCGGCTGGCAGCCGGCCACCGCGCTGGTCGGCGGCGCTCTCCTGCCCGACTTCCTGCGTTCGGCCGCCACGCGCTGGGGCGGCACCCCGCACGCGTGCGCCGCGCTGGCCTGGAAGTCGTACAGCTACTGGACGGCGCTGCCCGTGGTGCTGGGCTGGGCCTCGGCCCGCCGGGTTCCGCTGCTGGACCCGGCCGACGTGCTGATCCACTTCGAGGACCACCGGCCGCTGCTCACCATGGGCCTACGCCACTCGACCGCGATCGCGGTCCTGCCGGGCGACCCGCTGGCACTCGCCGGGCTGCCCGAGGTGCGCGTCGTCGCGGACGAGGCGGAACTCCTCCGGGCGCTGCGGGCCTCGCTGCTCGACGCCCACCTGGCCCCCATGGTGGCCGCGATCCAGGCCGAGGTCCGCATCGGCGCGCGCACCCTGCTCGGGTCGGTGGCCTCGGGCATCGCCCACGGCATCCTCCGGGCCGCCGACGCCCTGCCCGGCTCGTCGGTCGAGACGATCGAGACGCTGCTCGGCGCGCTCGACCTCGCCGACCTGGTGGAGCTGGTCCCGGGCCCGAACGGCGAGCCGACCGTGCAGCGGCGCACCTGCTGCCTCGCGTTCACCCTCCCCAAGCCCAAGATCTGCCAGGGCTGCTGCGTCCGCCAGGCCTGACGACCGGCCGTCCGGCACGCCGCCGCCCCCCACGCCCCGATCCCGCCGGCGTCAGTCCGTGAGCGGGCGCACGTCCCAGAGCCAGACCCCTCCGGTGTACGTGGGATGGACGCCGGTCAGCTCGGTCATGCCCCGGCGCAGCGCGTCGGCCTGCCGGTGCGGCCCGAGCACGACCGCGCCCGCCCGCCAGTACCGCAGGTCACCGACCGCGTCGACCCGCGCCTGCGGGGTGATCGGCGGCACCGCGCCGGTTCGCCGTATCTCGCCGAAGAACTCGCTGGTGGGGCGGGGCGGCGCGGAGAACAGGGCCACCCGGTCGCGGCCGGCGCGGGTGTCCGGGCCGAGGAAGTAGCCGCGGGCGATGGGCATGTCCAGCCCGGTCCGCGCCGACCAGCGCAGCGGATCGGCGTAGTGGGTGTCGGGCAGTGGCAGGGTCACGATGCTCCGCCCACCCTCCGCGTACGGCCGCCAGGCGCCCGAGGTGACGAAGTCGGGTACGGGCTCCAGCCGGGTGGTGGGCAGCGGGGTCGGCAGGATCGGCAGCAGGGCCATGGCCAGGACCGTGGCGGTGGCGAAACGGATCTGCGGGCGCGCTGGCGGCTGCCGGTCGGCCAGGGCGCGTACGCGCTCCGCCCCGTACGCGAGCAGCACCCCGACGATCGGGGTGATCGCCAGCGCCCACCGGGTCGGCACCACCGAGTGCAGGACGGGCAGGTTCTCCAGCGCCGCCCACGGGCCCGGTATCCCGGTTTCCCTGCCGTTGAGCTGCACCTCCCGCCCGAGGGAGAGCAGGCCGAAGAGGAGCGCGAGGACGGCGAGGCCGCGTACCACGACGTTGTCGCGCAGCCACCAGAACAGGGCGACGACGAGCACCACCAGCGGCCAGCCGAAGAAGGCGTTCTCCTCGGTGGGGTTCTTGGCCAGCCCCTGCGCGCTGCGGGCGTCGCCGGCCAGGGACTCCCGCGAGTACGCCACGAACGACGCGAGGTCCGTCGAGTAGCCCCGGATCAGCCGGGACAGCCCGTTGTAGGCCCCCGGACCGAAGAACTGGACGTACAGCGGGTACGCGAGCACCACCAGCGCCACGGCGGCGGCCACCCCCAGCCCCGCGAGGAACGGCCGGGCCCGGCGGCGCAGCCCGGGTCGACCGAGGGCGAGCGCCCCGACGACCACGCCCAGCCCGATGGCGGTCATCAGCAGCACTTCGAGGTTGAGGAAGGCCTGCCACACGATGACCAGCGCGAGCAGCAGCCCGTTGCGCAGCCAGCGCCCCGGCTCGGCGAGCCGCAGGGTGCGCCAGACGATCAGGGGCACCACGTACTGCGAGACGATGTTGGGGTGCGCGTTGGCGTGCGAGACCATCGCGGGCGCGTACGCGCAGAAGGCGGCGCCGAGCCAGGCCGGCCCCCGGCTGCCGACGACCACCCGGGACAGCAGGAAGTACCAGGCCGTGGCCGTGGCGATCATGCCCAGCGTCAGGAAGAGCAGAAACGACGCACGGGTACCGAGCAGGAGCGTGACGGGCGTCATTGGCAGAGATACGGATAATACGGACGTATTTGCCATGAGATTCACGCTCTCCGGCACGTTCATCCGGTCGGAGGTGAATGGATCAACAAAATCGGTCAGCACCCGAGCGCCGTGCGCCATCATCCACTCGAACTGCGACTGGTCCGTGCGGTTGTCCCGGATGCCGTGCGACGGGCGCAGCCAGAGCCGCGCGGTCACCCAGAAGCCCAGCACCACGAAGCTCGCCACGGCGGCGGCGTCGATCCACCACCCCTTCCAGGCCCGTACGCCCCGGTCGGGCCCGTCCGCCGACGTCCCGGGCCCTGGCCCGCCGCCAGGGAGGCCCGATTCAGGAGTAGTCATGACGATTCGTAGAGTAGTCAGGCTATGGCGCCGCCGTGACATGTTTCGGGGTACTGGCGTACCATGTGCCGGGTTCGCCGACCGCCGATCACGTGCCAACCCCCGACCGCATTTCGGCCACCACCGGTGCCCCGATTTTTCTCCCGCCAGCGCGGATGATTCACTCTGTCGGTCCAGGCGCGGGTCGAGTTCATATCGTGAGGAATCGACGCATGGCAGAAATCACTGGGGATCAGCGCGTGCAGTCCGAGGTCCTGGAGGGCCTCGCGACGGCGGTCAACCACCGCCGCTGGTTCGTCGAGTTGGCCCTGCCGTACCTCGGTGACAACCCGATCGAGATCGGCAGCGGGCTCGGCGACTACGCGCTGGAGTGGGCGGAGCGGCTGCCCCGGTTCACCGCCACCGAGGCCGACCCGGACCGGCTCGTCTCACTCAAGGAGCGGCTGGCCGACCAGCCCCACATCGAGGTCCGGCAGATGCTGCTGCCGCACCCCGACCGGGGCGACTACAGCGCCGCCGTGTCGTACAACGTGCTGGAGCACATCGAGGACCACGTGGGCGCGCTGCGCAGCATGCGCGACCTGGTCCGGCCCGGCGGCAACGTCATCATCATCGTGCCGGCGTTCCAGTTCGCGATGAGCCCGGCGGACATCGCCACCGGCCACGTGCGCCGCTACACGAAGAAGACCTTGGCCGCCGCGATGACCGACGCCGGCCTGACGGTGGAGAAGATCCACTACGCGAACGCGCTCGGCCTGATCGGCTACTTCATGGCGACCAAGGTCTTCCGGCTGATGCCGAAGGAGGGCCCGATGGTCAAGGTCTACGACACCCTCGTGCTCCCCGTCACCAAGGCGGCCGAGCAGCGCCTCCTGCCCCCGTTCGGGCAGTCCGTCTTCGCCGTGGCCCGCGTACCCTCCTGACCGTCCCCTGCCCGGCCCGGGTCAGTCCTTGACCTGGAAGGTCGGGCGGATCACGGCCCGGGCCAGGGTGTGGAAGGCCAGGTTGAAGCCGACGTAGGCGGGGGTCGCGTCGGGGGTGACGTCGAGGCGCTCCACGTCCAGGGCGTGCACCGCGAAGACGTAGCGGTGCGGCCGGTCGCCGGCCGGCGGGGCGGCACCGCCGTAGCCCTGCTCGCCGTAGTCGTTGCGGACCGTGAAGGCGCCGCCGAGATCCTCTCCGGCCGCGCCGCGCGGCAGCCGCGTCACGCCGGCCGGCAGGTTGACCAGAACCCAGTGCCAGAACCCGCTGCCCGTCGGCGCGTCCGGGTCGAAGCACGTCACCACGAACCCCTTGGTCTCGGCCGGGAAGCCGGACCAGGTGAGCTGCGGCGAGACGTTGTCGCCGCCGACGCTGCCGTGGGCGTACGCGGCGTCCATCGGCTCGCCGTTCTGCACGTCGTCGCTGGTCAGGGTGAACGACGGGACGGTCGGCAGCAGCTCGTACGGGTCCGGGGCGATCGGTCGTTCCAGGGTCATCGGGGCAGTCCTTCCGGTGAGCGGTTGTCTCTCCGCACCCTTCTTACCCCGTCGGCGCCCGCGATCGAACCGGAAGCGCCGGGCGTCCGCGCAACCCGGCGTCCCGACCGTCCACCCCGGCCAGCGGACGCCTACCTCAACGGCGTACGCACCTCGGATCGCAACCAGGCCAGGCCTTCCTCGTCCCGGTCGTCACCCGGTGCCTCGGCCCAGGCGATGACGTTCACCACTTCCCTGACGGTCAGGCCGAACTCCCGTCGCAGGGCCGAGCCGGCCCAGATGAGGGACCCGGAAGCCGCGCCTGCCCTCATGACGCGCGCGATGTCCGTGATGTCGCCGCCGTCGTTGACGATCCTGCGGAAGACCGGTCCCCACTCCTCCAGCGCGGCCATGGACACCTCCGAAAGATCACGATTTCGCCGTCGACACCGTAGCCGCTGACCGCCCGTCGTCGCTCGGGCACGTAATCTCGCCCGGTGATCGAGATGCCTCTGACCGCTCGGCAATGGCGTCGCCGGGCGGCGGTCGTCGCTGCCGTCGCCTTCGCGGTGGCCTGCATCGGTGCGCCGATCAGGCAGGCGGTGACGAGGGCGATCGAGGCGGGGCGGGGCGAGAAGACACCCGCGGCGGCGGCTGAGGCGTACCTCCTGGCGGTCTTCAAGCCGGACGACAATCCCGACATCAACCGGTGCCTGTGCGGCGACAACCGGGACGAGTTGTTCCGGCAGGCTCGCGACCTGCGCAAACAGGTCGAGTCGCAGGTCGCCTTCGGCGTGCGGGTCGAGGCCACCAACTGGCAGACCGACGCGGGCGGCGCGGTCTCCGCGATGGTGGACCTCCGGTTCACGGAGGTCGCCTCCTCGGGAGACGTCACCTTCACCGGCGCCACGCACCGGTGGCGCTTCGAGACCACGGAGGAGGGGGGCATCGGCGGCGGCTGGAAGGTCTGTCGCGTCGACGCGCCACCGCTGTGCGGCACCTACCTCCGCTGCTGACCGACACCTGCACACGTACGCGGCGAGCCGAGCAAGCAGGCCGAGACCTCTACTGAGGGGCTACGTCAGGTCGCTCGGCCACGAACGTCCCTCGTGCGTGCACGGTAACGACAAGACCCCGGTCGCGCAGCTCCCGCATGGCCATCCGCACAGTGCCCCTGGCTACGCCGTAGGTCTGCTGGAGGTGCAGTTCACTCGGCAACGGCTGTCCAGGAGTCAGCTTGCCCTCTTCGATCTGGGCGGCGAGCAGATCCGCCAACTGCCGGTAGAGCGGCACATTGGACAGCGGGCTCGTCATGGGCGAGAGCGTAAGCACGCACACGATCTGTACGTCTGCGGGGATATTCAGTCCCTAGACGTCTAGTCTCTATACGTCTAGATCCTGTACGTTCAGTCACGGTCACCCAACAGAGCGGCCCTCGGCCAGCGACTGCACCGCCGACCGAGGGCCTTGATCGCCCCAGGGAGGCGACCCGTGAGCACCCTACCCACCCTGCCCGCCTGTGGAGCGCCTGCAACCGTCCGCATCGAGCTCTACACAGGCGACTCCCTCGATGCCTGCGCGTAAACCTGCGCGATGCACCTCGACTACACAACGGCTGCGAGCGCTCGGGCCGGGCTCGATGCTCACCCGGCCGGGGCGGCAGGCTTGGACCGACACTGCGGCTACGTGCACGTGCACCAGACCGGCACCCTTGCCGAAGCCACCCCGACCGTCTGCCCGCGCTGGTGCGACCGGGACGGCTGCCAACGCCGAGGCCACCACCGTTCCCGAACCCACCACCTGGACACCAACCGGCTGGAGGCGTTCATCGTCGACGTGGGCCTGGTGCAAGCACTGCACCCGGCCGCCGAGCCGATGGTGAGCCTGACGGGCGTGGAAAGCAGCGCCGCCGCGAACCTCGCGCTGTCGATGAGACAAGCCAGAGTGTTGCGGTACCGGCTGAGCCACCTACTGGACATAGCCACGGCGGTACGCAACGGCGGGCGCTGGACGTAGCCGCACTCAATCCCCGCAGGGAACCAAGCCACCCCTCGCGCGACTGCCGAGGGGTGGCTACCTATGCGGGTCGACCAGCCGGCGCCCTACGCCCCCCGGCACCTCAGGCCCGGGACAGTCGTCAGATCCGGGAGCACCCGCCTTTCGTATCATGTGACCCCTGCCACTCCCCCGCACTCGGCCTAGCCTGATGAAGGCGGAGACGGCGGTGACCTCCCAAAACTCATACACAGGCCACGTCGGTTGGCGCGGGCGGGGGGTGCTCGGGCGGACGACAGGACCGCGCGACACGCCGAAAGCAGAGCGAAGGTTGCGCTGCGAAAAACTAAAGTCCATGATGCACCGAGCGCGTAGGGCGCTGAAGTGACCTGGGGGCTAGGTTGAAACCGTCATGGCTTGATGCCCGATTCGGGCGGTTCGCAGCAGGCCTGCGCGCGGGGGCAGCGCTTGGACTGACTGTGGCCAACGATGAAGCGGGAAGCGAGTACTCGGCAAGCAAGTTCAAGAAGCCAGCGGTCTACGGAACTGCTCGCTACTACTACGGACTTGAGGCCCTCGCCTACAGCCTGAAGCGGACCGCGGACGCTCAGGTCTTGAAGCTCCACGGACGCCCTTACGCCGTGGTCAACGGCGTCTTGGTCTATCCATGGTGCTTCGGCAACTCAAAGGACTTGGACCACCGGGAAATCCCAATTCGCAACGCCTCGGAGTTCAAGCGAGACTTGTTTGCCGCCAGAACGGCGAGCCGTGACCGCGCCCAGACCTGGATTGACTTCACGTCCAACGATGACAGCTCGATCGGTGTAGCTCTCCGAGCATTCGTCGAGGAAACCCAGGAAGTACGTGAACTCCGAGCTTTGATGGTCGGGTATGCGTCGAATCCGCAGGCCGGCCTTCTGCGAGTCGTGCTCGGCGACGTCGAACTTTACTCCGATGGCCATCTCCACTGGAACGATGATGAGGAGTTGTCAATTGAAGCCGCGCTAGCAGGTGATCTCAGTATCACCAGGCAGGACATTGCTGACAGCATTACGCGATTTGATTCCCTCCCCGAACCCGATATCGATCTCTCCCTCCAGGTCGACGGGTTGGCGGCAGGCAGCCCTATAGAGGAACAGCCCCATGCAAAGCCGAACGGATCGACTGAAGAAGGTAACCCATCTACCGAAGTCTCCTGACCCAGGATTAGAGCAAGCCGTTGCGACCGTCGAACTATTTGACGGTTCACGCCTCACTCAGGCTCGGCAACTTGCTGCCCTAACCAAACGCGCGCTTGCGGAAGTTGTGGGCGTATCTCCGGCGGCTATAGGACAATACGAATCAGGAACGATTAGGCCCCGGCCAGACCTCGCGATGAGGCTGGCCGAGGCCCTTTACGTGCCAGTACGATTTTTCGCTTTCTCCCCTGGGCGCCCGAGAGCAAGCATCGACGCCTCCATGGCTCACTTCAAATGCCTGCGTTCCACGCGGGCATACGAGCGCGAACGGGCGGCAGCATTTGCAAGCCGCATCTCCGAAGTGAGTCAAGCGCTAGAACGACACGTGCGCCTTCCTGCTGTTGATATCCCTGGATGGGCTGGTGGAGAGGTGGTGCCCGAGCTTCCGCCGTCACCAGCAGCCGCTGCGCGCGAGTTGCGCAGGCGCTGGTCAATAGGAACCGGCCCGGTACCCCACATGGTTAGACTGCTTGAATCCAAGGGCATTGTTGTATGCGTCCTCCCTTTTTCGGAGGCAGAGCGGGTGAGGGCATTTTCCAGTTCACGTCTCCCCCGTCCCGTTGTCGTTCTGACCAGCGACAAGAACGACGTGTATCGCCATAGATTCTCGGCGGCTCACGAGCTAGGCCACCTTGTAATGCATGGTGAGGCTCGCCCAGGAGACGTTGAAAATGAGAGGGCCGCAGACAGCTTTGCCGCAGAGTTTCTTATGCCTTCATCAAGCATCAGCTCAGATCTTCCCCGCAGGGTCGATTTCAAGACGTACATTCGACTGCAAGAATCATGGGGCGTATCAGTCGACGCATTGCTATATCGAAGTCGCGAGCTTGGGTTACTTGGCGACCCCCCCTACCGCCGTGCGTGGCAACGGCTAGCCGACTTTCGCTCTAACGGGATCTTGACTCCCGAGCCGATTGAAGGGTACCCAGGCGAACATCCTGTGCTATTGACGCGCGCCTTGGACGTTGCCCGCCAGCGAGGACTAACCATCGAGAAGCTAGCTGCCGCGCTCGACCTGTACGAGGAGACGGTTCGGCTCTATTTAGGAGCGGAAGAAGAAACACTACCCGAGGTCAGCTTCGTAGACTTCGCCGCAAGGCGGCGTATTCAACCGCCCACAAAGTTGACCCAAGAGGCTTCCGCAGGGGGGAATGATCAATAGACATGATAGCGTCGCGCTACCAGCCCAGACAGGATAGGGCCGCGCGCAAGCGGATCGGGGAAGTGTTGGGCACCGAGTAGCCAGGAACGGCCGAGGTTGCGCTAGGAGACGTCGACACGTAAACGACACGCACCAGTAAGACACGACGGTCACAAACGAGATGAAGTGAGACTGACCCGCCATTCATAGACACGCCCCCTGGTCGGCAAACGCGCTGATCAGGGGGCGTTTTTGCTGTTCATCGGCGGAGGGTGTGGGATTCGAACCCACGAAGACATCGCTGCCTTACCGGTTTTCAAGACCAGCGCCATCGGCCACTAGGCGAACCCTCCCGCGCCGCGCCCGTGAGGTACGCGACCGTGCCTAGTCTGCCACGGACCCGCTGCGGGCGAGCGGGCACCGCACCCGCGCTGGAATGATCGGCGGCATGTGGGAGAACCCGTCGGTGGTGCTGATCAGCGGGATCATGGCCGCCGGAAAGTCCACTGTGGCCGAGGCGCTGGCCCGGCGCCTGCCCCGCGCGGTGCACCTGCGCGGCGACGTGTTCCGACGGATGGTGGTCAGCGGCCGGGAGGAGATGACCGCCGAGCCGTCGGCGGAGGCGTGGCGGCAGTTGCGGCTGCGCTACGACCTCGCCGCGTCGGCGGCGGACCGGTACGCCGCCGCCGGCTTCACCGTGGTGTTGCAGGACGTGATCCTCGGCGCGGAGCTGCCGGCGATGGTCGACCGCGTCCGGCACCGGCCGCTGGCGGTCGTGGTGCTCGCGCCGAGCCCCGAGGCCGTCGCCGCCCGCGAGGAGGCGCGGGAGAAGAAGGGGTACGGGGACTGGCCGGTCGCCGCCCTGGACGCGGAGTTCCGGGCGGAGACGCCCCGGATCGGGCTCTGGCTGGACAGCTCGGAGCTGACCCCGGCGCGGACGGTGGACGAAATCCTGGCCCGGGCGTGGACCGACGGACGGGTGGGGTAGACACGGAACATGCGCGCGATGACGATCCCGGAGCCCGGCGGACCCGACGCACTGGTCTGGAGCGAGGTGCCCGATCCCGAGCCCAGGCCGGGCGAGGTGATCGTCAACGTGCTGGCCAGCGCGGTGAACCGGGCCGACCTGCTGCAACGGCAGGGGCACTATCCGCCGCCGCCGGGCGCGCCCGCGTACCCCGGGCTGGAGTGCTCCGGGGTGATCAGCGCGATCGGTCCCGACGTGGCCGGCTGGGAGGTGGGCCGGGAGGTCTGCGCGCTGCTGGCCGGCGGCGGCTACGCGGAGCGGGTGGCCGTGCCGGCCGGGCAGCTCCTACCGGTGCCGGCCGGCGTCGACCTGGTCGACGCGGCGGCGCTGCCCGAGGTCGCCTGCACGGTCTGGTCGAACGTGGTGCGGGTGGCCGGGCTCGGCAAGGGCGAGACGCTGCTGCTGCACGGCGGCGGCAGCGGGATCGGCACCTTCGCGATCCAGCTCGCGGTCGCGCTCGGCGCCACCGTGGCGGTCACCGCGCGGGCCGCCAAGCACGAGCGGCTGCGGGAACTGGGCGCGGCGCACACGATCGACTACCGCGAGCAGGACTTCGTCGAGGAGGTCCGGCGGGTCACCGGCGGTCGGGGCGCGGACGTCATTCTCGACATCATGGGCGCCGCCTACCTGCCCCGGAACGTGGCGGCGCTGGCCACGGGCGGCCGGCTGGTGGTGATCGGCATGCAGGGCGGCCGCAAGGGTGAGCTGGACCTCGGGGCGCTGCTGGCCAAGCGGGGCACGATCACGGCCACCGCGCTGCGTTCCCGGCCGCTGGACGAGAAGGCCGAGATCGTCCGCGGCGTCCGCGAGGAGGTGTGGCCGCTGGTCGAGTCGGGCGCGGTCCGGCCGGTGGTGGACCGGCGGGTGCCGATGACCGAGGCGGCGCGGGCGCACCGGCTGGTCGAGTCGAACGACCACGTCGGCAAGGTGCTGCTGACGACCGGCTGAGGCTCAGGGTGTCGGGTCCCCGGTCGTACGGGGGAGCACGAGGCGGGCGCCGGGGCCCTCGCCGCCGAGCGAGTCGCCGGGGTTGTTGAGCGTGCAGCGTTGCAGGGACAGGCAGCCGCAGCCGATGCAGCCGTCGAGGTCGTCGCGGAGCTTCGTCATGAGCCGGATCTTCTCGTTCAGCCGCTCCCGCCAGGTCGCGGAGAGCCGCGCCCAGTCCTCCGCGGTCGGGACCCGCGACGCGGGCAGGGAGTCCAGCGCCTCCCGAATCTCCTCCAGCGAGATGCCGACCTGCTGGGAGATCCGGACGAACGCCACCCGGCGCAGCTCGGTGCGGGCGTAGCGGCGCTGGTTGCCACCCGTCCGCTCCGCCCGGATCAGCCCGAGCCGCTCGTAGTAGCGCAACGCCGAGGGCGCGACACCGCTGCGGATGGAGAGCTGGCCGATGGTCAGAGACTCGTGCATCACGTTCGCCTTGAGTTGAAGTGGACTTCAACTTGCAGGCTAACGGCATGACCACGACCACCGCCAGCGCGGGCCCGGCCCGGACCGCCGCGCCGCCCCGCGACCCCGTGTCCGCGCCACCCCGTCATCCGGGCGCCCCGCCGTTGCCGGGACCCGTCGGGCCGCTGTACGAGCGGATCCGCGCCGGTCGCGAGTTCGGCGCGAACGTCCGCTCGACCGTCGACGTGCTCTGGGTGCTCTACGACCGCATCCTGCGGGTCACACCGGAGACCGTCGACGACCCCGGCCGGGACCGGTTCCTGCTCTCCAAGGGGCACGCCGTCGCCGGCTACTACGCCGTGCTCGCCGCGAAGGGATTCGTACCCGCCGGCTGGCTCGACGACCAGGGCGGGCCCGACAGCCGGCTCGGCGACCACCCCGACCGGGTGCTGGTGCCCGGGGTGGAGATCGGCTCGGGCTCGCTGGGCCACGGGCTCGGGCTCGGCGTGGGCACCGCGCTCGGGCTGCGAGCCCAGGGCCTGCTCACGCCCCGGGTCCACGTGCTGCTCGGCGACGCGGAGCTGGACGAGGGCTCCAACCACGAGGCCATCGCGTACGCGGGGGCGACCGGGCTGGGCAGCCTGACCGCGATCGTGGTCGACAACGGCTCCGCCACGCACGGCTGGCCGGACGGCGCCGCGGCCCGGTTCACCGTCAACGGCTGGACCGCCGCCACCGTCGACGGGCACGACCACGACGCCCTGCACACCGCCCTGACCGGGCACGACAACCACCGGCCGCACGTCGTCGTCGCGGTCGTCGACCAGGGGGAGTGACCGTGCGGGACCGATTCGTCGAGACGACCACCGCGCTGCTCGCGGAGGATCCGCGTACGGCGCTGGTGCTGGCGGACATCTCCGCCGACGCGTTCGCCCCGGCCGCGTACCGGCACCCGGACCGGGTGCTCAACGTCGGAATCCGGGAGCAACTGCTGCTGGGCGTGACCGGCGGGCTCGCCCTGACCGGGCTGCGGCCGATCGCGCACAGCTACGCGCCGTTCCTGATCGAGCGGGCGTACGAGCAGATCAAGCTCGACCTCGACCACCAGGGCGTCAGCGCGGTGCTGGTCAGCATCGGGGCGTCGTACGACCGGGCGGAGTCGGGGCGTACCCACCTGTCCCCGGCCGACGTCTCGCTGATCGACACCCTGCACGGCTGGACCGTGCACGTTCCCGGGCACCCCGACGAGGTGCCGGCGCTGCTGCGGGACGCGGTGGCCGGCGACGGCTCGGCGTACCTGCGACTGTCCACGCTGCGCAACACCCGCCCGTACGGTGGCGACGGCGCGCTGCGGGTGCTCCGGGACGCGGGGCCGGGCGCGCCGCTGCTGGTCGCGGTCGGGCCGGTGCTGGACGCGGCGCTGGCGGCGGTCGGCGACCTGGGGGTGACGGTGGCCTACACCCACCGGCCGCGGCCGTTCGACACGGCGGGGCTGCGGGCGCTGGCCGGCGACGCGGTGGTCCTGGTGGAGCCCTACCTGGCCGGGACGTCGACCCGGGTGGTGTCGGCGGCCCTGGCCGACCGGCCCCACCGGCTGCTGGCGCTCGGCGTGGGACGCGAGGAGTTGCGCCGCTACGGCTCGGCCGAGGACCACAGCCGCTGGCACGGGCTGGACGCCGCCGGGCTGCGCCGCTCGGTCGCCGGGTTCCTGGACGCGGCGCCGGTGCCGGCCGGCCGCTAGGTCAGC
Organism: Micromonospora sp. SD12; assembly: GCF_052068495.1. Classification (NCBI taxonomy): domain Bacteria; kingdom Bacillati; phylum Actinomycetota; class Actinomycetes; order Micromonosporales; family Micromonosporaceae; genus Micromonospora; species Micromonospora sp. SD12. The sequence continues at coordinate 736,241 of NZ_JBQHDF010000001.1, read as the reverse complement.
GGGTCGGGGCGCCGAGGGGGCGGCGGCGGGTGCGCTCGCGGCCGAGGATCCAGAGCGCCTCGACGCCGTCCTTCCAGGTGATCTTCTTGCCCTCTTCGCGGCCCCGCGCCCGGTAGCTGATCGGGACCTCGTAGGGGCGGATGCGCTGGCGCAGCAGCTTGCCGGTGACCTCGGCCTCCATGCCGAAGCCCCGCGAGCGGACGTCGAGCGAGCGGTAGAGCGCGACCGGCATCAGCTTGAAGCAGGTCTCCAGGTCGCCGATGTAGGAGTTGAACAGGACGTTCGCCGCCATCGTGACGCCCTTGTTGCCCATCACGTACCAGAAGCTGTAGGCGCTGTGGCTGCCGAAGGTGCGGTTGCCGTAGACCACCGTGGCCCGCCCGTCGAGCACCGGGTCGAGCAGCTTGGGGATGTCCAGCGGGTCGTACTCCAGGTCGGCGTCGAGAATGACCATGTAGTCGCCCTCGGCGTTGTCGACCGCCGTCTTGATGGCCGCGCCCTTGCCGGCGTTACGCTGGTGCGTGATGATCCGCAGACGCGCGTCGTCGGCCCGACCGAGGATCTCACCGGTGCCGTCCCGGCTGCCGTCGTCGACCACGACAAGCTCGATCTCACACGGGTAGTCGACCGCCAATGCCTGCTTGAGGGCATCCGCGATGCGTTCCTCCTCGTTGTAGACCGGCATGAGGATCGAGAGCTTCACGGGAATCTCCACGGTGGCGACGATATGTCGGCCCTAGCCTAGCCTGGCAGCCTGCGGGGCGGTGCTCAGCACTGCGGGCATTGGGCGCGGCCGCCCCAGGTTCATGGTGTTTACTGCCGCCATGTCGGCACTCGGCTACCCGCTCGCGCTGGCCCCTGTCGCCGCGATCGGACTGCTCGCCGTGGCGCTGCGCCCGGTCGCGCCCGCCACGGTCGCCCGGCGGCGCCTCGCGCTGGTCCGGGCGGCTCTGGTCACCGGCACGTTCGCGGTGCTCACGGTGGAGCTGCTGGGCGCGCTGCGGCTGCTCACCCTGCCGGCGTTCGCCGCCGCCTGGCTGACCTTCCTCGCCGCCGCGGCCGTCGTCGCCGGCCGGCGACGCCGCCGCGACGCCGCGCACGGCGGGCTCCGGGCCGCCGCGCACCGCGCGGTCGAGGTCGTCGCCGCGCCCGAGCCGGCGCTGGTCGGCGCGACGACGAGCCCGACCGCCGGCGCCCCCGCCCCCGCACCGCCGCCGCCGGCCGTCGACCCCGGCGTCGCCTCCCGCCCCGCCGGCTGGTCGACCCGGTTGGCCCGCGCCTGGCGTACGGCGGGTCGGGGCGAGCGGCTGCTCGCCGGCACGGTCGGCGGGCTGCTGCTGGTCGAGCTGCTGATCGCCCTGCTGGCGGAGCCGAACAACTTCGACTCGCAGACCTACCACCTGCCCAAGGTGGAGCACTGGGTCGCCCGGGGCGGCCTGGACTTCTGGCCCACCGCCATCCACCGGCAGGTGACCATCCCGCCCGGCGCCGAGTACCTGCTGCTGCACCTGCGCCTGTTCACCGGCGGGGACGCGCTGCACAACCTGGTGCAGTGGGCGGCGGGTGTCGGCGTACTGCTGGGGGCCACCCGGATCACCGCGCAGCTCGGCGGGGGACGGCGGGCCCAGTTGCTCACCGCGTTCGTGCTCGCCACCACCCCGATGGTGGCGCTCCAGGCGACCAGCACCCAGACGGACCTGGTCTGCGCCGCCTGGGTGGCCTGCGCGGCGACGGTGGCGCTGGACGGGCTGCGTCGGCGCGCCGGGGTCGGGGCGATGCTGGCGCTGGGGGCGGCCACCGGGCTGACCGCGCTGACCAAGACCAGCGGCCTGGTCGCAGTCGGGCCGCTGCTGCTGCTCTGGGGGCTGGCCCAGCTCCGGCTGGCCCGCACCGGCGCGGAACCGGACCCTGCGGAACCGGACCGCGCGGGGCTGGACCGTGCGGGGCTGGACCGCGCGGGGCTGGACCGCGCGGGGTCGCGCGACCTGGTCACCGGCACCGTCGGCCCGGCCCGTGCCGGCGGCTCGGGGTCGCGGCAGGTGCGCCGGACGGTCGCCGGGTCGGCGCTGATCCTGCTGGTCGCGGTGATGGTGGTCGGGCCGTTCCTGGCACGGGTGACGGCCGAGTTCGGGCATCCGCTCGGGCCGCCCCGGCTGCGCGAGTCCATCCCGATGGAGCGGCACGACCCGCCGTCGCTCGTGGTCAACGCGCTGCGGATCGCGCACACGGCGTTCGACACCCCGCTCGCGCCGCTGCGCCGGGCGGGCGCCGAGGCGATCGTCGGCGGCGCGGAGCTGATCGGGGTGGACCCGCAGGACCGGGCCACCACGTTCGGGCGGGAGCGGTTCCCGGTGCCGTCCTGGTATCCCGACGAGGACCGGGTGGCCTTCCCGCTGGCCGGGGCGCTGGCGGCGATCGGGGCGGCGTACGCGCTGGCCCGGCCCGGCCGGATCAGCCCGACGCGGGCGGGGCCGTTGCGCGCGTACGCGGTGGTCGTGGTGGCGGCCGTGCTGCTGCACACCGCCATGATCAAGTGGCAGCCGTGGGGCAACCGGCTGCTGCTCTACGCGCTGACGCTGGCCGTACCGCTGGCGGGCCTCTGGCTGGACGCGCTGTTCCGGCGCCGGGCCGCCGGCGCGGGGGGACGGCGGTCGGTGGCGGCCGGGCTCGCGGTGAGCGTGCTGGCCACCTGCGCGCTGGCCGGGGTGCTGGCGGTGTCGTACGGCTTCCCGCGCCGGCTGGTCGGGGCGGGCTCGGTCTTCACGACCTCCGAATGGGACACCCGGTTCCTGCGCCGTCCCCAGTGGGCGGAGGAGTTCCGCTGGGCCGCCGACGCGGTACGCGCGACGGACGCCCGCCGGATCGGCCTGGTGCAGCAGAACGACAACTGGGAGTACCCCTGGTGGCTGCTGCTGCGCGACGCGGACGGCCGCCCACCGCAGCTGCTGGCGCTCCAGTCGGTGCTGCCCGGGCGCCCGCCGGCCGACCCGGCCACGGTCGACGCCATCGTCTGCACGGGCAGCCGGCCGGCCTGCACGGCGCTGGTGCCGGCGGGCTGGCGCGTGCAGTTCCGGGGGTACGTCGGCTACGCCCTCCCGCCCGGGCGCTGAGCCGCCGCCTCGACGCCGACCGGCTGTCCGCCGCGCCGGCCCCTTGACGGCGCCGACCCGCCGGAAGGGCCCGCGCCCGCCCCGCCGGCGATCCGCGTGCCGCACGGTTTGCCCCTATCGCCAGGTTCTGCACCCTGCGCGCAACGATTCCGAAACGCATTCACATACCTCGAAGCCGACGCTACCTTCTGGTAACTCGATCGACGTCCCGCGATCGAGCCGAAAGGAGTGCGTCGATGCTTGGTTCCCCTGCCAGGCGCGAACGCGCGACCCGACGACGGGTGTCCACCGTCGTCGCCGCCGCCGCTCTCGTCCTGCCGATGCTCGCCGGAACGGCCTCCCCCGCCACCGCGGCCGACCGTCCCGCCATCCAGCCACTCGCCGCCAACCTGGAGGCGATCCGCGCCGCCGAGGCCACCGCGCTCTACGGCGCGCCCGCCGTCCGCCCCATCGAGCAGCGCCGCACCGCGCTGATCACCATGGGCGACAGCGAGATCTCCGGCGAAGGGGTCGGCAACTACGTCCCCGGCACCCACCAGCCCGGCAACTGGTGCGACCGCTCGTACGACCAGGCGGTCTTCCGCACCGGGCTCACCGCCGACGAGAAGTACAACATCGCCTGCTCCGGGGCGACCCCGTGGAACCTCATCCGGGGCGGGCCGACCCAGCACAACGAGCTGAACCAGGGCGACCACCTCGCCATCAAGGCCCGCAACACCCACATCAAGCTGATCTGGGTGGTGGTCGGCGCCAACGGCGACGGCACGATCCAGTTCGGCCCGGTCGCCACCGACTGCGCCGTCCGCCGGGTCTTCTTCCAGGGGCCCTGCTACCCCACCTACACCGACCAGTGGACCGTCCGCACCGACGGCAGCCGCCGGGCGGTCGAGGACGCGCTCGCCGACATCCGGCGGACCATGACCGGCGCCGGCTACCTACAGTCCGACTACGAGCTGGTGCTCATGTCGTACCCGAGCCCCGGCAGCCCGGACGTGGAGGACAATCCGAACTTCCCCGGCTGGTACTCCGGCGGCTGCCTGCTCTACCTGGCCGACGCCGCGTTCGCCCGGAACAAGGCGGTGCCGCTGTTCGAGTCGGCGCTGCGGGCGGCGGCGGCCAACACGGGGACCCGATACCTGGACGCCAGCCGGCTCTTCCACGGCCACGAGGTGTGCACCGACAGCACCTCCGTACGCGGCCTCTTCATCGAGATCGGCGTCTGGGACGAGAACGCGGCCCGGCAGTCGTTCCACCCGAACAAGCGCGGGCACGGAATGTTCGCCCAGTGCATCACCCAGTTCGTCGACTCGGGGCGGCAGCGGGCCACCTGCGTGGACCCGGCCAGCACCGGCAACGGCGTGCTCTACGACGGGCTCTTCGAGTTCAAGCAGCTGCGCAACGCCGCCACCGGCACCTGCGTCGACGGCAGGGGCTACGACTCGCGCAACGGCACCCTCCAGCAGTCGTACGGCTGCCACGGCGGGCGCAACCAGGGCTTCTGGTACGACCCGACCCGCCAGTCGCTGCACTCGGAGCTCTCCCACGACCGCTGCCTGGACGTCGCGGGCGGATCGTTGAGCGCCGGCACGGCGGTGAACATCTACGACTGCCACGGTGGGGCCAACCAGAAGTTCGTGGTCGCCGGCAACCAGATCAGGACGGCCGGCAACGGCAACCTCTGCCTGGCGTTCGACAGCCCGGCCTCGGGCACCCCCCGGCTGCGCCTGGCCGCCTGCTCCACCAGCACCCGCCAGCAGTGGTCCTTCGAGTCGCGCAACTTCGCCAACCCGGTGGGCTACGGGCACGACGACTTCATCGGCTCCCGCGTCTACTGAGTTCGACCGCCGTCGAGCGGTGTCGCCCTCCGCGGGGCGGCACCGCTCGCGCCGTCCGGGGTGGCCCGCCGTCGCCGACGGGCCACCCCACCTACTTCTGCCGGGCCGGCACGACGATCAGGCGGGCGACCCCGCCGTCGCCCGCCTTGGCACCCGCCACGCCGACCGTCGTACCGACCTTCACGTCGGCGGACCGGATCGTCGTACGGCGCTCCACGACGCGCAGTTCGTCGCCGAAGGTCCAGGTCATCGTGAAGCCGTCGGCGGACTTCACGGTCATCGAGTCGCCGTCGACGGCGGTCACCTCGCCCCGCTGCACGACGACCGTCTTCGTCCCGCCGTCCTTCGTACGCACCACGGCCTCGCCGTGCAGGGTGTTCCTCCGCAGTTGCACCCGGGCCTGCCGGCGCTCGCGCCGCTCCTCCGCGCGCTCGCGCCGCTGTTCCCCGGCCGGGCCCGGCGACGCCTGCGGCGAGGCGGGGGCGGCCAACGGTTCGACGTCCAGGTCGCCGGCGTCGAAGCCCATCGCGGCCAGCGCCTGGCCCTCAGCGCCGAGCGCGGCGACGACCTCGACGGCGGTCTCCCGGGCCGGCTGACCGGCCACCTCGGCGGGGCCGCATCCGCCGACGCCGAGCGCGACCGCCGCGAGCAGCGTGGTGGTGGCGATTGACCAACGTGCCATGAGTCTCCCTCTCGTCCGTGGGACACCAGCCTCCCGCCGTACCGCGAGCGCCAGGTCAGACCGATGTTCGGGTCAGGTAAGGATCCGGGGGCAGCCGGACGGTGAACGCGGCACCGCCCTCCGGCGCGTGCCCGGCCGCGATCTCCCCGCCGAGGCGGCGGACCAGGCCTGCGGCGAGCGCCAGCCCCAGCCCGCTGCCGACCTTGCGCACGCCCCGGTAGCGCTGGTGCAGGGCGCCGCGCTCGAAGGCCACCGCCAGGTCGTCGTCGGTGAGGCCCGGTCCGCCGTCGCGGACCTCGACGACGCCGCCCGCCGCCGGCTGCGCGCCGGCCGGCCGGACCGCGAGTACGACCGGCGCCGCCGGCGGTACGACCCGCAGCGCGTTCTCCAGCAGCCCGTCCACCACCTGCCGGATCCGGCCCGGATCGGTGTACGCCGGCACGGCGGCGTCCGGAACCTCCACGCGGAACGGCACCCCGACCGCCGCGCACCGGTCGGCCCAGGTCCGACCCGCGTCGGCGGCCAGCCGGGCGAGGTCCACCGGGACCGGTTCGAGCGGGAAGTCGGCGGCCTCCAACCGGGCCAACGCCAGCAGGTCGCTGACCAGCCGGTCCAGGTGCTGCGCCTCGGCGAGCACGGTACGACCGGCACCGGCCGCGTCCGCCGGCCCGATCACCCCGTCGGCCAGTGCCTCGGCGTAGCCCCGGATCGCGGTCAACGGGGTGCGCAGCTCGTGCGAGATGGAGAGCAGGAACTCCCGTTGCCGGCCCTCGCTGGTGGCCAGCGCGGCGGCCAGCCCGTTCAGCGCGTACGCCAGGTCGGCCACCTCGTCGGGCGGCTCCACCGGTACGCGTACCGCCCGGTCCCCGGCGCGCAGCCGGGCGGCGGCGTCGGCGGCCCGCCGGATCGGTCGGGCCAGCCTGCGGGCGAGCAGCAGCCCGGCGGCCCCCCCGGCGGCGAGCCCGGCCAGCAGCGGCAGCCAGAGGCTGGGCACCACCTGGCGCCACGGCGCGGTCGACCGGGACCGGGTCAGCACCAGCCCGTTGCCGCCGGGCAGGGCACGTCCCTCGATGAGGGTGCGCCGCCCGTCGAGCGGCCGGCGGGTCGACACGTTGCGCCCCTCGGCGACGCGCCGCACCACCCGCGGCGGCAGGCCGGGGCGTTCGGCCACCCCGCCCCGGATCAGGTACGCGTCGACGCCCTGGGCGTCCAGCTGCCGGATGAGCCGCTCCTCGTCGCCGGTCCGGCCGGTCTCCAGCCGGGGGCGCAGCACCTCGGCCGCGAGCCGCGCCTGCGCGGCCAGCGCCTCCTGGTCGCGCCGCTCCACGCCGCGTACCGCCAGGGGCACCGCGACGATCGCCGTGACCAGCACGGAGACCAGGGCGACCGCGCAGGTGACCAGCACCGCGCGGGAGGTCAGCGTCCGGCCGGGACGGTGCCGCGGCGGTGGCGGCGGCGCGACGGTCGGCTCAGCCATCGGCGGCGTACCCGACGCCCCGGTGGGTGCGGATCACGCCGGCTCCGCCCAGCTTCGACCGGACCTGTGCGACGTGCACGTCGACGGTCCGGGTGCCGGAGTGCGCCGCGTACCCCCACACCCCGGCGAGCAGTTCCTCCCGGGTGAAGACCCGGCCCGGCCGGGCCATCAGGTACGCCAGCAGGTCGAACTCGGTGGAGGTGAGCTGGACCGGGGTGCCCTCGACGGTCACCGTCCGGCGGGTCGGGTCGAGAGCCACCGCGCCGACGACCCGGGGCAGGCCCGTCCCCTCGGGCGCCCCGGCGGTGCGCCGCAGCACCGCCCGCACCCGGGCGACCAGTTCGCGGGGGCTGAACGGCTTGGTGACGTAGTCGTCCGCCCCCAGCTCCAGTCCGACGACGCGGTCCACCTCGTCGTCGCGGGCGGTGAGGAAGATGACCGGCGTCCAGTCGCCGGCCTCGCGCAGGCGACGGCAGATCTCGGTGCCGGTCAGGGCGGGCAGCGCGATGTCGAGGACGCAGGCGACCGGGCGCAGGCGGCGGGCGGCGGCCAGCCCGGCCGCCCCGTCCCGTTCGAGGTGTACGCCGAAGCCGTCCCGACTCAGGTAGAGCCGGACCAGGTCGGCGATGGCCGGCTCGTCCTCCACCACGAGGACGAGCCCGCGAGGCGGGGCGTCGGCGGTCACCGGCCCATGATTGCCGACGCGGCGGCGCCACAGGGGCGGCGGATGTTCGGGTTCGGTAAGAAGGCGCTCAGCGCACCACGGCGGGGCGGAAGGTGGCGGGCCGCGCGACGGGCGGCGCCTCGCCGATGGTGGCGACGAGCCGCTCCCGGGGCGTACGCAGCCGGGTCCGGAAGGCGTGGTTGAGCAGCGCGTCGAGCTGCCACACCTGCTTCGGGTGGCGGGTGCGGATGAGGAACCGCTCGCGGATGCCGTCGATGGCGGTGGCGGCCAGCTCGACCGAGTGCAGGCGCGGGTCGGGGCTCCAGGTGACGTTGCTGAGTTCCCGCAGGTCCGTGTTGAGGTGCAGGCGCAGCCGGTGCAGCACGCGGGTCTGCTGGGTGACGACCAGCCGCCGGTGGGTCAGCAGGAGGAGGTATTCGCCGGCCATCGGGCGTTCGGGCCGGGCGCAGCGGGTGACGAGGATGGTGGCGTCGCCGGAACCGACGCAGCGTCGGAAGACCGGCATGTGCCGGGTGACGGTCTGCACCGCCAGCCCGGCCTCGGAGGCGGCCGGGAGGAACGTTCGGGAGAAGACGTCCATGCCCTGCCCAACGAGGCGCGACCTGGGGTGACGTGGGTCACGCCATAATTTTGGAAGTTCCACGGGTGCGCGTCGCACCGCCTGTCCGGCTCCGCCGCCACGGCGGGACGGGGCGGGCGGCGCCGCCGGGCCGATGGCGGGACGCGGGGCCGGAGACGGGACGGGACGCGCCGCCGGGGCGGCTCAGACCGGGTCCGGGGCGAACAGTTCCTGCAACCAGCCGGGCACCGCGGCGGCGTACTCGGCGCGGGTCGGGTCGGCGCCCTGGAGGGCGCGGCGCCAGGAGAGCGCCCGGCTGACCCGGGTCACGCGGACGGCCAGGCGGGCCGCCTCGCGCAGCGTGGCCCGGTCGTGCCCGTCCGACCACGGCTCCAGGTAGGCGTCGCGCAGCCGCGCCAGCGCCGGGTCGCCCTCGGGCAGCCCGAACGCGTCCGCGACCGAGTTCAGCGTCACCAGCAGCGTGCCGAACGGGTGGGCCACCGAGGCGTCGCCCCAGTCGAAGAAGCGGTACCCGTCGTCGGCGACGAAGACGTTGCCGTCGTGCAGGTCGTCGTGCTGGACGGTCGGCGCGACGCCGGAGCCGGCCAGCCGCCGGCAGTCCTCGGCGAAGGCGGAGCGGTGGGCGCGCAGCCGCCCGTACGCCTCGGCGGAGAGCCCGTCCTCCGCGCCGAGCAGCAGCGACCCCTCGTCGTCGAGCAGCGCCCCGAACAGCTCCGGCAGCGCCTCCGGCCGGTGGTCGGGCACGCCGAGGGCGAGCAGTTCGCCGGCTGCGGGCGCGACCGCGCGCTGGAGATCGGCGTACGCGGGCAGGACCCGTTCCCAGCGGGTCAGCAGGCCGCGGTCGCCGCCCAGCGCCTCGCGCAGCGTCGGACCGCCGTCGGGCAGCAGCGACCAGCCCCGCCGGCCCGACCACCCGGCGGCCGTGCCGGGCGAGGTGCTCGCCGACCCAGTCGAGGGCGGTGTCCCGCCAGCGCGGGTCGGCCCAGTCGGCGTACGGCGTGGCGGCCCGGTCTGCGGGTGGCGTGGCGGCGTCGGTCACGCCGGGAACCTAACCGCCACCCGCTCCGCCGGACCACGCGTTTTCCGTCGCCCACGACAGCTCGCGGCCCGGCGGCGACCCGACCCGGCGGCAAGCCGGATCGGCGGGTTGCCCGACCGGCGGCGAGCCCGACCGGCCAGAGCCGCCCGCTACAGCAGCTCGACGATGGTCGCGTTGGCCATGCCGCCGCCCTCGCACATCGTCTGGAGGCCGTAGCGGATGTCGTTGTCGCGCATGTGGGCGAGCATGGTGGTCATGATCCGGGCGCCGGAGCCGCCGAGCGGGTGCCCCAGGGCGATCGCGCCGCCGCGCGGGTTGAGCCGCTCCGGGTCCGCCTCGGTCTCCGCCAGCCAGGCCAGCGGCACCGGGGCGAACGCCTCGTTCACCTCGTACACCCCGATCTCCTCGATGCCCAGCCCCGCGCGGCGCAGCGCCTTCGCGGTGGCCGGGATCGGCGCGGTGAGCATGGTGACGGGATCGTCGGCGGCGACGACGGCGGTGTGTACGCGCGCCAGCGGACGCAGGCCGTGCCGGCTGGCCCACTCGCTGGTGGTGACGGCGAGCGCCGCCGCCCCGTCGGAGATCTGCGACGCGGAGCCGGCGGTGACGACGCCGTCGGCGCGGAACGGGGTGGCCAGCTCGCCGAGCTTCTCCAGCGAGGTGTCCCGCCGGATGCCCTCGTCGGCGGCGAACTTGCCGCCGTCGGCCAGGGCGACCGGGGCGATCTCGGCGTCGAAGGCGCCCGCGTCCTGCGCGGCGGCGGCCTTCTCGTGGCTGGCGAGGGCGAACTCGTCGAGCTGCGCGCGGGAGAAGCGCCAGCGCTCGGCGATCAGCTCCGCCCCGACGCCCTGGTTGAACGGCAGCGGCGCGTCGTCGGCGAAGCCCTCGACGCCGCGGTAGCGGTCACGAAGCTGGTCGCTGAAGGGCGACCCGCCCGCCACGCTGGAGCCCATCGCGACCCGGGTCATCGACTCGACGCCACCGGCGACGACCAGGTCGGCCTGACCGGAGAGGACGGCGGCGGCGGCGAAGTGCAGGGCCTGCTGGCTGGAGCCGCACTGCCGGTCGAGCGTGGTGCCGGGCACCGACTCGGGCCAGCCGGCGGCGAGCACGCCGTTGCGGGCGACGTTCCACGACTGGTCGCCGACCTGGGAGACGCAGCCCCAGACCACGTCGTCGACCTGGGCCGGGTCGATGCCGGTGCGCTCGGCGAGGGCGCGCAGCACGTGCGCCGAGAGGTCGACCGGGTGCACGGCGGCCAGGCTGCCCTTGCGCCGCCCCACCGGGGTGCGTACCGCGCCGACGATGACTGCGTCACTCATGACTACTCCCCGGTAACTTGGGCTGGCCCCGATCCTACGTCGTCGGCGGGCCGGGCGTCCTCCCCCGGTGCCCTGGCATGCTGAACGGATGTCCGCAGACCCGTCCCCGAGCCGGCAGTGGCGGGTGCCGGCCGCCCTGCCGGCGCTCAAGCTGACCGGCGCGGTCGCGCTGCTCGCGCTGGCGCTGCTCCTCGACGGCAGCGACCGGATCCGGTTGGCGCTGGCCGTCCTCACGGCCGCCGCGCTCGCCGGCTGGGCGGCGCGCGACCTTCTCGTGCCGGTCCGACTCGCGGTGGACCCGGCCGGGATCACGGTCGTCCAGGGCTTCGCGGGGCGCCGGCGGCTGCCCTGGTCGAGCATCGAGAAGGTGACCGTGGACCGCCGTGCGCGGCGGGGGCTGACCAGCGAGCTCCTGGAGATCGACGCGGGCGAGTCGCTGCACCTCTTCGGCCGCCACGACCTCGGCGCGGACCCCGCCGAGGTGGCCGAGGCCCTGCACGAGGCCCGCCCGCACTGAGCGGCAGGTCGCGGCGGTGGTCCCGGCTGGCCCGCGCCGGAAGGCGGCGGGCCGGAGGTCAGCCGCCGACGATGGCCGCGGTGCGGACCAGGGCCAGGCCGATCAGCGCCGCCACGATCACCGCGCCGCCCGCGAGCTGCACCAGCGACCGCCGCGACCGCGGGGCGTACGCGAACACGAGCGCCAGCAGCGCGCCGACCACCAGGCCGCCCAGGTGCCCGGGGATCGAGATGCCCGGCACGGTGAACGTGAAGACCAGGTTGATCACCAGGATGGGCAGCACCTGGGAGATGTCCCGGCCCATCTTCCGTTCGATGACCACCAGCGCGGCGAACAGGCCGAAGATCGACGTGGAGGCGCCGGCGGTGAGCTGGTTCTCCGCGCTGAACAGGTAGGCGGCGACGTTGCCGCCCAGCCCGGCGACCAGGTAGAGCGCCAGGAAGCGCAGCGGCCCGAGGCTGGCCTCCAGTGACCGGCCGAGCACCCACAGTGCCCACATGTTCAGCAGCAGGTGGACCACGCCGTAGTGCAGGAACATCGCGGTGACCAGGCGGTACCACTCGCCCTCCGCGATGCCGCCGACCGTGCCGTCGGGGAAGAGCGCGCCACCGAGCACGGAGCCCCAGTCGGTCAGCGGGGTGCTGCCGCCCATCAGGCCGCCGAAGCCGGAGCCGCCGACCGCCGCGTCCCCGCCCCGGTCGGAGGCGATGGAGAGCAGCATCATCAGTACGTTGAGCGCGATCAGTGCCTTGGTGACGTAGCCGTGTCGGCCGGCGGCACCGCCACCGAAGGCGGTACGCGCCGGCCGCACGCTACGACGTCCCTCCGCCACGCACTCCGGGCACTGGAACCCGACCGATGCCTCCCGCATGCAGTCCGGACAGATCGGCCGGTCGCAGCGGGTGCACCGCACGTACGTCTCGCGGCCCGGGTGCCGGTAGCAGACCGGGGTCGTGGGTGGGGAATCGCTCACCGCGCGCGCCCGCCGTCGCGGATCGCGCGACCCACCAACCGGTCCCGGCCCTCGGAGCGCTCAGTCATGTCGGCAAAGGTACCTCGCGGACCGCTCAGGCAGCCGGCCGCTCGATCTCGACCCGCTCGATGACGACGTCCTGCAACGGCCGGTCGTTCGGGCCGGTCGGAGTGTTGGCGATCGCGTCGACGACCTTCACCGACTGCTCGTCGGCCACCTTCCCGAAGATGGTGTGCCGGTTGTTCAGGTGCGGCGTCGGCGACACGGTGATGAAGAACTGCGAGCCGTTGGTGCCCGGCCCGGCGTTCGCCATCGCCAGCAGGTACGGCTGGTCGAAGCGCAGCTCCGGGTGAAACTCGTCACCGAACTTGTAACCCGGGCCACCGCGACCGGTGCCGGTCGGGTCGCCCATCTGGATCATGAAGCCGCTGATCACCCGGTGCGAGATGGTGCCGTCGTAGTACGGCCCGCTGCCCGGCTGACCCGTACGCGGGTCGGTGTATTCGCGGGTGCCCTCCGCCAACTCGACGAAGTTCTTGACGGTCTTCGGGGCGTGGTTCTGGAAGAGCTCCAGCCGGATCGGGCCAGCGTTGGTGTGCAAGGTGGCGTAGACAGCCTCGGCCACGGGTACTCCTCAGTCGTTGGTCAGTTCCATGCGGATCCTCCCATGTGCCCGATCTGGCAGTGCGGAGGCATCCGAAGGTGGAGGATGACGAAGGAACAACTCCCAGGAGGTGGGACCGTGTTTGGAATCGGGCGGCGTAAGACCCAGGGGCAGCTGGCCAAGGTGGAGCTGAACCAGGGCCTCGGTCACCTGAGGCAGGCCGCGACGTACGCCGCGAAGGGTGCCGGCGCCACCGTCGCCCCGCGGGTCCAGGCGGCCCGGGGTGCGGTCGCGCCGACGGCCGTCATCGTGCGCGACCGCGCGTCCAGCGGCCTTGCGTCCACGGTCGCCGCGCTCGCGCCGCTGGCCCTGGCCGTCCGCAAGGCGCAGGCCGAGGCGGCGGGCAAGGCGGTCACCGGCCGGAAGGCCCTGGCAGCCAAGCAGGTCGCGGCCGGCAGGAAGGTCAAGGCGAAGAACATGAAGGCGTCCCGGAAGAAGAACTCCCGGCGGGGCGGGTCCATGATGACCGGCCTGCTCGCGGCCGGCGCGGTGGCCGGGGTCGCCGCCGTGGCGATGCGGCGGCGTCGGGAGCAGCAGGAGTGGGCCGAGTACGACCCGACCCGCAAGCTGGAGCCGATGCGCGAAGAGGTGGAGACCATGGAGATCCGCACGCCGGTGACCGACGCGTCGACGATGTCGAGCGGCTCGGACGTGGCCGGTGGCCCGACCGGCGCCGGCAGCTCGGCGGTGGCCGGCGGCGACAGCGCCTCCACCACCACCCCCGGCAAGCAGCCGACGGTGCACGCGACGGACAAGGTCCCGTCGGTGGCCGAGGGCGCGAAGGACACCTCGGGTCGTCCCGCGGACGACCTGACCGAGGCTCTCGGGAAGGGCGGCGCGCGGACCAACGGCCGCCGCTGACATCCCCTGTCGGTCCCGGAAAGCGCCGGCGAAGCGGCTCCCGCCGCCCCGCCGGCGCTTCCGCGTCCGACGGAAGCTGCGGGGTCCGGCGCCGGGTGCGGCGGGGGCTGCGCGTCAGGCTCGGGCCGTCAGAGCCAGCCGTTGCGGCGGAACCAGCGGTAGAGCGCGAGCGAGATCGCGAGCATCAGGGCGAGGACGACGGGATAGCCGTACGTCATCTTCAGCTCCGGCATCACCTCGAAGTTCATCCCGTAGATGCCGGCGATGGCGGTCCAGACGGCGGCGATGGCGGCCCACGCCGCGATCTTGCGCATGTCGTTGTTCTGGTCGACCGTGACCTGGGCCAGCCGCGCCTGAAGGATCGAGTTGAGCAGGTCGTCGTACGAGTTGACCTGCTCGACGGTGCGGCTGAGGTGGTCCTGCACGTCGCGGAAGTAGCGGCGGATCTCCTTCGGCACGTCGCGGTTCATCTGCGCGGTGAGGGTGAGCAGGGGGCGCTGCAACGGCATCACGGCACGCTTGAACTCCACCAGTTCCCGCTTCATCTGGTAGATCCGCTGGATCCGGCCGCTGGACTGGCGGTCGAACACGTCGGCCTCCAGGATGTCGAGGTCGTCCTCCAGCCGGTCGGCGACCTCGAGGTAGAGGTCCACCACCCGGTCGGTAACCGCGTACGCCACCGCCCACGGGCCGTGCAGCAGCAGGTCGCGCTTCGTCTCCAGGTCGGCCCGGACGGGAGCCAGCCGGCAGGCGTCCCCGTGCCGGACGCTGATCAGGAAGTTGGGGCCGATGAAGAGCATCACCTGGCCGGTCTCGACGACCTCCGAGTGCTCGGTCAGCTCGGCGTGCTCGCAGTAGCGGGCGGTGCGCAGCACCAGGAAGCTGACCTCGCCGAACTGCTCCAGCTTGGGGCGCTGCTGCGCCTTCACGGCGTCCTCGACGGCCAGCTCGTGCAGCCCGTACGTGGCGGCGATGGCGGTCATCTCGGTTAACTCGGGCTCGTGCAGGCCGAGCCAGACGAAGCCGTTCTCCGCACTGCGGGCAGCGGCGAGCGCCTCGGCGTACCGCCAGTCGCCGGGCTGCCGACGGCCGTCCACGTAGAGCGCGCAGTCGACCACGGCGTTGCGCTGCGGGCCGGCCGGCGCGGAGGCCTGCTGCGGATGGTCGGAGTTGAGCCGGCGGGTCATCGCCCGCACGGGCGCCACCCAGTCGCGGGGCCTGAGCACCCGTCCGCCGTTGGGCGCGGTGGCCCGCCCCTGCTGCCCCCGGTCCGTCATCCCGCCCCCTCCCCACGCGCTGCCGAGGGTGAACAGTACGCCGCCGTCGATGATCACCGCCGGTGACGATCCCGGGAGGGCGGCGCCGGGTGGGCCGGGTCGCTTCAGGGGGGTGAGGGGGCGACCCGGCCCAGCCCGGCGCCCTATTGGGGGCGGGGGTTGTGCTGGTCGCGACACTCCCCGTGTCGCCGGTCGGGCCGGCGGGGCTCGGCCACCGGGCGCGGTGGGGGCCGGCACCGGGCGGTGAGTTCCGCTACACGTGGTGAGTGACGCTCGCAGCATTGTGGGCCGTCGGCCGCCCCGGCGGGAGACCCGGGACGGCCACGATCGCGCAACTGTCAGAAATCTGACAGAAACTCAGCCCCGTACGGCCGCCATGGCCTCCGCCAGGCGCCGGACGCCCTCGTCGATGCGGTCGGCGGTCACCGCCGAGTACGCCAGCCGCAGCGCGTGCCGCCCGCCGTCGACGACGAAGTCGCTGCCCTTGACCACCGCGACGCCGCGCTCGGCGGCCGCCGGAGCGAGCCGGTCGACCTCCACGTCCTCGGGCAGCTCCACCCAGAGGAAGTAGCCGCCGTCCGGCTCCACGAAGCGGGCCTCCGGGATGTGCCGGCGCAGGGACTCGGCCAGCACCCGGGCCCGCTCGCCCAGCGCCGCGCGCACCGTCTCGATGGAGCGCCCGATGTCGCCCGAGACGCAGAACTGGTGCACGATCGCCTCGGAGACCATGCCCGGCGAGATGTAGAGGCTCGTCGCCTTCTTCGCGATGTCGCCGATCAGGTCCGCTGGGCCGACCAGGTAGCCGACCCGTACGCCGGGGCAGACCGTCTTGGTGAAGCTGGAGGCGTGCACCACGACGCCGCGGGTGTCCATCGAGAGCATCGACGGCAGCGCCTCGCCCCGGAACCGGATGTCGGCGTACGGGTCGTCCTCGAAGATCGTGAACTCGTACTCGGCGGCGAGGTCGAGCAGCTCGCGGCGCTTCTCCAGGCTGAGCGTCACGCCCGCCGGGTTCTGGTAGTTCGGGATGACGTGCGCCAGCCGTGGTCGCACCCCCGACTCCAGCAGCTTGCGCAGCTCGGCGGTGTCGAGCCCGTCCGGCTGGATGGAGACGCCGTGCAGCTCGCTGCCCATCCGCTGGAGGTTGAGCAGCGTCCGGTCGTACGTCGGGCGCTCCACCACCACCGCGTCGCCGGGGCGGACCAGGTGGTCGAAGAGGAACGCGTCCGCCTGCAACGACCCGTTGGTGATCAGCACCTGGTCGGCGGAGACCCCGTGCTTCTCGGCGATCCACTTCCGCAGCGGAAGGTAGCCGACGGAGGTGCCGTACGCGGTCACCCCGGCGGGATCGGCGTCGAACGCGCGGACGGCGGCGGCCTTGAGCCCCTCGACATCGACGATGTCCAGGGAGGGAGCGCCACGGGCGAAGGAGATCAGCTGCTCGGCGGTCATGGCTGTTCAGCGTACGGAAGGCGACGGGGTGCGTGCGCCAGGCACGGCGATGTCCGCATCCTGAGCCACCGGGACGGGTGACCGGCGTCGACCGGTCGGCGGCAGGTCAGACCGGAAGGCCGAGCGGGTCGTGCTGCGCTTCCCGGGAGAGCCCGTCCACGTGCAGGCCGAGCGCCGCGATGAGCTGCCCCCAGTCGAAGTAGGACCGCCAGGCCGCGATCCGGCCGCGCCGGACCCGGACGACGTCCACCACCTCCCAGCTCACCACCCGGCCGGTCGGTGCGACCGTGCCGAACGGGGTGTGCAGCACCCCGGTGTGGGTGCCGGTCAGCCGCTGCTCGACGGCCGCGCCACCCGCCGTCTGCACGGACCCGATCGGGTCGACGACCAGGTCCGGGAAGGCCCCGGTCCAGGTACGCAGCAGGGCGGGCAGCTCGATCGGGCGCACCGTGACGCCCGGCATGGAATAGAAGGCGTCGGTCGCGTAGAGGTCCGGCAGCCGGGCCACGTCCCGCCGCAGGAGCATCGCGTACTGCTGCTCGACCAGCCGATCCGCGCCACGCATGAGGACCTCCGACGCGGGTCACGGCCCGTCCGCGCCCGCATGGGATCCTTACCCGTCGATCGACCCGTCACACCCCGCACGGAGACTCAGGTCGTCCCGGCCATCCGGCTGGCCGCCCAGACCCGCATGATGTCCCGGACGGAGATCACCCCGGCCACCTCGCGCCCGTCGAGCACCACCAGGTGCCGGAAGCCGCCCCGGGCCATGGCCGCGGCCGCCTCCTCCACCGTCCACTCCGGGCCGGCGTAGACCACGTCCCAGGTCAGGTGGGCGGCCGTCCGCTCGACGTCGCAGTCCAGCCCGGCCCCGATGGCCTTGAGCACGTCCCGTTCGGTCATGATGCCGACCCCCTCGGACTCCGGGTCGATCACGACCGCCGACCCGACACCGCGGGCCGACATCATCCGGGCCGCCTGACGGAGCGTGTGCTCCGGACCGACCACGAGAACCTCGCTGGACATCGCTTCCCGAACCTGCATCACGCATCACCCCTGTGGGACGGTGGCACCCGGTAGGGGACATGGTGCGCCCGGGTGCTGCCCGGCGACAAGACCGGGCGTCGCCGGAACACGCCCCCGCTCGCTACTGTCGTGGCGTGTCCACCGAGCCTCTGCGCTGCGCCGGCGCGCTGATCGTCGACGACGACGGTCGACTCTTCGTCCAGCGACGGTCTCCCCACCGGCGCATCTTTCCCAACTGCTGGGACATCGTCGGCGGCCATCTCGAACCGGGCGAGGACTGGATGGACGCGCTGCGCCGGGAGGTGACCGAGGAGACCGGCTGGACGGTGTCGCACGTGCTCGGCCACGTCGGGGATTACCGCTACGTCGCCGACGACGGCCTGGCCCGCGTCGAGCGCGACTGGCTGGTCCGGGTCGACGGCGACCTTGCCCGGCCGACGCTGGAGGCGGGCAAGCACACCGAGTTCCGGTGGCTCGCCGCCGACGAGCTCGACCTGCTCGACGAGCACCGCGACGTCAACGACGGCCTCATCCGCCGGATCGCGGCCGAAGGCTTCGCCGCCCTGCGTTCGATCGGTCTGTGAACGACACCGTCGAGCTGGCGCCGCACCGGTTCGCCGGCCTGGTCGCCCCGGCGGTGGACCGGGCGTTCGTCGCCGGCATCCTCGCCGGCCGCGACGGCGGCGGTGCCGAGCTGAGCCAGCGGTACGGCGGGCCGGCGGCCACCGGCTTCCTGCTGGAGTTCCGCACCCGCCTCGCGGCGCCGGGCGGGACGGTCGACGAGGCCGGCTTCGCGGCGGTCACCCGCTACCGGGACCCGGTCGAGTGCCGGCGCGCCCTGGACAAGCAGGTGGCGTACGGGATGATCCACCGCAGCCCCGAGGGCGGGCTCACCGCCACCGAGCGGGGGCTGGCCTTCCTCGCCGAGATCTGGCAGGTGCACGCCGAGGTCACCGAGGAACTCTGGGCGGGGCACGAGGACCGGGTGCTGCGGCTGGTGGAGGCGCTCGGCCGGGTGCTCACGTGCGCGCTGGTGCTGGCCGACGAGCAGGGCGCCGAGACCGGGGCGGCGTTCGCCGCGACGGCGCCGCCGTACGAGCCCGACGGCACCCCGCCCGGCGTGCTGCTGCTGAACCGGCTCGGCACGATGCGCTACCACCGGGCCGACGCGCACGCCGCCGCGTGGACCGCCGCCGGGCACGACGCGGCGAGCGCCACCGCCCTGCCGCCCGGCCCGGAGCAGCTCGCCATCGAGCTGGAGACCGACCGGCGGGCCGCCGCCCCGTACGCCGTGTTGAGCGCCGAGGAACGGCTGGGGGTGCTGGCGGACCTGGCGGCGCTGCCCGGCTGACCCGGTTGACCGCAGCGGTGCCGCCGCCCGGGGCTATCCTCCAGCGGTGACCGGGACTCGTACGACGGAGGACGCCTCAATGATCGGGATGGTGCTCGCAGCCGGGGCGGGGCGTCGGCTGCGCCCGTACACCGACACCCTGCCCAAGGCGCTGGTGCCGGTGGACGGCGACACCACCATCCTGGACATCTCGCTGCGCAACCTGGCCGAGGTGGGGCTCACCGACGTGGTGATCGTGGTCGGCTACGCCGCCGATGCGGTCGTCTCCCGCCAACCCGACCTGGAGAAGCGGTACGGCGTCACGATCACCCTCGTGCACAACGACAAGGCCGAGGAGTGGAACAACGCGTACTCGCTCTGGCTGGCCCGCGAGCACTTCTCCCGGGGGGTGCTGCTGGTCAACGGCGACACCGTGCACCCGGTGAGCGTGGAGAAGACCCTGCTGGCCGAGCGCGGCCCGGGCATCCTGCTCGCCGTCGACACCATCAAGCCGCTGGCCGAGGAGGAGATGAAGACCACCTTCGACGCCGCCGGCCAGCTCACCCGGATCACCAAGCTGATGGACCCGGGCGAGGCGTACGGGGAGTACATCGGCGCGACGCTCATCGAGCCGCAGGTGGCCGACGCCCTCGCCGACGCGTTGGAGGCGACGTGGCGGCGTGACCCGAACCTCTACTACGAGGACGGCTACCAGGAGTTTGCCGACCGTGGTGGCGAGGTGCGGGCGGCGCCGATCGGCGACGTCTCCTGGGTCGAGGTCGACAACCACGCCGACCTGGCCCGGGCGCGGGAGATCGCGTGCCGCTACTAGCCCGTACGGTCAACACCCCGCTCGTGATCGAGGTCCGGCGGGGCGCGGTGGCCGATCTCGGGCCGCTGCTGGCCGACCGGCGGATCTCGGCCGGCGGGGACGTGGCCGTGGTGGTCGGCCCCGGGCAGGGTGAACGGATCGTCGAGCTGTGCCGGCCGTCGCTCGGCGCGGCCGACGTCTTCACGGTCGTCGGCGGCACCATCGACGCGGCGAACGACCTCGGCGACCGGCTGCGCCGCCGCCACTACGACGCCGTGGTGGGCATCGGCGGCGGCAAGACCATCGACACCGCCAAGTACGCGGCCACCCGCTACGGGATCCCGATGGTGACGGTGGCGACCAGCCTGGCGAACGACGGCATCGCCTCCCCGACCGCCTCGCTCGACCACGAGGGCGGCAAGGGCTCCTACGGGGTGCACATCCCGATCGCGGTCATCGTCGACCTCGACTTCGTGGAGAACGGCCCGGACCGGCAGACCCAGGCCGGCATCGGCGACGCGGTGAGCAACCTGAACGCCTGCGCCGACTGGGAGCTGGCCCACGAGGTACGCGGCGAGCCCATCGACGGGCTCGCGGTGACGCTGGCCAGGACGGGCGCCGAGGCGCTGCTCAACCACCCCGGCAAGATCACCGACGACGGCTTCCTCACCACGCTGGCCGAGGCGCTGATCCTGGGTGGCATCGCCAGCTCGGTGTGCGGGTCGACGCGCCCCGCCAGTGGCGGCGACCACGAGATCTCGCACGCGATCGACCGGCTCCACCCCGGCACCGCCGCGCACGGGGAGCAGGTGGGGCTCGGTGCCCTCTTCTGCACGTTCCTGCGCGGAGACACCGAGCGGTTCGGTCGACTCGCAAGCTGCCTGCACCGGCACGGCCTCGCCACGACGCCGGGCGACCTGGGCCTGACCGACGAGCAGTTCGTCGATGCCGTGCAGTTCGCGCCCCGGACCCGGCCGGACCGCTACACGATCCTCGAACACCTGGCGATGTCGCCTACCGAGACGCGGGAGCGGCTGGCAGACTACGCCGGTGCAATCCGCGACCACCTTGGCTGAGCCCCGTCCCACCGTCGCCGACTTCCACCGGGTCAACCGGGGTGGCGGCCTGTTCAGCGAATCGATCAGCCAGTGGCTGGGCGCGATCTTCGCGCTCGTCGCCCAGCGCCTCGGGCTGCGCCCGACCGCGCTGACCATCGCCAACCTGGTGCTCGGCCTGGCCACCTCGGTCACCGTGGTCGCGCTCGCCGGCCGGGTCGCCGCCGGCGACGTCCCGGCCTGGGCGGTCGGGCTGCTCGCGCTGGTCGGCTGGCAGGTGGCGTACGCCCTGGACTGCGCCGACGGCCAGCTCGCCCGGGTGACGGGTCAGGGCAGCGCCGCGGGCGCCCGGGTCGACGTGCTCGCCGACGTGGCCGCCCAGATCGCCCTGGTCGCCGCGCTGGCGGCGACGGCGGTGGCGCAGGAGCCGTCGACGCCGAGCTGGCTGGTCGCGATCTTCGCCGGCACCTGGATGGTCAACCTGGTCACGTCCGTGATGCAGGCCGGCCCGAACGCCGCCAGCATGGTCACCTCGACCTCGCTGCCCGTACGCCTCGTGAAGCTGGTCCGCGACTACGGCGCGGTGATCTTCGCCGCCGGCCTGGTGCTGGCCTTCGCCCCCGCCCTGGTCCTCTGGGTGATCGTGGCGTTCACGATCGTCAACGGCGGCTTCCTGCTCGCCAGCATCGCCTTCTCCGCCCGCGCCTCGCTGCGCTGAGGTGTGACGCCGGGGCGGCCCACCCTTCTTCGGTCCCTGTCGAGCTGCCCCGTTTGTGCTACCGATGGAGCGGCATGTCCGGCACACGCCGGGACCACGACTGACCGCACGTTAGATCTTGGTAGGAAAAAGCCCTTGGAGGGGCACTTTCCCACCAAGATCTCCGGGCGTCCCAAGAGCAGAACGGGATTCCAGGAGGGTGGCAAGATTCGGGGAGGGGCGGCGGTCAGATGGTCCGGAACGCCTGGCCCGAGCAATTGGCCCAGATGCCAACCCGGCTTGCCAAAAAGTCCTGCAGACACCGAGATCGCACCTACAGACCGTCCTCGCGGGCGGGTCGGTCAGTGGCGGCGCGTCACGTCGGCGTAGATGTCGATGAGCCGCTTGGTGACCACGTCGGGGTGGAAGGTGCGCTCGTAGCGCAGCCGGGCAGCCTGCGCGATCGCCGCTGCCCCTGCTGCGGCCACCGGCAGGGCGGCGGCCATGGCGGCCGGCTCCGGGGGCACCACCCAGCCCGCCTCGCCCGCCGTCACGCCGGTGGGCAGCGCGACGCGGCCCTCTCCCGGGGCAGCCGTGGCAACGGCGGCCGGGCCGGTGCCGGCGGGCTCGCGCGGGCCGTCCGCGCCGAGCAGGTACGGGATGCCGCCGAGCGCGGTGCCGAGCACCGGGCGGCCGGCGGCGAGCGCCTCGATGATCACGGTGGGCAGCACGTCGTGCCAGGTGGAGGCGGCCACGATGACCGCGCTGGCCTCGATGGCGGCGCGCACCCCGGCCCGGTCCAGCGGCCCGAGATAGGTCACGTCGGCGCGCTCGGCGGCGGCGGCCTCGGCCAGCGGGCGCAGCTCGCCGTCCCCGGCGATGCGCAGCGGGCCGAGCGCGCCGTCCGGGTGCCGCCGCCAGGCGTCCAGCAGCAGGCCCAGCCCCTTCTCCGGAGAGAGCCGGGCCATGTAGAGGAAGCCGTCGCCGAGCGGCGCGGGTGCCCCCGGGTCGGGGATGCCGTTGGGCTTCACCACGATCCGTTCCGCCGGGATGCCGTAGTCGCGCAGGTGGTCGGCGACCGCCGACGTGAGCGCCACGAACCGGTCCACCGAGCGCCAGGTGCCCCGGTGCACGGCCAGCGTGGTCGCCATCAGGGCGCTCTGCGCCCGCGAGCCCCGGTAGCAGCGGTGCACGATCGCCGGCACGCCCAGGGCCCGCCCCCGGCAGTCCTGGCAGATCATCCCGTCGCGGAAGTAGAGCCCCGAGGAGCAGACCTGACGGTAGTTGTGCACCGTCTGCACCACCGGCACGCCGTGCCGGTGCGCGGTCCGCACGATCCAGGGCGAGATCAGGGGGTACGGGTTGTGCAGGTGCAGCACGTCCGGCCGGTGCTCGGCGATGAGCCGGCTCAGGTCCTCCTGCGCGCGGGGCGCCCAGATCGGCGAGATCGGCAGCAGCGCCTTGGCCGACTTCGACATCGACGGGATCTCGTCCGAGCTGCGGATGAACGGCAGCACCTCCACCCCGGCTGCGGTGAGCTGGGCGATCTCCGCGTCGACGATGGTGTTCTCACCGGAGGGCTGAGCCTCCCGGTACCGGTTGTGCGCCACCACGATTCTCACGGGAAAGAAGGCTACCGTTGGCTGGTGCCCGAACTACCGGAGGTTGAGGCGCTCACGGACTACCTGCGTGAGCGCGCGGTGGGGCGGCGCGTCGACCGGTTGGAGGTCGCCGCGATCAGCGCCCTGAAGACGTACGACCCGGCGCCGACCGCCGCCGCCGGGCGGACCGTGACGGACGCGCGCCGGCACGGCAAGTTCCTCGACGTGGTGCTCGACGGCGAGCTGCACCTGGTGGTCCACCTGGCGCGGGCGGGCTGGCTGCACTACCGGGAGGCCTTTCCGTCCGCCGCCCCGCTGCGCCCCGGGAAGGGACCGATCGCGCTGCGGGTACGCCTCGAAGACGGCTCGGGCTTCGACCTGACCGAGGCCGGCACCCAGAAGAGCCTCGCCGTCTACCTGGTCACGGACCCGGCGGCGGTGCCCGGGGTGGCCCGGCTGGGCCCCGACGTCCTCGCCGCGGACGCGGCCACCTTCGCCGAGCGGATGCGCAGCCGCAAGGGCCAGGTCAAGGGCGTGCTCACCGACCAGACGGTGCTGGCCGGGGTCGGCAACGCGTACTCCGACGAGATCCTGCACGCGGCGAAGCTGTCGCCGTTCGCGCTGACCAACCGGCTGACCGACGACCAGCTGGCGACCCTGCACGCGGCGACGCGGGAGGTGCTCGGCGACGCGGTGCGCCGGTCGGTCGGGCAGAAGGCGGCCGAGCTGAAGGGCGAGAAGCGCTCGGGGCTGAAGGTGCACGCCCGCACGGGGCAGCCCTGCCCGGTCTGCGGGGACACCGTCCGCGAGGTCTCGTTCGCCGATTCCAGCCTCCAGTACTGCCCGACCTGCCAGACCGGCGGGAAGCCGCTCGCTGACCGTCGGCTCTCTCGACTTGTACGGTGAGTGACGACACTGCCGACTACGGAACGGAATCGGCCATCCCGCGTCGAAGGTCTGAGTTGCGGCTCTACCGGGCCCGTCATCCATCGGTATAGTGGCTCGGTCCCCGGCTTCTGAAATGGCGCGGAGCCGGCCAGACGCCCGGCGGCACCACACCGGCGCATTGTCCCTCGGGTCAGCGCGCGGGTCGGCGCCCGCGTGGGAGACTGGGACGGTGGGCGACCGGGCCCTCACGGCGAGTGAGCGGCCCGTGTCATGCGGGAGGACATGGGTGAGGTGACGGCAAGCCTCCAGCGCCCGGTAACCAACACAGGCCGGAGCAAACTCGTGCGGCACGTCGACAGCTTCGAGATCCAGCCGCCGGCACCGCCGTCCCACAACGGCGTACCCCGGTCCGCGTGGGCTCGGGCCCGCCGCCGCGTGTCCCGCTGGCACCGGCCCTACATCACCCTCCTGCTGCTGCTCGACTTCGCAGCCGCCGCGGTGGCCAGCCTGATCGCGATCGAGACGTTCGACCAGTCGCGCGCGGGCTTCTACAACGCCGAGCAGGACCCCACGTGGTTCCACACGGTGGCGTTCGTGCTCCTGCCGCTCGGCTGGATCGTCAGTCTCTGGGCCAACCGGGCGTACGACCGGCGCTACCTCGGCCTGGGCCCGGACGAGTACAAGCGGGTGATCCGGGCCGGCGTCGCCGTCGCCGCGACGGTGTCGTTCCTCGCCTTCGCCACCAAGACCGACCTGTCCCGCTACACGGTCGGCACCGCCCTGCTCGCGGCGCTGCTGCTGATCCTGCTCAACCGGATCCTCTGCCGCTTCGTGCTGCACGTGGTCCGGCGCAACATCAGCCAGGCCGGCCACCGGATGGTGCTGATCGGCACCCTGCCGGAGTGCCTGGAGGTCTACACGGCGGTCACCCGCAACCCGGCCGCCGGGCTGATGCCGGTCGCCATCCACATCACCGACGGCTACGCGGCGGCCAAGGGCATCGAGACCCCCGTCCCGGTGTACGCGGGCCGCGACGTCCTCGCCCTGGTGCGGGAGGTCGGCGGCGACACGATCGCGGTCTGCGGTTCGGCGAGTTCGGAGCCGGGCGAGCTGCGCCGGCTGGCCTGGCAACTGGAGGGCTCCGGCGTCGACCTGGTCGTCGCCCCGCAGCTCACCGACATCGCCGGCCCCCGGGTGCACATCCGCCCGATCGAGGGCCTGCCGCTGCTGCACGTCGAGGAGCCGACCCTCTCCGGACCGGCGCTGCTGGCCAAGAACCTGATGGACCGGGTGGCCGCGGGGCTCGGCCTGCTGCTGCTGGCCCCGGTCTTCCTGGCCATCGCGGTCGCGATCCGGCTCTCCGACCCCGGTCCGGTCTTCTTCCGCCAGCCCCGGGTGGGCCACGAGGGCCGCACCTTCCGGGTCTGGAAGTTCCGCACCATGTACGTGGACGCGGAGGACCGGCTGGCCAGCCTCGTCGACCGCAACGAGACCGACGGCATGCTGTTCAAGATGAAGCAGGATCCCCGGGTCTTCCCGGTGGGCCGCTTCCTGCGGGCCTCGTCGCTGGACGAGCTGCCGCAGCTGATCAACGTGCTGAAGGGCGAGATGTCGCTGGTCGGGCCGCGCCCGCTGCCCGCCGACGACGGTGACTTCCTCGGCGACGTACGCCGCCGGCTGCTGGTGCGGCCGGGCATGACCGGGCTGTGGCAGGTCTCCGGCCGCTCCGACCTGTCCTGGGACGAGGCGGTCCGGCTCGACCTCTACTACGTCGACAACTGGTCGCTGGCGTACGACCTGAGCATCCTGTGGCGCACGGTCGGGGTGGTGCTCGCCCGCAAGGGCGCGTACTGACCCTTGGCGTACGGGCCGGCAGGGGCCAGGATCGCTGCGTGGGTGGCAACCTCTCGGGCGTCCTCGGCGTCGTCTCGCTGCTCGCCGCGCTGGGGGCGGCCCTGTTCGCGGTGCTCCGACTGCGCGCGCGGCGGGGCATCGCCACGGCCACCCAGCGGGCCACGTACGAGGTGCTGCACACCGCCGGGCTGGCCGCCGAGCCGCTGCGCGCGGGCCTGAGCGCCGCGAACGCGGCGAAGGCCGTACGCCATCTGCGGGCGCTCGTGGGGGCGGCCGGGCTGGCGCTGACGGACCGGGAGAGCCTGCTCGCCCTCGACGGGCGGGGCGGGCACCACGACGCGCAACTGGTCGCGGCGGCCCGGCGGGCGGTGGCGACGGGGCGCTCGACCGTCCTCGGCGAGCCGGAGCTGCGTTGCGACCGGGTGGACTGCCCGCTACGCGGCGCGGTCGTGGCCCCGCTGACCGGCGCGGACGGGCGTCGGGTCGGGGCACTGGTCGCGGTCGCCGACGGTCAGCCGGAGCCGGGCCTGGTGCAGGCCACCCTGGAGACCGCGCACTGGGCGGGCAACCAGCTCGCCCTGGCGGAGCTGGACTCGTCGCGGGAGCGGCTGGCCCGCGCCGAGGTACGCGCCCTGCGCGCCCAGATCAGCCCGCACTTCATCTACAACGCGCTGACCGCGATCGGTTCGTTCGTCCGCACCGACCCGGACCGGGCCCGGGAGCTGATCCTGGAGTTCGCCGAGTTCACCCGGTACTCGTTCCGGGCGCACGGCGAGTTCACCACGCTGGCCGAGGAGCTGCGCTCGATCGACCGCTACCTGACCATCGAGCGGGCCCGCTTCGGCGACCGGCTCCAGGTGCGGCTCCAGATCGCCCCCGAGGTGCTGCCCGTGACGCTGCCCTTCCTCTGCCTGCAACCGCTGGTGGAGAACGCCGTCCGGCACGGGTTGTCCCGCAAGCCGGGCACGGGCATGGTGAGCATCGAGGCCCGGGACGCGGGCACCGAGTGCCACATCACCGTGGAGGACGACGGAGTGGGGATGGATCCGAGCACGCTGACCGCCGGCATCGCCGAGCTGGCCGGCGCCGCCGGGGGCCCGGGCGACGCCGCGCTGGCCGGCGTCGGAGACGACGCGGGCCAGCACGTCGGGCTCTCCAACGTCGACGAGCGGCTCCGGTCGGTCTTCGGCGACGGCTTCGGCCTGGTCGTCGAGACGGGCCTCGGCTCGGGTACGAAGGTGAGCATGCGGGTGCCGAAGTTCCACCCCGGCGTACGGGCCGGCTCGTGACCGAGCGGACCGCGGAGGTGGGCGCGGCCGGGTTCCTGCGGGTGCTGGCGGTCGACGACGAGCCGCCGGCGCTGGACGAGTTGGCGTACCACCTGCGGGCCGATCCCCGGGTGGCCCGGCTGCACACGGCGGGCGACGCGACGGAGGCGCTGCGGGTGCTGCGCGACGGCGACGTGGACGTGGTCTTCCTCGACATCCGGATGCCCGGGCTGGACGGCATGGAGTTGGCCCGGGTGCTGCGGCGCTTCGCCCGGCCACCGGCGATCGTCTTCGTCACCGCGTACGACGACGGGGCGGTGGACGCGTTCGACCTGGGCGCCACCGACTACGTCCGCAAGCCCGTACGCGCCGAACGGCTCGCCGAGTCGCTGCGCCGGGTGATCGGCGCGCGGGTGGTGCCGTCGCACCCGGCGGCGCTGGCCCGGGCGGAGGAGGATCCCACCATCCCCATCGAGCTGGCGGGCACCACCCGGATGCTGCCCCGCTCGGCGGTGCGGTGGGTGGAGGCGCAGGGCGACTACGCGCGCCTGCACACCGCCGACGGCTCGCACCTGGTCCGGGTGTCGCTGGCGACCCTCGCGGAGCGCTGGGCGGACGCCGGATTCGTCCGGATCCACCGCTCGTACCTGGTGCAGCTCAAGCTGATCGCGGAGCTGCGGCTGGTCAACTCCGGTTACGTCGTGGTGATCGACTCGGCAGAGCTGCCGGTCAGCCGCCGGCACACCCGCGAGCTGAAGGACAAGCTGGTCCGCGCGGCGAAGCAGGACTGGAACCGCTGACCCAGATCTTCCTCGCGGGCCGGGAATAGGCACGCGTCGTCGTACGCTGTACGGTACTCCGTACGACAAATGGAGGCCGCCTTGTTCGACGCCGCGACCGAATTCGACCGCCAGCTCGACCGGCTGGTGGAGCTGGGCTATCCGGCCCTCGCCGAGCTGACCGAGGACGCCTTCCGTGACCTGGTCGCGCCGCTGCGCGCGGCGGCCGTCACCGGATCGGCCGGCCTGCCCGCCCCGACCGAGGGGCGGGTGCCCTTCCTCCTGGTGATCACCCGCGACCTGGTGCCGGTGGAGGAGCGCGTCGCGCTGACCACCCTGGCCGGCAAGCGGAAGCCGGGCATCATCGACCGGCACTACGCCGAGGGCGACCTGCCGAAGTTCGACCCGATCAAGGAGCTGGAGGTTCCGGCCGGTCCGGCGTACCTGCTCTTCGACGTCGACCGGGGCGAGGAGACGCTGAACCTGGCCCCCGCCGCCGCCATGGAGGTGATCACCGGCCAGGACCGGCTGCCGCTCACCATCGACGAGGGGCTCGCCTTCGTCACCCTGCACCCGGAGGCGCTGGCGAAGAACAAGTGCTTCTCGCTGGTCGGCTCCCGCTGCGGCGACAAGCGGGTGCCGGCGCTCTGGATCAGCCAGAACGCGCCGAAGCTCGGCTGGTGCTGGTACGGCAACCCGCACACCTGGCTCGGCTCCGCCTCCGCCCGCCCGGAGCGCGTCGGGCTGGAGCACGTCGGCGCGCAGTAGGTGCTGCGGCGGGATGACCGGTCACCGGTCACCCCGCTGCGGTTCCACAGGGTTATCCACAGGGGTGACCCGTTCTCCACAGGTTGTCCACAGGCCCCGGTGGGGTGGATCCGGCCGGTCCCGCCCCACCGGCGCGACGCCGACGCAGGGCCCTTGACAATCACGGCGATCGGGCGAGACTGCCGGGGTGGCCGCTGCCGACGATCCCGTCCCGACGCCCCGGTCGAGCCGGTCCGGGGCGCCGGAGCACGCGAGCCGGCCCGGGGCGCCGGGGCAGCCCACGCCACCCCAGCCCAGGGCGCGGATCGTGCTGGCCGAGGTGTCCCGCCGGGAGGACCGCGCGGAACGTACCCGCGCCGAGCTGGCCGAGCAGACCCGCGTCGGCGACGCCCTCGTCCGGGGGCTGGTCCGGGCCCAGTTCGCGCTGGCCCTGCGGCTCTCCCTGGTGGTGGCGATCGGGCTCGGCGGGCTGCCGTGGCTCTTCGCCGTCGCCCCCGCCGTCGGCCGGGTGACCGTGCTCGGCGTCCACCTGCCCTGGCTGCTGCTCGGGGTGGTGTCGTTCCCGTTCCTGATCGCCGTCGGGTGGGCGTACGTGCGGCTGGCCGAACGTAACGAGCAGGACTTCACCGACCTGGTCCAGCGGCCGGAGCGCTGAGGGTGGGCAACGGCTTCGTCGTACCGGCGATCGTGGCGGTCACCCTGGTCACCGTCGGCATCGGCTTCTACGGGCTGCGGCTGGCGCGTACCACCTCCGACTTCCTGGTCGCCTCGCGGGTGATCAGCCCGACCTGGAACGCCGCCGCGATCGGCGGGGAGTACCTGTCGGCGGCGAGCTTCCTGGGGGTCGCGGGGCTGATCCTCAAGTACGGCGTCGACGTGCTCTGGTATCCCGTCGGCTTCGCCGCCGGCTACCTGGCCCTGCTGCTCTTCGTGGCCGCGCCGCTGCGCCGCTCCGGCGCGTTCACCCTGCCGGACTTCTGCGAGCTGCGGCTCGGGTCGCGTCGGCTGCGCGTCCTGGCCACCGTCTTCGTGATCTTCATCGGCTGGCTCTACCTGGTGCCGCAGCTCCAGGGGGCGGGGCTGACGCTGGCCACGGTGACCGGCTCCCCGTACCCGTTGGGGGCCCTGCTGGTGGCCGTGGTGGTCACCGCGAACGTCGCGCTCGGCGGCATGCGCGCGATCACCTTCGTCCAGGCCTTCCAGTACTGGCTGAAGCTGACCGCGCTGGCCGTACCGGCGGTCTTCCTGGCGTTGCAGTGGCAGGCCGACGCCCGCCCGGCGGTGACCCCACCCGACGGGCCGACGTTCCGGACCGCGACCACCGTCGTGGTCGAGCACCGCGCGACCCTCACCCTGCCCGACGGCCGGACCCAGGAGGTACGCCCCGGCGACGAGCTCTCCTTCGCCGCCGGCGACCCGGTGCCGGAGGTCTCCGGGGTGGCCACGGACGCCGCCGACTGGCTGCTGCCCAGCACCGCCGGGGACGACGACCGGGGCCTGTTCGCCACCTACTCGCTGATCCTGGCCACGTTCCTCGGCACCATGGGACTGCCGCACGTGCTGGTGCGCTTCTACACCAACCCCGACGGCGCCGCCGCGCGCCGCACCACGCTGGTGGTGCTCGCCCTCGTCGGGGCGTTCTACCTGCTGCCCACCATCTACGGGGTGCTCGGCCGGATCTACACCCCGCAACTGCTGGTGACCGGGCAGACCGACGCGGTGGTGGTGCTGCTGCCCGGCGCCGCGCTCGGCGACGGCACCACCGGCCGGCTGCTCGCCGCGCTGGTCGCGGCCGGCGCGTTCGCGGCCTTCCTCTCCACCTCGTCGGGGCTGCTCACCAGCGTCGCCGGGGTGATCTCGACGGACGTGCTGGGGCGGGGCTCGGTACGCGGTTTCCGCCTCGCCACGGTGATCGCCGGGGCCGTGCCGGCGGTCCTCGCGCTCAACCTCGCCGACCTGGACGTGTCGCAGGTGGTCGGGCTGGCCTTCGCGGTCGCCGCCTCCAGCTTCTGCCCCCTGCTGGTGCTCGGCATCTGGTGGCGGGGCCTGACCGACCTCGGCGCCGCCGCCGGGATCCTGGTCGGTGGCGGCGCCGCGGTCGCGGCGGTGCTGGTCACGGTGCTCGGTCCGCCGCTGTCCGGCTGGCCCGCGACGCTCACCGCGCAGCCGGCCGCCTGGACGGTGCCGCTCGCCTTCACCGTGATGGTGGCGGTCTCGGTGGTGACCCGCCGCCGGGCGCCGGCCGACGTCGGCGCCACCATGCTCCGCCTGCACGCCCCGGAGGCGCTGCGGCTGTAGCGCGCCGGCCGGACCCGGGTACGACTCGGGGATGACCAGGGATCATCCTGCGGCCGGAGCGCCGGCTGGTCCGGGCCGGATACGGTCGACGCATGACTGCTGAGCACCCGGCGCTCTCCCTGCGTGGCCTGGCGAAACAGTTCGACGGCAAGGTCGCGGTGGCCGGTGTCGACCTCGACGTGCCGGCCGGTTCCTTCTACGGCCTGCTCGGCCCGAACGGCGCGGGGAAGACCACCACCCTGTCGATGGCGGTCGGGCTGCTCCGGCCGGACGCCGGTGGCGCGTGGGTGCTCGGGCACGACGTCTGGGCCGACCCGGTACGGGCGAAGCAGCTGCTCGGCGTGATGCCCGACGGCGTACGGCTCTTCGACCGGCTCAGCGGCGCGGAGCTGCTCGCGTACCACGGCCTGCTGCGGGGGATGGACCCGGCGGTGGTCGACCAGCGGGCGGCGGAGCTGCTGGACGTGCTCGCGCTCGGCGACGCCGGCCGGACCCTGGTGGTCGACTACTCGGCGGGCATGAAGAAGAAGATCGGCCTGGCCTGCGCGCTGCTGCACGGGCCACGGCTGCTGGTGCTGGACGAGCCCTTCGAGGCGGTCGATCCGGTCTCGGCCGCGCTGATCCGCGACATCCTGCACCGCTACGTGACCGGGGGCGGCACGGTCGTCTTCTCCAGCCACGTGATGGAGGTCGTCGAGCGGCTCTGCTCACACGTGGCGATCCTCGCGGCGGGCACCATCAAGCGGGTCGGCCCCATCGCCGAGGTGCGCGGCGGCCGCTCGCTGGAGGAGGTCTTCGTCGAGGTGGTCGGCGGCCGCACGGCGACCGGCGAGGAGTTGGCGTGGCTG
Organism: Micromonospora sp. SD12; assembly: GCF_052068495.1. Classification (NCBI taxonomy): domain Bacteria; kingdom Bacillati; phylum Actinomycetota; class Actinomycetes; order Micromonosporales; family Micromonosporaceae; genus Micromonospora; species Micromonospora sp. SD12. Next base: position 704,544 of record NZ_JBQHDF010000001.1, on the reverse strand, counting down.
TCGCAGTGAGTGGGCCGAGCGTCGCCGCCGCGCCCGTCCGGCCGGTCTCGGCCCGGCACTTCGTCCGGCTCAAGCTGCGGGTGATGGGCAACAACTTCCGGGGGCAGGCCTGGCGGGTGGCGCTCTTCGTGGGCGGCGCGGTGCTCGGGCTCTGGTTCGCCGGCACCGGCTTCTTCCTCTTCGCCGCGCCCGGCCTGGCCGGCGAGAGCCGCTACGCGCTCATGGTGGCCGCCTTCGGCGGTGGCCTGACGGTGCTCGGCTGGCTGCTGCTGCCGCTGGTCTTCTTCGGGGTGGACGAGACGCTGGACCCGGCGAGGTTCGCGCTGCTGCCGCTGTCCCGCCGTACGCTCGTCACCGGGCTCTTCGCCGCCGCCTTCGTCAGTGTCCCCACGATCGCGGTGCTGCTGGCCCTGTGCGGCCTGGTGGTCACCGCCGGATCGCTGGGCGGCTGGTCGGCCGCCGCGGTCGCCCTCGTCGGGGTGGTCGCCGGGCTGCTGCTCTGCGTGGCGGCGGCACGGGCCGTGACCAGCGCCTTCGCCACCGCCCTGCGGTCCCGCCGGGTCCGTGACCTGGCCGCCGTGCTGCTCGCCGTGCTCGCGGCGCTGATCGGGCCGTTGCAGCTCCTGGGCGTCGCCGCCCTCGGCGACGCCGACTGGGACCGGCTCGACGGGGTGGCCGAGGTGGTCGGCTGGACCCCGTTCGGGGCGCCCTGGACGGCCGGCATCGACATGGCCGAGGGCCGCCTCTGGGCCGCGCCGGTGAAGCTGCTGATCACGGCGGCGACGATCGTCGCGCTGCTGGCCTGGTGGTCCCGCTCCCTGGAGTCCGCCATGGTGGGTGCCGCCAGTGCCGGGCCGGTCCGCGCCCAGCGCGGTACGACCGGCGGGGCGGTCGCACAGCTCTTCCCGAGGGCGGTCGGCTGGGCCCGGCGGGACCGGTTCGGCGCCCTCGTCGCCCGGGAGGCCCGCTACTGGTGGCGGGACGCCCGACGCCGGGCCAACCTGATCACCGTCGCGGTCGTCGGTCTCTTCGTACCGGTCATGGTCAACCTGGGCGGCTCGGGCTTCACCGTCGACAGCGCCGAGGGGTTCAACGCCAGTCTCGACCCGTCCCCGCTGCTGTCGAGCGTGTCGATGCTCTTCGTCGGGCTGCTCGCCGCCGTCACCGTGGCCAACCAGTTCGGTTTCGACGGCAGCGCGTACGCGGCGAACGTGGTCGCGGGCGTCTCCGGCCAGCAGGAACTGCGCGCCCGGATGGCCGCGTTCTCGCTCTACGTCCTGCCGATGCTGGTGGTGATCTCCGTGGTCGTCGCGGTGGTCCTCGGCGAGCCCGGCTGGATCGGGTTGATGGCGGGCACCCTGTTCGCCACGTACGGCGCGGGGCTGGCGGTGAACTGCTTCGTCTCGGTGCTGGGGGCGTACTCGCTGCCGGAGACGAGCAACCCGTTCGCGTTGAACACCGGTGCCGGGATCGCGAAGAGCTTCCTCACCCTGCTGGCGATGCTCGCCACGGCGGTGGCGGCGGTGCCGATGGTGGTGGCCGCCGGGCTGCTCGGCGACGTCTGGCTCTGGCTGGCGCTGCCGCTCGGGGCCGCGTACGGCCTGGGTGCGGCGCTGCTCGGCGCGTACCTGGCGGGCGACGTGCTGGACCGACGGATGCCGGAACTGCTCGCCACGGTGACGCCCAGGCGCTGACGGCGGGCCGGGCACGGAAGGCGGGCCAGCGCACTCCGGACGCGGTGGTTGCCGGTCGGCGGCACAATGGCCTGATGCCCGTCGTCGAAGCGGTGGTCACCGTGCCGGTCCCGCCCGAGCTGGCCTTCGCGGTCTCCCAGACCACGGCGCCGGTGCGCTACCGGTGGGACCCGTTCGTCCGCGAGCAGCACTTCACCGACGGGGCGACCCGGCCCGGCAAGGGCGTGCGCACCTTCACCCGGTCCCGGCACGGCCTGGCGATGGTCAGCGAGTACGTCTCCTGGGCGCCGCCCAGCCACGTCGGCATGAAGATGGTGCGCGGGCCGTGGTTCTTCGAGATGTTCGCCGGCGGCTGGCGGTTCGCGCCCGCCCCGGAGCCCGGCTCCACCGTCGCCACCTGGCGGTACAGCTTCCGCTGCCGGCCCGCGTTCCTGCGCCCGGTCGCGGAGCGCATCGGGTCCTGGCTGCTCGGCCGCGACATCCGCCGCCGGATCGCCGGATACGCCGCCGGCTGCGCGGACGCGGAGGTGCTGGCCGCCGCCCGCCGGTCACTGACCGCCGACGACTGACCCCTTCAGCGGTCGAGATCTTGGAAAGGAACGGCCCCTGGAGGGGCGCAGGACGTCCAGGATCTCCACCAACTGTCCCGGGGGTCGGTGCCGCCGGTAGGGTCGGCGTGCACTCGGCAGGAGCCACATCCGGGCCCGTCGGGGCGGGGCAGGCCGCACAATGTTTCACGTGAATCATGAGCCGGGTGCCGAGATCCACCACACCGACCCCTTCGCCGTGCCCGCTGGCCAGCGCTCGCCCGTACGCCGGCTGCGGGGTCGGCTGGCGTCGCCGGTGACGCTCTGGACGGCGCCGGAGCCGGCGGGCCTGACGGTCTCCTCCACGCTGGTCGCGGAGGGTGAGCCGGACCGACTGCTCGGCCTGGTCGACCCGGAGTCCGACCTGTGGGCGGCGGTCGAGTCCGCCAGCCGCTTCGCGGTGACCCCGCTCGGCCCGGCGCACCGGCAGCTCGCCGACCGGTTCGCGGGCCTCTTCCCGTCCCCCGGCGGCCTGTTCGCCACCGGCGCGTGGACCGACAGCCCCTACGGTCCGGTGCCGGCCGACGCCGGCGGCTGGGCGGGGTGCCGGCTCGACTCCGCCCGCGAGTACGGCTGGGGCCTGCTGGTGGAGGCCACCATCGAGGCCGTCGAGCTGACCGGGGAGACGGACCCGCTGCTGCACTACCGGGGCCGCTACCGCGAGCTGACCTGACGACGGCGGCTCCGGACCCGGCCTGACGTCGGCACCGCAGCCCGGCGGCCGGGCGACCGCTCGGCGGGTCGGCACCGCGCCCACTACCGGTGAACGGAGTGAGCTGGGTCACTCGGCGCAGCCACCGTGCCGTTCGGCGCAGCCGCCGACCGACGTCGATCTCGCCCTTCCCCGGCGGGGAGCGCGCTTTCTACCGTGCGCGAAACTCCCCACGCCTGTGAAGGTGGTGATCCACAAATGTCCACGGACACACCCGCGTCCACGCCGTCGGCCTCGGCCGCGGAGCGGTACCTGGCCGTACAGCGGTCGGACGAGTTCGCCGGGTTGCGACGCACGCTGCGCGGCTTCATCTTCCCCATGACCGTCGCGTTCTTCCTGTGGTACGCGCTCTACGTGATCCTGTCCGCGTACGCGCGGGACTTCATGGGCACGAAGCTCTTCGGCAGCAACATCAACGTCGCCCTCGTCTTCGGTCTGCTCCAGTTCGTCTCCACCTTCCTCATCGCCTGGCTCTACTCCCGGTTCGCCGGTCGGAAGATCGACCCGGTCGCCGACCGGATCCGCGCCGAGATGGGGGAGGTGGACCATGAACGCGGTCCTCGCGGCTGAGGCGGGCAGCACCACCGCCCGCAACCTCACCATCGCGCTGTTCCTGGTCTTCGTGGCGGTGACCCTGGTCATCACCATCTGGGCCAGCCGGCAGACCAAGACGGCCACCGACTTCTACGCCGGCGGGCGCTCCTTCTCCGGCTTCCAGAACGGCATGGCCATCGGCGGTGACTACATGTCGGCCGCGTCGTTCCTCGGCATCGCCGGCATGATCGCCCTGTACGGCTACGACGGCTTCCTCTACTCCATCGGCTTCCTGGTCGCCTGGCTGGTCGCGCTGCTGCTCGTCGCCGAGCTGCTGCGCAACTCCGGCCGCTACACGATGGCCGACGTGCTGGCCTTCCGGATGCGCCAGCGCCCGGTGCGGACCGCCGCGGCCGTCTCCACCATCACGGTGTCGATCTTCTATCTGCTGGCGCAGATGGTCGGCGCGGGCGCGCTGGTCGCGCTGCTGCTCGGCATCAAGCCGGGCACCACGTTCCTCGGCATGGACGCCGACACCGCGAAGGTCGCCACCATCATCCTGGTCGGCGCTCTGATGATCATCTACGTCACCGTGGGCGGCATGAAGGGCACCACGTACGTGCAGATCGTCAAGGCGTTCCTGCTCATGGGTGGCGCCCTCGTGATGACCCTGCTGGTGCTGGCGCACTACAAGTTCAACCTTTCCACCCTGCTCGGCGACGCGGCGGCGGCATCAGGCAAGGGAGAGAACTTCCTCAAGCCGGGCGGGCGGTACGGCGTGGAAGTGGCCGGCAACGCGATGCAGACCTTCTACAACAAGATGGACCTGTTGTCGCTCGGTATCGCGCTGGTTCTCGGCACCGCCGGGCTGCCGCACATCCTGATCCGCTTCTACACCGTGCCGACGGCGAAGGCGGCCCGCAAGAGCGTGCTCTGGGCGATCGGCATCATCGGCACCTTCTACCTGCTCACCCTGGCCCTCGGTTTCGGCGCGGCGGCCCTGGTCGGCAGCGAGGCGATCATCGCGCAGGACAAGGCCGGCAACACGGCCGCGCCGCAGCTCGCCGAGGCGCTCGGCATCGACTTCCTCGGCGGCGACCTGGGCGGTGCCACCCTGCTCGCCATCATCGCTGCGGTCGCCTTCGCCACGATCCTGGCGGTGGTGGCCGGCCTGACCCTGGCCTCCTCGTCCAGCCTGGCGCACGACTTCTACGCCAACGTGATCAAGGACGGGACGGCGTCCGAGCGGCAGGAGGTCAAGGTCGCCCGGGTCTCCGCCCTGGTGATCGGCGCGATCTCGATCGTGCTGTCGATCTACGCGCAGAACCTGAACGTGGCCTTCCTGGTGGCGCTGGCCTTCGCGGTGGCCGCCTCGGGCAACCTGCCGGCGATCCTCTACAGCCTGTTCTGGCGGCGGTTCAACACCTCGGGCGCGGTGTGGGCCATCTACGGCGGCCTGCTCTCCGCCGTCCTGCTGGTGTTCTTCTCGCCGGTGGTCTCCGGGGCGCCCACCTCGATGTTCCCCGAGCAGGACTGGCAGTGGTTCCCGCTGTCCAACCCGGGCATCCTGTCCATCCCCTTCGGCTTCCTGTGCGGCTGGATCGGCACCGTGATCTCGAAGGAGCACGACGAGGAGAAGTACGCGGAGCTGGAGGTGCGCGCCGTGACCGGCGCCGGCGCCCACTGACGGCCGGCAGCAGTGCGGAAGGGGCCCTCGGTGACGGGGGTCCCTTCCTTGCGCCGGGCGGACCTGGGCACTCGGTAGGCTGACCGGCATGAACGCTGTCGCCCGTTTCGGACCCGGTCACCGCATCCTCGTCACGGGCGGCGCCGGCTTCGTACCGTCGCACCTGGTGGACGCCCTGATCGCTCGCGGCTGCACCGTGGTCGCGCTCGACAACTTCATCACCGGGTCGAAGGAGAACGTCGCCCACCTGCTGGACGAGCCGAACTTCACCCTGGTCGAGGCCGACATCTCCGACGGTCTGCCGACCCACCACCCGGCGATGGCCGAGCGGTTCGACGCCATCCTGCACATGGCCTCGCCGGCGAGCCCGACCGACTTCGAGAAGCTGCCGGTGGAGATCCTCCGCGTCGGCTCGGTGGCCACCCTGCACCTGCTGGACCGCGCGGTCGCCGACGGCGCCCGCTTCCTGATGGCCTCCACCTCCGAGGCGTACGGGGACCCGAAGGAGCACCCGCAGCGCGAGTCGTACTGGGGCAACGTCAACCCGATCGGCGTCCGCAGCGTCTACGACGAGGCGAAGCGCTTCTCCGAGGCGGCCACCATGGCCTACCACCGCAGCCGTGGGCTGGACACGGCCATCGTCCGGATCTTCAACACGTACGGCCCGCGGATGCGCCCGGACGACGGCCGGGCCATCCCGACCTTCATCTCCCAGGCGCTGCGCGGCGAGCCGATCACCGTGCACGGCACCGGCAACCAGACCCGGTCGATCTGCTACGTGTCCGACCTGGTGCACGGCATCCTGCTGCTGCTCGACTCCCGCGAGACGGGGCCGATCAACTGCGGCACCGAGCACGAGATGAGCATGCGGCAGCTGGCCGAGACGATCGTGTCGCTCACCGGTAGCAGCTCCGAGGTGACCTACATCACCCGCAGCGCCGACGACCCGGAGATGCGCCGCCCGGACCTGACCCTCGCCCGCGAGCTGCTCGGATACGAGCCGACCGTGGCGCCCGAGGACGGCCTGCGCCGCACCATCGAGTACTTCCGCGAGCGGATCGCGTAGCGAGCGCGCCCCGCCGCCGGCGCACACGTCGGCGGCGCTACGGGGCGACAGTGGCCGCGCGTACGTACCCTGAGTTACATGTCAGCGACCATGCCCGCCGGAGTTCCACTCCCGCACCTGCACCGCAGCGCCGGGCGCGCCTCGGTGCCCGGCTCCGGCCGGGACGCCGGCCGCGCCCGGCCCGCCGAGGCCCGCTGGTCCCCGTCCCCGGACGAGCCGCGCGCCGGCGGCCCGGGCGGTCCCGCCGGCCCCGGCGGGCCTGGTGGGGGGACGACCGGTCCGGGCGGGCCGGAGCGGCCGGGCAGGCGGGGCGTACGCCCGCGCTGGGGCCGCATCGCCCTGGTGGCCGGCGTGGCCGTGCTGGTGCTCGCGCTGCTCGGTGGGGCGGGCGCCTGGTTCTACGCCCGCGGCCTCAACGACGATTTGGCCCGCACCGATCCGTTCTCGGAGATCACCGGGGGCCGCCCGGCCAAGGCGGTGGACGGCGCGCTGAACATCCTGCTGGTCGGCAGCGACTCCCGGGACCCGGACGCCCCGGTGGACAAGTCCAGCAAGTGGCGGGCCGACACGATCATCGTGATGCACATCCCGTCGGACCACCAGAAGGCCTACCTGGTCTCCATCCCCCGCGACCTCTACGTGCCGATCCCGGAGAGTGCCAACGCGGACTGCGGCTCCGGGCAGCGGGGGAAGATCAACGGGGCCTTCGCCTTCGGCGGGCTGCCGTTGGCCGTCCGGACGGTCGAGTGCTTCACGGACGTCCGGCTCGACCACGTGATGGCGATCGACTTCGCCGGCTTCAAGCAGGTCACCGACGCGCTCGGCGGTGTCGACCTCAAGGTCGAGCGGACCATCACCTCGATCCACAAGCCGTACCGGACGTTCACCAAGGGCACCAACCACATGGACGGCGCCGAGGCGCTGGACTGGATCCGGCAGCGCAAGCAGTTCCCGGACGGCGACTTCGCCCGGATGCGCCACCAGCAGGAGTTCCTCCGCGCCCTGATGGACAAGGCGGCGAGCACGGGCACGCTGACCAACCCGAAGAAGCTGAACGACTTCCTCAAGTCGGTGACCGCCGCGGTCACCGTCGACCAGGGTTTCTCGCTGGTCGACATGGGGGTGCAGTTCCGCAACCTGCGCGGCGAGAACCTCACCTTCGTGACCAGTCCGCACGTCGGCAGCCAGACCATCAACGGCGAGTCGGTGGTGGTGTCGGACAGGGAGAAGGCGCTGACCATGTACAAGGCCATGTCGGCCGACACCATGACGGCCTGGGTCGAGGCCAACCAGAAGAAGGACGGCACCGGAAACTGAGCAGTGCCGCCGGCCGGCCCTCCCTCGTGATCGACGGACGTCATCACGATTCGGAGGGCCGGCCGGCCGCTTCCTGTGAGCCAACCGCCGACCAGCCGTATCGATCTGTCCGTTCGGTCAGTTCTCCTGGATGACGGCCGTACGAACGGTATTTGACGGTCGGACGACCTCGCCAGGACGGGAAAGCGTCCGTAAAGTGATCCCGCCCCCTGACAACGCGAGCTGGAGCACGCATGCCGGTTCAGACCAGCCGTCGCCCTCCGGCGCTGGAGTCCCCCCGCGGCCCGATCCGGGCCTCCACGAGCATCCCGAAGCAGCCCGTCAAGGGCGGCAAGCCCGGTGGCGGGTCCGCGAGGAAGCGGTCTCGCCGCAAGGACCCGCTCTGGGCCCGACTCACCCTGATCTTCGGCGCCGTGCTGATGGTCGCCAGCGGCGCGGCCATCGTCGGCAGCAAGGCGCTGATCAGCAGCGCCACCGGCAACATCGCCCAGCGCAACCTGCTCGGTGACGCGGGCAAGACCGACGCCGAGGGTGGCGCCAGCCTGGACGGCCCGATCGACATGCTGCTGCTCGGCGTGGACGCCCGGGAGCGGTGGGCCGCCGACGACGTACGGGCGGACAGCATCATCGTGCTGCACATCCCGGCGACGCACGACCAGGCGTACCTGATCTCGATCCCCCGGGACACCGAGGCGCAGATCCCGGCGTTCAAGAAGAGCGGCTACTCGGGCGGCACCGACAAGATCAACGCGGCGTTCCAGGCCGGCGCCCGCAACGGCGGCGGCTGGGAGGGCGGCGCCCAGCTGATGGCGCAGACGATCAAGAAGATGACCGGGATCAGCTTCGACGGCGCGGCGATCATCAACTTCGGCGGATTCAAGAACGTCATCGAGGCCCTCGGCACCGTGCGCATCTGCGTCAAGCAGGAGGTCGAGTCGATCCACATGTCGTACGTGGACGGCAAGCCGATGTGGAACGCCGACGCGAAGAAGACCGGCAAGCCGCGGACGCCCGTGGTGCACAAGAAGGGCTGCCGCGAGATGGAGGGCTGGGCGGCGCTGGACTACTCCCGGCAGCGCAAGAGCCTCAAGAACGGCGACTACGACCGGCAGCAGAACCAGCAGCAACTGATCAAGGCGATGGCGAAGAAGGCCACCCAGGACGGGACGCTGACCAACCCGATCAAGCTGAACAAGCTGATGGACGCGGCCGGCAAGGCGTTCATCCTGGACACCGGCGGCGTGCCGGTCGCCGACTTCGTCTTCACCATGCGCGGGGTGACCGGCAACGACCTGGTGATGCTGAAGACCAACGGCGGCACCTTCCACAGCGACGGCACCCGCGAGACGCTCAGCGCGCAGACGCTGGACATGTTCCGCGCGGCGAAGCAGGACAAGCTGGCCGAGTTCGTCTTCGCCAACCCCGAGGTGGTCTCCAACCGCGAGTAGCGGGGCCCGCCCGCCGGGTGTCCGCCCGGGCCGCGCAATGTCGGTAGAGCGGCCCGGGCCGCGCAATGTCGGCGAAGCGGCCCGGGTCGCCCCGGTCGCCTCGTAGCCTGACGTGAGAAGGGTTCACGTACGGGTCGCGGGGAGGCGTCACGTCCAGATCGGCGGACGACGGCCGGAGCCGGGGGGTCGCTCCCCGGCCCGCCCGGCCGCGCCGCGTCCGCTGGCCCCGGCTGCTGCTCGGCCTGGGCCTGGCCCTGGTGCTGCTGGCCGGGCTCGCCGTGGCGGGCCTGCGCACCCTGACCGACCGCTACGAGCGCAGCGTCGTGCGGGAGCAACTGCTCGACCCCACCGCCCGCCAGGAGCGCACCGACCCCGACGGGCCACTGAACTACCTGCTGGTGGGGACCGACCGGTGGCAGAGCGGCAGCGCGGCGAACCGCCGCTCGGACACCATCCTCATCGTGCACGTCCCGGCCGGCGGGCGCGAGGCGTACCTGGTCTCCGTGCCCCGGGACCTGCTCGTCGCCATCCCCGCCGGCAACGGCTACGGCGGCGGCCAGGACAAGATCAATGCCGCGTACGAGCACGGCGGGGGCGGCCAGCCCGGCACCCGGCTGCTCTCGGCCACCCTGGCCCGGCTGACCGGCATCCGCTTCGACGGCGCGGCCCTGATCGACTTCTCCGGCTTCCGCAAGGTCATCGACCTGCTCGGCGGCGTACGCATGTGCGTCGACACCGAGGTCCGCTCGATCCACACCGACCGCGTCTTCCCGCCCGGCTGCCAGCAGATGGACGGCGGCGAGGCGCTGGACTTCGTCCGGCAGCGCTACGACCTGCCAGGCGGCGACTACGACCGGCAGACCCACCAGCAGCAACTGCTCCGGGCCGTGCTGGAGCGCACGAGCGAGACGTCGCTGCGGACCAACCCGGTCAAGCTGGACCAGGTCATCCGCGCCGTCGGCGGCTCGTTGACCGTGGACACCAACGGCGTACCGCTGGAGGAGCTGGTCCTCGCGCTGCGCGACCTGCCGGCCGACGCGCTGCGTGGCGTGCAGGTCCCCTCCCACCCACAGACCATCGACCAGGTGTCGTACGTGGTCCTCGACAACGGCGGGAACGGCCTCTTCGAGGCGGTACGCGGCACCCGCGTACCGGACTGGGCGCGGGCCAACCCGCGCTGGGTCACCCGACTGTGACGCCGGGGACCGGCCCGCCGCCGGCCGGCCGGGCGAGGATCTAGGCTTGGCCCGTGTTCGGATCCCAGGTTCCCACCGTGACCGTGCCCGAGATCGCCGACGACGCGTACCTGCTCGACGTCCGGGAGGACGACGAGTGGAACGCCGGCCACGCCCCCGGCGCGCACCACCTGCCGATGATGGAGCTGCCGGCCCGCATCGCCGAGGTGCCGACCGACCGCGACGTCGCCGTCATCTGCCGCTCCGGCGGGCGCTCCGCGCAGGTCGTCACCTACCTCATGCGCAACGGTTGGGACCAGGTGCGCAACGTCGAGGGCGGGATGGGCGAGTGGGCCGCCGCCGGGCGACCGGTGGTCGGCGAGGACGGGCAGCCGGGCCGGGTCCTCTAGGACGGGCGGGATGGACGCTCCTCTCGTCTTCGCCCACCGCGGCGCCTCCCACGACCTGCCCGAGCACACCCTCGCGGCCTACCTGCGTGCCCTCGACGAGGGCGCGGACGGGCTGGAGTGCGACGTCCGGCTGACCCGCGACGGGCACCTGGTCTGCGTGCACGACCGTCGGCTCGACCGCACCAGCAACGGCCAGGGGCTGGTCAGCGCGCGTACCCTCGCGGAGTTGGAGGCGCTGGACTTCGGCTCCTGGCACCCCGGCTGCGCGCCCGCCGACGGCGACGAGGTGCTGGACGAGTCGCACACCCGGCTGCTCACCCTCGAACGGCTGCTGGACGCGGTGCTGGCCGCGGGCCGGCCGGTGCGGCTGCTGGTGGAGACCAAGCACCCCTCCCGTCACGGTGGGAACGTCGAGCGCCGGCTCGTCGCGCTGCTGCGCCGCTACGGCCTGGCCGAGCCGAAACCGGACGATCCGGTACGCGTCACCGTGATGTCGTTCTCCCCGCTGGCCGTACGCCGGATCCGGGGGCTGGCCCCCGCGCTGCCCACGGTGCTGCTGCTGGACGTGCTGCCGCGCTGGGTGCGGCCGGGGCGGCTGCCGTTCGGCATCCGGACCGCCGGCCCGGGCGTCGCCCTGGTGCGGGCCCGCCCGCAGCTGGTGCCCGCGCTGCGGGCGGCGGGCAACCAGGTCTACGTGTGGACCGTCAACGAGCCGGCCGACCTGGACCTCGTCCTGGCCGCCGGGGTGGACGGCGTCATCACCGACCGGCCGGCGCACACGCTGGCCCGCCTGGGCCGCTGACCGGCATGGCGCCGGGCGGCGGCCCGGTCGGGCGGGCAGCCCGTACGGGCGGTCGTGCTGAGCGCCGGGCAGGGGTGTCCCGGGACGGGCCGGCGGGGCACACTCGGAGCATGCCGGAGCGCACCGATTTCTCCGCTCTCATCGCCGGCCACACCACGGTGATCGAAATGATCAACTCGGGTGGCACCGGCCTGCCGGTGCTCATCCGCCTGCTCGACGTGGCCCAGGCGGCGCTCGGTGCGGCGGGTACGGCGTTCGTCGAGTTCGCGCCGACCGGTGGCCGGGTGATCGCCGCGACCGGCGCCGCCGAGTGGGCCGTCGGCCGCCCCGTGCCGGCCGACGACCCCGCCACCGTCTGCCTGCTCTCCGGCGCCCGCGTACGCCAGGCCCGCACGGACGAGCTCACCGGCGGGCTCTCCGGCGAGCTCGCCGAGCGGGGCCTGCGGCGGATGGTGGTCTCCCGCGCGGAGGTCGGCGGCCTGACGGTCGGCAGTCTGCACGTGCTCTACCCGGACGGCGCCGACCGGCTGGACGCCGAGCAGCACGCCGTCGTGGGCTACGTCGCCTCCTGCATCGCCCACATGTACGGCGACCAGACCGGGCTGCCCGTGCACGGCGACGGGCCGGTGGTGGCGGCGCTGGCGGACGGCCTGGCCGTGGTCGACCGCGACGGCCACGTCCGGCTCTGGAACCCGGCCGCCGCGCGGGTCACCGGCCGCCCCACGGACCAGGCGCTCAACCGGCCGCTGCCCTTCCCGCTGCCCCCCTCCGGGCGGGTGCTCGACCACCGGCTGCCGGACGGGCGCTGGCTGAAGATCACCTCGGGTGAGCTGCCCGGTCCCGGCACCCTGCGGGTGGTCACCTTCCGCGACATCACCGACCAGCAGCGCCGCGACCACGACCGGGACCTCTTCGTCGCGGTGACCAGCCACGAGCTGCGTACGCCGGTGACCGTCATCAAGGGCTACGCGGACACGCTCACCGACCACTGGGAGTCGTTGACCGAGACCGACCGGCGGCAGGCCGCCCGGGTGATCGGGCAACGCGCCAACGAGCTGGCCCGGCTGGTGGACCGGCTGCTCTCCTCCGCCGCCGAGGCGGGGCCGGGCGACGATCCCCCAGCCCCGTACGACCTCGGGGACGCGCTGCGCACGGCGGCGGCCGACCTGCCGGCGGAGCTGCGGCAGCGGATCGTCCTGCGCCTCCCCACCGACCTGCCGAAGGCGCTCGGTCACCGGCCGAGCCTGGCCACCATGCTCACGGAGCTGTGCACGAACGCCGGCAAGTACTCCGCGCCGGACTCGCCCGTCGAGATCACCGCCGGGGCCGACGGGTCGACGGTCTTCTTCCAGGTCGGCGACCGGGGCGTCGGCATCCGGCCGGAGCACGTGGAGCGGGCCTTCGACCGGTTCTGGCAGGGCGAGTCGGGCGACCGTCGCCGCTATCCCGGGGCCGGACTCGGCCTCTATCTCGTCCGTCGGATCGTTGAACAGCAGAATGGATGGGTATCCCTACGGCCGAGGGCCGGTGGCGGTACGGTCGCAGAGGTGCGGCTGCCCCGCGGGTGACGGCGACGGGCAACGGGGGCGTGAAGGGGCGAAGGTGTCGACGGGAGCTGCCGATCGGGCATGGTGCGTGGTGGTGCCTCACCACCCCGCTGGGGCACGGCTGGCGCGGCGGCGGCTGGCCGAGGAACTGACCGACGTCGTACCCCCGCCGCTCCTGGCCGACCTCGTCGCGGTCCTGGCAGAGCTGGTGGGCAACGCGGTCCGGCACGCCGACCCCCTGCCCGGCGGGGTGGTCCGGGTGGCCTGGCGGCTACGCGCCTCACTGGCCGGGCAGCAGGTGCAGCTCCGGGTGACCGACGGCGGCGCCGCCGCGGGCCCCACCATGCGGATCGCCGACACCGACGCCGTCGACGGCCGGGGGCTGCACATCGTCACGGGGCTGGCCGACCGCTGGGGAGTCGAGCGCGACGGCCTGGGCCAGAGCGTGTGGGCCGAGTTCGACCCGACGGAGATCACCCGGTCGGACCTGGCCGTGGCCGGCTGACCGACCGCGAGGGCGGGTCCTGCCCCCGCCGCCCGGCCGGGGCCTCTAGGCTGTGTCGCCGTGAGCAAGCGTCGAAAGAGCCAGCGGGCCGCCGAAGCCACCCCCAAGCGGGAGAAGGTGCGGGACATCTTCGTGCCCCGACCGTTCGAGGGGCTGACCGACGAGCCGGAGTGGATCGCCCTGCGGGAACTGGTGCCGGCCGCCTCGGCGCCGCTGCGGCTGGCTCCCGCCCTGGTGGAGGAGTTCGGCGAGCGGGAGGTCGTCCTGGCCACCGTGCTGCCGATGGCCGCCCCGGCCATGACCAAGCCCGACGGGCGGGTCCTCATCGGGCTCCAGCGCCACATCCAGTCGGGCGACGTCTCCCGGGACCTGGCCGAGGCGCTGCTCTGCGCGCTGCGGACCGAGCCGGGGCGCCCCGTGGCCGTGCCGCCGCTGCCCGGCCCCGGCCCCCGGTTGCAGGACGTCCTGGTCGACGGCCCGCTGGAGGTCAGCATGCACGACGGGTTCGAGTTCTGGCTCGACCCGGGGGCCGGCGACGACCCGAACGTGCAGGCGTCCCTGGAGCGGGCGAACGCCGCCATATACCCGACCGTCCGGCTCACCGCCGCCCGCGCGGCGTACTGGTGCCAGGTGCCGGAGAAGGCGCACGTGCGCTGGGTGCTGCCCGACGACGAGGACGCCGCGCTGGACGCGCTGGCCCGGCTGAGCGTGGCCGGCACGCTGGTCCTCGGCGGGAACACCCGGTTCGCGGGCATGTTCCGGGCCCACGGCCGGCTGGTGCCCGTCTGGGACCTGCCGGAGGACGTCCCGGCCGCCGACTGGGAGCAGCCGGTCGCCGACTTCGCCAAGCGGTACGCGGAGGCACTCGCCGAGCCGGCCCCGCTGGACGCCGCCGGCCGGCGGGCCCGCCACGGCCTGCTCGGCCGCCAGCTCACCCTGCGCTGAGCCGGGGTGCCCCCGCCCGTCGCGGCGGGGGCACCGGGCCCGGCCCGGCGGCCTCCTGGTCCGCACCGGTGCGGCTACGGGCGGCCGGCAGGGGGCGTTCCCGCCCCGCCCAGCGGCTCGCGGACCAGGGGACAGGACATGCAGCGCGGCCCGCCCCGGCCCGAGCCCAGCTCCGAGCTGGCGATCGGGATGACCTCGATGCCGGCCCGCTCCAGCTGCGCGTTGGTCTCGGTGTTGCGCTCGTAGCCCACGCAGAGCCGGGGCGCGATCGCCAGGGTGTTGTTGCCGTCGTCCCACTGCTCGCGTTCCGCGGTGACCGGGTCCAGGCCGGTGTCGATGACCCGGAGCTGGGGCAGGTCCATCGCGTCGGCGGCGGCCCGCAGGAACGGCGCCGGGCCGTCGACCCGCGGGTCCGCGCCGTCCGCGCCGGCGATGACGGTGTACGCCGACAGCGTGTGGGCGATGTTCGGGTACATCAGCACCGCGTCGACGTCCACCATCGTGCAGACGGTGTCCAGGTGCATGGTCGCCCGCTCCTGGGCGATCGGCACGACGAGGATCGTGTGCGCGAGCCCGGCGGCGAAGACCTGCCGGGCGAGGCGCTCCGCCCCGGCCGGGGTGGTCCGCTCGCCCACGCCGACGGCGAGCACCCCCGGCGCGAGGAGCAGCACGTCGCCGCCCTCCAGGTGCTCCAGGCCGGGCTGGTAGACGAGTTCCGTGCCGGCGAAGCGCGGGTGGTGCCGGTAGATGGCGTCGGTCAGCGTGGTCTCGCGCCGCCGCGCCGGCATCGCCAGGCTGGTCACCCCGACCCGGTCGCCGACCCAGAACGAGGAGTCCCGGGTGAACAGCAGGTTCGGCAGCGGGTCGATGACGAAGTCGTGCCGGTCCATCAGGGAGTAGACGAGACCGCCCGGCCGTTCCCGGCTGACCCGCAGCTCCTCGTGGGCCAGCCCCGCGATGAGCACGTCGGCGAGCGCCACCGGGTCGAGGTACGCGAGGTGCTCGGCGACCCGGGCCCGCAGCGAGTCGCCGAGCCTCGGCGAGCGGAGCACCTGCTCGGTGAGTTCGGCCCGCGCGTCGGCGACGGCGAGCGTCTCGGCGAGGAGGGTGGCGAGGTAGAGCACCTCGACCCCGCGCTCGCGCAGGGCGGCGGCGAAGGCGTCGTGCTCCTCCTGGGCGCGTCCGACCCAAGGGATCGCGTCGAACAGGAGCGAGTCGTTGTTGCGGGGGGTGAGCCGGGCGAGCTCGGGGCCGGGGCGGTGCAGGAGCACCGTACCGAGCCGACCGACTTCGCTGTCCACGTAGTGGGTCACCCTCGCAGCGTAGGGCAGGGTTTGGCGGCATCCGATAAAACAGGGGTGGATGAATATGGCATTCATCCGCACTCACTCCGGCGTTCCAACTTGCCGACACGGGGGACTGGCAACGTAGGGTAGTGAGGACATAACTTCGAGGGACCTTTTGCCGGAGGTCGCGATGACTGTCTTTCCCGCTCGTCGAGCCGTACCGTCCAGTCGGGCACTGCCGCCCGCAGCGGTGCCACATCCCCGCGTGGAGTCGCCGGGGGTGCTCGCACCCGTCCGTCCGTCCCCGTTGGAGTGGGCCCGCCGCCGTCGCGCGGAGCGGGGCGCCCGGCGGCTGGAGGCGGCCGGGGCACGGGCGCTCGGCCGGCTCGACCATCTCGGGCCCGCGTGGCACGTCATCGAGTGGCCCCGCACGGACGCGACCGACCTCCTGCTCGACCACGAACGCGACGAACGCGCAGGCTTCCTCGCCATCGGTCCGAGCGGGCTCTTCGCGGTCACCATCGCCGACCACGGCCGCGCCCGGGTGCTGGTCGCCGGCGACGTGGTCCAGATCAACGGGAAGCGGCCGCCCTACGTGGCCGAGGCCCGCCGCGACGCCAAGCGCGCCAGCAAGGCCCTCTCCGACGCGGTGGGGCTGCCGATCCCGGTGACGCCGGTGCTGACCTTCGTCGGCTCCGGCGTCATCAGCGTCTACGGCCTGCCGAAGGACTGCCTCATGGCCACCCACCGCGAGCTGGACCGCCTGCTCGTCGCCGGTGGGAGCCGGATCAGCCCGGCCACGGCCGAGAAGCTGTCCCGGGTCGCGCAGCACCCGGAGACCTGGCTGAACGGCGCATACCGGCCGGCCGCCGACTACCGGTGGTACGAGGGCGGCCGAACGGCCGCTGACAAGCCGGCCAACCGACGGTAACGTCACCGGCGACGCCACGCACCCGGGCGCCGGTCGGCACCCGTCGGCCGCGCCGTCGCCGGCCGCCTGGTCAGGGCATTCCCTCACCCAACCGGCGGCCCGGCGAGCCCGCGCGGTCGGCGACATCCGCGACGACCGGCTAGCGTGGACGGACCGTCGGTGTACATAGGAGGCGCGGTGGCCCACGTCGAACTCTCGCTCTCTGACGTGTTCGTGCCCACGGCGGGAACATCGACAGAGCAGGAGTTCGACAACCTCGGTCGGTGGTCGTCGACCGTCTTCAGCGCCGCCGAGCCGTGCCTGCTCATCGACGCCGGGACGAGGGTCGTCGCCGTCTCCACCGCCGGTTGCGAACTGCTCTGCCTGGGCGACCCGGAGGACGTGACGGGGCTGCCGCTGCTCGACGGCGGGCTGCGGCTGCTCGACTTCACCGCCAACCGCTGCGAGCTGACCGAGCCCGAGATCGACAAGATCCCGCCGCTGCTCGCCCTCTCCTCCGGGCGCCTGGCCCGGGGGCTGCTGCGGGTGCAGGGCGCGTCGGCCGACGCGCCGGACTCGACCGTCGACGCGATCTCCACCCCGGTGTTCACCAGGGGGACGGTCGCCGGTTCGCTCACGTTCTTCTCCCCGGTCTGACCAGCGGCGGGATGTGGCGTTCGCCGCACGCGGCGAATCTGGGGCGGGCCCGTGCCGAGGCCGTAAGGTGCCCTCATGCTCGATATCGCTCTGCTGCCGGGGAAGTACGCCGTCTGCCGCCTGGCCGCCGGCTCCGCCCTGCCGCCCGAGTTGTCGGGCGGGCTGAGCGACGGCGACGTCGTCACGGTGAGCTGGACGGCCGACGGGATCTCGCTGATCTGCCCCGCCGACCGGGCGCCCGAGCAGGCCGTCGGGGAGACCGCCTGGCGCTGCCTGCGGGTCGCCGAGCCGCTTGACCTGGCGGTCAGCGGTACCCTCGCCGCGCTGGTGGACCCGCTCGCCGCGGCCCGGGTCAGCGTGGTCGCCTTCTCCACCTACGACACCGACTACCTGCTGGTTCCCGCCGTACGGCTCCGCGAGGCGACAGCCGCGCTGGAACGGGCCGGCCATCGGGTCCTCGGCTGATCTTCACCCGGCCGCCGGTTGCTCCTAGGATGGGCTCGGCCTCCCGGCCGCAGTGACGCTCCCCGATGTCCCGAGGATCGGCCGTGCCGCCCACCCCCTCGCGCCACGACACCTCCGCCCGACCGTCCGGCCCCGCCGCCGGGCCCGGAGCGGGTCGGTCGCGCCCGCACCCCGACCGACCGGCCCCGCCGCCGTACGCCCGCCGGATCTCCGCCGTGCCGTACGCCCGACGGCTCGCGGCCGTCGCGCTGCTGGTCGCGGTGCCACTGGCCGGCTGCGGCACCCCGCCGGAGTTGCGCGAGCCCGCGCCGACCACCGCCCCGACCCGCACCGCGGTCCCCGCGACGTCCAGCGCCCCACCGACTCCCCCGTCCCCCACCGGCCTGCCGGGCACCGGGGCGGTCACCCCCACGCCCGATTCCGGCCTGGTGGCGGTCCCGTGCCCCGACGGCCCCTCCGGCGCGCGGATCGTGGACCTGGTGCGGGGCCGGGGCGGCGTGCTGCCGAACGGCGTCCGGGTCCGGGTGCGCACCGGGCCGCTCTGCGCCGGCGAGTGGCACTACACCGTGCTCGACGTGACCGGGCACGAGACGCTCCAGGTGGTCACGCAGGGCCGGCCGGGTGCTCCGCGGCTGGTCACCGCCGGCACCGACGTCTGCACCGCCGAGGTCCGTGCCGCCGGGCCGCCCGGCATCCGGACGCGCGTCTGCGACGCCGGGTCGCTCGGCGTACCTGGTGCGTAGGCTGTCGCCATGCCGGGAACACCGCCGACGCGCTTCGTCTACCTCGGGCCGGAGGGCACCTTCGCCGAGCAGGCGTTGAACAGCATCCCCGCCGCCGAGCGGGGCAGCCGCACGCCGGCGCGCAGCGTGCCGGAGGCGCTGGAGAGTGTACGGGCCGGGGAGGCCGACGCGGCCCTGGTGCCGCTGGAGAACTCGATCGGCGGCGCGGTCGGGGTCACCTTGGACGAACTCGCCGAGGGCGAACCCCTGGTGATCACCCGCGAGGTGATCCTGCCGGTCGAGTTCGTGCTCGCCGCGCGGCCCGGCACGGCCCTTCCGCACGTACGCAGCGTCGCCGCCCACCCGCAGGCGTCCACCCAGTGCCGTGGCTGGCTGCGCGCGCACCTGCCCGACGCCGTCGTGGTCGACGTGCTCTCCAACGGCGCGGCGGCCGCCGGAGCCGCCGCCGGCGAGTACGACGCGGCGATCTGCGCCCCGATCGGGGCCGGCCGGCACCGGCTCGCCGTGCTCGCCGACAAGATCGCCGACCACCCGGACGCGGTGACCCGCTTCGCACTGGTGTCCCGTCCCGGGCCGCCCCCGCCGCCGACCGGCGACGACGTGACGTCCCTGGCGGTCTACATCGCGCACGACCGGGTGGGCGCGTTGCTGTCGGTGCTGATGGAGCTGGCCGTCCGGGGGGTCAACATGAGCCGGATCGAGTCCCGTCCGACCGGCGAGGCCCTCGGCCGCTACGTCTTCTTCCTCGACTGCGCCGGCCACGTGGCGGACGTACGGCTCGGCGAGGCGTTGCAGGGGTTGCGCCGGGTCTGCGCCGACGTGCGTTTCCTGGGCTCGTACCCCCGGCAGCGGTTCCCCGGGGCGGGCGACCGCCCGATCCCGGCCCCGGCGGGCCTCTCGGACACCGACTATGCCGACGCCGCCGCCTGGCTGGCCCGCCTCCGCGCCGGCGACCTGACCTGAGCGCGGCCCCGGCACGACTCCCGCCGCCGACGGCGGTCCGGAAACGACGCGACCCGCACCGCCGACGGCGAGCAAGGCACGGCACGGCACGGCACGGCGCTCGTCGCCGACGGCGGGCCCGAACCGGCACGGCCCGCACCACCGACGGCGGGCCCGCAACGGCACCGCCCCCGGCCGGCGTCGGGTCCGGCGGGGCCGGGCGATCGCGGTGCGGGGGCGGTGGCGGGGTGGCGCGGGTCAGCTCAGCAGGCCGCCGAGCAGACCGCCCTGCTGCTCCTGGGTGCCGCTGCCCATGATCGGCGGCTCCTCGGAGGGCTGGACGACGACGAAGCCCTGACCGGCGAAGCTCATCGTGAACGACTCGCCGGTGCGCCGGCCGAGCAGCGTGCCGAGGCCGAGCTGCTCGGCGCGGTGGTAGCCGGTCTGGAGGTTGGCCGACCAGCAGACCGCGGCCTGCGGGTCCACGTAGGTGGGCGCGTCGACGTTGAGCACCACCGGGGTGCCCTTGGTGGTGATGGCGATCCGCCCGTGCCCGCTGAAGACGCAGTTGAACAGGCCCGACGAGGATGCCATGCCGGCCCCGCCGACCATCCGGATGTCGTACTGGAGGGTGGAGTCGAAGGCCAGCACGCTGGAACCGTTGATCGAGAGCGCGTCGCCGGGCTCCAGGTCGATGACGTGCACGTCCTTGGCGAAGTCGGCGAGGAAGACGTCACCCCGGCCGGAGACCTTCATCAGCGGGACGCCCTCGCCGGTGAGCTTCTGCTTCAGGAACTTGCCGAGCCCGCCGGAGCCGAGCGCCTGGAACTGCACCTGCCCCTGGTAGGCGACCATCGACCCGACCCGGGCCATCGCCTCGCCGTTGAGTTCGATCTTCAGCATCTTGGAGTTCTGCAGCCGCATGCCGGGCTGCGCGGACTCCTTCTCAAGGTTCTCCGCCGAGAACAGCTCGCTGCGCATGGAAGTGCCTCCTGAGTTCGTGGTGCCTGGACCGACGGTAGGCGACCGCGGCAACCGCCGACCACCGGCCGACCGGCCCTGCCACGCCCCGTTAGCCCCAGCCCAGCTCGTGCAGGCGGGCGTCGTCGATGCCGAAGTGGTGGGCGATCTCGTGCACCACCGTCACCGCGACCTCGTCGACGACGTCCTCGTCGTCGTCGCAGATGCGCAGGATCGGGTTGCGGTAGATCAGGATGCGGTCCGGCAGCACGCCGGCGTAGTCCCAGCCCCGTTCGGTGAGGGCGTGCCCCTCGTAGAGGCCGAGCAGGTCCTCGCCGGGGGGCGGGTCGTCCTCCACCAGGATCACGACGTTGCTCATCAGGGCGAGGAGTTCCTCGGGCACCTCGTCGAGCGCGTCGCCGACCAGCTCCTCGAAGCGCTCGCGACTCATCTCCACCGGCACCCCGCCCATTCTGCCCGACGACCCGGCCCGCCCGCGCCGGCCGAGAGGGCGGACCGCCACGGGAAGGTCCTTCCCGTGGCGGTCGACAGCGAGGATGCGGACGGTCAGGAGGCGAGGCGGGCGGTCAGGCTGATCTGGGCGCCCGGGGAGAGCAGGCGGGAGATCGGGCAGTTCTCCTTGGCGGTCTCCGCGAGCTTGGTGAACTGCGCCTCGTCCATGCCGGGCACCTGGCCGACGGTGTCCAGCTCGATGCGGGTCACCGTCATTCCGGCGTCGGTCTTGTCGAGGTGGACCTTGGCGGTGGTCTCCACGGAGGTGGGGGGAGAACCGGCCTCGGCGAGCGCCTTGGAGAACGCCATCGAGAAGCAGCCGGCGTGGGCCGCCCCGATCAACTCCTCGGGGTTGGTGCCCTCGCCCTCCTCGAAACGGGACTTGAAGGAGTAGTTCCCCTGCAACCCGCCCTTGCCGGTGCGGATGGTGCCGGACCCCTCGGTGAGGTTGCCCTGCCACTGTGCGGAAGCGGTACGGATAGGCATGCACCCGACGCTAGCCCACCGGCCACGAGCCGGCGACCGTTCACGCTCCGCGTCGCCGGGTGCGTACTGTGTCATGATTCGGGGCAGGCCCGCGAACGCGGAAGGGTGGCCGATGTCCCAGGATTCCCCCATTCCCCGGCAGGAACACCGGTCCGACGGTGCGGCCGTCCTGGAGTGGGGCACAGCGGAGCCGGCCGGGCCGCGCCGGTTCGGGCGTACGTTCTCCGGCCTGGGCCGGGACCGCCGACTGCCGGTGTTGCTCGCGGGGCTCGCCGCGGTGGCCGCCCTCGCCTCGATGCTCGGCGAGTGGCAGATCATGACGATCCCCAACGGCGGGCCGCAGGGCAACACGCCGCTGCGGGTGCCGGGCGGGGTGTCCGACATCGGCGGCTTCGGGGTGGGCTACCTGGTCGGGCTGTTCGCCCTGGTCTGCGCGGTGGTGCTCGCGCTGCGCGGCACTGGCGCGGTACGCCCGAACGCCCGGCTCGCCGGGCTGGCCCTGGCCGTGGCGCTGCTGGGGCTGCTGGTCGCGACCGCCGCCTCGCTGGACGAGGCCGCGCAGCGGGTCTTCTTCTACTCCACGGACGACGGGTTCCAGGTCGAGTACGGCCGGGGCCTGGTGACGGCGTTCGTGGCCTGTGCCCTGTTCGCGGCGGCGCTGAAGCTGGCCCCGGCCGGCGCCGCCCCGCCCGCCGGGAAGGCCGACGAGGGGCGGGAGGCGGACGACGCCGACGACCCGGAGCCGGTGGGCTGGCGTCGCCGCAGGGCGCGGGACATGGCGGACGACGGCCCGCCCGCGCCGGCCGACCTCACCGTCGGGCCGGCCATCCCCTTCGCCCGCCCCGAGCTCCGGGACTGACCCGGCTCCACTCCGGCCCGCACGGCCGCCCGGCCCGGCGCGCCCGCTCGACCCGACGAGGCCCGGCCCGCCCAGCCCGGCCCGGCCCGACCCGGTGGAAGGTCCCGGACGGGGGACATCGGCGGGCCGTCGTCCGTTGGCACGGCATTCGCCGGAACGCCATGGCCGGTGCCCCTTTCGCGAGGTACGTTTGCTGCCCGCCGTCACTCGGGGTCGAGGCACCGAGGACCGAGACGGCTGGCTGCGACGGCGGCGGGCGAAGGAGGAACGATGACCCGCCCGGGGCTGCCCAAGCTGATCGCCACGGATCTCGACGGCACGCTCGTCCGCAGCGACGAGACCGTCTCCGCGTACACCCACGAGGTGCTCGACCGGGTGCGGGCCGCCGGGATCCCGGTGGTCGGCGCCACCGGTCGCGGGCCCCGGCTGGCCGAACTGACCCGCAACGACATCCGCGCCGCGGACTTCCTGGTGATGGCCGGCGGCGGCCGGGTGGTCGACCAGAGCGACCCGGCCGGGCCGGTGGTGCTGCGCGACGAGCGCCTCTCCGCCGAGGTGCTGGCCACGCTGCTGGCCGACCTGGAGACGACCGTCGGGCCGCTGACGGTGATGGTCGAGGCGTCGGACGAGCACGACGCCCCGCTCTGGGGCGACTACCACGCGAGCTGGCCCTACCAGGACGCGTTCGAGACGCGCAGCCGCGCCGAGTGCCTCTCCTGCGACGTGATCAAGGCTTTCGTCCGGACCGCCGACCACCACGTCGACGAACTGCTCGAGGTCGCCCGGCAGATCGTCCCGCCGGAGGTGGCCACCCTCACCCAGGCCGGGCTGGACTTCGTCGAGATCTGCCCGCCGGGGGTGGACAAGTCCACCGGGCTCACCGTGGTGGCGCAGCGCCTCGGCGTCGACCCGGCCGAGGTGCTGGTCTTCGGGGACATGCCCAACGACCTGCCGATGTTCGAGTGGGCCGGCTGGGCTCGGGTCGCGGTCTCCAACGCCCACCCGACCGTCCGTGCCCTCGCCGACGAGGTCACCCTGCGCAACGACGACGACGGGGTGGCGGTGTACCTCGATCGGCTACTGTCCCGCTGATGGGAGAGGCACCACGGCTGATCGCCACCGACATCGACGGCACCCTGCTCCGGGACGACCGCACGCTCAGCCCGCACACCGCCGAGGTGCTGGCCCGGCTCTCCGCGCGGGGCACGCCGGTCGTGCTGGTCACCGGCCGTCCCATCCGCTGGTTGAAGATGGTGTACGAGCAGCTCGCCGAGCCGCTGCCGGCGATCTGCGCCAACGGCGCGGTGGTCTACGACCCGGTCGCCGACGAGGTGCTGCGGGCCGACCCCCTCGCCCCGCAACTGCTCGCCGAGGTGGCCCGGCGGCTGCGCGCCGAGGTGCCCGAGGTCAGCTTCGCGGTCGAGATCGTCGACAGCCGGCAGATGCGGCACGAGGCGCACTACCCGCTGCGCTGGGACGCCGACCACGACGCGATCCGGGCGGTCGAGACCCCCGAGGAGCTGCTGGCGGCGCCGGCGGTGAAGCTGCTGGCCCGCTCGGCGGAGCAGGATCCCGACGCGTTCGTCGCGTTGGTTGCCGCCGCCCTGGAAGGGCTGGCGGAGGCGACCCACTCGTCGTACTCGGGGCTGGTGGAGATCTCCGCGTCCGGCGTGACGAAGGCGGCCGGCCTGGCGTGGTACTGCGCGCGGCTGGGCATCGACGCCCGGGACGTGCTCGCCTTCGGCGACATGCCCAACGACGTACCCATGCTGACCTGGGCCGGGCGGGGAGTGGCCGTGGCGAACGCGCACCGCGCCGTCCTGGAGATCGCCGACGAGGTCACGGCGGCGAACTCGGCGGACGGCGTGGCGGCGTACCTGGAAAAGGTCTTCGGGGTGGGGTGAGCGGCCGGCCGGGGTCCCCGGCCGGCCGGACGGTCAGAGGTACTGGCCGGTGCTGTGGCCCTCGCCGCCCTGCGGCGGCTGGCCCATCCCCGGCATGCCCGGCAGCATGCCGGCGCCCGGGCCGCTCGGCAGCGCCTGCCGGCCGGAGCGCATCTGCTCCAGCTGCACGCGGGCGGCCATCTGCTGCGCGACCAGGGCCGCCTGGATGCCGTGGAACAGGCCCTCCAGCCAGCCGACGAGCTGGGCGTGTGCGATGCGCAGCTCGCCCTCGCTGGGTGCCTTCTCCTCGGTGAAGGGCAGCGAGATGCGCTCCAGCTCCTCGCGCAGCTCGGGGGCGAGCCCCTCCTTCAGCTCGACGATCGACCGCTCGTGGATCTCCCGCATCCGGTGCCGGCTGGCGTCGTCGAGCGGGGCGGCCTTGACCTCCTCCAGCAGCTGCTTGATCATGCTGCCGATCCGCATCACCTTGGCCGGCTGCTCGACCAGTCGGGTCGGGTCCTCGCCGTGTGCCTCGTCGGTCTGCACGGTGCCGACGGGCCGCCCGTCCGGGCCCACCACCACCACCGTTCCGGAGCGACCGGTGCCATCCTGGCCCGGCTCGTCGTTCTGTCCAGCGGAGTGCGCTTCGGTCATGGCAACCATCTTTACCCAGCCGCGAGCGCCCATGCGTCCGGGGACCGATCCCCGACCTCGGATCCACGCGTGATCCGCGCTACGGTCGCGCCATGCCCGCCGACCCCCGCGACGTGCTCAGCCGGCCCACCGCGGCCCCCGACGTCACCGTCTCCTACGGCGACCACCCGGACCAGGTCGCCGACCTGCGCGTTCCCGCCGGGACGGGCCCGGCCCGACGGCTGGTCGTGGTGGTGCACGGCGGCTTCTGGCGGGCCGAGTACGACCGCCGGCACACCGACCCGCTGGCCGTCGGGCTGGCCGCGCTGGGCCACCCGGTGGCCCAGGTGGAGTACCGGCGGACGGGACAGCCGGGCGGCGGCTGGCCGGCGACGCTGAGCGACGTGCTGACCGGCGTGACGGAGCTGCCCCGGCTCGCGGCCGAGGCGCTGTCCGGCCGCGTCGCCGCCGGGCCGCCGCTGCTGGTGGGTCACTCGGCCGGGGGACACCTGGCGTTGTACGTGGCCACGACCGCCCCGGCCGCCGTCGGCGGCGTGCTGGCGCTGGCCCCGGTGTCGAACCTCGCGGAGGCGTACCGGCTGGATCTGGACGAGGGGGCGGTGGCCGCGCTGCTCGGCGGCGGACCGGCGGAGCACCCCGAGCGGTACGCCAAGGCGGATCCACGATTGTCGGTGCCAACACCAACACGCACAGTAGTCGCGCACGGTGCACTGGATGAGCAGGTGCCCATCGCGATGAGTCGGGAGTTCGTGGCGGCCGGCCGCGCCGCGGGTGGCGATATCGCCCTTCTTGAGCTGCCAGAATGCGAGCATTTCGGGCTCATCGATCCGGAGTCGGCGGCGTGGCCGCAGATCACGGCTGCTTTCCGATCCCTCCAGGAAGATCGTTAGGCATTGACGCAGCGTCGCTGACCGGGTAGAACGCCGAGGGGGCGTGATCCGCCCTGCAACGCTCCCCCGGAAGGAACTCGGTGTCGCAGATGAACCGCAGGCGGGCCCTCCAACTCCTGGCCGCTCTCGGTACGGCCGGACTGGTCGCCGGATGCGGCACCGACGACGCCGACGGCGAGTCGGCCAGCCCCGGAAGCCCCATCAAGATCGGCCTCGTGGCGCCGACCAGCGGCGGCCTCAAGGCGATCGGCGATGAGATCACCAACGGCTTCCAGCTCTTCCTCGACCTCAACGAGAAGCTGCTGGGTGGGCACCCGACCACCCTGCTCACCGCCGACGAGGGCGAGAGCGTCAAGACCGGCAAGGCGGCCGTCGAAGGGCTGCTCAAGCAGGGCGTACTCGCCCTCACCGGCGTGGTCGACGCGAACGTCATGTCCGGCATCCGGGACACCGTCGAGCAGGCCCGGGTGCCCCTGATCGGCTCCAACGCCTCGCCGTCCAGCCTCCAGAGCGTCGTCTACATCTGGCGGACGTCGTACGTGCTGGACGAGGCGGGCCGGGCACTCGGTCGCTACCTGCGCGAACAGCTGCCGGACTCGGCACGGCTGGCGATCATCGCGCCGGACAGCGTCCCCGCCCAGGACGTCATCCGGGGCTTCCGGCAGGAGTTCGGCGAGTCCGACCCCCGGATCAAGGACGCCACGGTCTCCACGGGCGTCCACACCAACCCGTCGAAGTCCGCGTACCGGGCCGACATCCGCACGGCGCTGGGCCGCAACCCGTCGGCGGTGTTCTGCTTCTTCGCCGGGCCGGCGGCCGTCGAGTTCATCAAGCAGCTGCGCATCGAGGGGTTCACCGGCAAGGTGTACGCCCCCGGCTTCCTCACCGAGGGCGCGGTGCTCAGCAGCGTCAAGGCCGAGGACGCGCTGGGCATCCAGACGGCCCTCAACTACTCGTCCGACCTCAACAACACGGCCAACCGCCGGTTCGCCTCCGCGTACCGCAAGAAGCACGGCACCTCGCCCACCACCTACGCGATGGCCTCGTACGACGCCGCGCAGGTGCTCGACCAGGCGATCCGGATCGCGGGCGGTTCACCCAACCCGCAGCAGGTCAACCTGGCCCTCGGCAAGATCGGCCAGATCGACAGCCCGCGCGGGCTGTGGCAGTTCAACCAGCCCCGTACGCCGCAGCAGAAGTGGTACCTGCGCGAGGTGCAGCTCGACGGCCAGGTCCTCTCGAACGTCCTGGTGACCGAACTGGCCACCCTGGGCTGACCCACCCGCCCACCGTGGGGTGGGCGGGTGGGGCGGCACGGCGGAAGTGGGTCAGGAGCGGAGTTCGGCGATGCAGCACTTCACGCTGCCGCCGCCCTTCTTCAGCTCGGCCAGCTCGACCGGGACCGGGTGGTAGCCGGCCGCCTTCAGCTTCCCAGCCAGCCGGGTCGCCTCGCTGTTGAGCACCACGTTGAGCCCGTCGCTGACCAGGTTGAGGCCGAAGGACAGAGCGTCCTCGGCGTCGGCGACCACCGCGTCGGGGAAGAGCTGGGTGAGCACCCGCTGGCTGGCGGCGGAGAAGGCGCCCGGGTAGTAGACGACGTTCTCGTCGTCGATGGAGGCGAGCGCAACGTCCAGGTGGTAGAAGCGCGGATCGACCAGGCGCAGCGACACCACGGGCCGGCCCAGCGCCTCCTGCGCCTCCGCGTGCGCCGGCAGCTCGGTACGGAAGCCGTGCCCGGCGAGGATCAGACCACCGTGCGCCTCCGGCAGGTACGCGAAGTCGCCCTCGCCCTCGTTGGTCTCGATCGGCGCGATGAACCGCCAGCCCCGCGACTCGTAGAAGGCCCGGTGGGCGGCGGCCTCGGCGGCCCGCTGCTCGTGCTTGAACTGCGCGCCGTAGACCGAGCCGTCGACCACGAACGCCCCGTTGGCGGCGTAGACCATGTCGGGCAGGCCCCGCTCGGGCGTCAGCAGGTGCACCTCGTGGCCGAGGCCGACCAGGGTCTCCCGCAGCCGGTCCCACTGCTTGACCGCAAGCTCCGAGTCGACCGGGGTGGACACGTCCATCCACGGGTTGATCGCGTACTCGACCGCGAAGTGCTCGGGCGAGCACATGAGATATGTCCGCTTTCGCGGGACTCGCTGCTGGTTCACGGTGACCAAGGGTAGGTACCCTCGAACTTTGGTAACAGCCACAACCGTTGCTTCCCAAAGGCGGAACGTTGCAGATAGATGCCGTAGACCAGCGGATCATTGCGTTGCTCGTCGCGGACGCCCGCGCCTCGTACGCGGACATCGGCCAGCGGGTGTCGCTCTCCGCCCCGGCGGTCAAGCGGCGGGTCGACCGGCTGCGGTCGGCCGGCGTGATCCGGGGCTTCACCGCCGTCGTCGACCCCGCCGCCGTCGGCTGGACCACGGAGGCGTTCGTCGAGTTGTTCTGCGCCGGGCGGACCACGCCGGCGCAGATCGGGGTGGCCACCCGCCGGCACCCCGAGGTGGTGGGCGCGTACACCGTCTCGGGCGAGGCCGACGCGCTCGTACACCTGCGGGCCGCCGACATCGCGCACCTGGAGGCGGCGTTGGAGCGGCTGCGGGCCGAGCCCTTCGTGACCTCGACCCGGAGCACCATCGTGCTCTCCCGGCTGGTCGAGTCCCCCGGCGTCGGTCCCTCCCCCCGCTGACCCGCGCGGGCCGCCGGAGGGACGGCACCCGGGAGAAGCGGCACGGAAGGCCGGAACCGCCCGGCGGCCGGGCGCGTCGAACCGCCCATGACACGGGGAGCCCCCATCTTCGCGGTCGGCACACTGGCCGCGCTCACCCTGCTCGGCGGCAGCGCGATCCCGGCGGTGCCGCCCGATCCACCGGGCCCCGGGCAGCCGACGGCCGCTCCCGTCCTGGTCTCCTACGACTCCTGCGCCGAGGCGCTGGCCGGGCTCCGCGCCGCCGCCGCAGCCTCCGTCGGCCCGTGGGGCTTCGGTGACGGCTGGCGTACGGGGGCCGCCTTCAGCGAGGCCGCGAAGGGCGCGTCCGGGTCCCGGGCATCGGCCCAGTCCGCCCAGCCCGCGCAGGAGCACTCCACGACCAACGTGCACGAGGCCGGCGCCGACGAGCCGGACCTCGTCAAGACCGACGGGCGGCGGATCGTGACCGTCACCCGGGGCGTGCTGCGGGTGGTGGACCCGGCCGCCCGGCGGGAGACCGGCCGCCTCGACCTCACGCGGACGATGCCGGAGCTGAGCTGGGGGGAGCAGGCCAACCTGCTGCTGCACGGCGACCGGGCGCTGGTGCTGACGCAGGTCGGCCCGGAGATGCAGCCGGGGACCCGTGGCGCGCGGCCCCGCACCGCGCCGCACCTGATCCTGGTCGACCTCGCGGGCGCGCCACGGGTGCTCGGCACCTACCGGATGGACGGCAACCTCGTCGACGCCCGGCAGACCGGGTCCACCGCGCGGGTCGTGGTCCGCACCCGCCCCCGGCTGGTCTTCCCGTACGCCGACCGGGGCACCGACGCGACGCGGACCGCCGCCAACCGCGCGGTGATCGCCGCCGCCGGGGTGGAGGCGTGGCTGCCGGCGTACGAGTGGACGGCCGGGGCGGAGCGGCACGCCGGCCGGGTCGAGTGCGACCGGCTGAGCCGGCCCCCCGCCTGGTCCGGTACGTCGATGCTGACCGTGCTGAGCTTCGACCTCGGCGGCGACCGGCTCGGTGACGGCGATCCGGTCAGCGTCGCCGCCGACGCGACCACCGTCTACGGCACCGGGTCCAGCCTCTACCTCGCCGGGGAGCGGCCGGAGACGACCCGGCCCGGCCCGCCGCGCGGGGGTGTCCGGCGGCCGGTCCCGCAGGTCACCGAGATCCACCGGTTCGACACCGGCACGCCCGGGCGCCCCCGCTACGTGGCCTCCGGCTCGGTGCCCGGCTCACTCGTCAACCAGTACGCGCTCTCGGAGTGGCAGGGGCACCTGCGGGTGGCCACCACCACCGGCGACACGTGGGGCGCCCGCCCCACCTCCGAGTCGGCCGTCCACGTGCTGCGCCCCGACGGGGGCACGCTGGTCCGTACGGGCGCGGTCACCGGCCTCGGTCCCGGGGAGCGGATCTTCTCCGTGCGCTTCCTCGGCGGCTCCGCGTACGTGGTCACGTTCCGGCTCACCGACCCGCTCTACGCGGTCGACCTGACCGACCCGACCGCGCCCCGGGTCACCGGCGAGCTGAAGATCACCGGGTACTCGGCGTACCTGCACCCGCTGCCCGAGGGCCGGCTGCTCGGGGTGGGCCAGGAGGCCGACCGGCGGGGGCGGACGCAGGGGCTCCAGGTGTCACTGTTCGACGTCCGCGACCCGGCCCGTCCGAGCCGACTCGACCAGTGGCACGTGCCGAGGGCGTACTCCGCGCTGGAGCACGACACGCACGCCTTCCTGCACCACCCGGAGACGGGCCTGGTGGCGCTCCCGGTCGGCGACGACGTACGCCTGCTGCGGGTGTCCGGGACCGACATCGGCGAGGTCGGCACGGTCTCCCACACCGGCCCGTCGGGCCCGGTGCTGCGGTCGCTGCTGGTCGGGGACGTGCTCTGGACCGTCTCCGCCGCCGGCCTGCGGGCCACCGACCCGGCCACCGCCCGGAGCCTCGACTGGCTCCCCGTGACCTGATCCTCCCTCCCCGGCGGGTGGGGCCCGGTTTCTCGGGGTTTCCGGGCTCCACCCGCCACCACCGATCCGGGCCCCACCCCGTCGCCCACCGGTGGCGGGGCGTGGATCAGAGGTACATGCCGGTGCGGTGTTCGCCCTGGTCCCGCTTGACGGGCTTGTCGCCCTCGCCGAAGAAGCGCTTCCCGCCGAACTCGCCGTGCAGGCGGTCGTCCAGCTCGTCCGCCAGCCCGGTCATCACCTGGACCGCCAGCATGAGGTGGGTGGCCTGGAAGTTGCGGCCGAAGACGGGGATGGACGCCCACACGGTGTCGTCGGCGCAGTAGAGCCGGCCGATCGGCATCCGGTTGGTCAGCTCGGAGAGCTTCACGTAGAGCCGCTCGGTCGGCTCGACCTCGGTGAGCACCGGGGAGAAGACGTCCACCAGCGGCGGGTTGTCCCGGACCCGGACGAAGACCATCGCCGAACCGGCGCGGATGTTGATGTCGCCGTCGGAGTCGACCTGCAACCGGTCCGGCTCCGACTTGAGCATGGTCGAGACGACGGTGCGGACCTGCTCGGCGAGCGCGGCCGCGTCGTGCTCGGGCGCCTGGGCGGCGGCGGCCGCCGCGAGCGCCTCGT
This sequence comes from Micromonospora sp. SD12, assembly GCF_052068495.1. Classification (NCBI taxonomy): domain Bacteria; kingdom Bacillati; phylum Actinomycetota; class Actinomycetes; order Micromonosporales; family Micromonosporaceae; genus Micromonospora; species Micromonospora sp. SD12. Next base: position 673,598 of record NZ_JBQHDF010000001.1, on the reverse strand, counting down.
CCAGGTCGGCCTCCACGTTGCGGTCGGGGCCGAACTCGCTGCGCGCGGTGCCCAGCGGCTCCACCGGCAGCGCCTCGCCCTCGGCGTCGTGGATGAGGTAGACGAGGAAGGCGGGGTGCGGGGCGCCGTAGACGTCGCGCAGCGTGCGGGTGAGCAGGGCCGCCAGCCGGGTGGCCTCGGCGGTGCCGCTGTCCAGCCCGAAGTACTCCCCGGAGCCCGCCACCACGCCGGGCGGCGACCAGCCGAGCGCGATCATGTCCGCCACGGCGGCCCGGTCGAGCCGGTAGCCCTCCGGCAGGGTCGCGTTGCCGACCGCGCGGGCGGCCAGCTGGCCCTCCTCGCGCACGTCGATGCTGACCGAGTAGACCGCGTCGCCGGTGCCGGAGGCCGTCGGGTCGAGGGTCAGCTCCACGTGCGTGCCCGTGGGCAGCGCCGCCAACCGCCCGGCCAGCGCCCGGGCGAACTCGTGCCAGGCCTGGGTTACCTTGGCCCGCAGGTCGGCCGTGCTGGGCTCGTCGAGCAGGATCGGCTCGTGGTGCGCCGGCAGGGTGCCGGGCGAGTCGCCGCTCGGCGCCGAGGGGTGGTCTGCCGTCATGATCGCCTCCGTCCGTCGAGGTCACCCTACCCACGGGAAGGGGGAGGCGAATCAGCCCGACCGTGATCGGACAGCGGAGGTCAGGCGGGTGTCCCGCCCGGGCGCTCGGCGTCGAGCCCCACCGGCCACTGGGCGGCCAACGCGCTGAGCCGGGCCGCGGCGCCGGCCGGGTCCGCACCCCGCCCGACCGCGAGCCCGAGAAGGTACGCGCTGACGGGCGCGCCCGGGCGCAGCACCTGGTGCGCCACGTCCTTGGCCAGGTCGAGCACGGCCGGCACCGGCACCTGGGCGGGGTCGAGGTCCAGCTCGGCGCAGGCCGCCGTCACCCAGTCGTCCATGACCGTCATCGCGTCCACTCCTCCGCCCGGCGTACGTCCTCGTCAGTGTCGCAGTCGAACCAGGGCGGCGGGCCACCACCGGCCCACGGCACCTCGCGCACCCGCAGCCCGGCGAGCAGCGCCCTGATCGGTGCCCCGGCCAGCGACGCGGCGGAGCCGCCGGGGTGCCCGCTGGCGCGCCCGGCGGAGCCGCCGGGGTGCCTGGGGGCGACCTCATCGGGCCTGGTGGCGACCTCGGCGGGCCTGGCGGGCCTGAGGGCGCGCTCGGTGGCGAGGCGGTCCAGGGCGGCGCGCAGCGGGGCCACCCGCCACACGCCGCAGAGGGTCTGCCGCCGGCCGTCGGCGTCGACGTAGCAGGCGCCGTCGTGGCCGGCGTCGAGGTGGTCGAGCAACTCCCCGACCGCCGCGCGGGTGAGCAGGGGCAGGTCGGCGGCGAGCAGGGCGACCACCGGCGTACCGGGGTCGAGCAGGGCCAGCCCGGCCGAGGTGGCGGCGACGGGACCGCCGCCCGGCGGATCCTCCCGGGTCAGCCGCACCCCGGCGGGCACCCGTCCGGGCGGGCCGACCAGGATGCGCGGCGCGGCGTCGGAGACCGCCGCGAGCACACGCTCCCGCATGGGCAGGCCGCCGACCGTCCGGGCCGGCTTGTCGACGCCCCCCATCCGCCGCGCGGCCCCGCCCGCCAGCACCACCGCCGCGTACGCGTCCATCCGGCCACGGTAGCCGCGCGGCGGCCCGGGCCGGGGGTGCAGGATGGCGGGATGGGACGGGCGACTGACCGGCGCGGCGTGCTGCGCATCGACCTCGACGCGGCGGCCACCGGCCGCACCTCGGTACGCCGGCAGGACAGCCTGGCCGTGGAGGAACCGCTGGAGATCCGGGTCGGTGCGGCCGGCCCCGGGCGGCGACGGCCGCTCGCGGTGACCATGCGTACGCCCGGCGACGATCTCGACCTGGCGATCGGCTTCCTGCTGACCGAGGGGCTGATCCGCGCCGCCGACGATGTACGCACCGCGCAGCTCTGCGCCGGCGCGGAGACGCCCAACACGTACAACGTGGTGGACGTGGTGCTGGCGCCCGGCGTGCCCGAACCCGCCGTCGATCCGGCCCGGAACTTCTACACCACCAGCTCCTGCGGGGTGTGCGGTAAGGCGAGCATCGACGCCGTGCGTACCCGATCGGTCTTCGCGGTGGGCGACGACCCGCTGACCGTGCCGGCGGCGGTCCTGACCGCGCTGCCGGACCGGCTGCGCGCGGCGCAGCGCGGCTTCGACCGCACGGGCGGCCTGCACGCGGCGGGTCTGTTCACCGCCGACGGCGACCTGGTGGTGCTGCGGGAGGACGTGGGCCGACACAACGCCGTCGACAAGGTGGTCGGCTGGGCGGTCCGCGAGCGGCGGCTGCCGCTGGCCGGGCACGTCCTGCTGGTCTCCGGGCGGGCGAGCTTCGAGCTGACCCAGAAGGCGTGGATGGCGGGGGTGCCGCTGCTCGCGGCGGTCTCCGCGCCGAGCACCCTGGCGGTGGAGCTGGCCGAGGAGGCCGGGCTGACGCTGGTCGGCTTCCTGCGCGGCGACGCGATGAACGTCTACGCCCGCCCCGACCGCGTGACCACCGACGGAACAGCCACCTGATCCCCAGGCCTCACATGCCTCTGAAAATACGCCCTAGTCGAACAGCCCCAACCGGAACGCGGCGTCGCGGGCCAGCAGGAAGCCGGCGATGCCGAGGATCCAGCCGAGCATGCTGCCGGAGGTCCGCATGATCCAGGCGTTGAGCCGGGCCAGCACCGGCTCGATCAGCCTCGGCAGGGTCACCCGGGCCGCCAGCAGCAGCACCGCCGGCAGCACCATGACCAGGCAGTAGCCGGCGAGCAGCCCCACCATCTCGGCCGCGCCGAGACCCGAGGTGGTCAGCAGGCCGACCGCGCCGAGGTACGGCAGCATCGTCGCCACCTCCGCGAGCGCGGCGAGCAGCGCCAACCCCACCAGCCACCGCGCCGAGGAGTCGCCGGCGATGGCCCGGTCCCGCCAGCGCAGCACGCCTCCGCTGCGCGGGCGCCGCTTGCCGTCGTAGCGGAAGCTGAGCAGGAACAGCCCGACCCCGAGGACGAGTTGCGCCCAGAGCACCGGCCGGTTGTCCATCGCCCCGCCGAGGACGTCGGCCAGCCGGCTTCCGCCGAGGGCGAGCAGCAGCCCGACGCCGAAGTAGAAGACGACGATGGTGCCGAGGTAGCCGAGGATCCGGCGCGCGTTGACCGGCCCGGGTGCGAGCAGCAGCCAGACGGGGATGAAGAGCGTGCCGATGCTCGTGCTGTCGACCAGGGCCAGGCCGGCGAGCGTCAGCAGCAGTCCGACGCTCATGCGGTGCTTGCGGTGGGTTGGGGCACGGAACCATTCTGTGCCGGCGTCGTACCCGCCGACTCGCCCCGTGGAACGAACGTCCCCTACATCTTTCGACGGAGAACGCCATGCCGTCGCTCCCGGTGGTGGCGCTCCCGGAGGCGGTCCTCCCGGTAGTGGCGTTCCCGGGGGCGGTGCCTTCGGCGGCGGTCAGCGCGGGCGGGCCCAGGCGGTGAAGCGGACGGTCAGGCCGGCCGGTGTCGTGGCGTGGTCCAGCGCGGCGAGTTCCTCGCCCGCCTCGGCCTGGAGGGTCGCCAGGTGGATCAGCAGGGCTGGCCGGTCCGTCCGGTACTCGGCGAGCAGGCGCAGCTTCGCCGCCGAACACGGCCAGGCGATACCGCAGGCCGCGCAGCGCCAGGTCGGCCGGGTGGGCAGGTGAGCGCGGCGGCGGGTCATGCCGGGACCCGCGGGCGGACCGGCCGGCGCCGGGCCGGCGCCGGGGAGGCCGGAGTCGCCGTACGCCAGCGGACCCCCTCGCATCGCACGTAGAGGGAGCGCCGGTCCACGGCGTCGCCGCGCGCACCCAACTGGTAGACGTCGATCCAGCACCAACCGTGGTACGTGTGCCAGTCGGTGAGGACGCGGATCACGCGCACGACGATCGGGCGGGCGAACTGCGGGCTCGCGGACCGGGTCAGATGCAGGACGTCACCCGACCTGATCTGCCGCGGCGCGGGCCTCGGGTCCGGCTTCGGCGGCGGCTGGCGCTCCGGCAAGGTCTTCCCCCTCAGCGGTCGGTGGAGGAGGGGGCCGCCACGGATGCTCGCCCGGCGGCGGCCCCCTCGTGGCACGACCGGCGGGCCTCGGGATGCCTCCACCGGCTCGCGCCGTCTGAGAAGCACCCTGCCCAGGGTTGCCGGTCGATCACACCGCGTAGCAGTCTGTACCCGGAGCATTCGGGACGTTCGTGTGAGGGGCGGGGATGAACCGGGCGGTTCAGGTAGCGATGGCGAAGGCCGGGCAGACTGCGGAGAGCCTGGCAGCTCAGGTTGGCGTCGACCCGAAGACGGCGGCACGCTGGGTGAGTCAGGGACGAATCCCGCAGACCCGTCACCGTGCCCGGGTCGCCGAGATTCTCAACAAGGACATGGAAGAGCTCTGGCCGGACGCACTGAAGCGAAGAGAGCCAGCGTGGTTCAGACCGTGGACCGAGATCGAGCGTGAGGCGTCAGGGCTGCGGTGGTTCGAGTCGGCCGTCCTCCCGGGCCTCCTACAGACCGAGGACTACGCCCGGGCCGTCCTCACCAGCGGGCCGCTGATGGCTGACGCGGAAGCTCATGTGGACGCCCGGCTACGCCGGCAGGCCGCCGTGCTCGACCGCCCGCGTCCTCCCCTCCTCGTCTTCGTGATCGACGAGGCTGCGCTCCGGCGGGGAGAGCCCGAGGTCATGCAACCGCAGCTTGATCACCTGATCGAGCTTGCCCGGCGTCCGAACGTCATGGTCCATGTGCTTCCCCTCCGCGCCGGGCTGCACCCCGGTCAGGCCGGACCGTTCATCATCGCCAGCACGCCGGACGGCGAGGTCGGCTACCTGGACGACCAAGCCGCCGGTCGCCTGACGAATGACGTTGCTCCGCTCTGGGCCGTCTGGGATACCGTGAGGTCGGTCGCGCTGCCGCGAGACCAGACCATCGACCTGTTGAGAGCGCGATCATGGATGACCTGACCAGCGCGCAGTGGCGCAAGAGCACCCGCAGCAGCTCGAACGGTGGCGCCTGCGTCGAGGTCGCCGACAATCTTCCCGGCGTCGTCGCCGTCCGCGACTCGAAGGACCCGGCCGGCCCGGCACTCGCCTTCGCCCCGGCGGCGTGGCGCGCGTTCGTCGCCGAGCTGGCCGAGCGGGCCTGACCAACCGGGGCGCGCTCCGCTGCCGGCGGGTTGTGGCAAGGGAAGGCTGTAGCTGAGGGAGGCGCGGCTCTCAATCGGGCGTACCGAACTGGAGCCAGACGCGGATCCGCTCGGTGACCTCGTCGCGTCCGCCGAGGGCGTCGCGGACCTCTGCGGCGAACGTGACTCGGCCCTGCGTGGAAGGCAGCCGGTCGGCCGACAACGCGGAGAAGACGCCGCCGACCATGTCATCGACGGTGAGCGGTGCGTCGTACTGCACCGACGTCTCCGCGTACCGGTAGCCGGCGCGAACGAGGGCGTCCTGGTTGCGTAGGCGGCCGGCCTCGTCGGTCTGGCAGGCGGCGGTGACGGGGTGCCCGAGCAGCCGTTCCAGGCATTCGCGCAGTGCCTCGGACCAATCGGCGTCCTGGAGCCACAGCGGCGCTCCGTTGGTGACCACGGCGATGCCGCCGCCGGGACGCAGCAGCGGCCGGGCGGCCCTGAACAGCGCGTCGCGGTCCATGAAGTGGATGGCGACAGCGGCGGTCAGCGCGCCGATCGTCCGTTCGCCGAGTAGCCGACCCAGCGCGGGCAGGTCGCTGTCCGTGCCGAGCAGCCACGTGGTGTTGACCGTCGCAGCGTCGAGGGCGGCCTGGCGGGCCAGGGCCAGCATGTCGGGCTCCGGGTCCACGCCGATGACGGCCCCGACCCGGACGGCGAGCGGGAGGCTCAACTGGCCGGTGCCGCAGCCGAGGTCGACCACCCTGTCCTCGGCGCTGAGGCCGAACGCTCCGACGAGGGCGTCGAGCACCTCGGGCCGGTAACCCCGCCGGTGCCTCGCGTAGTACGTCGCCACCTCACCGCTGAAGCTCGCCTTCATCTCGACAGCCTGCCCGCAGCGCAGATCGGGAAGCGAGCGATTCTGCTCAGGGCATGGCCAAAGGTGTCGCTGCTTGCGCCGGGCGCGGCGAGTCCCTGTGGGTGTGACGTACTGCCCACAGCGAGGGGCCAGCGGATCCGACAGCCGATACCTACAGTCGGGCCATGAGCACCGGCAGAGGCGTGCGGGCGGTCTATCCCGGCAGCTTCGATCCCTTCACTTCCGGGCATCTGGATGTGGTGGACCGGGCACGCCGCCTCTTCGACGAGGTGGTCGTGCTCGTCGCGGTCAACAGCCTCAAGAATCCGGGCACCGACGAAGAGGAGCGAGCGGCCGCTGTCCGGGCCGTTCTGCCGGCCGGGTGGACCTCCGTCAGCGTCGCGGCCTGGAGCGGGTTGACCTCCACCTACTGCCGTCACCACGAGGTAGGAGTGATCGTCCGCGGCGTGCGGAACACCACCGACCTTCAGAGCGAGTACCAGCTCGCCGCGATGAACGAGTCGCTCGGTGTCCCCACGGTGTTTTTGCCTGCGCAGCCCGAACTTGCCACGGTGTCTTCGACCGCGGTGCGCACCCTGAGGAAGTGACGTTCGTCCCCACGGTCGCAGGCGGCCGGAGTGACGCCGGGGTGCTAGATCGGGAAACGGCCGCGCCGGACCTGCCAGTGGCGGCCGGCCTTCAGGTGATCGACGATCGCGCGCTGGAGCACGGTGTGGCGCGGCAGCTCGTCGAGGGGCGTGGTCAGGGTGCGGAACACGAACCGCAGCACCTCGACGTCGGCGTCCAGCCCTTCCGGTTCCTCGTAGGGTGACAACTCGAACAGCCGCTGGAACCGGACGATGTTGGAGTCGTCGGGCAGGTACTCCAGCAGTTGCGGGTCGAGCAGCCACGAGCCGCAGGCGAACGCCGTGTAGTGCTCGTCGGGGAAGTGGCGCGGGAAGAACGCGCGGGCCTCGTCGAGCGAGGCCGCGACCGCCTCCGGAGTGAGCGGCCCCGCCTCGGGGATGTGCAGGTCGAGGGCGGTGCCGCCGCGCTGGTGTTGCAGCCGGCCCAACTCGTAGAGGCCGCCGCGGGCGTGCAGCGTCAGCCAGCTCTGCATGACCGGCCAGCCCTCGCGCTGCATCCGCCGGTCGATCGCGAGGTTGCGGCCCAGGTCCGCGAGGGTCGCCCACGAGACGGCGTCGGCGATGCCGTGGTCGCGGTGGTATCCCCTGACAGCGTCGAGCAGGGCCAGGTACGCGTACACGTAGAGATGCCGCCAGGCGGGGCCCCGCTCGCGCGGCAGCTCCGGACCGGGCGGCAGCCAACCGTGGCCCCCGAGATCGGCGCGGACCAGGGCGATCGACCGGTCGAGCAGCCAGCGAAGCTCCGGCGTCCAGAGTGGGGAGTCATCGTCGGGCCAGCCCGCCATGATCTCGGCGGCGTCGTCCGGCCGTACCGCGAGCCGGTCGAGGATCGCGGGCGCGTCGGCCCTGGCGGGCAGCGGAGCCGACGGCCGGTCACCGGCGAGCCGGTGTACGCGTTCGACGTCCTCGACGGGCACCCCGAGCCGGGCGGCGGTGTCGTCCAGGTCCACGCGGACGACCCTACCGGCCGGTCGGCGTCTCCCACGGCCCCGTACCGCTCGGGTCGGACCGGTCTGACAACGGCCATGGCTCGCGGGACAGGGCTAGGGATGCCGGCGTGCGAAGAGGATGCCGCCGAGCCTGCTCTCGGGCGAGGTCACGACCGTCTCGGCCTCCACTGTGAATCCAGCCGCCCGCAGCCAGGCCGCCAACCGTTCCGGCCGGCGGCGGTGGACGTGGACCTTCATGGGATGGCCGCCGTAGCCCTCGGTCTTCAACCGCGACCCGTCGCCGACGTGGAAGCCGAGCAGCAGCGGGCCCCCTGGGCGCAGTACCCGCCGGAATTGCGCGAGGACCCGGCCGATTTCCTCGTCCGGGACGTGGATGAGCGAGTACCAGGCGATCACGCCCGCGACCGAGGCCTCGGCGAGCGCGAGGTCGGTCATCGAGCCCACCTCGAACCGCAGGTGGGGATGGTCTCGCCGAGCTATCCCGATCATCCCCGGGGAAAGGTCGATGCCGAAGGCGTCGAGGCCATGCCGGTGCAGGAGGGCGGTGACGCGTCCGGACCCGCAGCCGATGTCGGCGACCGGGCCTCCGCCAGCGGCCAGCACCAGTTCGGCGAACAACGCCAGGGCCGCCCGTTCGTGGGGCGCGTCGACCAGGAGGTCGCGCACAAGTTCCGCGTAGCTGGCGGCAACGGTGTCGTAGGAGTCCCTGGTGTCCGCCAACCAGCCTTCGTTCCTCACGCCCGACACGTTAGGTCCTCCAGGCGACGCTCGCCTTTTCCGTGTCAGCTCGCCTGGTTCTGCTGCTCGGCCCATTCGGCGACCCGTCGCGCGCTCTCCTTCTCGGAGAGGTCCTCCACCCGGGTCATGACCGACCACCGTACGCCGAAGGGGTCCCTGATGCTGGCGAACCGGTCGCCGGACACGAAGGTGGACGGCGCCTCACGGACGACGGCGCCGGCAGCCTCGGCCCGGGCGACGACCGCGTCCACATCCGGGCAGTAGAGGCCCATCGAGTAGCAGTCCTGGTCCCCTTCGGGTGCCGCGACGAGCCCGTAGTCGGGCATCGGCTCCCCGAGTTGCAGCAGCCCGTGGCCGAAGTCGAGGACGGCGTGGGCCACGACCCCGCCCATCTCGGTCACGTCGACCACCCGGGCACCGAAGATGTCCCGATAGAAGTCGATGGCGCCGCGTGCGTCGGGGATCGCCAGGAAGGGGGTCAGGCTGGTGGCGCCGTGCGGCGTACCGTTCGTGGTGTGCTCACCGTCGGCGGCTCGGCTCGTTGCAGTCATGTGACCGATCGTAGGAACGGCGGGCGTGGGCCGGCTTGAAGATTCGCGACAGGCGGCCGGCCCGGGTGCGGCGAGCCCACCGGGTGTCCTCTACCCGGCGCGGCTGCCCACGTTCGACCGGCTCCCGCCGCCGGAGGCGGTGCGGCAGCTGGTGCGGTGGTTCTGGATCCCGGAGTGGCAGATCCAGCCGGGGCGATCCTCCCGGCAGCATCTGATCGCCTTCCCCGCCTGCAACCTCGTCGTCGAACCGGACGCGGTCGGCGTCTCCGGACCGACGACCGGCAGTTCGTACCGTGACCTCACCGGAACGGGCTGGGCCGTCGGCGCCCTGCTGCGGCCGGCGGCCGTACCCCATCTCGTCGCGGACCCGGCGGCCCTGCGGGACCGCTACGAGGCCGTGGACCTACCCGTCCTGCACGAGCGGGTGCACCGCGAGATGACCGGGCCGGGCGACCGGCAGACCCGGCACCGCCGGGCCGTCGACGCCTTCGCGGGGTGGCTCAGCGAGGTGGTCCCACCGCCGAACGACGAGGCGCTGCTGGCCAACGCGATGGCCGAGGCCATCGACACGGATCCGACTATCCGGACGGTCGAGGATGCCGCCGTACGCCTGCGCCTGTCCACCCGCTCGTTGCAGCGGCTCGCGGGACGGTACGTCGGGCTGCCGCCGTCGACGATGATCCGTCGGCGTCGGCTACAGGAGGCGGCCGAACGCCTGCGTACCGACCCGGACACGACCCTGGCCGCGGTCGCCGCCGACCTCGGCTACAGCGACCACGCCCACCTCGCCAACGAGTTCCGGTCGGTACTCGGCCTCTCCCTGAGCGCCTACCGACAGCGGGCCACGCGCGAGGAGGACGGGGTGTGACAGGACGTCGCCGGACCTGGTCTGCCGCGCGGCCATGCACGCCTGCCACGTTGGTGTCGCCGAGGTCGAGCCGCTGCCACGGATGACCGGGTTCTCCCCGGTCGTCCGATCCGGGTGCGCCAGGGGAATCTCCCCGATGCCCGGCCGGCACCGGGAGACAAGGCTCGATGTCATGAAAATCATGAATGGCCGGACCGCTCTCGTCGCGACGGCGCTCGCCACCGTGCTGACCGTCGTGGCCCCCGGCGCGGTCACCGCCGCACCCCCGGCCCGCTCCGCCGCCGACTGCCGCCCCGGCACCCTCGACCCCGGCCCGCTCCGGCAGGCGATCGCCGGATTACCCGACTCCGACGCCACCAGCGCCCAGGTCCGAATCATCACCCCGGACGGCTGCTGGACCGGTGCCACCGGCGTCCGGGACCTGCGCAGTCAGGCCCCCGTGCCGCCGCACGCACGCTTCCGGATCGGCAGCGCCACCAAGGTCTTCACCGCCGCACTGGTGCTGCAACTGGTCGCCGAGGGCCGCATCGACCTGGCCGACCCGGTGCAGCGTCACCTGCCCGGGCTGCTGCCCGCCGACTACCCGACCGTCACCGTCCGCCAACTGCTCGACCACACCAACGGCATCCCCAGCCCGACCATGCCGGACGGCATCGAGTGGCAGCTCGCCCACCGGTACGACCGCTGGACCCCGGAGCAAGTCGTGCGACTCGGCCTGCGCAACCCCAGGCAGTTCGAACCCGGGACGAAGCAGCACTACACCAACATGGGCTACATCGTCGCCGGCCTGCTGGTGGAGAAGGTCACCGGCCACGCGTACGCGCGGGAGCTGGACCGGCGGATCGCCCGCCCGCTCCGCCTGCGAGACACGTACGCCCCTGGCGACGACCCGCGCATCCTCGGTCCGCACGCACACGGATACCAGGCCGTCGTGCGCGACGGAGGCACCGAACTGGTGGACGCCACGACCTGGAGCCAGACCTTCACCCCGGCCTCCGGCAACGTCATCTCCAGCCTCGCCGACCTGGACACGTTCGTCGCCGCGCTCTTCGCCGGCCGGGTCGTGCCGCCGGCCCAGCTGGCCGAGATGTTCACCCTGCCCGCTGTCCCCGACGTCTCCGGTGGTCCGGCCCGCTACAGCGCCGGGCTCACCGCGTTCCCGCTGCCCGGAGGCGAAGTCCTGTGGATCAAAACGGGCTCCCGGTTCGGCTACCTGACCGGCGTGGCGTCCACCCGCGACGGCCGGTTCCGGACGCAGTACTCGATCACCGGGACCGACGCCAAGGGTGAGGAGCTCAGCCGTACAGCTCAGGCCGTCATCGGCGCCGCACTCGGGATGCTCTGACGGGAGTCAGCGGGGGCCGCGTCGGCTGCGCCGGCGGCGTAGCACTCCGGGCGTTCCCACCGCCGGCCAACCGTCCAGCTCCGCCGGCGGCACGCCCCGGCGAAGCAGGTCGTCGAGGAGCAGCGCCATCGAGTGGCCGGGATGCTCGGCCAGGGCCCGTTCCAGAGCCACGGCCGCCAGCGCACCCTGCCCCGCCCGCCAGGCCGCGAACGCCAGCAGCGCGGCCGGCACGGCGATCAGCTCCGGCTCGGCCCGGCGCAGCACGTCGGTCCAGAGGGCGATGTCCTCGTCCCGCCCGTCGGTGCGCTCCCAGGCGTGGTCGCGTACCGGCACGTGGGTCAGCAGCACGCTCAGCCAGGCGACCTCGTCGTCGCTGAGGCGCTGCCCCCGCCGCTGCCGGCGCAGCGCGGAGCGTACGGCCGCCGTCCCCGCCGCGCGGACCGCACGCCCGCCGCGCGGGTCGGTCGCGGGCTCCCGGTCGAGCAGGGCCGCGAGGCGTCGCTCGGCGCGGGCGGTGGCCCGGCGTACGGCCGAACGGGCTTGACCGGTCACCGGGGCGACCTGCGCGACCAGGGCGGCCCGGTCGGGCAGCGCGACCTGGCCGGCGAAGACGGCCGCCGCGCTGACCTCGCTCGCGCCGACGTCGTAGGGGGTGCCGTCGGGCGGGCAGCACGCCGGCTCGGTGCAGAGGTACGACCAGTAGCGGCCCTCGGTGACGCGCAGGGCGTCGAGCACGGGGAGCCCGGCGGTGGTGAGCGCGGCGCGCACGGCGTCGACCGCCGGGGTGACCAGCGGCGCCGGACCGTAGCCGAGGACCGTGGCGGTCTCGGCGTGCTGCCGGGCGACGACGCCGGCCAGGTGGCCGGCAGGGTCCCGCGGGTCGGCGAGGTCGGGCAGGTCCGCGCGGGCGGCGAAGGTGATCCGGCGGCCCCGCATCGCCACCACGACGACGCTGTCGGTCGGGTGGAAGCCGAGCAGGAAGGGCACGGCGGCGATGAGGTCGGCGGGGGAACGGACGGCGAGCCGGGGGCGGTCGGTCGGGGTCATGGCTGGCAGCCTGCGGCGGGGGCGGGGCGGCCGCCGGCCCCTGTGGACGACACGCGGGTTGTCCACAGACACGGAGAGTATCTATGCAGCTCAAGCCCAATTCTCGTCCCCCAGGCGCCACCCGCAACGGGCACGCCCCGCACCGAGCCCCGGCGATCATGGAGCGAACGAGCCCCCTGAGGGGCCGAAATCGTCCAAGATTCACGACAGCCCGTTTCCGGCGGGACGGGACGCCGTCGGCGCGTTACCTTGCGCAGATGGATCTGGCGTACCTGCGGGCGCACCCGGAGCACCTGCCGACCTTCCTGACCCACCAGCGGATCCGGGAGACGCCGGTCGCCGGCGGCGACATCTGCGCCGCGTCCCGGCTCACGCTGGACGACGGGCACTCGGTCTTCGCCAAGACCTGGCCGGAGACCGCCGGAGGACCGGTGCCCGAGGGCTTCTTCGCCGCCGAGGCGGCCGGCCTGCGGTGGCTGCGCGAGGCCGGGACGGTCGCCGTACCGGAGGTGGTCGTGGCGCTGCCGGGGCTGCTCGCGCTGGAGTGGATCGAGCCCGGCGAGCCGACGCCCGAGGCGGCCGAGCGGTTCGGTCGCGAGCTAGCGGCCCTGCACCGGGCCGGCGCGCCGGCGTTCGGGGCCGACTGGGCCGGCTTCGTCGGGTCCCTCCCGCAGGACAACAGGCCGGACGACGGCCCCTGGTCGCGCTGGTTCGCCCGGTGCCGGCTGCTGCCCCACCTGCGCCGCGCGGTGGCCGGCGGCGGGCTCAGCGACGTCGAGGCCACGCTGGTCGAGCAGGTCGTCGAGCGGATCGGCGAGTTCGGCGGGGACGAGCCGCCGGCCCGGATCCACGGCGACCTCTGGCCGGGCAACGCGCTCTGGGGCGCGGACGACAGGGTCTGGCTGGTCGACCCGGCGGCGCACGGCGGGCACCGGGAGACCGACCTGGCTCAGCTGGCTCTCTTCGGCGGCGCCCCGCACCTCGACCGGATCCTCGCCGCGTACGCGCAGGAGTGGCCGCTGGCCGACGGGTGGCGGGAGCGGGTGCCGCTGCACCAGCTCCACCTGCTGCTGGTGCACGCCGCCCTGTTCGGCGGGGCGTACCGCGATGCGGTCGCCCGTACCGCCCGGTCGGCGCTTGCCGGGCTCGGGCGCGCTACCGTCGACGGGTGACCGCCGCCCCGCCGAACTCCGGCGTCCTCGCCGACCGGTACGGCCGCGTCGCCCGGGACCTGCGCGTCTCCCTGACCGACAAGTGCAACCTGCGCTGCACCTACTGCATGCCGGCCGAGGGGCTGGCCTGGCTGCCCGGCCCGCAACTGCTCGGCGACGACGAGATCGCCCGGCTGGTCGGGGTCGCGGTGCGCCTGCTCGGCGTGACCGAGGTGCGGTTCACCGGCGGGGAGCCGCTGATCCGGCCCGGCCTGGTCGGCATCGTGGCCGCCGTGGCGGCGCTGGAGCCGCGCCCCCGGATCTCGCTGACGACCAACGGCATCGGGCTGGACCGGCTCGCCCCCGCGCTGCGCGCCGCCGGGCTGGACCGGGTGAACGTCTCGCTGGACACCCTCGATCCGGAGCGGTTCGCCCGGCTGACCCGGCGCCCCCGCCTGGCGGACGTGCTCGCCGGGCTGGCCGGGGCCGCCGCCGCCGGGCTCACCCCCGTGAAGATCAACTCTGTGCTCATGCGCGGCGTCAACGACGACGAGGCACCCGGGCTGCTCCGCTTCGCCCTCGCCCACGGCTACGAGCTGCGGTTCATCGAGCAGATGCCGCTGGACGCCCAGCACGGCTGGAACCGCGACACCATGATCACCGCCGACGAGATCCTGGCCTCCCTGCGCGGGGAGTTCGACCTGACCCCCGACCCGGCGGAGCGCGGCGCGGCGCCTGCCGAGACCTGGCTGATCGGCGGCGGCCCCGCCCGGGTCGGCGTGATCGCCAGCGTCACCCGGCCGTTCTGCGGCGACTGCGACCGCACCCGGCTCACCGCCGACGGGCAGGTCCGCGCCTGCCTCTTCGCCACCGAGGAGTCCGACCTGCGCGGCGCCCTGCGGGCCGGAGCGGACGACGACGAACTGGCCCGGCGCTGGCGTACCGCGATGTGGGGAAAACGGGCCGGGCACGGCATCGACGACCCGGCCTTCCTCCAGCCCGCCCGGCCGATGTCCGCGATCGGAGGCTGACCGTGGCGGGACCGACGCACGCGGGCCGTACCGGGACAGCGGCTCCCGCCCCTCCGGCGCACACCGGCCCGGCCGAGCCCGAACCGACCCCGACCGCACCGGCGGCCGGCGCCGGGGCGCCGCTGACCGTCCGCTACTTCGCCGGGGCGCGGGCCGCCGCCGGCCGGTCCGAGGAGACCGCATCCGGCGGCCGGTCCCTGGACGAACTCCTCGTCGAGTTGACCGAACGGCACGGCGAACGGCTCGCCGCCGTGCTGAAGGTGGCGAGTTTCCTCGTCGACGGCGTGACCTGTCATGATCGGCGGGCACCGCTACCGGCCGGGGCCACGATCGACGTCCTGCCGCCCTTCGCGGGCGGCTGAGGGAGGCGCACACATGCTGGCGGCACTGGCGTTCGTCGCCACCATAGGGCTGGTCACCGGCCTGATCCACCTCTACCTGTGGAAGCGCCTGGTGCGGGACACCACCATCCCGGGGCGCTGGCGGCGGATCGGCGGGATCACCGCCCTGGTGCTCGCGCTGCTCGTACCGGCGACCATGGTCGGCACCCAGGCGGGCCTCTACTGGCTCGCGTGGCCGGGCTACCTCTGGCTCGCCGTCATGTTCTACCTGCTCGTCCTGCTCGTGGCGCTGGAAGTGCCGATGGCGGCGACGAAGCTCGTGCTGCGTCGCCGGGTCGCCGCCGCGGAGCCCACCGCCGCCGCGCCCGAGCCCGCCATGGTCTCCGCCGCGCCCGAAACCCCCGCGGTGGGCGCGGCGGTTCCGGCCGACCCGCCGGCCGCCGGCGCCGTCGGGCAGCCCGACCACGACCCGGCCCGCCGGCTGCTGCTCGCCCGTGGGGCGGCGATCTTCGCCGGGCTCACCGCCACCGGCCTCACCGGGTACGGCATCCGCACCGCCCTCGGCCCGCCACAGCTCGACCGGGTGCAGATCCCGCTGGCCAAGCTCCCCCGCAGCATGGACGGCCTGCGGATCGCCACCGTGTCCGACATCCACCTCGGCCCGCTGCGCGGGCGGGCGCACACCGAGCGGATCGTCGCCGCGATCAACCGCCTGGACGCCGACATCGTCGCCGTCGTCGGCGACCTGGTCGACGGCTCGGTCGCGGAGCTGGGCGAGGCCGCCGAGCCGCTGCGCAGGCTGCGGTCCCGGCACGGCAGCTACTTCGTCACCGGCAACCACGAATACTACTCGGGCGTCGAGGAGTGGGTCCAGGAGCTGGACCGCCTCGGCCTGCGGGTCATGCAGAACGAGCGGACGGAGATCCAGGCCCGGGGCGGCGTACTCGACCTGGCCGGGGTGAACGACGTCACGGCCGCCGGTACGGGCCTGGCCGCCCCGGCGGACTACGCGGCGACGCTCGGCGACCGCGACCCGAACCGCCCTGTGGTGCTGCTCGCCCACCAGCCGGTGGCGGCGGTCGAGGCGGCGAAGTTCGGCGTCGACCTCCAGCTCTCCGGGCACACCCACGGCGGCCAGATGGTCCCGTTCAACCTGCTGGTGAAGCTCCAGCAGCCGGTGGTCTCCGGCCTGGGCGAGGTCGACGGCACCAAGGTCTACGTCACCAACGGCGCCGGCTTCTGGGGCCCGCCGGTGCGCGTCGGCGCCGAACCCCAGATCACCCTGGTGGAGCTGCGCTCCCGCTGACCCATAGCGCGGGCGGCCGGCGTTGTCCAGCACCGGATGCTCAGGTCACGGGTGTGCGTGGCGACGGGTGGGTAATGGCGCGGTCGTGACAGGATGCGGCGTGCCTCCGTTCAGTCCCGCACCCCCCGGCGGCCCTTCGCCGTTCGTCGCGGATCTGCACATCCACTCGAAGTACTCGCGCGCGTGCAGCCGCGACCTGACCCTGCCCAACCTCGGCTGGTGGGCGCGGCGCAAGGGCATCGGGGTGCTCGGCACCGGCGACTTCACCCACCCCGCCTGGTACGACCACCTGCGCGAGACGCTGCACCCGGCCGAGCCCGGCCTGCACCGGCTCAGCCCGGAGACGGAGCGGGACGTCGCCCGCCGGCTGCCGCCCCGGCTGGCCAGCGAGGCGGAGGCGGACCCGGTCCGGTTCATGCTCAGCGTGGAGATCTCCACGATCTACAAGCGGGACGACCGCACCCGCAAGGTGCACCACCTGATCTACCTGCCCGATCTGGACGCGGTGGCCCGGTTCAACGCCGCGCTCGGGCGGATCGGCAACCTCGGCTCGGACGGCCGGCCGATCCTCGGCCTGGACTCCCGGGACCTGCTGGAGATCACGCTGGAGGCCAGCGCGGACGGCTACCTGGTGCCGGCGCACATCTGGACCCCGTGGTTCTCCGCGCTGGGCTCCAAGTCGGGCTTCGACGCGATCGCCGACTGCTACGCCGACCTCGCCGAGCACATCTTCGCGGTGGAGACCGGCCTCTCCTCCGACCCCGGGATGAACTGGCGCGTCGGCAGCCTGGACGGCTACCAACTGGTGTCCAACTCGGACGCGCACTCGCCGCCGGCGCTGGCCCGGGAGGCCACCGTCTTCGCCACCGCCCGCGACTACTTCGCGATCCGCGACGCGCTGCGTACGGGCGACGGGCTGGCCGGGACCATCGAGTTCTTCCCCGAGGAGGGCAAGTACCACGCGGACGGGCACCGGCTCTGCGGGGTCAACTGGTCGCCCGAGCAGACCCGGGCCGCCGGCGGCCGCTGCCCGGAGTGCGGCAAGCCGCTGACCGTCGGCGTGCTCAGCCGGATCGAGGAGCTGGCCGACCGCCCGTCGGGGCACCGCCCCGCACACGCCCGCGACGTCACCCACCTGGTGCCGCTGGCCGAGATCCTCGGCGAACTCAACAAGGTGGGCGCCCGGTCCAAGCGGGTCGAGGGGAAGCTCCACGAGCTGATCGCCGCGCTCGGCCCCGAGCTGGAGATCCTCACCACCACGCCGCTCGACGAGATCGGCCGGGTCGGCGGGGAACTGCTCGCCGAGGGCATCGGCCGGCTGCGCCGGGGCGACGTGCGCCGCGTCCCCGGCTACGACGGCGAGTACGGCGTCATCACCCTCTTCGACCCGGCCGAGCTGGGCGGCGACGCCGGTACGGCGCAGGAGACCCTCTTCGACGTACCCGTGCCGGCGCAGCGCACCCCCGCGGAGCCGGCGCCGAAGCCCCGGGCCAAGCGCCCGACGGCGGCCAGGGCCGAGCCCAAGCGCAAGGCCGCACCGCCCGCGCCGCCGCCCCCGATCGCGCCGACGCCGTCGCCGCACGAGCCGTTCGAGCCGATGCTCGCCGGGATGGAGGAGGTCGGCACCGGCCTGCTGGACCGCCTGGACGCCATGCAGCGCGTGGCCGCCTCCGCGCCGGGCGGTCCGCTGCTCATCGTGGCCGGGCCGGGCACCGGCAAGACCCGGACGTTGACCCACCGGATCGCCTACCTCTGCGCGGAGCTGAACGTCTTCCCCGAGCAGTGCCTGGCGATCACGTTCACCCGGCGGGCCGCCGAGGAGCTGCGGCACCGCCTCGACGGCCTGCTCGGCCCGGTCGCCGAGGACGTCACCGTCGGCACCTTCCACTCGCTGGGCCTGACGATCCTGCGGGAGAACGCCGACGCCGTCGGCCTGCCGGCGGACTTCCGGATCGCCGACGACGCCCAGCGGGCGGAGGCCCGTGCCGAGGCCGGCGACGACGACACCGGCTACGCGGCGCTGCTGCGCAAGCAGGACCTGGTGGACCTGGACGAGCTGCTGACCCTGCCGGTCGCGCTGCTACGGGCCGACCGCAAGCTGGTGCAGCGGTACCGGGAGCGCTGGCGGTGGATCTTCGTCGACGAGTACCAGGACGTCGACGAGGTGCAGTACGAGCTGCTACGCCTGCTCAGCCCCGCCGACGGCAACCTCTGCGCGATCGGCGACCCGGACCAGGCGATCTACTCCTTCCGGGGCGCCGACGTCGGCTACTTCCTGCGCTTCTCGCAGGATTTCACCGACGCCCGGCTGGTCCGGCTGAACCGCAACTACCGCTCGTCGGCCCCGATCCTGGCCGCCGCCGTGCAGGCCATCGCGCCGTCGTCGCTGGTGCGGGGCCGCCGCCTCGACCCGGCCCGGCTCGACCCGGAGGCCCCACTGGTGGGTCGCTACCCGGCGGCGTCCGTCGCCGACGAGGCAGACTTCGTCGTACGCACCATCGACGAGCTGGTCGGCGGGCTCTCCCACCGGTCCCTGGACTCGGGGCGCATCGACGGCCGGTCCACCTCGCTCTCGTTCTCCGACATCGCGGTGCTCTACCGCACCGACGCTCAGGCCGCACCGATCGTGGACGCGCTCGCCCGGGCGAACATCCCCGTGCAGAAGCGCTCGCACGACCGGCTGCGGGACCGGCCCGGGGTGTCCGCCATCGCCCGCGAGCTGCGCCACGCCGACGGGCTCGACGGCTCGCTGGCCGCCCGGGTCCGGCTGGCCGGGCAGGTGCTGGCGGAGCGCTTCGCGGTGCCCACGCTGGACGGTGCCGGCGCGGTACGGCCGGAGGACGTCCGCTCGGCCGTCGACCTGCTCACCCCGCTGGCCCGCCGCTGCGGCGACGACCTGCCGCTGTTCCTCTCCCAGCTCGCCACCGGCGCGGAGGTGGACGCACTCGACCCCCGCGCCGAGGCGGTCACCCTGCTCACCCTGCACGCCGCCAAGGGGCTGGAGTTCCCGGTGGTCTTCCTGGTCGGCGCCGAGGACGGGCTGCTCCCGCTGCGCTGGCCCGGCAGCACGCCCGACGACGACGCGATCGCCGAGGAGCGGCGGCTCTTCTTCGTCGGGCTGACCCGCGCCCAGGACCGGCTGTACGTCACCCACGCCGGCCGTCGCAGCCGGCACGGAACGGAACGCGAGTGCGTCCCGTCGCCGTTCCTCGACGCCATCGATCCGGGCCTGTTCGAGCGCTTCGGCGAGGCCGAGCCCCGCCGCCCCCGCGACCGCCAGCTCCGCCTGATCTGAGCCACCCGGTCGGGCCGTAGGCCTCGGTCCGGCCGCGGGCGAACGCTCAGGCGGTCAGGGCGGCCAGCCAGGCGCCGGTGAGCAGGGCCGGGCCCAGCGGGAGCGGGGTGTCGCGGCGCACCCTGCCGGCGGACAGCAGGGCGAGCACCACCGCGCCGTGCAGCAGGTGCGGCAGGAGCAGCCCGAGCGCCACGGACGAGCCGCCGAGCCAGCCGAGCGGCAGGCCCAGGACGGCGGCGAGCTTCACGTCGCCGAAGCCCAGCCGGGAACCGGGCAGCAACGCCAGCACCACGTGGCAGGCGAAGCAGAGCGCGGCCCCGGCCGCCGCCCCGAGCAGCCGCCCGGGGCTGCCGGAGATCAGCGCCGCGCCGGCCAGGCCGACGGCGGCGACCAGCGCGGCGGCGCCGACCAGCGGGTCGGGCAGCCGCAGGCAGGCCAGGTCGACCAGGGCGAGCACCAGCCCGACGGCCGCCAGCACGAGGAGGACGGGCAGGACGGGGTCGGCCCCCAGCGCCGCCGCGAGCCCGGCGAACACGACCGCCCCCGCGGCCGCACCCGGCGCGGCCCGGACGACACCGGCGGTGGGCGGGGCGGTGAAGTGGCGGGCGGCCCCGGGAGCGGCGAGGCCGGCCAGGGCGCCGAGCAGCGTCACGCACGCCAGCAGCCCCGTCGACACGGGGCGGACGCTACCGCCGCGACGGCTTCGGCGCGGTCCCCGGTGCGGGACGTCGCGGTCTCTCGGTGCTCACCACGAGGGCCACCCCGGCGACGATGACCGCGCCGCCGAGCACCACCCGCGCGGTGACCGGCTCGGCCACGAACAACGCGCCGAGCGCCACCGCGACCACCGGGTTGACGTAGGCGTACGTGGAGGCCAGCGAGATCGGGGCGTGGTGCAGCAGCCAGACGTACGCGGTGAACGCCACCAGCGAGCCGGCCACCGTCAGGTACGCGAGCGCGAGCCACGACCGGGTCGTCACCGTGCCCGGGTCGAACCCGCGCAGCTCGCCCCGGGCCACCGAGAGTACGGCGAGTGCCGCCGCCCCGGCGAGCATCTCGTAGACGGTGGCGACGAACGGATCGGCGGGCATCTGGATGCGCCCGGAGAGGAAGGAGCCGACCGACCAGCAGGTGGCGCCGACGACCACGGTCAGCGCCCCGGTGAGCGGCACGGCACCCGTCCCGCCGGTCGGCAGCACCAGCAGCACCAGCCCGACGAAGCCCAGCGTCACCCCGGCCAGCGTCCACGACCGGGGTCGGTCGCCGGTGACCGTACGCAGCAGCACCACCAGCAGCGGAACGGTGGCCACCAGCAGCGCGGCGATCCCGGAGGGCACCGCGACCCCCGGCGGCCCGGACTCGGCGAGCACCACCAGCCCGTTGCCGCCGGCCAGCAGGAGCACGCCGACCAGCGCTGCCGAGGCGAGTCGCCGGCGGTCGACCCGCAGCGCGCCCCGCCCCCGCCGCACCCGGAGCACGATCGCCAGCACCAGGGCGGCGGCGGCGAACCGGGCGGCGGCGGAACCGAGCGGCGGCATGGACTCCACCGCGATCCGGATGCCCAGGTAGGTGGAGCCCCAGAGGACGTAGACCAGCAGCAGGGCGGTCCAGAGCAGCGCCGGCCTGGCGGCAGCCGTACGAACGGTCCCGGCTCCCGGGCCCGTTCGGGTGCCGGCGTCGGCCGGCGGCGGTGCACTCGGTGGAGGTGGGCTCATCGGTGGACACGCTACGGTGGCCTCGGCGTCGGCGTCCCTCGTTGGTGGCCGGCCTCTCACCACTCGCACGGGAGGCGTGCATGGCGAACTACGGAGCACCGGGTCACGGGGACCCGGACCCGTGGCACGGGCGACGCCCCGACGAGTCGTACGGTCCGCCGGCCGGCGGGTGGGGCGGCGGGGAGGCCCCGTACGCGGGTAGTCCCGCCCCGCCCCCGCCCCCGCAGCGCCGGCGCGGGCGGGCGGGTCCGGTCGTCGCGGTGCTGGCGACGGTGGTGTTGCTGGTCGTCGTCGGCGGCGCCGCCGTGCTCTACCTGCTCGGTCAGGACGACGACACGCCGGTCGCCACGCCGAGCGAGCCCGCACCTGCGGCGAAGACCGACCCGCCGACGGCGACGACGGGCGCGGCCACCGCCGCCCCGGTCACGCCGCCCGCTCCCGAGTCCTCGGCCGACCCGCGCTTCGTCAAGGCGGGCCAGTGTGTCCGCAACGACGGCCCCGCCGGCGGCAAGCCCAAGCTGCTGATCAGCGACTGTGCCCCGCAGACGTACGAGGTGCTGCGCCGCATCGACGGGGCGACCAGCGGCGAGAAGGACGCCGCCGCGAAGTGCGCGAAGGTCGACGGCTACACCAACTGGTACTTCTTCGACAGCGAGCTGGACACCCTCGACTTCGTGCTCTGCCTGAAGCAGCGCTGAGCGCCGCGCCCGGCATATCCGCACCCCCCTGAGCACCGCACCCTGGACCACGCACCCCTGATCCACCCGCACCCCTGAGGAAGAGATGACGACCTACGGATCACCCGCGCAGCCGGAGGACCCCTACCAGCGCCCGCCCGGCACCCCGGGCGGCCCGCCACCCATCGACCCGACGCTGCCCGAGTGGGGTCAGCCGCCGGCCGCCGGACAGTGGGGCCAGCAGCAGCCGGGGGGTGAACCGCAGTGGGGTCAGCAGCAGCCCGGGAGCGAGCCGCAGTGGGGCCAGCCGCCGTCCGGTGGCGAGGCACCGGCCGCCCCGCAGTGGGGGCAGCCGGACCCGATGTGGAACCAGCCGCAGCCGCCGAACCCGGAGCCGGCCTACCCGCCACCGACCTCCGGCGCGGGCTATCCGCCACCCAGTTCCGGGGCCGGCTACCCGCCACCCAGCTCCGGCGCGGGCTACCCGTCGCCCAGCTCCGGGGCCGGCTACCCGTCGCCGGCGGACCAGGGCGGCTACCCGGCGGCCGGGCCGTATCCGCCGGCCGGGCCGACGCCAGCCCCGGGCAACCAGTGGGGCGCCCCGCCGCCGGGCCCCGGTGCGTACGGGATGCCGCCGGCCGCTCCGCCGGCGAAGAGCGGCGCCGGCAAGGTCGCGTTGATCATCGGCCTGGTCGTGGTCCTCCTGCTCTGCCCGTGCCTCGCCCTCGTCGGCTGGGGGTTCTACCAGGCCGGCGAGGACGACGATCCGATCGCGGCCCCGACGGTGAGCGCTCCGGTGAACCCGAGCGGCCAGCCGACGGGCCGACCGACGAGCGAGCCCACGGACGAGCCCAGCGCCGCGCCGACCTCCGCCAAACCGAGCCCCAGCAGGAGGGACTTCGCCAAGGGCGACTGCGTCGTCAACGACGGTACGGCCACCGACGCCGAACTGCGGAAGGTGCCCTGCGGCCCCAACACGTACGAGGTGCTGCTGCGGATCCCGGGCACGGCGGACGGCGACCGGTGCAAGACCCGGGCCCCGGAGGCCACCGCGAACTACGTGCACGACAACTCAATCGACTTCCTCGACTACGTGCTCTGCCTGAAGAAGCGCTGATTACCAAAACTAGGGCTGTCTAGCGTCCACGCTAGACAGCCCTAGTTTCGTGTCGAGAGGCTCCGACGCCCCGACACGCCGGTTGCCCCATCTACGCATGTCTAGTCCCGCAGCTAGACGGCCCGATACTGTGCGATGCGTGGATCCGGTCCGCAACCCGTACGCCCCGGGCGCCGGCCAGCGCCCGCCCGAGCTCGCCGGGCGGGGGCGCGAGCTGGACGTCTTCGACGTCGTGCTGGAGCGCATCGCCCGGGGCCGGCCCGAACGCAGCCTGATGCTCACCGGCCTGCGCGGGGTCGGCAAGACGGTACTGCTCAACACCCTCCGCTCCCAGGCCATCAACCACCTCTGGGGCAGCGGCAAGATCGAGGCCCGGCCCGACCAGTCGCTGCGCCGCCCGATCGCCGCCGCGCTGCACATGGCCGTCCGGGAGCTGGCGCCCCGCCACCGCGCCCCCGACCGGATCGACGCCTTCCTCGGCGTGCTCAAGGCGTTCGCCCAGCGCACCGCGCCGACCGGTCGCGGCAACGCCGCCCCGAAGCTGCGCGACCGGTGGCAGCCCGGCATCGACGTACCCGCCGCCAGCGGCCGGGCCGACTCCGGCGACATCGAGATCGACCTGGTCGAGCTGCTCACCGACGCCGCGGCGGTGGCCGCCGACGTCGGCACCGGCATCGCGATCTTCATCGACGAGATGCAGGACCTCGGCCCGGAGGACGTCTCCGCGCTCTGCGCCGCCTGCCACGAGCTGTCCCAGCTCGGCGCGCCGCTGATCGTGGTCGGCGCCGGGCTGCCGCACCTGCCGGCCGTACTCAGCGCGGCCAAGTCGTACTCCGAACGGCTCTTCCGCTACCAGCGCATCGACCGGCTCGACCGGATCGCCGCCGACCAGGCGCTCTGCGCGCCGGCCGAGCGCGAGGAGGTGGAGTACGAGCAGAAGGCGCTCGACCTGCTCTACGAGAAGTCGGGCGGCTACCCGTACTTCGTCCAGGCGTACGGGAAGGCGACCTGGGACCACGCGCCCCGCTCGCCGGTCACCGCCGCCGACGTACGGGTCGCCGCGCCGGAGGCCGAGGCCGAGCTGGCGGTCGGCTTCTTCGGTTCCCGCTTCGAGCGGGCCACCCCGGCCGAACGCGAGTACATGCGGGCCATGGCCACGCTGTCCCTGGTGGAGGGCGAGATCGACGGCGGGGGCCGGGACGACATGGACGCCGCGGTGCCGACGGCGGAGATCGCCCGTGCGCTGGGGCGCAAGCCGGCCAGCCTCTCCCCGGCCCGGGACGCGCTGATCAAGAAGGGCCTGATCTACTCCGGGGAACGCGGCACGGTCGCCTTCACCGTCCCCCACTTCGGCCGCTACCTGCGTACCCAACCGGCCTGACCGGCCACCACGGACCGCGACAGGGCGCCACCCCCGGTCAGCGCGGCGCGGGACGGCCGGGTCCGGCGCGGCGCGGGCGTCGGGCCAGCGGAGGCGTCAGACCTTGGACCAGGGGGGCGGGAAGAGCACCTCGCCGCGCGGCGGCGGGCCCTCGCCGCTCGTGGCCGGCGGCAGCACCAGCGCCTGCCAGGGGTCGCCGAGACCCGACCAGGGACTGGTCAGGCCCATCCGGTCGGCCCGACCGAAGCCGAACCGGTGGTAGTAGGCCGGGTCGCCGAGCACCACCACCAGCCGCTCGCCCAGCTCGGTGGCCGCCTCGATGGCGGCCTGCACCACCGCCGTGCCGAGCCCGATCCGCCGCCGGTGCGGCGCGACCGCCACCGGGCCGAGCGCCAGCGCCGGCACGACGTGGTCGTCGGACTTCACCCGCACCCGGGTGAGCAGGGCGTAGCCGACGACCTCGCCGCCGTACTCGGCGACCATCGCCAGCTCCGGCACCCAGGCGTCGCTGTCGCGCAGCTCGTCGACCAGCCCGACCTCCGGCGGCGTGGCCACGTCGGGACGGGCGAACGCGGCGGCGAGCACCCGGCGGACCGCGCCGGTGTCGGCCGGGTCCTCAGGTCGCAACCGCAGCGTCGTCACGCCGGGCACGTTACCCCTCACAGGCGGTCCATCAGCGACGGTCGCTCGAATCGGCGTGGCGCGACGTGCACGTCCGCCGATCCGGATCGGCGGTTGCGGGGGTAGCGGGGCCGGCGACGGGGTATGACTGATCCATGAAACCCGTGCGTTCCCTCGCCCGTGCCATGCTGAGCGGCATCTTCGTGGTCAGCGGGTTCACCAACCTCCGCAACCCCGGGCGGCTGGTCCCGGCCGCGAAGCCCGTGACGGACCGGGTGACCCCGCTGCTGGAGAAGGCCGACCCCCGCATCCCCACCGACACCGAGACGCTGATCCGCGCCAACGCGGCGGTGCAGGTGGGCGCCGGGCTGATGCTCGCCACCGGCCGGTTCGCCCGGCCCGCGGCGCTCGTCCTCGCCGGCACGCTGGTCCCGGTGACCCTCGCCGGGCATCCCTTCTGGAACAACGACGACCCGGCGACGCGGCACAACAACCAGATCCACTTCCTGAAGAACCTGGGCCTCCTCGGCGGGCTGCTGCTCGCCGCGGCGGACACCGGCGGCAAGCCGGGGCTGCGCTGGCGGACGGGTCACCGGATCGGCCACTCCCGACGTTCGGTGCAGCGAGCCGTCCGTACCGCCCGCAGGGAGGCCCGGATCGCCGTACGATCAGCAGCGACGGCCCGACGACTACCCGGCTGACCTGCGTCGATACCTCCCCCCGGCCGACCCCTCACGTGTCAACGCCGCGAATCACCTGAACCGCCCGACAGGCGTTAACGCGGTGGAAATGTCAAAAACATGTGTGGGATCGGACACGGTCGCATAACGCGGGAGGCATTAACGTGAGGCGCCGTTCTAGGCTCCGTGCAGGACCTGGACGGGTAGGACGACCTTGGTACGGGGGTGGCCACGCCATGCCGGCGACCGTCGGAAGACGGGTGGACCGCCTCGCCCCAGTCCGCCGCGTAACGCGTGGGATCGATCGTAGGACAGTCGTACGGACCGGCATCGTGGCCGCCGTCGCCTATGCCGCATGGTTCGCCATCGGTGCTTTCGGGCGGCCGTACAACTTCTTCGACATGAAGATCTACCACGGCGCGGTGGTGTGGTGGGCGAGCGGTCACGAGCTCTACGAGTTCATCGCACCCGGCACCACCCTGGGCTTCACCTACCCGCCGTTCGGCGGTCTGGTGATGCTCCCGATGGCGCACCTGCCGGTCGAGCTGGCCGGCATCGTCAACGCGCTCGCCAGCGTCGCGGCCCTGGCCGTCGTGCTGGCCGGGCTGCTCCGCCCGATCGTCGACCGGCTGGGCTGGCCCCTCTGGTTCACCGTGGGCATCGCGACGCCGCTGGCGGTCGCCATCGAGCCGGCCCGGGAGACCCTCGGCTACGGCCAGGTGAACCTGCTCCTCTTCGCCCTGATCATGGCCGACCTGATCGGCCTGCGCTGGCGGTCGCGCCGGGGCACCCACATCGCCCCGAGCGACGGGCCGCTGCTGCGGTTCGTCCACAGCGGCGCCTGGGCCGGCGTGGGCATCGGCCTGGCCACGGCGGTCAAGCTGACCCCGGCGCTGTT
The DNA here is from genome assembly GCF_052068495.1 of Micromonospora sp. SD12. Lineage (NCBI taxonomy): Bacteria > Bacillati > Actinomycetota > Actinomycetes > Micromonosporales > Micromonosporaceae > Micromonospora > Micromonospora sp. SD12. The sequence goes on along the minus strand of NZ_JBQHDF010000001.1, from coordinate 647,221 downwards.
CATCGCCTACCTGATGATCACGCGGCAGTGGCGCGCCGCCACCACCGCCATCGGCACGGTGATCGCCGTGACCCTCGGCTCCTTCGCGGTCGTCGGCACGGAGTCGCGCGCCTACTTCGGCGGCGTGCTCTGGCAGACCGAGCGGGTCGGGGCCGCCGACATGACGCCCAACCAGTCGCTGGCGGGGCTGCTGGCCCGCCTGTACGACTCGATCGAGACGCCCGGCCTGCTCTGGCTGGCGTTCTCGGTACTGATGCTGGCGGTCGGCCTCTCCCGGGCCGTCAACGCCCGCGCCGACGGTGACGAGCTGACCGCGTTCACCCTGGTCGGCCTCACCGCCAACGTGATCAGCCCGATCTCCTGGACGCACCACCTGGTCTGGGTGATCCCGGCGATCATCGTGCTCGCCGACGCCGCCGTACGCCGCCGCGACGCCAGTCGTGGGCTGGCCCAGCGGTCCGGTCAGGGCGGTTACGGCGGCCCGCCGGGGGTGACCGGGCTGCGCCCGCCGATCTGGTACCCGACGCTGACCGGGCTGCGGCACGGCGCCGCCGCGACCGGGCTCTACCTGCTCTTCCTGATCTCCCCGATCTGGCCGTACGAGCACCAGCTCCCCGAGGTGTCGCACTACCAGGACGGCCTCTTCGGCGCCCTGATGGAGAACTCGCTGGCGCTGGCCCTGATCCTGCTGGTCGCCGCGCTGCCGTGGCGTCCCGGTGCCGAGCCGGCCTTCTACGGCGACCGGTTCGGCCGCCAGGCCGTGCCGGGCGTCCGCCGCTGACGGGATGGAGCCGCCCCGCTCAGGGGCAGTTCACCCACTCCTCGGTGCCGTCGGCGAAGACCTGCCGCTTCCAGATCGGCAGCCGCGCCTTGACCTCGTCGACCAGCCGGGCGCAGGCCGCGAACGCGGCGGCCCGGTGGGCGGTGCTGACGGCCGCCACCAGCGCCACGTCGCCGATGGCGAGCGGGCCGACCCGGTGCGACACCGCGACCGCGTACACGTCCGGGTCGGCGGCCACCTCGGCCGCCACCTCGCGCAGGATCCGCTCGGCGCTCGGGTGGCCCTCGTACTCCAGGCTGGTCACCGCGCGGCCGTGGTCGTGGTCGCGGACCACCCCCTGGAACGAGACCACCGCCCCCGCCCGGCGGTCCGCGACCGCCGCCTCGTGCGCCGCGAGGTCGAGCGGCCGCTCGGTGACCTCACCGAACGTCGCGGGCTGTCGGCCCGACGCGTCGGCCGTCGGCGCGGTCACCACGCACGCTCCCCGGGCAGCAGCGGCAGCGGTACGACCGGCACCCGGTCGCCCGGCTCGCCGGAGGTGCCGGGGCGGATGACGGCGAACCCGTCGGCGCCGGCCAGCCCGCGCAGCATCGCCGAGCCGACGTGCCGGACCGGCTGGGCGGTGCCGGCGGTCCGGTCCACCCGCACCAGCGCCAGGTGCGTGTACGCGCCCCGGCCTCGCACCGGCTCGGCGAGCGTGACGTGCGGCAGCACCGGCATCGGGCGGCCCGCCAGGCCGGCCAGCAGCGGAGCGACCAGCGAGACCAGGGCGACGATGGCCGACTGCGGGTTGCCGGGCAGCCCGGCGACGAACCGGACCCGGCCGTCGGCGTCGGCCAGCCGCGCCAGCAGCATCGGGAACCCGGGCCGCACCGCCACCGTATTGACGACGTAGTCGGCGCCGAGCGCCTCCAGCGCCGGATGCAGGTGGTCGACCGGCCCGTGCATCGTGCCGCCGGTCGTACACACCAGGTCGGCGGTGCCCAGCGCGGCGCGCAGCGCCGCCACGTGCGCGGGGAGCGTGTCCGCGACCGGTCCCACCACGTCCGAGGGGCGGACGAGGCAGCCGTAGCGGCGCAGCCACGCCGGCACCGCCGGCCCGAGCGCGTCGCGCACCCGCCCGGCGCCGGGCGGGCCGGCGGTCAGCAGTTCGTCGCCGAAGACCAGCAGCGCGGCGCGGGGTTGGCGCCGTACCAGCAGCCGGTCGTGCCCGCAGGAGGCCGCCAGGCCGATCACCGCCGGGTCCACCGGCGTGCCGGCGGGCACGAGTTCCTCCCCGGCGTACGCCTCCTCGCCCGGCTCCCGCCACTCCGGCGCCGGCCGGGGCGTGCCGTCGACGAGCCCCTCCGGCGTACGGCGGGAATCCTCCACCCGCAGCACGGCCGTGGCGCCCTCCGGCACCATCGCGCCGGTGGCGATCTCGACGGTCGTCCCGTCGTCGGCCAGCGGGGCGGGGGTGCCGCCCGCCAGCACCCGCCCGACCGGCCGCCACGGCCCGGCACCCCGCACCGCCCAGCCGTCGACGCTGGAGGTGGGAAAGGCGGGCAGGTCCGTACGGGTGGCCAACGGCTCGGCGAGGGTGTGCCCGTCGGTCTCGGCGAGCGGCCGACTGACGGCGGGCAGCGCGGCGGCCAGGCCGACGGCGTACACCCGGGACCGGGCCTCCTCCCAGCCGGCGGGCGGGGGCGCGCTGACCGGCTCGGCGGCCGGTGCGGTTTCCGTGCTCACCGGCCGAGCCTAGCGGTGGGACACGACGGTCGCGCCGTCAGCGGCGCCACGCCCACCGGTTGGCCGTGGCCCGGGGCGGTCGTCAGTGGTCGCCGCCGCGGAGCTGGTCGACGGCGTGGCTGAGGATCGGCCCGAGTACGGCGAGACCGTCCCTGGCACCGCCGGTCGAACCGGGCAGGTTGACCACCAGCATCCGGCCGACGACGCCGGCGAGCCCCCGGGAGAGCGCGGCGGCGGGGACCTTGTCGCGGCTGTGCGCCCGGATCGCCTCGGCGATGCCCGGGACCTCGTGGTCGAGCAGCGCCCGGGTCACCTCGGGCGTGCGGTCGGAGGGGTTGATCCCCGTGCCGCCGCTGGTCAGCACGACGTCGATCCCGTCGGCCAGGGCGGCCCGCAGCGCCTCGCCCACGGGCTCGCCGTCGGGCACCACCACCGGCCCGTCCACCTCGCAGCCGAGGTCACGCAGGCCGGCCACGAGCAGGGGGCCGCTGGTGTCCGCGTACACGCCGGCGGCGGCCCGGTTCGAGGCCACGACCACCCGCGCGCGGATCACGACCGCTCCTGCGGGCGCACCCACAGGCCGGTCTTGCCGCCCTCCTTGCGCAGCACCCGGACCGCGTCGACGCTGGCCGCCGGGTCGACCGCCTTGACCATGTCGATCAGCGCCAGCCCGGCGACGGCCACCGCCGTCAGCGCCTCCATCTCCACGCCCGTACGGTCGGCTGTCCGCGCGGTGGCGGTGATCTCGACGGTGTCGTCGGTGAGGGTCAGGTCGACCGTGACGCCGTGCAGGGCGATGGGGTGGCAGAGCGGGATCAGCTCGGGGGTGCGCTTCGCGCCCATGATGCCGGCGAGGCGGCCGACCGCCAGCGCGTCGCCCTTGGGCAGCCCGTCGCGGCGTAGCAGCTCGACGACCTCTCTGGTGGTGCGGAGCCGGCCGGTGGCGACGGCCAGGCGGCCGGTGACCGCCTTCGGGGAGACGTCGACCATGCGGGCCGCGCCCGCCGGATCGACATGGGTGAGCTGCGCGGGATCGGTCACGGTCGCGAGCCTATCCGGCGGGTGGCACCATCCTGTCGCGAATTGACCGGGAGAGGGAACGCGTTTCCGGCTCGTTGCGTCACGACCGTTTCCACCCCGCTTCCACGGACCGGTCCGATAGTCGTCCTCCCCGGCGCGACGCTGGACCGGGATGTCGTCCGGTAACCGCGTGACGCCATTGGCCCTTCACCGACCCGAGAAGCGATCATCGCCAGCGGGGAATTACCCACTGCCGGTCGATCCGGCGGCGACGGGCAACGTACGGAGTGCATCTTGCTCCCTGTCATTCCGTGACGACGTCCGGCCCGTACGCGGGTGGCCACGCCGACGGAACTGCCTGGCGGACGGGGCGTACCGGCGCGGAAGCGGTGCCTCGGCCACCCGACGCGCCCGGGGGCCGGTTCACGGGCCGGTGCCGCAGCCGCCTCCCGCTGCAAACTGCACCGTCGTGTCCGATGCCGTGAAGGCCTCCACCGGTCCATTATCTAGCGTTAACCGGAAGTCGATAGAAACACAGCACTGAGTTCCCGCCCAGAAGCAGAAAGTCACGCCAGAGGGCGCGCTTCTCATCCATTGCCCATAGTTACATATATCCCTCCATAATTGGCCGAACCGCACTTAGGCTGTCGGCGTCGCGGAACACAGCGGCGCAAGGGCCAACGCGAGACCGGGGAGGGATAGCGATGTCGGCACACGAGTGGAACTGAGCATTGTGGCTGGCGCGTGACCGCGGGTAATCTTGGCGTGCTTCGCAGGCGAGAGCAGTCGGGACGCGGTGACACGACTGGACGTGGGCAAGACAGAGGCCGAGCGGCGGCTCACGCTGCACGTCGGCCTCGTCTGCGTTGTGGCCGCCATCGCGGCCGCCCTGTGCCTGCGCGAGCTGACCCGGCTGGACTGGTCCCGTGGTTACCTGACCCTCTCCCTCGCCCTGATCTGCCTGGCCTTCCTGGGCATGACGATCAAATGGCGGATCCGGATCCGCGCGACGGTGCACGCGATCTCCTGGAGCGAGACCGCCATCATCCTGAGCCTGGCGGTCGCTCCGACCCCCCTGGTCATCCTGACCACCGGGATCGGAGCGGCGATGGCCCAGTACTTCGCCAAGCTCCCGCCGCTGAAGGCCGCGTTCGGAGTGGCCAAGACCATGCTCCTGGCGGTGGGCGGCGGGGCAGCCCTGCACGCCGCCGGCGGATCACCGCCGATCACCGACCTGTGGCAGGTCCTCGGCCCGATCGGCCTCGCCTACGCCGTCGCGGTGATCCTCGACGAGCTGCTGACCCTCCCGGTCATCGCACTCGCCACCGGCACCCGGCTCCGACAGCTCTTCCGTGAGGACCTCGGGCTGCGCCTGACCAGCGCGCTGGCGCGTTTCGTCCTCATCGTCACCACGCTGTTCATCCTCCACGCCGACCCCCGGCTCCTGCTCGCGGTGCCGCCCCTGGTGCTCAGCCTCCACCTGCTCTACTCCAACCGGGTCAAGGCCCGCACCGAGCAGCAGGCGTGGCAGCGCCTCGCCCGCACCACCGACGCGCTGAACGTGGTCGACCTGGACAAGGTCCTCACCACCGCCGTCACCCAGGCCGCCGAGCTGTTCTCCGCCGACGAGGTGGAGATCGAGCTGCGCGACGGCGGCCGGACCGTGCGCGGCGGCGCGGTCGCCATCACGTACGACGGGCCCGCCGGCGAGCCGACCCCGACGGACGGCACCGTGGTCCCCACCCCGCTGGAGGGGCACGACCGGACGGTCGACGTGGGCATCCTGCGACTGCGGTTCCGTGGTCCCGTGGCCCTCTCCGAGCGGGAGCAGTACACGCTGCGCACCTTCGCCTCGGCGCTCTGCACCGCCGTCCGCAACGCGCAGGCGTACGCCGAGCTGGCCCGCGTCGCCGACGAGCACGCGTACGCCGCCACCCACGACGCGCTGACCGGGCTCGCCAACCGCCGGCACCTGCTCGACCAGGGCAGCGAACACCTCGGCACCCGCCACGCCGACGGCGTGACAGCCCTGGTGCTGATCGACCTCAACCACTTCAAGGAGGTCAACGACACCCTCGGGCACGCCGCCGGCGACCAGGTGCTGGTGCAGGTCGCCGAGCGGCTGAGCGGCGCCGCCCAGGACGGCGACCTGGTGGCCCGCCTCGGCGGCGACGAGTTCGCCGTACTCCTGCGGGGTCTGCCGGCCCCGGCGGTGGCCGCACACCGCGCGGAGACCCTGCTCGCCGCGCTGCACGAACCGTTCGACCTCGACGGCATGCGGATCAGCGTCGAGGCCAGCGGCGGGATCGCCGCCGCACCCGCCACCGGCGGCATGCCGGAGCTGCTGCGCCGTGCCGACGTCGCGATGTACCAGGCCAAGCGGGCCGGGCAGCGCACCTCGACGTACGCCCCGACCCGCGACACCGCCGACCTCGGCCGGCTCACCCTCGGCGGCGAACTGCCGCGCGCCGTCGCCGACCACGAGTTCACCGTCAACTTCCAGCCCATCGTCGACCTGGGCACCGGCCGGGTCACCGGCGCGGAGGCCCTCGCCCGCTGGCACCACCCCACCCACGGCATGATCGATCCGCTGCGCTTCCTGGAGGCCGTGGAACGCTCGGGCCTGCTCCCCGCCTTCGCCGAGGCGATCCTCGACCAGGCCCTCATCGCGGCGGGCAGCTGGCGCGACGCCGGCTTCGACGTGCCGGTGGCGGTCAACGTGTCGCCGCGCAGCCTCCTCGACGCCCGCTTCCCCGGCTCCGTGCTGGCCCGCCTACGGGCCCACGACCTGCCCCCCGACCGGCTGGTCCTCGAGCTGACCGAGACGCTCACCCTCAGCCAGCTCGACGTGGTCGACCGGGTGCTCAGCCGGCTGCGCGACGAGGGCGTCCGCCTGGCGCTCGACGACTTCGGCACCGGCTACTCCTCCCTGTCGCTGCTCTCCCGCATCCCCGTGCACGAGCTGAAGATCGACCGCAGCTTCGTGACCGCCATGGAAAGCTCCGCCGAGGCCGCCGCCGTCATCCGCTCCACCCTCGACCTCGGGCGCAGCCTCGGGCTCGACGTGGTGGCCGAGGGCGTGGAGAGCGAGCCGCAGCGCCGGGCCCTCTGGGAGCTGGGCTGCACGGCCGGCCAGGGACACCTCTTCGCCCGGCCGATGCCCGCCGGCACCCTCCTCGCGGCGTTCCGGCGCGGCTCCGGGGGCAGCCCCGGCACGCTCGCGCCCCCACTGCACGACGCGGGAGCCGTCATCCGGTTCGCCCCCGGCCGCCGGCAGGGCGGGCGCGGCCGAACCGACCGCCACCTGCCCGCCTGACGCGGCGGCAGGCGCCATCTGCCCACCTGCCGCGGCGGCACGCGCCTGCTGCCAGACTGGCCCGCGTGACCGCCGCCCCGACCACCCGCCGCCCCGGCTGGCAGCGCCTCGACTCCGCCGCCGGCGGACTCGCCCTCGACCTCGGCCTGTACGCCGCGTCGGCCGCGTTCGCCGCGATCACCGCCGCCACCTCCACCCTGGCCCCGCACCGGGCCTGGGGCGCCGTCGCCGCCGTCGGATACCTCCTCGCCGCCCTCGCCGCGACCGGCCAGCTCCTGGCCCGCCGCCGCGATCCCGCCTCGCCGCCGGCCGGGCTGCGGGCCCGCTGGGCCGTCACCGGCTTCGCCTGGTTCGCCACCGCCCTGCTGCCGCTGGCCTGGCAGAGCATCCAACGGGCCGGCGGACGCACCGACCGGGCGCAGGAGGAGGTGCTGGTCGTCGAGGAGTCCGGCCAGCGGCTGGTCGACACCGGCACCCCGTACCTCGGGCACGACGCGATCGCCGCCCTGCCACCCGGCGAACAACTGCTCGGCTACACCCCCTACCAGCCGGGAATGGCCCTGTTCGGGCTACCCCGGGCAGCCGTCGACGCCTGGTGGACCGACGCCCGCGTCTGGTTCGCCGTCGGCACCGCGCTGGCCCTCGCCCTGGCGGTCCGCGCCCTCACCCGCGGCGCCCGCCGCGCCGCCGACGACCACACCCGGGCCGCCCTCCTGCGGGGCGTACAGGCCGCCACGGTCCTCCCGGTCTGCGCACTCACCTTGGCCACCGGCGGCGACGACCTGCCCGTACTCGCGCTCTGCCTGCTCGCCCTCGCCCTCGCCGCCGCCGGCCGACCGGGTCGGGCCGGCCTCGCCGTCGGCCTGGCCGGGGCACTCAAGCTCTTCGCCTGGCCGGTCGCCCTCGTACTGATCATCTGGGGCCTGACCCGACGCGCCGGCCTGCGGGTCGCCGCGGGCGCGATCGGCCTGCCCGCCGCCGCCCTGCTGCCGGCTCTCCTCGTCGACCGCGACGCACTGGTCGAGAACGTGCTCCGCTTCCCGCTCGGGCACGGCCTGGTCACCAGCCCCGCGCAGTCCCCGTTCCCCGGCCACCTGATCGCCACCGCGCTGCCCGCCGGCCGCGCCGTCGCCGCCGCCCTGCTGCTCGCGGCCGGGCTGGCCATCGCCGTCCGGCTCGCCCGCCACCCGCCCCGCACCGCCGTCGCCACCGCCCTGACCTGCGGGTACGGCCTGCTCGCCGCGATCCTGCTGATGCCCACGACCCGCTTCGGCTACCTGCTCTACCCGCTCGCCCTCCTGGTGTGGGCCCCCGCCCTGCGCCCCCCGGTTTCCGCGAACTGGCGGGCGGAGGCCGGCGACACGGCGTAGACCTGAGGCATGACCACCTACCGCGACCGCGAAGAGGCGGGCCGGACGCTCGCCGACCGGCTCACCGCCCTCATCGGTGAACCCGACGTCATCGTGCTCGGGCTGGTACGCGGCGGCGTGCCCGTCGCCCGGGTGGTCGCCGAGCGTCTCGGCGCGCCCATGGACGTGCTCGTCGTCCGCAAACTCGGTATGCCGTGGGCGCCCGAGGTGGCCTTCGGCGCGCTCGGCCCCGGTGGCGTGCGGGTCCTCAACGACGTCGTGGCCAGCCGGCTCACCGAGGGCGACGTCGCCGAGGTCGTCCGCCGCGAGCAGGCCGAGTTGGAACGCCGCGAGCGGCTCTACCGCGCCGGCCGGCCGCCGCTCGACCTGACCGGGCGCACCGCCGTGATCGTCGACGACGGCCTCGCCACCGGTGCCACCGCCCGCGCGGCCGTCCAGGTCGCCCGCCACCTCGGCGCCCGCCGGGTCGTGGTGGCCGTCCCCGTCGGCTCGCAGGAGGCGTACGAGATGCTGGCCGCCGAGGCCGACCAGGTCGTCTGCGCCCAGCATCCGCCGGAGTTCATGGCGGTGAGCGCCTACTACGAGGACTTCCACGAGGTTTCCGACTCCGAAGTCACGCAAGCGCTGACAGCGACCGCATGACCGGACCGGGTACGGTCGGAGGATGAGCCTGACCTGTCCCAAGTGTCACGGAGAAATGCGCCAGTACGAGCGCAGCGGCGTCGTCATCGACCAGTGCGGCGAGTGCCGGGGGATCTTCCTCGACCGCGGCGAGTTGGAGAAGCTGTTCGAGGCGGAGGCCAACTGGAACCGCCAGCAGGGCGGTGCGGCCCCGGCGCAGCCCGCCCAGCAGCAGGGCGGCTACCCCGGCCAGCCGAGCCACCAGCAGGGCGGTTACGCGCCCCCGCCGCCCCCGCCGCCGCCCGCCCCCGCCCCGCACCAGCCGGGCTACGGCGCCGTCCCGCCGCCGCCCCCGCCGGCGCACGGCTACCCGCCGGCCCCCGCCTACGGGCACGGCCAGCAGCACCACGGTTACCACGGGCACTACAAGCGCAAGAAGCACAAGAGCTTCCTGGACGAGATGTTCGGCTGAGCCACCCCGTCGACCGGGCCGGCGCCTCGACCGGCCCGGTCACCCGTGGCTCCGCGCCCACCGCCCGCGCCGCTCGCCGTGCCGCCCGACGGCCGTCGTGCGACGCTGCCCCCATGACGCCGCACACGCTCCACCATCCGCTGGCGCAGGCGTACGACGGGATCACCCGGGTCGTCGCCGACCTCGACGACGCCGACCTGCAACGGCCCACCCGGTGCCGGGGCTGGCTCGTCGCGGACCTGCTGTTCCACGTGCTCTGCGACGCCCAACGGGCCCTCGTCGCCCTGGCCAGCCCCGCCGACGGCCCGCCCGACGTGGACGACGTGAGCTACTGGCGCGCGTTCCCGCCCGGCGAGGACGAGGACGGCGACGACGCACGGCACGCCTGGTGGGCCCGCCGCTCCGCCGCCGCCTTCGACCGGCCCGGCGCCATCGTCCGGCTCTGGACCGACACCGCCCCCGCCGCCGTACGCGCCGCCGGCGCGGCCGACCCCGACGGCCACGTCACCACCCAGGGGCACGTGCTGCGGGTGCCGGACCTGCTCGCCACCCTGACCACCGAGGCCGTCGTGCACCACCTGGACCTGGTCCTCGACCTGCCCGACGCACCCCTGCCCGGCGTGCTCGCCACGGGCGTCGCCGTCACCACCATGGACGGCCTGCTCAGCGACGACGCCGTCCGACCGGCCGCCTGGAGCGACGCGGATTACCTACTCAAGGCCACCGGCCGACTGCCACTCACCGACCGCGACCAGCTCGAACTCGGCGAGGTCGCCGGCTGGTTCCCACTGCTGGGCTGACCGGTTCCCGCCGCTCTGGGCTGACCGGTTCCCTCTCCCGGGGCGGAGGCGCGACCGTCCTCAGACGATGGCCATGTCCACGAATCGCGACAGGTGGAGCTGTGCGGCCACCGTCACCGTGTCGGTCGGACCATTTCTGTGCTTGGCGACAATGAAATCCGCCTCCCCGGCCCGCGGCGACTCCTTGTCGTAGTAGTCGTCGCGGTGCAGCAGGATGACGACGTCGGCATCCTGCTCAATCGAGCCCGATTCACGCAGATCGGACAGCTGTGGTCGCTTGTCGGTCCGCTGCTCCGGGCCACGGTTCAGCTGACTCACCGCGATCACCGGGCATTCGACCTCCTTGGCGAGCAGCTTGAGGCCACGGGAGAGGTCCGCGACCTCCTGCTGCCGGCTCTCGGTGCGCTTCGGGGAGGTCATCAGCTGGAGATAGTCGACCACGATCAGCTTGAGGTCGTGCCGCTGCTTCAGCCGGCGCGCCTTGGCCCGGATCTCCATCAGGTTCATGCTTGGCGTGTCGTCGACGAAGAGCGGTGCCTCACTGATCTCGCCCATGCAGCGGGCAAGCTTGGTCCAGTCGTCGTCGGAGAGCTGGCCGCTGCGCAGGACGTGCAGGGGCACGCGCGCCTCGGCCGACAGCAGCCGCATGACGATCTCGACCTTGCTCATTTCCAGCGAGAAGATGGCCGACGCTTGATTTGCCCGAATCGCAGCGTTGCGCGCGAAATCCATACTTGCGGTTGATTTGCCCAGACCGGGACGTCCGGCAACAATCACCAACTGCCCTGCGTGCAGGCCGTTGAGCAGCCGGTCCAGGTCGGTGAAGCCGGTGGGGACGCCGGTCATGACGCCGCCCTGGGCGCCGACCGCCTCGATCTCGTCCAGCGTCGGCTGGAGCATGTCGGCGAGTACGGCGAAGTCCTCGCTGACGCGGCGCTCCGTGACGTCGTAGACCGCCTGCTGGGCGAGGTCCACGATGTCGTCGACGTCGCGGCTGCCGCCCTGGCTCGTGCCGTAGCCCAGTTGCACGATCTTGGTGCCGGCCTCGACGAGGCGCCGCAGGACCGCCCGCTCGCTGACGATCCGGGCGTAGTACGCCGCGTTCGCGGCGGTGGGCACGCTGGCGATCAGCGTGTGCAGGTAGGGGGCGCCGCCGATGCGTACGAGATCGCCGGAGTCGGCCAGGGCCGCCGCCACGGTGATGGAGTCGGCCGGCTCGCCGCGGCCGTAGATCTCCAGGATGGTGTCGAAGATGGTGGCGTGCACCGGCCGGTAGAAGTCGTTGGTCTTCAGGATCTCGACGACGTCGGCGATGGCGTCCTTGGACAGCAGCATGCCGCCGAGCACGCACTGCTCGGCGGCGACGTCCTGGGGCGGGGTCTTGTCGAACTGGCCGTCGCGCTGCGGCGGCGGGGACGCCTGCCCCCCACCCGCTCGCGAGTCCGCCCGCATGTCGTCGGTGACCGACACGGGTTCCCCCTCCACTGCGTCGGATCCGGATCCAGCCGTATCGCCGGGGTACGACAACCTCGACCTGCCGGTCGATCGGGGGTCATCGCACGGCCGGTCGGGGGCCAACCATACGGAACCCGAGGTCAGCCCCTCAACCACGTCGGTGGACGAGCCTCGGGACAACCTGTGGACGCCGGGGGACGAGCATGTGCGCAGGATGTGCACAACCTGTGGACAACGGCTGGGGAATTCTCCGCCGCGCGCCCGTGAACTGCGGAAACGCAATCCCCAGCCTGTGGATGACAAGTTTTCGGTCGAACTGCCCGGTCGAACGTCCCGTACTATCTCCAGCGAACGGCTACACCTGGACAGCGGATTGCGCCATCGGTTGAGAAGGGTCACGCTCCCGCCGTGAGTAACCGGGACTGGAGACGCGGGGAGGATGCGCCGCGCGAGCGACGGCCGGTAGCCCCCTGGCACGATCCCGCCGACCCCGCACCGGCCGGTCCCTACGAGCGCGCACCCGCTCGGCACCGCACGCCGAGCCGGCGGCGGGCCGCCGAACGCGGCCAGGGGGAGCCGGTCGACAGCTACCTGCCCCGCTGGGCGCTGGAGTCGGGAATCCGCAGCGCGGACGGCGGCGGACGACACGCCGCGCCCGACGACGAGGTCCGGGTCGAGGCCGACCAACCGTCTTCCGGTGCCGCCTGGCGGACCACCGAGACCACGAGCAGTTGGCGCCGGGTCAGCGAGACGAGCTGGAGAACGGCTGCGGCGTCCGGCGCGGCGGCGGAGTCGGAGCACACCGGGGAGTGGACGTTCGACCACCTGCGGGAGCGGGGCTACTCCGGGCGCCGGCGGGCCGAGGACGATCCCGTCTCGGGAGCGGCACCGCCGAGCCGGCCGAGGCGCTCACCGTCGCACCCCCCGCAGGTCGTCTGGTCCGGGCTGGAGGAGGCGGAGGCGGCCGGGCCCGTACCGGACCGGGAGACCCGCCGGGGTCGGTGGGCGGCGGAGGACCGGCCCGCCGTCGATCCCTGGGACCGGGGAGCGCTTTCCGACGCGTCCGAGAACCCGCCCTCCCGCACTCCGACCGTGGACGCGTGGGACGCCTCGGGTGCACACGCGTGGGACGCCTCGGGTGTGCACACGTGGGACGCCTCGGGTGTGCACGCGTGGCGTTCGGCCGGGGAGGTCGACCGCTGGGAGCACGCGGGCCCCGACCGCTGGGACCGGTCCGACGACACCGGGCGGTGGGACCGCACCGACGACACCGGGCGGTGGGAGCGGCATGCCGACGGCGGGGGGTGGGACCGGACCGCGCCCGGTTCCGGCACCACGGCGGAGGGCTGGCCCTGGCCGGGGCGCGAGGACCGCGAGGAGGGCTTCTGGTCCGGCACGCACCTGGCGGGCGACGATCCCCGGTGGGCGGGTCCGTCGGCGGCGGCAACCCGGTCACCGGTCGCGCCCTACACCGCGCCGCGCCGGCGGGTGGCGGCACCGACGGCGGGGGCGGCGCAGCCGGTCGGTGCCGCTGGGGCAGCCGTACGCCGATCGTCCGGGACCGCCCGGCCGGGGGTCCGGAGCCGCCGCATCGAGGACGACCTGCTCGATCCCGATCCGGGTGGGCCGTGGCGGTCGCTGCTCTACACGGTCGCCTGCTATCTGGTGCCGGCGGTGCTGATCTTCGGCTGGTTGTTGACGCTGGACGGCCAGGTGCCGGCGGGGTGCGTCACGGACATCAGCGGAGGAGGTTGCGACTCACCGAGGTCGCGGGCGCTCGGCTCGGTGGCGTCGGGCCTGCCGCGCTTCGGGTTGGCGCTGGCCAGCAGCCTGGTCGTGGCGCTGCTGCTGCGCCGGGTCGGTACGACGTGGCGTCCGGCCAGCGTCGCGCTGGCGGCGGCAGTGGTCGGCGGCGGCCTGTCCACGGTGATGATCAGCGCGGTCACCGGGCAGCCGATCGGCTGAGCGGTCGGGGTTGGCGCCCCGGGCCGGTGACGGTCAAGGCCCGCCGGGAAGCGGCACGAGCGGCCGTACGACGGACAGGGCCCGCACCGGTCGGTGCGGGCCCTGTGTCGTGGTGCGGGGTGAGGTGTCAGCCCTGGACGACGTTGAGGTCGAACTTGGCGGTCACCTCGGGGTGCAGCTTGATCTGCACCGGGTAGGAGCCGGTCGACTTGATCGGACCGGACAGCTCCAGCCGACGACGGTCGAGGACCGGGCCACCGGCGGCCTTGACGGCGTCGACGATCTCGGCCGGGGTGACCGAGCCGAAGAGCCGACCGCCGTCGCCGGCGCGGGCCTTCAGGTTGACCTTGAGGCCCTCGAGCTGGCCCTTGACCTCGTTGGCGTGGCCGAGGTCGCGGATCTCCCGGGCCGAACGGGCCCGCTTGATGACCGTGACCTGCTTCTCCGCACCCTTGGTCCAGGCGATCGCGAAGCCCTGCGGCAGCAGGTAGTTACGGCCGTAGCCGTTCTTGACCTCGACGATGTCGCCCGGGGCACCGAGGCCGGACACCTCCTGAGTCAGGATGATCTTCATATCGGTGCCTCCTCTCAGCGGGCCGTGGCCGTGTACGGCAGGAGCGCCATCTCACGGGCGTTCTTGACCGCACGGGCGATCTGCCGCTGCTGCTGCGAGGTCACGCCGGTCACCCGCCGAGCGCGGATCTTGCCGCGGTCGGAGATGAACTTGCGCAGCAGCGCGGTGTCCTTGTAATCGATGTAGGTGATCCCGTCCTTGTCGAGCGGGTTCACCTTCTTCTTCGGTTTGCGAAGTGCAGCGGCCTTGGCCATTGCTCGTGCTCCTGGTTTGCGATCGCGGGCGCTCGGCGCCATTAGAACGGGGGCTCCTCGTCGAAGTTGCCGCCACCCGAACCACCGCGCGAGGGTGCCGGTGCAGCCGAGGCCCAGGGGTCGTCGAAGTTGCCTCCGCCGCCGCCCTGGCCACCTCCACCACCGCCGCCGAAGCCGCCGCCACCGCCGCCGGAGCGGGACATCTTCTGCACCTTCGCCGTGGCGTAGCGCAGCGACGGGCCGATCTCGTCGACCTCGAGCTCGATGACGGTGCGCTTCTCGCCCTCGCGCGTCTCGTACGACCGCTGACGCAGCCGGCCCGAGACGATCACGCGGGCGCCCCGCTGGAGCGACTCGGCGACGTGCTCCGCCGCCTGCCGCCACACGGTGCACGCCAGGAAGAGCGGCTCGCCGTCCTTCCACTCGCCGGAGGCCTTGTCCATGAACCGGGGCGTCGAAGCGACCCGGAACTTGGCGACCGCCGCACCAGAGGGGGTGAACCGCAACTCGGGGTCATCGGTCAGGTTGCCGATGACCGTGATGGTGGTGTCTCCTGCCATGACCATCTCCTCGCGCACTCATCTGTTCTGCCGTACAGGCTCTCAGAGCCCTCCGACAGTGCCGATGAGGCTGATCCGGGTGAACCGGGTTGAATGCTTTTAGCGCATCTCCGGCCGGATGACCTTGGTGCGCAGCACGGACTCGTTGAGCCGCAGCTGACGGTCCAGCTCGGCCACCGCCGCGGGCGTCGCCTGCAGGTCGACGACGGCGTAGATGCCTTCGGCCTTCTTGTTGATCTCGTACGCGAGGCGCCGGCGGCCCCACACGTCGGTCTTCTCCACCGAGCCACCCGCGGTCCGGATCACGTTCAGGTACGTGTCGAGCGACGGGGCGACGGTGCGCTCCTCGAGACTGGGGTCGAGGATCACCATTACTTCGTAATGACGCAAGACGTGCTCACCTCCTGTGGGCTAGGCGGCCACGGTCCTTCCGTGGCAGGAGGTCTGCGTCGTGGCCCACGCCGGTTCCGGGGGGACCCGGCCGGACGCGGACAACCGGACCAGGATACCCGGTCCCGACGATCATGCCCGGGGTGGTCGGCGGGAGCCGTCCGCCGGGCGAAGCGACGGGGGCCCGCCTCGACGTCGCTGTCGATGCGAGCCCCCGTACACGAGGCCGCGGGGCGTCCCGTCCGCATTCCTTGGGTGGGACCTGGGGAGGAACGACCACACCGATGAGGTTGGACCGGGGACGCCCCGCGGAGCTTTATCGTGTTGTTACCTGACGTTACAACGGCTCTTGCCCCTTGTCGGGGGTTATGGCGGAATTCTCCGACAAATTTCCCGATGAGTCCGCTTCCGTCAGGGCGGGCCCCCGCCGCGCCGGGCCGCGCGGGCGGGGGTGCCCCTGCCTTACGGGTACGTCCGGTCGGCCGACCGGCGGCCGTTCCTGGCCGGCTGCGGCAACCGTGGATCCCACTCGCATCAACGACCGCCCATGCCGGGAGGTGACGCGCGGGGCCGGCGAGTCCGCCACCGCCGTCATCCCGGCTGTCGGAGACGCGACGTAGGCTCCCCTGCATGCGTATCGGAGCCCACGTCGATTCGACCGACCCGATGGCGGAGGCGACCGCCCGAGGGGCCGAGGCCGTGCAGTTCTTCCTCTCCGACCCGCAGGGGTGGAAGGCACCGAAGCCGCGGGAGGACGCGGACCGGCTGCGGGCCGCGGACGTCGACCTCTACGTGCACGCGCCGTACGTCATCAACGTCGCCACCCTCAACAACCGGATCCGGATCCCCAGCCGCAAGTTGCTGCTCGGGCACGCCAAGGCGGCCGCCGCCATCGGCGCGAAGGGCCTGATCGTGCACGGCGGGCACGTCAACGCCGGCGACGACCTGGCCGTCGGCTTCGACAACTGGCGCAAGACCTTCGCGTACGCGGCGGACTCCGGCGGCTTCGACGTGCCGGTCCTGATCGAGAACACCGCCGGCGGCGACAACGCCTGCGCCCGGCGACTCGATGCGCTCGCCCGTCTCTGGGACGCAGTGGGCGACCACGAGGTGGGCTTCTGCCTGGACACCTGCCACGCCCACGCCGGCGGCGAGGAGCTGCTCGGGCTGGTCGACCGGGTCAAGGCGATCACCGGGCGGATCGACCTGATCCACGCCAACAACTCCAAGGGCGCGTTCAACTCCGGGCAGGACCGGCACGACAACCTCGACGGCGGCACGATCGACCCGGAGCTGGTGGTGGCGGTGATCCGCGCGGCCGGCGCACCCGTCATCGTCGAAACCCCCGGCGGGGTCGACGGTCAGGGTGCCGACATCGCCTTCCTGCGTGACCGGCTGGGCGCGGGGAGCCCTGCGGCATGACGACCGAGCAGTCCGCCGCCGGCAGCCCCCGTCCCGACGCCGCCGCCGGGAACGCCGACGCCGCCGGGAAGACGGACGCCGCCGCCACGACCGGCAAGGCGGAGGCCGAGGCCTCCGGCACCGCCGGGAAGGCGGACGCCGCCGGGAAGGCAGACGCCGCCGGGAAGGCGGACACCGCCACCACCGGCAAGACGAAGGCCGAGGCCTCCGGCACCGCCGGGAAGGCGGACGCCGCCGGGAAGGCAGACGCCGCCGAGGCTGGCGCGACCGGCGGGACGGACGCCAAGGCGGACGCGGCCGGCAAGACGGACGCGGCCGGCAAGACGGACGCGGCCGGCAAGACGGACGCTGCCATGGCAGGCACGACCGGCAAGAAAGAGGCCGAGGCCCGCGGCTCGGACAAGACGGATGCGACCGGCAAGGCAGGCGCAGCCGGTACGGCCGGTGCCGAGGGCGCGGGTGGGGACGGCGGCAAGGCTGCCACCGGTAAGGCCGGGGACGGGAGCGGAAAGGCCGAGGACGGGAAGCCCGACCGTTGGGAGGCCTTCGCGTCCGCCCCCGAACCGGTGCCGTCCCGGCTCGGGCGCGCCGCCCGGGCGGTCGGCCGCCTGCTGGTGCACGAGTGGACGCTCGCGGCGCTCGCCTCGCTGGCGTTGGCCGTGCTGCTGACCTGGCCGACGCTGCGCTACCCGCGCCACACCCTGCCGCAGGACTACTGGGACCCCAGCCTCCAGGCGTGGCAGATGGCCTGGTCGGGGCACATCCTGCTGACCAACCCGGCGCAGCTGTGGCAGTCGAACACCTTCTTCCCGGAGCCGTGGAGCTTCGCCTTCTCCGACACCCTGCTCGGGTACGCCCCGGCGGGCATGATCGGCACCGGCCCCGAGGCCGCCGTGCTCCGCTACAACATCATGTTCGTGCTGGCCCACGCGCTCGCCACGCTCGGGGCGTACGCGCTGGCCCGGCAGCTCGGCGCGGGCCGGATCGGCTCCGCGGTGGCCGGGGTGAGCTTCACGTACGCGCCCTGGCTGCTGGCCCAGGCCGGGCACCTGCACGTGATCTCGAACGGCGGCATCCCACTGGCGCTGGCCATGCTCGCCCGGGGACACGGCTGGTCGCTGCGGCACGGGTACCGTCCGGAACGCCGGCACGACGGCTGGGTCTACACCGGCTGGATGGTCGCGGCCTGGCAACTCAGTCTCGGCTTCGGCATCGGGTTGCCGTTCGCGTACTTCCTCGCCGGGACCGTGCTTGTCGCGGCCGTCACCTGGTTCCTGCGACGCTGGGTCGTCCGGCCGGTCAAGCGCCCGTTCGGCCGTCGGCTGCTGATCGCGGACCTGGTCGGCGGTCTGCTCTTCGCCGGCGTCGGCGCGCTGCTGGCCTACCCGTTCTTCACGGTGGCCGAGGCGCACCCGAACGCGAAGCGCTCCATCGGCGACATCGCCATCTTCTCCCCGCCGGCGAGCGGTTTCTTCACCGCGCCCGCCGAGTCGCGGGTGTGGGGCGGGCTGCACGAGGGGGCGAGGGCGTTGCTGCCCTGGCATCCGGAGATGACCCTGCTGCCCGGCTTCGTGCTCTACGCGCTCGCCGCCGGCGGTCTCTTCTTCTCGGTCTGGAAGCTGCGCCACCGGCTGCTGCTGCTCGCCGGGGTGGTGGTGACGATGGTGCTCGCCATGGGCACCCGGTTCTTCGACGGCACCTTCACCTACGTGCCGCTGTTCGAGTACCTGCCCGGTTGGAACGGCCTGCGTACGCCGGGCCGGCTGATGCTCTGGACGACGCTGCTGCTCGGGCTTCTCGCGGCGGGCGCGGTCAGCGCGTTCGCCACCCGGGTCCGGGAGATCTCCGCCGAGCGGATCCCCTCCTGGCCGAGCCCGTGGCTGCGGCTGGCCACGCTGCTGCCGCTGGTGCTGGTGATCGGCGAGGGGTTGAACTCCACGCCGCACCCGGTCGTGCCACCCCAGCCGGCCGCGATGCGGACCGTGGACGGGCCGCTGCTGGTGCTGCCCAGCAACCAGAGCCTCGACCAGCCGGTGATGCTCTGGTCCACGACCAGATTCCAGGACGTGGTGAACGGAGGGAGCGGCTTCACGCCGCGGCAGCTCGACGACGTACGCCGGGTCACGCTCTCCTTCCCCGACCAGGTCAGCGTCGACTACCTGCGCGTCCTCGGCGTCCGCAACGTCCTGCTGATGCGCGACCACATCGCCGGCACGCCGTGGGAGGTCACCGTGGACGCGCCGGTCGACGGGCTCGGCATCACCCGCGAGGAGATCGGCGACGTGGTCGTCTACCGCCTCTGACCGGTGTTCTCCCGGCCGTCGGGGTCGTCGCCTACGGCCGGGGGTCCGGTCAGACGGCGGCGGGCGTCGGCTCCGCCGGCACCTCGGGGCGGCGTCGCCAGCGGTCGAGCCAGGGCGCGTCCGGGGCCCCGTCGAGCAGCCCGCCATCCGGGTCGTCGGCGTAGGTCCGCCGCACCGGATCGAGTTCCGGCCGCAGAATCTCCCGGACGACCAGCACGCAGAGCACCACCACGGTGGCCAGCCGCAGGGTCGACGCCAGCACGAAGACGCCCTCCGGAAAGACCGGCTTGCTGGTCGCCGCGCCGAGCAGCTCACCGTAGAAGGCCACGAAGTAGCAGACCTCGGCCACCTGCCAGGCCAGGAAGGCGCCCCACTTCGGGCGGGCGAGCACCACCAGCGGCAGCAGCCAGAGCACGAACTGCTGCGACCACACCTTGCTGAAGATCAGGAAGGCGGCGACCACCAGGAACGCGAGCTGGGCGAGCCGGGGCCGGCGCGGGGCCAGCAGCCCCAGCGCGGCCACGCCGAGGCAGGCCAGCCCGAAGAGGGCGTACGACAGGGTGTTCAGCGTCGGGATGTTGACGTTCAGCCACTCGAACGGACCGAGGTCGGCGGGGTTGGTGCTGCCGACCTTGCCGTCCAGGTAGCGGCCGATGTACCAGAGGGTGCCCCAGTCGATGGGGCGGGTCGAGTTCAGCTCGAAGAAGCGGTCCCAGTTCTCCCGGTAGGGAATGGCGACCGGAAGGTTCACGAGGACCAGGGAGACCAGGGCGGCGCCGAAGGCGGTGAGGGCGGCCCGGAGGCGCCCGGCGCGCAGCGCCAGCACCAGGATCGGGCCGAGGATGAACAGCGGCCACATCTTGGCCGCCCCGGCGAGACCGAGCAGGACGCCGGCCGCCAGTGGTCGGCTGCGCGCCCAGGCGAAGAGGCCGAACGCGGCCAGACCGATGGCGAGCAGGTCCCAGTTGACCGTGGCGGTGAGCATCAGCGCGGGGGCGAGCGCGAAGAGCGCGGCGTCCCAGGGTCGGCGGCGGCGTAGGGCGAGGAGCACCGCCACCGTGGCGACCGCCAGCGCGCCGAGCACCAGGGCGTTCAGGTTGTAGAACCACATGCCCTGGTTGAGCCCCGGGTCGTTCTGGCCGAGGGCGTGCACGGGCAGGCCGAGGGCACCCATGAAGTACCCGGTGAGCACCGGATACTCGACGGGGTGGTCCTGGTAGGGCACCGCGCCCTCGTTGAGCCGCTCGGCGTAGTAGAGCGCCAGCACGTCGGTGTAGCAGAACCGGGTGTACTGCACGTTGTTCTGCCAGGCGCCGTCCTGGCAGGGCGACTTCTGCACCCAGTGCAGCGCCAGGGTCAGGCAGACCAGGGCCAGGACGATGCGGGTCGCGGTCCAGAACCGGCTCTCCCGCCCGGCGGGCCGGTCCAGGGCGACGGCGTGATCGCCCAGCGGGCCGCCGATGGCGCCGGAGAGGCCCCGGACGAAGCCGTCGGAGCGGGACGGATGGTCAGGGGCACCGGCGTCGTCGATGCCTGGCGTCGACTGCGTGCTCATGAAGGTGCATCCTGCCGTACATCGGGCCTCCGCGTCCCCTCCCGCTCACGACACGTCGATATGCGAAACGCCGCCGGCGGCCGGAGAGGTTGCTCCGGCCGCCGGCGGCGTTCGTCGATCAGTCGTTGTCCGGTCGGGGTGTCAGGCTCGGTAGCAGCCCGCCCCCGCCGCCGTCCCGACCGGGACGCGGATCGGTCGGGGTGGTCGGCGCCGTGGGACCACCCGGAGGGTTGCCGCCGCCGTTGTTTCCGCCGCCGTTGTTCCCGCCACCCGGCGGGCAGAACAGGCCGAGGGGATCGCAGTTCGGCGGGCCCGACGGAGGCGGCGGGGGCGGGGGCGCCTCGCCGTTGCCGGTGTTCGGGTCGCCGACGTTCGCCGCGGGCGGGAAGTCCTTCTTCTCCCAGTCCTTGACCTTGTGTGCCTCGTCCATGAACCGTTCCCAGATGGTGCCCGGCAGGTTGCCGCCACTGATCTTGGTGCCGTTCTTCAGCTTGAGCGGCTTGCGGTCCTTGACGTTGCCGACCCAGACAGCGGTCGCGATCTGCGGGGTGTAACCGATCATCCAGGCGTCGCCGTTGTCGTCGCTGTTCGACTTGAGTTCCCAGGTGCCCGTCTTGGAGGCGGCCTTCCGGCCGTCGTCGAGCTTGTGGTCGACCCGTGCCGGGTACTGCTCCAGCACCGAGGTCACGTCCGCCACGACGTTCTTGTCGATGCGCTGCTCACCCTTGAGCGAACCCTCGTCGGCGATCTTCTTCCACTTGCCGGTCAACTCGTCCCGCTTCTCCACGGAGTAGAGGAAGTGGGCCTTGTGGTAGCGGCCCTGGTTGGCGAAGGTGGCGACGCCGTTGGCGTGGTCCAGGACGGTGATCGGATACTGACCGTAGCCGACGACGTGGAAGAACGGGCTCGGCGCGATGTCCTTCGGGTCGGTCTTGGTGAGGTCGTAGCCCTTCGGCGGGTTGGTGTCCGAACGCCACATCATGCTGACCCCGGCCTTGGCCGCCATGTCGACGACCTTGTCCGGGCCGATCGTCTCGGTGACGTGGTAGAACGGCACGTTCAGCGACTTCAGGGTGGAGACCGTCAGGGTGCAGGAGTCGCCGCACTCCGGGTTGTCGACGCCGGCGTTGCTGACCTTGAACTTGGTGCCCTTCGGCGTGAACGCCCTGCCCTTCCAGCGCGACTCGAGGGCCTTGCCCTCCTTGAGCGCCGCCGCCAGGGTGTAGATCTTGAAACTCGAGCCCGGCGGGTGACCGCCGTAGGGGTTGCCGGAGGCGTCGGTGTTCTTGCCGGCGTAGTCGGTGCCGGTGCCGTTGTCGCCGCCGTAGTAGGCGAGCACGCGACCGTTCTTCGGCTCGATGGCGACCACCGCTGCCATCAGGTTCGGCGGCTGGTCGGAAAGCTCCGACCCCTTCCTGCTGCGCTGGGCGGTCTCGACCGCCGCCTTCTGGATCTTCGTGTCGATCGTGGTACGGATCTTGTAGCCACCCGACATCAGCGCCTGGGAACAGAGCGGCTTGGCGTCGGTGACCTGATCCTCCTTGTCGACGCAGATGCCCTTGTCCCGCATTTCCTGCTTGACGTAGTTGATCACGTTGCCGTACGGGGTGTTGACGCCGTAGTCGATGCCGGCGCCGCCCTGGCTCGGCTTTCTCAGCGTCTTGGTCGGGTACTCGGCCAGAGTGGGAGCCTGCGGCTTGCCCGGGGCGTTCAGCCAGCCCTCGGCGACCATGCCGCTGATGACGTACTCCCAACGGGACTTGGCGTCGGTGGGGTTGACCGCCGGATCGTAGCCCTTGTGGCCCGCGTTGGCCTCCGGCTGCTTGATCAGCGCCGCGAGGACCGCGCCCTCGGCCACGCTCAGCTTGTTCGCCGGCCTGCCGAAGTACGTCTGTGCCGCCGCCTCGATGCCGTGCGCGCCCCGCCCGAAGTAGATGATGTTCAGGTAGTGCTGCATGATCTGCGGCTTGGTGTACTCGTCGTTCAGCTTGGAGGCGAGGATCGCCTCCTTGACCTTCCGGGCGTACGTGTCGTCCTTGAGGTTGTCGAACGCGTTGCGGGCGTACTGCTGAGTGATCGTCGAGGCGCCCTGCTTGCTGCCACCGGAGACGTTGTTCCACGCGGCCCGGACGATGCCCTTGTAGTCCACACCGGAGTGCTCGTAGAAGTTGCGGTCCTCGGCCGCCGCGACCGCGTCCTGCACGTGCGTCGGAATCTGGTCGATGGTGACCAGGGTCCGGTTCTGCGTGCCGACCTTGGCGATGATCGTCTTGTTGTCCGAAGCGTAGAGGGTGGTCGCCTGCGGCGGCGTGGTGTCCTCCGGAAGCACCACGTTGGTCGAGTAGTAGGTGAAGCCGACCACGCCGAGCCCGGCGAGCATGATGAAGACGGCAAAGCTGGCGATCAGCAGGTTCACCCGCTTGCGCTTCTTCGCCCGCGCCGCGCCGGCCGGGTCGCCCGCTCCCCGCGCGCGTCGGCCGGGGCCGGTCGGCCCGCCGGGCCCACCCGGTCCACCGGAGGCCGGCGAGACGCTCGCCCGCGCCGTGGCCCGGCCGCTGACGCCACCGACCGCCGCCGACCCGACACTGGCCCGTCCGGCCGAGGCGGCACCCACGGCAGCCGTACCGACCGTGGCGCGACCGGCCGACCCGCTGGCGGCCGGGGAGACCGGCACCGACGCGCGACCCGCGCCGGCCGCCCGGCCGGCGGCCGGCGCCGGCGAGACGGGCACGGAGGCCCGACCCGGCCCCGCCCGCCCCACGGAGGCGGAACCCACCGAGGCCGAACCGGCGGCGGAACCGCCTCGCGGCGGGACGGCCGCCGACGCCGAACCGGAGGCCGGAGCGCCGCGCTGCGGCACGGACGCCGAGCCGCCGACCGAGGCCCGCCCGGCACCGGCGGCCCGAGGCGCTACCGAAGCGCGGCCCGCGGGTGCCGTACCCTCCTGTGCAGCCGACCAGCCGCCCCCGCGGGCGTCACCGCCGGGGTCGCCGTGCTGGCCCGGAATCTGGGCCCGCCCGCGCGGGGAACTGGAATCGCCGTACGAGTTCATTCCTCACACCCTGCCGTCGCGGTGGGACGCGGCTGCGCCGCCACCGGTTTGCCGTGAGATGGGACACCCGTCGAGGGCGGCACGTACGTGCCGGTCGACCGGTGCTACTTGCGAATCAATCGGGCTAATCAGACCAACGAGCCGTCGGTCTCCCCGGGCGTGCGTGCGGCCGGGGTCGGCCGATCGAGCGAAGATCACCGTTGCGCCTCTCGCCTCCGTCGACCACCCGCACCGTTGCCCGTGGCGGCCGCGCCGCCCACCGCGTCCTGATCCGGCCCGCCCTCCGGGCTGCCGGTCAGCCCGTCCCGGCCGAGCAGGTACTGCTCGACGAGATGGTTCCAGTCACAGCCGAGACACACCTCCACCACGAAGACCTGGAACTCACGCACCGTCATCGCCAGCATCGGCAACTCGGCCAGTGTCCGGGCCTGTCCGGCGGACTGCTTGAGTTCGTCGCCGTAAATGTAGTGGACGTGGGTCAGGTTCTCGCTCCGGCAGATCGGACACCGCTCGTCGGTCGGCTCACCGTGGAAGCGGGCAGCGTTCTTCAGGTAGGGCGAGGCGTCGCAGACGTCGTACGTGCCGACCCTGCCCGCGAGGAGTTCACGCAGCACCGCTCGCTTCCGGAGCGAGTAGTCGACCATCTGGCGCTGCGTACGCATGCGGAGAAGGGTACGCGGTCTCGCCGGACGGGGCGACCACGGTGACGATGCGTGACCACGGAACCGCGGAAACGAGGGTTTGCCCTGATCACGGTGATCCGCTAGCGTGCGATGTATCGGTCCGATACATCGCGGCGGTTACCGCTCCGCCTAGAGGGTACAGAGAGGATGGCCCGTGCTCGAGCTCGCCATCCTCGGCCTCCTGCAGGAGTCTCCGATGCACGGCTATGAGCTGCGCAAGGAGCTGACCGCCAAGCTCGGTGCGATCAGGGCGGCGATCAGCTACGGCTCGCTCTACCCGACCCTGCGCCGCCTCCAGGCGGCGGGGTGGATCACCGAGGCCGCCGACGCACCCGCCACCGCCGAGGAGGTTCCCGCGCTGACCAGCCGGCGAGGCCGGGTGGTCTACGAAATCACCGCGGAGGGCAAGGAACGCTTCGCCCAGTTGATCGCACAGACCGGGCCGGAGACGTACGACGACACGGGCTTCGGCGTGCACTTCGCGTTCTTCGCCCGGACCGACCAGGCGACCCGACTCCGCATCCTCGAGGGTCGCCGGCGGAAGATCGAGGAACGCCGCGAGGGGCTTCGTGACGTGCTCGGCCGCGCGGCCGAACGCCTCGACGCCTACACGCTGGAACTGCAGCGCCACGGCCTGGACGCCTGTGAGCGCGAGGTCCGCTGGCTGGAGGAGCTCATCGCCAACGAGCGCTCCGGCCGTGCCCCGACCATCCCGTCAACCGGGACGGCCGGCGGCCGACGAGAAGACAACAGCCCGCCTCCGCCTGGAGAGTCCAGGAATGAGCGGCCGTGATGAAGAAGAAGGAGGCAGACGCTATGGGCTCCGTCCGCGTCGCCATCGTCGGTGTGGGTAACTGCGCCTCGTCCCTCGTGCAGGGCGTGGAGTACTACCGGAACGCCGACCCGAACGACCGCGTCCCGGGTCTCATGCACGTCACCTTCGGCGACTACCACGTCTCGGACGTGCAGTTCGTCGCGGCGTTCGACGTGGACGCCAAGAAGGTGGGCATGGACCTCGCCGAGGCGATCGTCGCCAGCGAGAACAACACCATCAAGCTCTGCGACGTGCCGCCGACCGGCGTCACCGTGCAGCGCGGTCCGACCTTCGACGGTCTGGGCCAGTACTACCGCGAGATCGTCGAGGAGTCCGACGCCACGCCGGTCGACGTCGCCCAGGCGCTGCGCGACGCGCAGGTCGACGTCGTGGTCTCGTACCTGCCGGTCGGCTCCGAGCAGGCCGACAAGTTCTACGCCCAGGCCGCGATCGACGCCGGCTGCGCGTTCGTCAACGCGCTTCCGGTCTTCATCGCCTCCGACCCGGAGTGGGCCAAGAAGTTCGAGGACGCGGGCCTGCCGATCGTCGGCGACGACATCAAGAGCCAGGTCGGTGCCACCATCGTGCACCGCGCGCTGGCGAAGCTGTTCGAGGACCGGGGCGTCGAGCTGCTGCGCACGTACCAGCTCAACTTCGGCGGCAACATGGACTTCATGAACATGCTGGAGCGCAACCGCCTGGTCTCGAAGAAGATCTCGAAGACCCAGTCGGTCACCTCCCAGATCCCGCACGAGATGAGCAAGAGCGACGTGCACATCGGTCCGTCGGACCACGTGCCGTGGCTGGACGACCGCAAGTGGGCGTACATCCGCCTGGAGGGGCGCTCCTTCGGCGACACCCCCCTCAACGCCGAGCTCAAGCTCGAGGTATGGGACTCGCCGAACTCGGCCGGCGTCATCATCGACGCCGTCCGCGCCGCGAAGATCGCGCTGGACCGGAAGATCGGCGGCCCGATCCTGTCGGCCTCGTCGTACTTCATGAAGTCCCCGCCGGTGCAGTACGCCGACCACGACGCGCACGCCGCCGTCGAGGCGTTCATCGCCGGTGACGTCGAGCGCTGACGCGCCGACAGCAGCACCGTCGAGGGCCGGGTCCACGGGGACCCGGCCCTCGCCGCGTCCGGCCCTCCCGCAGCCGTACGCGCAGGGGGCCGTCTCGCGCCGCGTCAGGACCAGGCGCGCCGCAGGGCGACTCCCGCCTCCAGCTCCAGCAGCGTCACCTTGCGGTCCAGGCCACCACCGAAGCCGACCAGCTTGCCGCCCGCGCCGACGATCCGGTGGCACGGCACGAGCACGGGGATCGGGTTGCGATTGCAGGCCACCCCGACCGCGCGCGCGGCGCCCTGGTCGCCCAGCCGCCGGGCCACCTCGCCGTAGGTGAGTGTCTCCCCGTACGGGATGAGGGTCATCTCGCGCCAGACGCCCCGCTCGAATTCGGAGCCGCCCGGCGCCGCCAGCGGCACGGTGAAGGCGGTCAGCTCGCCCGCGAAGTACGCCCGCAGCTCCGCCAGCGCCTGCCGGGCCGCCTCGTCGTACGGCTCCTCGGCCGCCCCGGGGGCCCGGCCGAAGTGGGCCCGGCACACGTGGGTCCCGTCGGTGGCGACGGAGAACTCGCCGATCGGGGAGTCGAGCACGGTCCAGCGCATCCCGCCATTGTCCCCCGCGCCCCGACACGGTCTCCCGCCCGAGCCGCCGACGCCCCGGCCGACGTTTGCGGGCCACCGATACCGTGCAGGTCGTGGCCACGGGGACGCTGATCTTCCTCATCATCGGCGGCGCGGGCGTCGCGGTCCTGGCGCTCGCCCTGCTCGGCGGCGAGCTGCTCCACTTCGGCAACCCGGACTTCGACGGTCCGGTGTCGGCGGAGGCGGTCGCCGGGTTCACCGGAGCGCTCGGCTTCGGCGCCGCGATCGTCAACGAGCTGGTCGGTGGGCGTACGCCCGGGATGATCGCCGTGGCCCTGGCCGGCGGCGTCGTCGCGGCCGTGCCCACCGCCTGGGCCGCGGCCCGGCTGAGCCGGGCGGCCCGCGACATGCGCACCGATCCCACCCCCACCCGCCACCACCTGGTCGGCGCGCTCGGCCTGGTGGTCACCCCCGTGCCCGCCGACGGCTACGGCGAGGTCCGGGTCCGGGTGGCCGGCCAGCCGGTCAAGCTCAACGCCCGCGCCGACCGACCGATCCCGGTCGGCGCCCAGATCTTCGTGGTCGAGGCGCTGAGCGAGACCAGCGTGCACGTCGAGACCTACTGAACCCCCTCATAGAAAACAGGACGGTCACATGCCCCTTCTCATCGCCATCGGCGGCGCGGTCCTCCTCGTCCTCGTGCTCGTGCTCTTCGTGCTCTCCCGCATCAAGGTGGCCGGGCCGAACGAGGCGTTCATCGTCACCGGCCGCAAGGGCCGCACCACCCAGACCGCCGACGGCGGCCGGTCGACCGACAACTCCGGGCAGAAGGTCGTGCTCGGCGCGTCCGTCTTCGTCCTGCCCGTGGTGCAGAAGCTCCAGTCGCTCGACCTGTCCAGCCGGCGGATCGACGTCGGTATCAAGGGCGCCGTCAGCAAGCAGGGCATCCGCGCCGACCTGCACGGCGTCGCGATCGTCAAGGTCGGCGGCACCGAGGACGCCATCCGCGCCGCCGCGCAGCGCTTCCTGCACCAGCAGGACGAGATCGAGGACTTCACCCGGGAGGTGCTGGCCGGCGCGCTGCGTTCGATCGTCGGCCGGCTCACCGTGGAGGAGGTCATCCGGGACCGGGCGGCGTTCGCCAGCGCGGTCGCCGAGGAGGCCGAGCACTCGATGACCAACCAGGGCCTGGTGCTGGACACCTTCCAGCTCCAGGACATCCTGGCCGAGGGCTCCTACCTCCAGGACCTGGGCCGGCCGGAGGCCGCCCGGGTGCTCAAGGACGCAGCCATCGCCGAGGCGCGGGCCCGGCAGCAGGCCGAGCAGGAGCGGCTGCTCGCCGAGGAGGCCATCGCCGAGGCCAACCGGAACCTGTCGCTCAAGCAGGCCGCCATCCAGGCGGAGATCGACGCGGCCAAGGCGAAGTCCGCCGCCGCCGGTCCGCTGGCCCAGGCCGAGCGGGACCAGGCGATCCTCTCCGAGCAGCAGAAGGTCGCCGAGCGCAACGCCGAGCTCAAGCAGCGCCAGCTCGACACCGAGGTGCGCAAGCCGGCCGACGCCGCCCGCTACAAGGTGGAGCAGGAGGCCGAGGCGTCCCGCAACGCGGCTGTGCTGAACGCCGACGCGCAGCGCCAGGCTGTCATCGCCGCCGCCCAGGCCGCCGCCGAGCAGGCCCGGCTCACCGGTGAGGGTGAGCGGGCCCGCCGGGCCGCGCTGGCCGAGGCCAACGCGATCGAGGGCGCCAAGGAGGGTGAGGCCGAGCAGCGCCGCCGCTCCGCCATCGCCGAAGCGGTCGAGCGGGAGGGTGCGGCCGAGGCCGCCGCAATCCTGGCCAAGGGCCAGGCCGAGGCCGACGCGATGGCCCGCAAGGCCGAGGCCTTCGCGGCGTACGGCGAGGCCGCCGTGCTGGACCTGCTGGTCAAGGTGCTGCCGCAGGTGGTCGAGGCGGCCAGCGCCCCGATCGGCGCGATCGACAAGATGACCGTCATCTCCACCGACGGCGCCTCGTCCCTGACGAAGTCGGTGGCGGGCAACGTCGCCCAGGGGCTCCAGCTCGGCAGCGACCTGACCGGCATCGACCTGGCCGGCCTGCTGGGGAAGCTCGGCTCGGCGGCGGCGACCACCGGCAACGGCAAGCCGCCGGTCGACGGCACGACCGTCGAGACCCGCTGACGCCACCAGCGCAGCGGTCGGGCCGCTGAGCGCGACAGGGCGCCGTCCCCGGCAGGGGGCGGCGCCCTTCCCGTGCCGGAGCCGGGCCACGCCGTTGCTGTCGGTGCCGGTGGTCGCCCTAGCCGTCGGCCGGCTCGACCAGTCCGACCCCGTCGGCCGGATCGATCAGGCCCTCGTCGTCCGGCCCGGTCCGTCGGACCCGTCCCGCGGAACGCGGCGGGCTAGCCGACGATGCCCTCGTCGCGGGCCCAGCGCAGCAGCTCCGCCTCGGCCTCGTCGCGGTCCAGCGGGCCGCGCTCCAGGCGCAGCTCCTTGAGGTGCTTCCAGGCCTGCCCGACCACCGGCCCCGGCGGTACGCCCAGCAGCTCCATGATGGCGTTGCCGTCCAGGTCGGGCCGGACCCGCGCCAGGTCCTCCTCGGCGGCGATCCGGGCGATCCGCTCCTCCAGCGCGTCGTAGTCGGCGGCGAGTTGGGCCGCCTTGCGCCGGTTGCGGGTCGTGCAGTCCGACCGGGTCAGCTTGTGCAGGCGCGGCAGCAGGTCACCGGCGTCGGCGACGTAGCGGCGCACCGCCGAGTCGGTCCACTCGCCCCGCCCGTAGCCGTAGAAGCGCAGGTGCAGCGCCACCAGCGCGGTGACCTTGGCGGTGATCTCCTTCGGGTAGCGCAGCGCCTTCATCCGGGCCTTGGTGAGCCGGGCGCCCACCACCTCGTGGTGGTGGAAGCTGACCCGGCCGTCCGTGCCCACCGCCTTCGTCGCCGGCTTCCCGACGTCGTGCATCAGCGCGGCCATCCGCAGGACGAAGTCCGGCCCCTCGGTCTCGTACGAGACGGCGTTGCTCACCACGGTGAGGGTGTGCTCGTAGACGTCCTTGTGCTGGGCGTGCTCGTCGATCTCCAGCTTCAGCCCGGTCAGCTCCGGCAGGAAGCGCTCGGCGAGCCCGGTGTCGACCAGCAGCCGCAGCCCGGTGATCGGGTCCGCGCCGCAGAGCAGCTTGGTGAACTCGTCGCGGATCCGCTCGGCCGTGATCCGGTCCAGGTCGGTGGCCATCCGGGCCATCGCCGCGTACACGTCGGGGTGCACCGCGAAGCGCAGCTGGGCGGCGAAGCGGGCCGCGCGCAGCATCCGCAGCGGGTCGTCGCCGAAGGACTCCGCCGGGGTGCCCGGGGTGCGGATCACCTTGGCGGCGAGGTCGTCCAGCCCGCCGTGCGGGTCGGTGAACCGGTGCTCGGGCAGGCTGACCGCCATCGCGTTGATGGTGAAGTCGCGCCGCCTCAGGTCCTCGGCGAGGTCGGTGCCGTACTCGACGACCGGATTGCGGCTGACCTGGTCGTACGACTCGGCGCGGAAGGTGGTGATCTCCAGTCGCAGCCCGTCGCGCTGGCACCCGATGGTGCCGAACTCGCGGCCGGTCTCCCAGATCGACTCGGCCCAGCCGCGCACGACGCGCAGGGTCTCGTCGGGGTGCGCGTCGGTGCAGAAGTCGAGGTCGTCGCCGAGGCGGCCGAGCAGGGCGTCGCGTACCGAACCGCCCACCAGGTGCAGCTCGTGGCCGGCCCGCGCGAACCGGCGGCCCAACTCGTCGGCGACCGGGGAGACCCGGAGGAGTTCGGCGACGGCGTTGCGCTGCGCGGCGGTGAGTTCGCGGCGGTCGGCGGCGTGGGGAGCGGAGGCGTCGGACATGGGAGCGCCAGCCTATCGGTCCCGGCGGGGATGTGGTCCGCCGGGCGCGGGTAACGGGTGGCCGTTGACTATCGTCTGTGACGTGCGGGCCGGGCCCCGGCTGCGACGTACCTCTCTGCCTTGGAGGCGACAAGATGAGCGGCGGTCTCTACCGCAGCGCGAACGCCGCCCAGGGCGGCGCCGCGCCCGGCCGGCCGTCGGACGGCGCCACGTTCATCTCCGCCGAGCCGCTCAACCAGCCGGCCCTGGAGTCGACCGCGCCGCCGCAGGAGCAGGTGGCCGAGGCCAGCGCCGCGACCAACAGCGCGGTGATGGCGATCGGCAGCCTCGTCAGCCGGGGTACGGGCTTCCTGCGCAACCTGGTGATCGCGGCGGCGCTCGGCGGCGCGCTGGTCGGTGACGCGTACACGACCGCGCAGATCCTGCCCGGGATGGTCTACGAGTTCCTGCTCGGCGGAGTGCTCACCAGCGTGCTGATCCCGGTGCTGGTGCGGCGGCGCAAGTCCGACGCGGACGGCGGCCAGGCGTACGCCCAGCGGCTGCTCACCCTGGCGGTGCTGGCGCTCGGCGTGGCCGCGCTGTTGGCGGTGCTGGCGGCATCGTGGCTGACCTGGCTCTACGGGAGCGGCGAGTCAACGGACGGCTACTCGGATCTGGTCACGGCGCTGGCCCGCCTGATGCTGCCGATGATCTTCTTCTCGGGTCTCAGCGCGCTGATCAGCGCGGTGCTCAACACCCGGGGCCACTTCGCCGCCCCGATGTGGGCGCCGATCCTGAACAACCTGGTGGTGATCGCCACCGCCGGCCTCTACATCGCGATCTTCGGCGCGAAGATCATCCAGCCGGACGAGATGACGACCGGGCGGGTCCTGCTGATCGGCGGCGGCACCCTGCTCGGCGTGGCGATCCAGGCCGCCGGCCTGCTGCCGGCGCTGCGCAAGGTGGGCTTCCGCTGGAAGCTGCGCTTCGACTTCCGCGAGCTGGGCCTGCGCGAGCTGGGCCGGCTCGGGGCGTGGATGTTCTGCTACGTCGCGGTCAGCCAGATCGGCCTGATCGTGCTGTTCAACCTGCTGAACCGGGCCGGCCGGGAGAGCGCCGCCGGTCCGCTGATCTACAACAACGTCTTCCTGCTGCTGATGACGGCGCACGGCATCATCGCCGTTTCGATCATCACCGCGCTGATGCCCCGGATGAGCGCCGCCGCCGCCGACGGCCGGTACGCCGACGTGGCCGCCGACCTGTCCCGGGGCACCCGGACGGTCACCGCGGTGCTCGCGCCGATCGCCGTCTGCTACGCCGTCCTCGCCTCCCCGATCGCGTTCACCCTGTTCAGATGGGGAGCGTTCGACGAGGAGAACGCCGCCGCCACCTCCGTGGTGCTGCTCGCCGCCGCGCTCGCCCTGGTGCCGTTCGCGGTGAGCCAGTTGTTCACCTTCGCCTTCTACGCGCTGCCGGACACCCGCACCCCGGCGCTGATCAACATTCCGGTGGTGGCGCTGCGCATCGGGGTGCAGGTCGTGCTCTACGTGGCCTTCTCGGCGAGCTTCGTGGGTGCCGGCATGATGATCGGCAACGCCGTCTCCTACCTGGCCGCCGCCGTCGCCTCGGCCTGGCTGCTGCGCCCCCGGGTGGGCCGGATCGGCCTCGGCGAGATCATGCGGACCGGCGGCCGGGTCCTGGTCGCGGCGCTCGGCTCGGCGGTGGTCGGCCTGATCGTGGTCAAGTTGCTGCCCGGCGACGACACGCCGAGCCGCCTGGAGGCCATCGTGCAGCTGGTGGTCGGCGGCGCGGTGATCGGCGGGACGTACCTCGGGCTGGCGACGGTCCTGCGGATCGGCGAGATCACCGAGGTCGTGGGCATGGTACGGCGCCGGTTGGGCCGCTGACCGATGCCCGACTCCCCGGCCGGCGGCCGTCCTGCGGGCGGACTCCACTCTCTGTGAACGAGGATCACCAGCCTGGGGATGCGCCTGTGGATAACTCCGCGATTCACCGCTCAACCACCGGATCGGCCTGTGGATAACCAACCGTACGGATGAGCATGATGGGCCCGGTCGGGGGGAACCCGGCGGCGTCGGCGCGATCGCCGCACCGGCCGGCCCCCTCTCTGCGGGTGCTTGCGGTCAACCTCTAGATTGGCCAGTACATGTGCCAGCAACGTGGCCGACAACGGGCGCAACCGGACAAGCCGGCCGCCTGCCGGCAGCTCAGCCCGGGAGCGGCGCGAAGATGACATGTCGGGGAGACGGCCAACCCGGGTAAGGTCGCACTCGACGGGTACGGCAGGCGCCGGCGCTCCGCGTCGACACCGGTCGACCGGTTCCTTCGAAGGCAGAGCGGGAAGCCACATGCCCAGCAGCGCGGGTCCATCGATCGACACGATCACCGAGGGAGGACGGGTGACCCAGGTCGGCGAAGGTCAGGAGGCGGAGGAGAGCGCTCCTCAGGTCGTGACCTTCGGTGCTCCCACGGCCGGTGAGATCCTCGCCGAGCGTTACGAGTTGGTCGAGCACATCAACAACGACAGCGCGGGTCGGCTGGTCTGGCGCGGGGTCGACGTCATCCTGCGCCGTCCCGTCGCGGTCGTGCTGCGCTACCCGGGTGGCGACTCGGCCACCGAGATGCTCCAGGGCGCCGTCGCGGCCAGCCGCGTCATCCACCCCAACCTGGTCGGCGTCTACGACGCGATCGACGAGGCCGAGCGGGCGTACGTGGTGCGGGAGTGGGTCGACGGGCAGTCGCTGCGCGAGCTGGTCGCCGACGGCCCGCTGGACCCGGCGCGCGCAACCACCATCGGCAACGCGGTCGCCAGCGCCCTCGCCGCCGTGCACGCCACCGGCATGGTGCACGGCAACGTCCACCCCGGCACGGTGATGATCAGCGACGACGGCCGGGTGGTGCTGGCCGACGCGCGCACCGACGGCGCCGACAGCCAGCAGAGCGACGTCCGGGCGATCGGCGGGGTCCTCTACTTCGCCCTGACCGGGCACTGGCCGCACGCCGAGGCCCCGCTGCGGGGCGCCACCGCCGGCCACGGCCGGGCCGCCATCCCCGACGCCGTACGCGACGCCGGGGGTGCGCTCGCCGCGCCCCGGCAGGTCCGGGCGGGCGTGCCGGCGTACCTCGACGACCTCACCATGGACCTGCTCGACGCCGAGATCGAGCCGCCCTCGTCGGACGTGCTCGCGGCCGAGCTGGCCCGGCTGGACGTGCCGGCCGACGAGCAGTTCCTCGACAACGCCGGCCCGCTGCGCTTCACGGCCGACACCGGCGAGGAGCCGTCGCCGCTGGCCGCCGCCGGCGGACGCAAGGTCGCGATCGGCATCGCCGGCCTGCTGGCGGTCGCCCTCGTGGGCCTGCTGATCGGCATCACCACCCTGCGCGGCGGTGACAACGACCCCCAGACGAACCCGGTCGCCGCGCCCTCGTCGAGCGCGCCCGGTGACGACGCGACCCCGGCCGCCGTCACGGCCGGGCCGCTGAAGATCAGCGCCGCCCGGATCATCGACCCGGAGGGCGACCGGACCGAGGTCCGCAACGCCGACAGGGTCTTCGACGGCAACGAGGACGAGGGCTGGGAGACCCAGACCTACCGGGGGCGGGCCAACTTCGGCAACCTCAAGAAGGGCATGGGCGTCTGGATCGACCTCGGCGGCGAGCACACCGTCAAGTCCGTCCAGGTCCTCCTGTCCGCCCGGGGCGCCTCCGCCCAGCTCTACGCCGGCACCACCGACCGGCCGTCGTCGTCCTCCGGGGACGCGCAGCTCTTCGCGGACTACAAGAAGACCGCGATCGGCCAGCCGTTCGAGGAGCACGAGGGCACCAAGATGACCTTCAACGGCTTCAACGCCGACCAGAAGTACCGCTACCTGCTGTTCTGGATCACCGAGCTGCCGTCGAGCGACGGCGGCTACAAGCTCGGCGTCCAGGAGATCACGGTCCAGGGATCGTGAGCCGGCCACCGCGCTCCGGGCACCGCATCCGCCGGACGTGGTGATGGGCGTACGCGGAGAACGAGCGACCGGTGGACCAGTGGGTCCACCGGTCGCGTCGTCGGTGCCGCCGGCCGGGGCTGCGGACCTCGACCTCCTGCACGCCCACGTGGCCGGCGACCCGCACGCCTTCGCCGAGCTCTTCCACCGGCACCGGGACCGGCTCTGGGCGGTGGCCCTGCGTACGCTCGGCGACCGCGAGGAGGCCGCCGACGCACTCCAGGACGCCCTGCTGTCCGCCCACCGGGCCGCCGGCCGGTTCCGGGGCGACTCGGCGGTCACCACCTGGCTCCACCGGATCGTGGTGAACGCCTGTCTGGACCGGATCCGCCGCCGCCAGGCGCACCCCACGGTGCCGCTGCCGGACGGGGTCCGCGACACCGACTCCGGCACCGGGGGCGTCGAGCCGGCGGCGCCCGTGCAGGACCACGACACGGCGCTCGTGGTCCGGCAGGCGCTCGCCGAACTGCCGGCCGAGCAGCGGGCGGCGCTGATCCTGGTCGACGTGCAGGGCTACCCCGTCGCCGAGGTGGCCCGGATTCTCGGCGTGGCCGAGGGCACGGTCAAGAGCCGGTGCGCCCGGGGACGGGCCCGCCTGGCGACGCAGCTCGGCCACCTGCGCCCCCGTCCCGCCCCGCAGCGGGCCGAGGAGCGGTCCACCCCGCAGCGGGCCGAGCCGGCCCCGACGGCGGGTCCGAACGTGCCGGCCGTCACCCGAGGGAACCCGCGGTCGTCCGAGGGCGTCCGATCGGGGTCGGGACGGTCCCGGCGGGATGCCCACCAGGAGGACGCGTGACGGCCGGGGGGTTCAGGGAGGTCGACCACGACCTGCTCGCCGACTACCTCGGCGGGGCGCTGGACGGCACCCCGGAGGAGGAACTCGTCGCCCGCCTGGTCGACGAGGACGCCGACTGGGCGCAGGCGTACGCGCTGCTGGCCCCCGCCGTGGCGGACGTCCGGGCGGACCTGGCCGCCTGGGGCTCCGCCGCACCCGAGATGCCGGCCGACGTCGCCGAACGGATCGCCGCCGCGCTGGCCCACGCCACCGCCACCGGTGCCGCGTCCTTCGGGCCGGGCGGCGACTCCGAGCCGGTCCTTGCGGGGCCCGGTTCTTCGGGGTCCGCCGACGTCGGGCCAGGCCCTTCGGCTGGCGGCGCGGAAGCGGAACACGCCGGGGCGCAGCCGGGGGTCAGGATCGGCGCCGGCGCGGTGCCCACGCAGCCGCTCGGCGGTTCCGGAAGGCGTCCGGCGGGCGTACCCCGCTCGGAACCGGGTCGCGGCGGGGCCACCGGGCCCGGCCGACGGCGGCGCCGCTGGGGCCGGCTGGCGGGGCCCGTCGCGCTGGCCGCGGTGTCGATCGCGGCGGTCGGCCTCGGCGTCAACCAGTTCACCAGGGAGCAGCAGACCGGCG
This sequence comes from Micromonospora sp. SD12, assembly GCF_052068495.1. NCBI lineage: Bacteria > Bacillati > Actinomycetota > Actinomycetes > Micromonosporales > Micromonosporaceae > Micromonospora > Micromonospora sp. SD12. The sequence goes on along the minus strand of NZ_JBQHDF010000001.1, from coordinate 611,184 downwards.
GTGCCGCGGACACGGCGTTGCCCGGCTCCGCGCACCGCGAGGAGGCCGGCCCGGCCACCGTCACGCCGTTCCGGATCTCCGGCGAGCCGTCGGTACGCAGCGGGACGGACTACACGCCGGAGTCACTGGCCGCCCTCCCGTCGTCGCCGAAGGCACGGCCGTTCACCGGCGGACCGCCCAGGGAGCAGCCCGGCGTCCAGGCGGAGGGCGGGCGGCTGCCCGGCTCCGCCCTCGGCCTCGAGCGGCTCACCGACCCCGCCGCGCTGGGCGCCTGCATCGGCGCGATCAAGGCCGAGCACGGCAACGGTCCGCTGGTGGTCGACGTGGTCGACTACGCCCGCTTCCAGGGGCGCCCGGCGCTGATCGTGCGCTTCACCGACGCCACGGGGACGGGCTGGGCCTGGGCCAGCGGCCCGGAATGCGGGGTCCCCGGGTCCGGCTCGGACAGCCGCTACCGCACGCGGGTAGGGTGAATTCGCGGCCACCGGACGTTTGACCGTCCGCGTGACCTGACCCACCCGGATGACCGGCTCGGGAATCCCCGGTTCGTACGATGACGTTCTGCACATCGAAGTGCCGGCACCCGAGGGGCGTCGGCATCGGATCGGCATCGGTGCGCGCCGATGACGAACAACACGAATCGGGAGACGGCAGTGGACGAGGTCCGCAACCTGATCATCATCGGCTCCGGGCCGGCCGGTTACACGGCGGCGGTCTACGCGGCGCGCGCCAACCTCAAACCGCTCATCATCGAGGGCGTGCAGTCCGGCGGTGCGCTGATGACGACCACCGAGGTGGAGAACTTCCCCGGCTTCGCCGACGGCATCCTCGGCCCCGAACTGATGGACAACATGCGCAAGCAGGCCGAGCGGTTCGGCGCGGAGTTCCTCACCGACGACGTGACGCGGGTCGAGCTGAAGGACACCGGCAGCGTGGGCTCCGACGCCCTGAGCACCGTGTGGGTGGGCCAGACCGCGTACCGGGCCAGGGCGGTCATCCTCGCCACCGGCTCCGCGTGGCGTCCGCTCGGCGTGCCCGGCGAGCAGGAGTACCTGGGCCACGGCGTCTCCTCCTGCGCGACCTGCGACGGCTTCTTCTTCCGCAACCAGCACATCGTGGTCGTCGGTGGCGGTGACTCGGCGATGGAGGAGGCGAGCTTCCTCACCCGGTTCGCCGACTCGGTCACCATCCTCCACCGCCGGGACTCCTTCCGGGCCAGCAAGATCATGGCCGAGCGGGCGCTCAGCAACGACAAGATCAAGGTCGAGTGGAACACCGTGGTCGAGGAGATCCTCGGCGACGATGGCAAGGTCTGCGGGGTGCGGGTACGCAACACGCACACCGGCGAGTCCAAGGTCCTCGACGTCACCGGCGTCTTCGTGGCCATCGGCCACGACCCGCGCAGCGAGCTGTTCCGGGGGCAGGTGGAGATGGACGACGAGGGCTACGTGAAGGTCGAGGCGCCCAGCACCCGCACCAGCGTGCCCGGCGTCTTCGCCGCCGGCGACCTGGTGGACCACACCTACCGGCAGGCGATCACCGCCGCAGGCACGGGCTGTGCCGCCGCGCTGGACGCCGAGCGCTTCATCGCCACGTTGCAGGGCTGAACAACCGAAACACATTCCGGAGGAGGGTCATAGTGGGAGCAACGAAGTCGGTCACCGACGCGAGTTTCGCCGTCGATGTGCTGAAGTCCGACAAGCCGGTTCTGGTGGACTTCTGGGCCGAGTGGTGCGGCCCGTGCCGCAAGGTGTCGCCGCTGCTGGAGGAGATCGCCGGCGAGATGGGCGACCAGGTCACCATCGTCAAGCTCAACATCGACGAGAACCCGGAGACCGCCCGCGCCTACCGGGTGATGTCGGTCCCGACCCTCACCGTCTTCAAGAACGGCGAGCCGGTGCAGTCGATCGCCGGCGCCAAGCCGAAGGGCGAGCTCGTCAAGCTCATCGAATCGGCGCTCTGAGCAGCACCGACGCGCGTCGACCCCGTACCCGGTCCGCCGGGCACGGGGTCGACGCGTTTTTCCCGACGTGGGGCCCCGGAGCCCCCGGAGCGCATAACCTCAACCCGGGGCCGCCCGGCCAGCAACCGTCGTGCAGAGGGGGTCGTGCGTGCGTCCGATCCGACCCGGTGACCGTGGACCCGCGGTGACGGAGATCCGTACGGTGCTCACCGGCCTCGACCTTCTCACCCCGACGGCGCCGGACGCCGACGAGTTCGACACGCACACCGAACGCGCCGTGCGAGCCTTCCAGCAGTCCCGGGGGCTCAGCGTGGACGGCCGCGTCGGCGCCGAGACCTGGCGGGCCCTGGACGCTGCCCGCTGGCGGCTGGGCGCCCGCACGCTCTACCACGCCGTACCGGAGCCGCTCACCGGCGAGGACGTCCGCTCACTCCAGGAACGGCTGCTGGAGATGGGGTACGACGTCGGGCGCGCGGACGCCATCTACGGCGTACGGACCTCCCGGGCGGTCGCCCAGTTCCAGCGGGAGGTCGGGCTGACGCCCGACGGCTCGTGCGGCCCGCACACCATGAACGCGTTGCGCCGGCTCGGCCGCAAGGTCGTCGGCGGGCGCCCGCAGTGGCTGCGCGAGTCCGACGCCATCCGGCAGTCCGGCCCGACGCTGGTGGGGCGGACCGTCGTCATCGACCCCGGGCACGGGGGCACCGACCCCGGCGTGCTGGTGCCGGACGGGTCCCTGCGGTGGACCGAGGCGGATCTCGTGCACGACCTGGCCAGCCGGTTGGAGGGCAGGCTCGCCGCCTCCGGCGTCCGCGTACAGCTCACCCGCGGGCCGGCCCCGGAGGAGTGCCTACCGGACGTCGACCGCGCGGAGCTGGCCAACTCCCTCGGCGCCGACGTGTTCATCTCGCTGCACGTCGACGGGCACGCCAACCCGGAGGCCGAAGGGGTGGCGACCTACCACTACGGCACCGACAACGGGGTGACCTCGGCGACCGGGGAGCGGCTGGCCGGGCTGGTGCAGCGCGAGATCGTCGCCCGCACCGGGCTGCGCGACTGCCGTACGCACGCGAAGGCGTGGGACCTGCTCCGGCTGACCCGGATGCCAGCCGTACGCGTCGAGGTCGGCTACCTCACCTCGCCGGCCGACCGGGACCGACTGGTCGACCCCCGGTTCCGGGACCGGGTGGCGGAGGCCATCGTCGCCGCCGTGCAGCGGATGTACTTCCCCGTCGAGCGGGACGTCCCCACCGGCTCGATCGACGTGAGCGAGCTGCGGGCGGTGGTGGCCGCCGGCACGGTGGTGGACTGAGCCCGCTGCCGCCTAACGTCGCCCGAAGTCGCCCTTTGCAGGGTCAGCCGGCGGTCGAGCGGGTGGCCGGAGCCGGGCGTACGGGGCGGAGCAGCGTCTCGGGACTCATCGAGCCGAGCAGCTTCTCCAGCGCGTACTCGACGTCGGACTTCCAGCTCAGCGCCGTACGCAGCTCCAGCCGCAGCCGCGGGAAGCGCGGGTGCGGGCGGACCGTCTTGAAGCCCACGGAGAGGAAGAAGTCGGCCGGGGCGACGCAGGTGCCGGCGGGGTCGGCCGCGTCGCCGAACTTGGCGTCGCCGAACGCCTCGATGGCCTTGATGCCGCGCTTGGTGAGGTCCCGGGCGACGCCCTGGACCAGCATCCGGCCCAGCCCGCCGCCGGCGAACGCGGGCACCACGTTGGCCGTCATCAGCAGCGCGGCGTCGGCGGATACCGGGGAGGTGGGGAATGCCATCGAGCGCGGCACGTAGGCCGGCGGGGCGTAGAGGACGAAGCCGGCCGGCATGCCGTCGACGTAGACGAGCTTGCCGCAGGAGCCCCACTCCAGCAGGGTCTGCGAGACCCAGGCCTCCTTCTCCAGCCCCGGGTCGCCGGCCGCGCAGGCCCGGTCCGCCGAGACCGGATCAAGCTCCCAGTAGACGCACTGCCGGCACGGACGGGGCAGGTCCTCCAGGGTGTCCAGGGTCAAGCTGACCAGACGTCGCGACATTGGTGCATCCCCACATTAGGCTCGGAGGTGAGACCGGCACGGAACGACAACGCCGCTTTCCTGCCCCCGACGAGCGATCGTACGCCGCAAACGGACGCGGCGGGAGGGGACGCGCGAATGCCCCTCCCGTCGGGGCGCCCGCCGGGTCCGCGATGTGGACGCCGGCCGCCGGCACGGTGGCATTCTGGCAGGCGGCGACTAGGATCGACACCCGGCGTCCCGCGTCGCCATGGTCGTCGGTGTCCCGGGTACGCCGGGGCGGGAGCCACCCGAGCAGCCATCGAGGTGATGTCATGACCGGCACGACGCTCGACGACTACACCGACCGGTACGCCCGCCGCGTGCGGGGCATGACCGCCTCGGAGATCCGCGCGCTCTTCGCGGTGGCCAGTCGCCCGGAGGTGGTCTCGCTCGCCGGCGGCGCCCCCTACATCGCGGCGCTGCCGCTCGACGCGGTCGGCGAGATGCTCGGCCGGCTCGGTGCCGAGCACGGTGCCACCACCCTCCAGTACGGCATCGGGCAGGGCACCCTGGAGCTGCGCGAACGGATCTGCGAGGTGATGGCGCTCTCCGGCATCGACGCCGCGTGCGGCGCTTCCCCGGACGACGTGGTGGTCACCGTGGGCGGTCAGCAGGCCCTCGACCTGGTGGCCCGGCTCTTCCTCGACCCGGGGGACGTGGTGCTCGCCGAGGGCCCCACCTACGTCGGCGCGCTCGGCGTGTTCCAGGCCGCCCAGGCCCAGGTGGCGCACGTGCCCATGGACGACGACGGGCTGATCCCGGAGGCGCTGGAGGCGGCCATCGCCGAGCAGGCGCGCGCCGGCCGGCGGGTGAAGTTCCTCTACACCATCCCGACCTACCAGAACCCGACCGGCGTGACGCTGACCGAGGAGCGGCGGGAGCGGGTGCTCGACATCTGCGAGCGCGCCGGCCTGCTCGTGGTCGAGGACGACCCGTACGGTCAGCTGGGTTTCGCCGGGGACGCGCCCGCGCCGCTGCGCGCGCGGCGCCGTGACGGGGTCTTCTACCTCAGCACCTTCTCCAAGACCTTCGCACCCGGCCTGCGGGTCGGCTGGATCCTCGCGCCGCACGCCGTCCGCGACAAGCTGGTCATCGCCAGCGAGGCGCAGATCCTCTGCCCGAGCGGCTACGCGCAGGCCGCCGTCTCCACCTACCTCGGCACCATGCCCTGGCGGGAACAGCTCAAGGTCTACCGCGAGGTCTACCGGGAACGACGCGACGCGATGCTCACCGCGTTGGACGACCTGATGCCCGCCGGCACGACCTGGACGACGCCGGCCGGCGGCCTCTTCGTCTGGGCGACCCTGCCCGACGGCCTCGACTCCAAGGCGATGATGCCCCGGGCCATCGCCGCCCGGGTGGCGTACGTGCCGGGCACCGGCTTCTACGCCGACGGCACCGGCACCGGCAACATGCGGCTCAACTTCTCGTTCCCGTCCCCTGAGCGGATCCGCGAAGGCGTGCGCCGGCTGGCCGGCGTGATGGAGCAGGACATCGCCATGCGGCGGGTCTTCGGCACGGTCGGTCGCCCCGGGGCGCGACGCGGGCAGGCCGGCTCGGACGCGCCGGGACCCGACTTGGCATGATTCCGGCATGGTTCCCACCGCTGCCGACCGTTCCGTCGTGACCGACCCCGCCGCCACCGCCGACCTGCGGGTGCTGGTGCTCGCCGGCGGGCTCTCCTACGAGCGTGACGTCTCGCTGCGGTCCGGACGCCGGGTGCTGGACGCCCTCCGGGCCGTCGGCATGGACGCCGAGCTGCGGGACGCCGACGTGGCGCTGCTGCCGGCCCTGGACGCCGACCCGCCGGACGCCGTCGTGATCGCCCTGCACGGCGCCACCGGCGAGGACGGGTCGCTGCGCGGCGTGCTGGACCTCTGCGGCATCCCGTACGTGGGGTGCGACGCCCGCGCGTCGCGGCTGGCGTGGGACAAGCCGTCGGCCAAGGCGGTGCTCCGCGAGGCGGGCATCCCGACCCCCGACTGGGTCGCCCTGCCGCACGACCGGTTCTCCGAGCTGGGTGCCGTGGCGGTACTGGACCGGATCGTCGAGCGGCTGGGGCTACCGCTCATGGTGAAGCCCACGCAGGGCGGTTCGGGGCTGGGCGCCGCTGTGGTCCGGGACGCCGCGTCCCTGCCGGCCGCGATGGTCGGCTGCTTCGCGTACGACTCGACGGCGCTGGTCGAGCGGTACGTGCCCGGCATGGACGTGGCGGTCTCCGTGGTCGACCTGGGCGACGGGCCGCGCGCCCTGCCGGCGGTGGAGATCGTGCCCCGCAACGGGGTGTACGACTACGCGGCCCGCTACACCGCCGGCCGGACGACCTGGCACACGCCCGCACGGCTGGCGCCGGAGGTGGCCGGCGCGGTGGCCGACGTCGCGCTGGCCGCGCACACCGCACTGGGCCTGCGCGATCTCAGCCGCGTCGACCTGATCGTGGACTCCGCAGGACAGCCGCACGTGCTGGAGGTCAACGTCTCGCCGGGGATGACCGAGACCTCGTTGCTGCCGCTCGCGGTCCAGGCCGCCGGCCTGGACTTCGGCAGGATGCTCGGAACACTGGTGGCCCGCGCCGCGACCCGGCGCCCCTGACCGGCCTCTCTCTCCGGGGTCTCGTCCGATCGGTCGTGAGCCCACCAGCTGAGCACGTGAGCCGGCTGCGGCCGGGGACGCTGCGGTGACCGGTCCCGCCGGACCTCCCGCTCGGAGCCACCGAGCGCCCGTTCGAGGAATAGGCAGGACGGACAAGCCCTAGACGCGCGGCCTTCGGGCTTCCGCGGCGGACGCCTCGTCTCCCGGTTCCTCTGCTGGCGGGACCTCCTCGGCGGACTCGATCACGGACACCGCCTCGCCCTCCGTCGGCTCGTCCTCGACCGGGGACTGCCCGGTGAAGCTGGAGGGCGCCTGCCACTGGATGCGCGGCGGCTCGGCCAGCGGGCGGCCGCCGAACTCCGCCAGCCAGGCCGCGACCATGGCGAGGTTCTCTCGCCATTGCGACTCCGAGATGGGCGGCAGGATGGAATCCCACAGGGAGAGGAAGGTCCCCCGCAACTGAAGCTGACCGTAGGGCCGGGCGAGGAACCACATGTGCAGGTGCGCCGAGCCGTCGCCCCAGCGGTTGACGTGCACCCGGGCCACCCCGTCGAGGGACCGGATGGCCCGCTCCAGCCGTACGGTCATCACCCCCAGTTCGGCGGCGAGCAGGTTCGGCAGGTCGCCGAGATCCAGATGCGAGCGGGATTCGAGGATCAGCACCATCGGCAGCCCGGTGGGACGGTCCATGGCGCGTACCCGCCATCGCTCGCCCACCCAGATGTACGCATCGTCCGGGGCGTTGCAGGCGGTGCATTCCCGAAGTCCCTCGCCCCTGCGCGGCGGCTCGACCGGGACCGGATCATCGAGTTGCTTGACACGAAGGTCGCCCTCGAAGGGGAAGGACGGCCACTGGGTGAAGTCCGGAACGGAGGGAGGGGTGTCCTGCACGACGCTGACACTAACCGGTTCCGGCACCGCTGTCCCTACCCGAATGCGCCACGGAGCGATGCCGCTCCGGCCCCGAGGTGGGCGCGCGGAGCGACTTATCCACAGGCACGCACAGGCACCCACAGGCTGATGAGACGCCGGACACATGCCGTCATCCACAGGCTGTCACCCTGTTCCACACGGGGTTTCACGTGAAACGGGGTGGCCTGTGGATAACCCCTGTGGATAACTTCGGCGCCCGGAGCCTCTGCTTCGGGCAGGAGAGCGGTCGTATGGTTCCACGTGAAACCAGCGGACGCCGTCGACGTCGGCCGCACCTCGTCATCGCTCCAGTCCTCGCCCTCGCCCCGCTCGGTCCTCGCCGTGAACGTGACCACCGAGACCGTCATCGTCGTCGCACGTCGTCGCCGCTCCCGACCGCCGAGCGAGCTCCCGATCCCGTGATCGCCGCTCCATGGCCGCCGGGTCCGTCGCCCTCGAATCCGCCGTCTCCAAGTCCGCCGCCCTCGAAGCCCGCGCCTCCCGGTCCACGCTTCTGAGTCCGACGCCTCCGGGTCCGACGCCTCCGGCCTTCGACCGATGGCTGTCCATCGCGCTCCGACCGTCGTCGGCCGTGGGGTCGCCGTTCTCAGCTTCGTTTCCGGCGGGTCGTAGCGACGGATGCACGACGCCGTTGCTCGTCTTACGTTCAGGACCGCCGGAGGGCATCCTGCCGAGCTCACGTCAGGATGCTGCGATCGTCGGTGCGCGTGCGCCGGACCCTCCGGAGCGCTCTGCCAGCAGTCATGAGTGCGACTGGCATCCCAAGACCCGGCGACGGCCCGATCGGGCAGCACCCGAGAAAGTTGGGCCGGGCAGGGTGCGTCAATGAGGCAGTGGGGTTACGGCTCGATCCTGGCGAGCAGACACACGTCCCTCACAGCGCTAACGGTCCCGCTTAGCCGCAGGGGTGGCCCTCCAGGGGTGGCCCTCGGGGTGCCAGAGTCGGCACGAGGCGCTCCGACGCGCTCTCACAGCCCCGGCAGCTGGCCTCGCGGTCCCCTTCGGCAGCCCCTGCTACTGCTTCGCGTTCCTCTGCTCAGTTCGGCTCGGGTGGGTCTCGCCCGTACTCCTCGTTGCCCTCTCGACCGCCCCCCTCTCGACCGCAGAACCGGGGGCCGCAGAACCGGGGGCCGCAGAACCGGGGGCCGCAGAACCGGGGGCCGCAGAACCGGGGGTCGTTTCACGGGAAACGGTCGCGGCGGCGGCTGAGCCAGCAGGCGCCGCCCGCGCGGTTTCACGTGAAACGGCCCCGACCTCCGCGATCCGTTGCCGCGCGCTCGACGCAACAGCGCTGCCGGCTCGTGGAACGGTGAACTCAGCTCCTGGGCGACACAGAACGGCCGCGTGACCCTGAGGGTCACGCGGCCAGCGATGTCTGCCGTTCAACCGACGTGGATCCGCCCGTAGAGCCGGAGCGCGTCGGCCAGGTCAGGCCTCCGGCTCCTCCTCCTGGCCGACGCCGATGAGACCGACGATTCGCTCCAGGTCGTCGACCGTCGCGAACTCAATGGTGATCTTGCCCTTGCTCCGGCCGATGTCCACCTTCACGCGGGTGTCGAACCGGTCGGAGAGCCGGTCGGCCAGATCTGTGAGGGCGGGGGCGTGCGGCTTCGGGCGGCGCTTGGCCGCCTCCTTCTTCGTCGTACCGTCGCTCAGGGCCAGCGCGACGATCTCCTCGGTCGCGCGTACCGAGATCCCCTCGGCGACGATCCGGCGTGCGAGCTGCTCCTGCGCCTCGGCCTCGTCGAGGCTCAGCAGCGCACGGGCGTGCCCGGCGGAGAGGATGCCCGCGGCGACCCGGGTCTGGACCTGCGCGGGCAGGTTGAGCAGTCGGATGGTGTTCGAGATCTGCGGCCGGCTCCGCCCGATGCGCCGGGCGAGTTCCTCGTGGGTGGCGCCGAACTCGTCCAGCAGTTGCTGGTACGCGGCCGCCTCCTCCAGCGGGTTCAGGTTCGCCCGATGGATGTTCTCCAGCAACGCGTCGCGGAGCATGGCGTCGTCGTGGGTGTCCCGGACGATCGCCGGGATCTTCTCCCGCCCGACGGCCTGCGCGGCCCGCCAGCGTCGCTCGCCCATGACGAGCTCGTACTTCTCGTCGTCGAGCTGCCGTACGACGATCGGCTGGAGGAAGCCGACCTCCTGGATCGAGGTCTTCAGCTCCTCCAAGGCGTCCTCGTCGAAGACCTGGCGGGGCTGCTTCGGGTTCGGCAGGATCGCGTCGACCGGAATCTCGGCGAACCGGGCCCCCGGGACGGGGCTGAGTACGGGCTCCGGCTCGGGCTGCACAGCGGCGGGCGGCCTCGCCACGACGGGTGCCGACTCCTCCGGGGCGTCGACGGCGATCGACGCCTCAGCCGTCGCAGGCGGTTCTACGGCGGGGGTCGGCTCCACCACTGCGGTCGGCGCCGGCCCGGTCGGGATGAGGGCCCCCAGGCCCCGCCCCAGACCGCCCCGAGGACGGTTCTTCATGCCACGCCTCCCAGCGACAGTTCCGCACTACGCATTCCGGCCCACCGGCTCCTTGACGCCACGCTCGGCGATCTCCTGGGCGGCTTCGAAGTAACTCGTCGCCCCCCGCGACCCCGGATCGTAGGTCATCACGGACTGGCCGTAGCTGGGTGCCTCCGAGACGCGGACGTTGCGGGGGATGACCGCCTGGAGCACCTTGTCGCCGAAGTGGTTCCGCACGTCCTGCTCGACGGCGTCGGCCAGCCGGGTACGCCGGTCGTACATGGTGAGCAGGATGGTGGAGACGTCGAGCTTGGGGTTGAGGTGCTGGCGGACCAGGTTGATGTTGTTGATGAGCTGGTTCAGCCCCTCCAGCGCGTAGTACTCGCACTGGATCGGGATGAGCACCTCCTGCGCGGCCACGAGCGCGTTGACCGTCAGCAGGCCGAGCGAGGGCGGGCAGTCGATGAAGACGTAGTCGAAGTGGCCGGGGTAGGCGGCGATCGCCCGGGCCAGCCGCGACTCGCGGGCGACCACCGACACCAGCTCGATCTCCGCGCCGGCGAGGTCGATCGTCGCCGGTACGCACCAGAGGTTGGGGATGCCCTCGACGCCCTGGGCGACCTCCTCCAGCGGCACGCTGTTGATGAGGCAGTCGTAGACGTCCGGCACACCGGTGTGGTGCGGGACGTTCAGCCCGGTGGAGGCGTTTCCTTGCGGATCGAGATCGACCACCAGCACCCGGTTGCCGTGCAGGGCGAGTGCCACCGCAAGGTTCACCGTGGTCGTGGTCTTCCCCACGCCGCCCTTCTGGTTCGCGACGCACATGACCCGGGTCCGTTCCGGCCGAGGCATCGTCACCTCGCCACTCGGATTAAGGATCTGCACGGCGCGCATCGCCTCCATAGCCAACGGTGGGTCATCCTCTTCGCGCGTCGGGGTTTCACGTGAAACGTACGCGGCCTCGGCAGCACTGGCTCCCGGGGCGGCGGTCGTGTCGGTGACGTGAACGGGTTCGGGGGTCGCGTCCGGCACGGAGTCCGGGGTGGGCTGCTGCGGCACGGGAAGCTCGAAACGGGCCGAGGCCGAGGCGTTACGCCGGATCGGAACCACCCGGCCGCCGGCCGAGTTGCCGGCGCGCGGCACGTCGGGAGCGGCGCGCGTCGCCGGGCGCTCCGGTCCAACCGCCTCGGCGTCGGACGGCCAGACGGCCGCGTCCCAGCCGGGCGGCCGGAGCGACGGGCCGTCGGGCGCCCAGTTGGGGTAGTCGGTTTCACGTGAAACGGGGTCGCCCGCTGACCCCGTCACGCGTGGATCGTCGTGCCTTCCGTCGTCATGCACCTGTCATCCCTGCCCGCTTCGGATGGTCGGTCCGCACCCCGTCAACTGGCCGCACGCGATCGCACCGCGGAGCGTACGGCCCGGCGGGAGCGGCGGGACCGGTGAACGTCCGTTGCCGCCCGCTCCACACTATCGACGCGCAGCCAGCCTACGGCTCACGGGCGCAGCCGGTCCACGTCGGGTTCTCATCCTTCCGTCCACCCGTACCGGTTCAACGACGCAACCGCCGGCCGGGAAGCCGGCATCGCGTACATCCGAAACGGTGTCCGAGAGGGACTCAGCGCCGCCGGGACCGGCCGCCTCGCGACCTCTTCGGGGCCTTCGGCCGGGCCGGCCCCACCATCCGCTCCCGCACGATCTCCACCACCGTCGTCGGCGGATCGATCACGCCCTCGCCGCAGCGGTGCACCTCGGGCTCGCCGCCGCCGAGCCGGGCGACCGTCTGCGCGTGCTCGGCGATCTCGTCGGCCGCGGACGCGCCCTTGAGGGCGATCAGCCGACCGCCGGGGACGGCCAGGGGCAGGCACCACGTCGAGAGCCGGTCCAGCGGCGCGACAGCGCGCGCCGTGACCACGTCCCCGCTCAACGGGCCGACGCCCGTCGCGCCGGTCGCCGCCTCGTCGGCCCGCCCCCGGAACACCCGGACCATCTTCGCCAGGCCCAGGTGCTGCACCGCCTCGATGAGGAAGGAGGTGCGGCGGGCGAGCGGCTCGATCAGGGTCACGGTCAGGTCGGGACGCGCGATGGCCAGCACCAGGCCGGGCAGCCCGGCGCCGGAGCCGACGTCAAGGACCGTCGCCCCCTGCGGGATCCGCTCGGCCACCGCCGCGCAGTTGAGCAGGTGGCGGTCCCAGATCCGGGGCGCCTCGCGCGGGCCGATCAGGCCGCGGACCACGCCGTCGGTGGCGAGCAGTTCGGCGTACGCGGCCGCCAGGTCCAGCCGGTCGCCGAAGAGCGCGCGGGCCGCCCCGGCCAGTTCCGGCGGCAGCACCGCCACGGTCGGGGAGGGCGCGTCCTGAGCAGCCCCGGCCGGGGGTGTCGCGCCCTCGGAGGCGTCGCCCGGAGACGGCGGGTCCTCCGGGCCCGCCGCCGGCGACGACGCGGCCTCGGGAGCGGCAGCCGAAGACGGCCGGCCCTCGGGAGCGGCAGCCGAAGACGGCATGGCCTCGGAAGCGTCGGCCGAAGGCATCGGGACCGAAGGAGCGTCGGCCGAGGACGGCGTCGCGTCCTCGGGAGCGTCGCCCGAGGACGGCGTCGCAGCCTCAGGAGCGCCGGTCGGGGGCGCGGAGGTGTCGGGGTTCACGGGCGGCTCGGGCCGGACAGGCGACGGCCCGGGCGGCGTGCCACCCGGGCCGTCCACGGCACCGGCCGTGGTGTCGTCGTGGGTCACCCGGTCAGTCCGCCGGCCGGACGATGATGCGGCGGTTCGGCTCGACGCCCTCGGACTCGCTCTCCACACCGCTCATCGCGTTGACGACGTCGTGTACGCACTTGCGCTCGAACGCGGACATGGGCTCCAGGCGTACGGGCTCGCCGTACTCCTTGACCTTCTCCACGGCGTTCTTGGCAACGGCGGCGAGTTCCTTGCGGCGGGTCGCCCGGTAGCCGCCGACGTCGAGCAGCAGCCGGCTCGGGGTGCCGGTCTGCCGGAAGACGGCCAGCCGGGCGAGCTCCTGGAGGGCCTCCAGGGTGGCACCGCGCTGGCCGACCAGGTTCTGCAGCCGGCCGCCCACCACCTCGACGACGGGACGACCGCCGGAGACCAGCTCGTCGATGTCGCCGTCGTAGTCGAGGATGTCGAGCAGGCCCTCGACGTAATCGGCCGCGATCTCGCTCTGCCGGAACAGTTCGCTCTCGCCGACGGCCTTCTTCTCCTTGGGGCCCGACTCCTCGTCGGTCTCCTCGGTCTCGCCGTTCACCGCGGTCGGCTCGGTCCCCTCCTCGTCCAGGGACTCGTCGGCGCGGGGGGTGCTGGTGTCGGTCACGGTCTCATCTCCGTACTCGCTCGGCCGGACCGTCGGGTCCGCTGGTTTCCCGGGGCCGGCGGGAGGTCGCCGGTGCCCACGGGCACGTCTGTCGTACGGGCAGTCTCGCCCGTGGCCGCGCCGCGCGCGGCGGTTCCGCCCGGCGCCGGCCGTACGGCGGCTGCGCGGTGCGGAACGGGCCGCCGTCGGTCTCCCGACGGCGGCCCGAATGTCCTCAGCCCTGCCGCTTGGCGGGGCGGCTCTTCTTCGGGTTGGCCGGCTTGGCGCCCGGCTTGGGGCCGGCGACCTTGGGCGCGGCCGGCTTCGCCGGGGCCTGGGGGGCCGCCTTGGCGCGGCCGAGCAGACCGCCCGTCTTCGCCGGCTGCACCGGGTTGCGGGTCGAGGTGCCCGGCTTGCTGGTGGCGGTGGGCGGCGGCGGGAACTTCCGCAGCACCCACTGCTGCTGCGCCAGGGTGAAGAGGTTGTTCGTGACCCAGTAGATGATCACACCGATGGGGAAGATGGCGCCGGAGATGAGCAGCGACAGCGGGATGCCGTAGAGCATCAGCTTCTGGATCATCCGCTGCTGCGGGTCCTCGGCCCAGCCGGTCTTGAGGATCATCTGGCGGCTGGTGAGGTAGGTGGTGCCCATCATCACCAGGACGAGGATGCCGGCGATGATCTTCACGGTGGTGCCGTTGGCGCCGAGCCGGGCCAGTTCCTCGGCGGTGGAGCCGAACTTGCCGGCGATCGGGGCGGTGAAGAGCTTCGCCGCCGAGGCGCTCTCGAACTGGCCGAGCGTCCAGCCGTAGAGGGTCTTGCCGGCCTCGCTCTTGTCCGGGTTGAGGCGGCGGAGCACGTGGAAGAGGCCCAGGAAGACGGGGATCTGGAGGAACATCGGAAGGCAGCCCATGAGCGGGTTGGCCTTTTCCTTCCGATAGAGCTCCATCATCTCTTTCTGGAGCGTCTCCCGGTCACCCTTGTGCTTCTCCTGCAGCGCCTTGACCTGCGGCTGGAGGGCCTGCATCGCCCGCTGCGACTTGATCTGCTTGACGAAGACGGGGAAGAGGATCACCCGGACGGTGACCACGAGGAAGACGATGGCGAGGATCCAGGCCCAGTTGGTGCCGATCACCGCCGCGTCCGGCACCCCGATGGCGTCCCAGGCCCCATGCCAGGCCAGCAGGATCCACGAAATCGCGTAGTAGATCCAGTCGAGACTCAATTCTCAGGCTCCAGTCACATCGGCACGGCGGCGGCCGCCCGGCTCCGGCACCGGGTCGTGTCCACCTGGGTGGAAGGGGTGGCAGCGCAACAACCGCCGGGCCGTCAGGCCCGCTCCCCGGATCGCGCCGTGAACCGCCACCGCCTCCAGGGCGTAGGCACTGCACGACGGGTAGAACCGGCAGCGGGCCGGCAGAGCCGGACTTATCCACCGACGGTACGCGACGATCGGCCCGCTCAGCACCCGGGCACCGATCGTCGCGGGCCGGGGCCCGGTCGCTCCGGTGGTCACCGGGACCGCCGTCCGCGGGGTGCCTTCGCGGCGGCGATCGCCGCGTCCAGATCGGCACCGAGTCGCGGGTACGACGTGTCGGCCGCGGCGGGCAGCGCCCGTACGACCAGGGTGCTGCCGGCGGGCAGGGCGGCCAGCCGCTCGCGGACCAGGTGTCGCAGGCGACGGCGGACCCGGTTGCGGACCACGGCGTTCCCGACGGCCTTGGACACGACGAAGCCGGCGCGGGCCGGTGCGGAGGGTTGCTCCGTACCGATGCTCCGCGCCGGCTCCGGCGAGGTTGCTGTCGCGGGTTCGGGGGTCGTCGGCTGGCTCAGGTGGACGACGACGGCACCACGGCCGGCGCGTCGGCCACCCCGGACCGCTGCGGCGAAGTCAGTGCTGCGCCGCAGTCGCTGTGCGGCCGCCAGCACGACTGCCCACGTCCCCCGGACCTGACCCGGTCGGCCTCAGGCCGACAGGCGGGCGCGGCCCTTGGAACGACGGGTCGAAAGGATGGCGCGGCCGGCACGGGTGCGCATGCGCAGCCGGAAGCCGTGGGTCTTCGCGCGCCGGCGGTTGTTCGGCTGGTAGGTGCGCTTGCTCACGTCAGGCTCTCCGTTTTCGTACGCCCCGGGCGAGGGGTCGCCGGGATCGTGTGGTGGTCCAGGCCACCTCGGCGGTGGCCCCCGATCGGTGCTGCCCGGCGGCGCGGGACCTCGGCGATGCGGGGAAGCGACCGCGGACAGCAAGCACCTATCACCCTAGCAGAGGGCGAGAGAGCAGCCGTTCCAGCCTACGCAGGGCGGCAACCACCGTCAAACACCTCCAGCAGGGCGGACACCGGGCCCCGTGGGCGACCGATGCGGCGGTTTTCGCTGATGTTGCCAAGGGTCGCCGCGCGTCGGCGGTTGATGGCGTGCCGACAACGCTGTTACCGTGCCCGATTGCGGTCAGCGTCGAAAGGTCCGGTCGTCGCCGGCGGGCAAGACCGGACAAGGTAGTGAATCGTTCGGCACGGTGAACCCGCTTCAGCGCCCGTCCAGGCAGGGGGCAGGTCCGACCCGCGTCCGGCGGGCGGCCACAATCGGTGCGTACACAGGCTGTGGATAACTTGTGGACGAGGACCGGTCGGTCGCCCGGTGGGTGTCGTTCCACCCGCGCGTACGCGGCGGGTCCGGGGACGGCCGACCGGAGATGACGGCGGCGTCGGCGCAGCAGAGGCGAGGGGGGTGGCACGACGGTGACCGGTACGACCGACCTTGCCGCGGTGTGGACAGCAACGACCGACGAACTCGCCGACGAGATCATCTCCGCGCAGCAGCGGGCGTACCTGCGGCTGACCCGGCTGCGGGCCATCGTCGAGGACACCGCGCTGCTCTCCGTCCCGGACGCCTTCACCCGGGACGTGATCGAGTCGCGGCTGCGCCCGGCGATCACGGAGGCGCTCACCCGCCGGCTGGGTCGGCCGATCCAGGTCGCGGTGACCGTCCGCGTGCCCGAGGACGGCTCCGGCCGCCCGGCGGGGACCGTCTACCGCAGCGTCCCCGAGTCCGGGCCCGCCGACCACGACGGCGGGCCGCTCGACCACGTCGACGCGCCGGCCGGCTTCGACGGGATGGTCGGTCAGCGCGACGGCGGGGCCTTCGACGGCGGGCAGCCGCCGCTCATCCCCGAGCAGGCGCACCCCCAGCGTCGCCCCGACGGCCCGGCGCCGGGCGACGAGGGGCACCGGCCCGGCGACCGGGGCGGGCAGGAGGCCCTGTTCAGCACCCACTTCGCCGAGCCGCCGGACCGGTCGGCGCCGCCCCGGCACCCGGGCGAGCGCCGGGGCTACGACGAGCAGGCCGCCCGGTTGGACCCGCCGGCCGCCGACGCCCGGGGTTACGAGCCCCGCTACCGCGAGGACGCCGTCTCCCCCCGCGACCAGCACGTCATCCGGGCGCTGCCCCGCGACACCGGCACCGACAGCGGGCCCGGACGCGGTGGCGCGGATCACCATCGGCCCGGTGGCCGGGACGACCGCCGGCTGCCCGGCGCCGACAGCGGCGGCAACCGGCTCAACCCCAAGTACATGTTCGAGACGTTCGTCATCGGCTCGTCCAACCGCTTCGCCCACGCCGCGAGCGTGGCGGTCGCCGAGTCGCCCGCGAAGGCGTACAACCCGCTGTTCATCTACGGCAGCTCGGGGCTGGGCAAGACGCACCTGCTGCACGCCATCGGGCACTACGCCACGACGCTGGGCAACGCCCGCTCGGTCCGGTACGTCTCGACCGAGGAGTTCACCAACGACTTCATCAACTCGCTCCGGGACGACAAGACCAGTGCGTTCCAGCGGCGCTACCGCGACGTCGACATCCTGTTGATCGACGACATCCAGTTCCTGGAGAACCGCGAGCGTACGCAGGAGGAGTTCTTCCACACCTTCAACACCCTGCACAACGCCAACAAGCAGATCGTGATCACCTCGGACCGGTCGCCGAAGCAGCTCGCGACCCTGGAGGACCGGCTGCGTACCCGCTTCGAGTGGGGGCTGCTCGCCGACATCCAGCCGCCCGACCTGGAGACCCGGATCGCGATCCTGCAGAAGAAGGCCGCGCAGGAGCGCCTCTACGCGCCGCCGGACGTGCTGGAGTTCATCGCCTCGCGGGTGTCGAACTCGATCCGGGAGCTGGAGGGCGCGCTGATCCGGGTCACGGCGTTCGCCAGCCTGACCCGCTCGACGGTCGAGCTGTCGCTGGCCGAGGAGGTGCTGCGGGACTTCATCCCCGACGGCGCCGGGCCCGAGATCACCGCCGACCAGATCATGGTCTCCACGGCGGACTACTTCGGGGTGAGCCTGGAGGACCTGCGCGGCCACTCCCGCTCCCGGGTGCTGGTGAACGCCCGCCAGGTGGCCATGTACCTGTGCCGGGAGCTGACCGACCTGTCGCTGCCCCGCATCGGGCAGGCCTTCGGCGGCCGGGACCACACCACGGTCATGCACGCCGACCGCAAGATCCGTCAGCAGATGGCCGAGCGGCGCTCGCTCTACAACCAGATCGCGGAGCTGACCAACCGGATCAAGCAGAACACCTGAGCGACGCCCGACAGGTCGCCGCGCGGCGTCAGGTGCGCCGCACGCACGCTGTCGATCGCGTATGCCCGCCGCCCGCGCGGCGGAGAGGGGCCACGGAGGCGCCCGGCCGGACCACCGGTCGGGCGTTTCTTCGTTCTCCACAGCCCGTCCGGCTTGACCCTCGACATGGTGTAGGCCACAGCATCGAGCCCGTGTCCGTACACAGCCCGGATCGTTGTCCACAACTCGTCATCCACAGCCTGTGGGAAACTACGATCCGTCCACGCCCCGGTTACCCACAGGTTGTGGACAAACCCTGGGGACGAGCTGTGGACGCCTGGGGACAACCGGCTCGTTGTCCACCGACGACGGTGGGCCTGTGGGAAACCTGTTGAAGGTTCTGGGGATGACGCCGTCGGCACGGCTTCCGCCTGTCCACAGGTCTGGGGAGAAAGTCGGTGGATAACCGGTGGATAACCGGTGGACGACGGTGGACAACCTGGGGGCGCCGACCGCCTGTGGACCGGGACACGAGTTGTACCCCGGGTTCTCCACAGGTAAACCACCGGTGGATAACGTGTCTGAGCTGCGCAAACGCGGGTTCTCCACAGTTTGCACAGGTGCGATGAAGATGACGAGTTATCTCTTCTAAGAGAACAAAAACCAATCATCACCGTTGGACTTCCTGTGGATTGGCCGGAACGCCGTCGTGGACGGCCTCCCGGCACCAGAAGTCCACGGGGTCGGGCGCACAGCCGATGCCCACGCGCCCTAAGGTGCGATGGGTACCCGCACGGACAGGCGGGTCGGTAGGCAGCGGTCGGCATGAGAGAGTTGTCGCTGACGTCGACGCGGAGGCATTGATGAAGTTCCGAGTGGAGCGCGACGCGCTCGCCGAGGCCGTGGCCTGGACCGCGAAGAGCCTGCCCAACCGGCCGTCCGTACCGGTGCTCGCGGGCGTGATGCTGCGCGTCACCGACGGCCACCTGCAGGTCTCGGGCTTCGACTACGAGGTCTCCAGCCAGGTCACCGTCGAGGTGCAGGGGGACGCCGACGGCGCCGCCCTGGTCTCCGGCCGGCTGCTCGCCGAGATCACCAAGGCGCTGCCGGCCAAGCCGGTGGACATCGCCGCCGTCGGCGCCCACCTCGAACTGGTCTGCGGCAGCGCCCGGTTCACCCTGCCCACCATGCCGGTCGAGGACTACCCGTCCCTGCCGGAGATGCCGGAGAGCGCCGGAACCGTCGACGCCGCCGCGTTCGCCTCGGCGGTCGCCCAGGTCGCCGTGGCCGCCGGCCGCGACGAGACGCTGCCGATGATGACCGGCGTACGCATCGAGCTCTCCGGCGGCACGCTGGCCATGCTCGCCACCGACCGCTACCGGCTGGCCCTGCGCGAGATGGAGTGGAACCCGGACGACCCCGAGGTGAGCATCAACGCCCTCGTGCCGGCCCGGACCCTGAACGACACCGCCAAGGCCCTCGGCCCGATCGGCGGCCAGGTCACCATGGCGCTGTCCCAGGGCAAGAGCGGCGAGGGGATGATCGGCTTCGCCGGCGGCACCCGGCGCACCACCAGCCGGCTGCTCGACGGGGCGAACTACCCGCCGGTGCGCTCGCTCTTCCCGGCCAGCCACAACGCCGAGGCGCGGGTGCCCGTCAGCACCCTGATCGAGGTCGTCAAGCGCGTCGCCCTGGTGGCCGAGCGGACCACCCCGGTGCTGCTCAGCTTCAGCGCCGACGGCCTGGTGGTCGAGGCCGGCGGCACCGAGGAGGCGCGGGCCAGCGAGGCCATGGAGGCCACCTTCACGGGCGACCCGCTGACGATCGGCTTCAACCCCCAGTACCTGATCGACGGCCTGACCAACCTGGGGGCCCAGTTCGCCGTGCTCTCGTTCGTCGACGCCTTCAAGCCCGCGGTGATTTCGCCCGCCGGCGAGGATGGCGAGGTCATCCCCGGGTACCGGTACCTCATCATGCCGATCCGCGTCTCCCGCTGATCGCATCCCGAGAAGACCCCGACGCACGGAGGTAGGAACACATGCAGCTCGGCCTGGTAGGGCTCGGCCGGATGGGCGGCAACATGCGCGAGCGGTTGCGCGCCGCCGGGCACGAGGTGGTCGGCTTCGACCACAACGCGGAGCTGAGCGATGTTGCGACCCTGGCGGAGCTGGCGGAGAAGCTGGAGTCCCCCCGCGCGGTCTGGGTCATGGTCCCCGCCGGGGTCACCGACGCGACCATCGACGAACTCGCCGGCATCCTCGGCGAGGGCGACATCATCATCGACGGCGGCAACTCCCGCTTCAGCGACGACGCACCGCGGGCGGAGCGGCTCAACGAGCGTGGCATCGGCTACATCGACGTCGGCGTCTCCGGCGGCGTCTGGGGCCGGCAGAACGGCTACGCGCTGATGGTCGGCGGCGCCCAGGAGCACGTCGACCGGCTGATGCCGATCTTCGAGTCGCTGAAGCCGGAGGGCGAGTTCGGCTTCGTGCACGCCGGGCCGGTCGGCGCCGGGCACTACGCCAAGATGGTGCACAACGGCATCGAGTACGGCCTCATGCACGCCTACGCCGAGGGCTACGAGCTGCTGGCCAAGTCCGAGCTGGTCACCAACGTGCCGGGGGTGTTCAAGTCCTGGCGCGAGGGCACCGTGGTGCGCTCCTGGCTGCTCGACCTGCTGGACCGGGCACTCGACGAGGACCCGGAGCTGGCCGAGCTGAGCGGCTACACGGAGGACACGGGCGAGGGCCGCTGGACGGTCGACGAGGCGGTCCGGCTCGCCGTGCCGCTCAACGTGATCACCGCCTCGCTCTTCGCCCGCTTCGCCTCCCGCCAGGACGACTCGCCGGCCATGAAGGCCGTCGCCGCGCTGCGTCAGCAGTTCGGCGGTCACGCCGTCCACAAGCGCTGACGGGAATCCACGCACCTGTGTACGTCCGCCGGCTCGAACTGGTCGACTTCCGCTCGTACGAGCGGGTCGGCGTCGACCTGGAGCCGGGGGCCAACGTCCTGACCGGCGCCAACGGCGTCGGCAAGACGAACCTGGTCGAGGCGCTGGGCTACGTGGCGACCCTGGATTCGCACCGGGTCGCCACGGACGCCCCCCTCGTCCGGATGGGCGCCGCCTCGGCGGTGATCCGCTGCGCGGTCGTGCACGAGGGCCGCGAGCTGCTGATCGAGCTGGAGATCGTGCCGGGCAAGGCCAACCGGGCCCGGCTGGGACGCTCGCCGGCCCGTCGGGCGCGCGACGTACTCGGCGCGCTGCGGCTCGTGCTGTTCGCCCCGGAGGACCTTGAACTCGTCCGGGGCGACCCGGCCGAGCGCCGCCGCTACCTCGACGACCTGCTGGTCAGCCGCCAGCCCCGCTACGCCGGGGTGCGCGCCGACTACGAGCGGGTGGTCAAGCAGCGCAACGCACTGCTGCGCACCGCGTACCTGGCCCGCAAGACGGGTGGGTCGCGCGGCGGGGACCTGTCGACCCTGGCGGTGTGGGACACGCACCTGGCCCGGCACGGCGCCGAGCTGCTCGCCGGCCGGCTCGAACTGGTCGCCGCGCTGGGCCCGCACGTGACGAAGGCGTACGACGCGGTGGCGGCGGGACGGGGTGCCGCCGGGATCGCGTACCGGCCGTCGGTGGAGCTGGCGGAGCCCACCACCGACCGGGAGGCGCTGGCGGCGGCGCTGACCGCCGCGCTCGTCGAGTCCCGCGCCGCCGAGGTGGAGCGGGGCACCACCCTGGTCGGCCCGCACCGCGACGAGCTGGCGCTGACCCTGGGGCCGCTGCCCGCCAAGGGCTACGCGAGCCACGGCGAGTCCTGGTCGTACGCCCTGGCTCTGCGGCTCGCCGGCTACGACCTGCTGCGTTCCGACGGCATCGAGCCGGTGCTGGTGCTCGACGACGTCTTCGCCGAGCTGGACGCCGGACGGCGGGAGCGGCTGGCGGAGCTGGTCGGCGGGGCGAGCCAGCTGCTCGTGACCTGCGCGGTCGACGAGGACGTGCCGGTGTCCCTGCGCGGCACCCGGTACGCGGTGGGCGAGGGGACGGTGCGGCGTGTCGGATGAGCAGCAGCTTCCGCCGGCCCGCCTCGGCCCCGGCCGCGGTGGCGCACCGCCCGGCGGGGAGCCCGGCGGCGAACCGGCGGCCGGGGCGAGCGGCCCGGAGCTGGCGCGGGCGGTGCTGGACGCGGCGAAGGCGCGCCGGGACGCGGCGGCCCGCACGCGCCGGCGTGCCCCCGGCGGGGGAGGCGACGGCGAGGGCGGCCAGCGGCGCCTGCGGGGCTACTCCGGCCCGGGGCCGGACCCGCGCGACCCGCAGCCGCTCGGTGCGGTGCTCAACCGGCTCGTGAAGGCACGCGGCTGGCAGCAGCCGGCGGCCGAGGCGACGGTGTTCGGCGCCTGGGAGCGGGTGGTCGGCCCGGAGGTGGCCCAGCACAGCCGGCCGGTGAAGCTGGAGGACGGCGAGCTGACCGTGGAGGCCCGCTCGACCGCGTGGGCCACCCAACTGCGCCTGCTGGCCGGCTCACTGCTGAAGCAGATCGCCAGCGAGGTCGGCCACAACGTGGTGCGCAAGCTGCACATCCACGGCCCCGCCGCGCCGTCCTGGTCGAAGGGCCCGCGCCGGGTCCGTGGCCGAGGCCCACGCGACACCTACGGCTGACGCTAGCGTCCCTCGCGCCGGGCCTCCCGCTCGGCGCGCTTGCGTTCCCGCTGCTCGCGGCTCCACTGCTTGCGCCGCTCCAGGTCCTGCTTCCATGCCTCCCGGGCGTGGTTGGAGCCGCCCTGCACCGCGCCCTGCACCTCGGGCGGGCCCGCGAGGCGCCGGAACGCCCAGGCCATCAGGCGTCCGCCCTCGCCGGGGGCCTTCGGGGTGGGCTTCTCCTCGGTCATCGCCTGGCCTCCGGTGCGCGCTGAACGGTTGGTCTACAAAACATTGGTACACCAATCATTGGTACGCTCGCAACGACGACGAGGAGGTGGGTCCGTGACCGACCAGCCCGACGGGGATCCCCTGGCGCTGGAACAGCAGGTGTGCTTCGCGCTCTCCGTCGCCGCGCGCGGCGTCGTCGCGGTCTACCGGCCCCTGCTGGAACCGATGGGGCTGACCCATCCGCAGTACCTGGTGATGCTCGCGCTCTGGCAGCACGCGCCGCTGTCCGTACGCGACCTCAGCCGGCTGCTCCAGCTCGATCCCGGCACCCTCTCGCCGCTGCTCAAGCGGCTGGAGGCGGCCGGCTACGTCCGGCGCGAGCGCGACCCCGCAGACGAGCGGAGCCTCGCGGTGACGCTGACCGCCGCCGGCCAGGCCCTGCGGGAGCGGGCCGAGCGGATCCCGCCCGCGATCGTCGAACGGCTCGGCATGCCGGTCGAGGAGCTGCGCCACCTGCACACCGTGCTGACCCGGGTCATCGACGCCGCCAACCGCGCGGGCGGGTCCGGCGCCACCTCAGGAACTCAGGCGTCGGCGTAGACGGCGAAGCCGCGGTCGGCGCAGCGCCGGTAGAAGGCGGCCAGCACGGCCAGTTCGGCGCAGGTGAAGTTCCACTGCGGCGGCTCGCCGCTCTCGTCGCGTAGCGCGTCCAGGCGGCTGTCGAGCCAGCGCAACTGCTGCTCGGCCAACCGCCCGTCGGCGAGCAGCGACCGCAGCACCGTGCTCACCGACTCGAAGGTGACGGCCTCGCCGTGCGGACGGTGGCCCGCCACGAACCGCTCGATGCCGCCGGCGACCCAGGCGCAGCCGTCGGGATCGATTACCGGGTCCTCGTCCTCGGCCGCCGCGTCCGTGGCGTAGAGCACACCCTCGAGGCCGAGCAGCAGGTCGACCAGCTCGGTGTACGCGGTCGCCCGCACGGTGCCGGTCTTGGCGATCAGCTCGGCGAGCGCCGCCGTGGGCGCGGAGATGCGGGGCATGTCGACGATGTCGCCGAAGTCGACGAACTCGGCCGGCGCGACCGGGTCGTAGAAGCGGCCGGTCCGCGGCCACTGCACCGCGACGTTGTCCAGCCCCATCTGGCGTCACCTCTTCGAGAGCACGGGTAGTTCCTATCGGCTCGATCGTCCGGTTCCGGCCGGAAAAGATCAAGGCCGGGCCTGCGGCGTGGCGGCGGTCGCGTCTCCGGCCGTCCGGCCGGCACCGATCGTCAGGCGGCGGCGCCCCCGAACGCCCCCTGGCGTGTAGGGGGAGTCGTGGGCGGCGCGGTTCGGGCGGCTACGTCGGTCTCAGCCGCCTCGCAGGGGGTGCCGAGTGGTGGTTCTGTCGTCCGCGCACAGTAAGATTGACCCTGAGACGAAGACCCGGTGCGGAGCGACGAGACACGGGCCCGGAGCGGGGCCCGCGATCATTGTCCACGTCGGGTCGAGCCGATCGCGATCCGCGGGCAACCGCGGCGACCGGCGCGTTCGACCCGCACCCCGGAATTGTCCCCGGTGTCGGTCCGCGCGCCGACGTCGCGTCCTGTCCGCCGAACCCGCGCCCGACGCGCCACCAGGTGCGGACGGCGCGAGAAAGTGGCCGAAGGTGGCAGCGCAGGACAAGCAGGAGTACGGCGCCGGGTCGATCACCGTTCTCGAGGGGCTGGAGGCGGTCCGGAAGCGCCCCGGTATGTACATCGGGTCCACCGGTGAGCGCGGTCTGCACCACCTGGTGTGGGAGGTCGTCGACAACGCGGTGGACGAGGCGCTGGCCGGCCACTGCGACACCATCGACGTGGTGCTGCTCGCCGACGGCGGCGTCCGGGTCACCGACAACGGCCGGGGCTTCCCGGTCGACCTGCACCCGAAGCTGAAGAAGCCGGGTGTCGAGGTGGCGCTGACCGTGCTGCACGCGGGCGGCAAGTTCGACGGCAAGGCGTATGCGGTCTCCGGCGGTCTGCACGGCGTCGGCGTCTCCGTGGTGAACGCCCTCTCCACGAAGATGGCGGTGGAGATCCACAAGTCCGGCTCCGTCTGGCGGCAGCAGTACCACAACTCCAAGCCGACCCCGCTGGAGAAGGGCGAGTCGACCGACCGGACCGGCTCCGCGGTCGCCTTCTGGCCCGACCCGGACGTGTTCGAGACGGTCGACTTCGACTTCCAGACGATCTACCGGCGGATCCAGGAGATGGCCTTCCTCAACCGGGGCCTCACCATCCACCTGCTCGACGAGCGGGTCCCGGAGGAGGAGGACGGCCGCCAGCGCGAGGTCACCTTCTGCTACAAGGGCGGCATCGCCGACTTCGTCCGGCACCTCAACGCCTCGAAGAACCCGATCCACAAGACCGTGGTCGAGTTCGGCGCCGAGGAGGAGGGCATGTCGGTCGAGATCGCCATGCAGTGGAACGAGTCGTACGGCGAGTCGGTCTACACCTTCGCCAACACGATCAACACCCACGAGGGCGGTACGCACGAGGAGGGCTTCCGGGCCGCGCTGACCAGCGTCGTCAACCGCTACGGCACCGACAAGAAGCTGCTCAAGGGCGACGAGAAGCTCTCCGGTGAGGACATCCGCGAGGGCCTGGCCGCGATCATCTCGGTCAAGCTGGCCAACCCGCAGTTCGAGGGCCAGACCAAGACCAAGCTGGGCAACACCCCGGTGAAGAGCTTCGTGCAGCGCGTCTGCAACGAGTGGCTGGTCGACTGGTTCGACCGCAACCCGGCCGAGGCGAAGATCATCATCCAGAAGGCGTCCCAGGCCGCCCGGGCCCGGATCGCCGCGCAGCAGGCGCGCAAGCTGGCCCGGCGCAAGTCCCTGCTGGAGTCCGGCTCGATGCCGGGCAAGCTGGCCGACTGTCAGTCCACCGACCCGCGCGAGTCCGAGGTCTTCATCGTCGAGGGCGACTCGGCCGGCGGCTCGGCCAAGCAGGGGCGCGACCCGCGTACCCAGGCGATCCTGCCGATCCGGGGCAAGATCCTCAACGTGGAGAAGGCCCGGATCGACCGGGTGCTGAAGAACAACGAGGTCCAGGCGCTGATCACCGCGCTGGGCACCGGCATCCACGACGACTTCGACATGGAGAAGCTGCGCTACCACAAGGTGGTGCTGATGGCCGATGCTGACGTCGACGGCCAGCACATCCAGACGCTGCTGCTCACGCTGCTCTTCCGCTTCATGCGCCCGCTGGTCGAGATGGGGCACGTCTACCTGGCCGCCCCGCCGCTCTACAAGATCAAGTGGAACAAGCGCGGCGACGACGCGCAGTACGCGTACTCGGACCGCGAGCGCGACGGCCTGATCACGCTGCGCCAGCAGAAGAAGCCCAACGCGAAGCCGGACGACATCCAGCGCTTCAAGGGTCTCGGCGAGATGAACTACCCCGAACTGTGGGAGACCACGATGAACCCGGCGACGCGTACGCTGCGTCAGGTCACGCTCGACGACGCGGCCACCGCCGACGAGTTGTTCAGCGTGCTGATGGGTGAGGACGTCGAGGCGCGCCGCTCGTTCATCCAGCGCAACGCCAAGGACGTCCGGTTCCTGGACATCTGACGGACCTCGGCGGGCCGGCCGGTCATCCACCGGCCGGCCCACCGATCCACAGAGTTATCCACAGCGCGGCCGGTATCCACAGCCGTTATCCACAGCACGAAAACGACTCTGAGTCTGATAAGGGTTAACAAGTGACCGATATCCCCGAGTCCACACCCAACGAGCCCGAGGTCCCCGAGACCATCGCCGCCGTCGTCGCGCACGACCGCATCGAACCGGTCGGGCTCGAGGTGGAGATGCAGCGCTCCTACCTCGACTACGCGATGAGCGTCATCGTCGGGCGGGCGCTGCCGGACGTCCGGGACGGGCTCAAGCCGGTCCACCGCAAGATTCTCTACGCCATGTTCGACTCCGGCTACCGGCCGGACCGGGGCTACGTGAAGTGCTCCCGCGTGGTCGGCGACGTGATGGGTCAATTCCACCCGCACGGCGACTCGGCGATCTACGACGCGCTGGTCCGGATGGCGCAGCCCTGGTCGCTGCGCTACCCCCTGGTCGACGGCAACGGCAACTTCGGCTCGCCCGGAAACGATCCGGCTGCGGCCATGAGGTACACCGAGTGCAAGCTCGACCCGCTGGCCATGGAGATGCTGCGGGACATCGACGAGGACACCGTCGACCTCCAGGAC
Organism: Micromonospora sp. SD12; assembly: GCF_052068495.1. Taxonomy (NCBI): domain Bacteria; kingdom Bacillati; phylum Actinomycetota; class Actinomycetes; order Micromonosporales; family Micromonosporaceae; genus Micromonospora; species Micromonospora sp. SD12. The sequence continues at coordinate 584,258 of NZ_JBQHDF010000001.1, read as the reverse complement.
AACTACGACGGCCGGGCCAAGGAGCCCACCATCCTGCCGTCGCGGATCCCGAACCTCCTCGTCAACGGCTCCGAGGGCATCGCGGTCGGCATGGCCACCAAGATCCCGCCGCACAACCTGCGCGAGATCGGCGCGGCCGTGCAGTGGTGCCTGGAGCACCCGGAGGAGGACGAGGCCACCACGCTCGACGCGCTGCTGGAGATCGTCAAGGGGCCGGACTTCCCCACCCACGGCCTGATCGTGGGCACCCAGGCGATCCAGGACGCGTACCGCACCGGGCGCGGGTCGATCCGGATGCGCGCCGTGGTGGAGGTCGAGGAGGACAAGCGGGGCCGCCCCTGCCTGGTCGTCAGCGAGCTGCCCTACCAGGTGAACCCGGACAACCTGGCCGAGCGGATCGCCGAGCTGATCAAGGAGGGCAAGCTCGCCGGCATCGCCGACATCCGCGACGAGTCCTCCGGGCGTACGGGCATGCGGATCGTGCTCGTGCTCAAGCGCGACGCGGTCGCCAAGGTGGTGCTGAACAACCTCTACAAGCACACCCAGCTCCAGGAGACCTTCGGCGCCAACATGCTGGCACTGGTCGACGGAGTGCCGCGCACGCTGAACCTGGCCCAGTTCATCCGCTACTACGTCGAGCACCAGATCGACGTCATCCGCCGGCGGACGGCGTTCCGGCTGCGCAAGGCCGAGGAGCGGGCGCACATCCTGCGCGGCCTGTCCAAGGCGCTGGACGCCCTCGACGAGGTCATCGCCCTGATCCGGCGCTCGCCCACGGTCGAGGACGCCCGGCAGGGCCTGATCCGGCTGCTGGAGATCGACGAGATCCAGGCGACCGCGATCCTCGACATGCAGCTGCGCCGGCTCGCCGCGCTGGAACGGCAGCGGATCCTGGACGACCTGGCCAAGCTGGAGCTGGAGATCGCCGACCTCAAGGACATCCTCGCCAAGCCCGAACGGCAGCGCAGGATCGTCTCGGAGGAGCTGGGCGAGATCGTCGCCAAGTGGGGCGACGAGCGGCGCACCAAGATCGTGCCGTTCGAGGGCGAGGTCTCCATGGAGGACCTCATCGCCCGCGAGGACGTGGTGGTCACGATCACCCGTACGGGTTACGCGAAGCGGACCAAGGTCGACCTCTACCGGTCCCAGCGCCGCGGTGGCAAGGGTGTCAGCGGGGCGACCCTCCGGCAGGACGACATCGTCAGCCACTTCTTCGTATGCTCGACGCACGACTGGATGCTCTTCTTCACCAACAAGGGGCGCGTCTACCGGGCGAAGGCGTACGAGCTGCCCGAGGCCAGTAGGGTGGCCAAGGGCCAGCACGTGGCCAACCTGCTCGCGTTCCAGCCCGACGAGCAGATCGCGCAGATCATCGAGATTCCGAACTACCAGGTGGCTCCCTACCTGGTACTTGCCACGAAGAACGGCCTGGTGAAGAAGACTCGGCTCGAGGAGTTCGACTCCCCCCGGTCCGGCGGCATCATCGCGATCAACCTGCGCGACGAGGACGAGCTGGTCGGGGCGGCGCTCGTCGCGCCGGAGGAGGATCTGCTCCTGGTCTCGAAGAACGCGCAGGCGATCCGGTTCAACGCCAGCGACGAGGCGCTGCGCCCGATGGGGCGCGCCACCTCGGGCGTGATCGGCATGCGCTTCAGCGAGGACGACGTCCTGCTTGCCATGGAGGTCGTCCGCGAAGGGCTGGACGTCCTGGTGGCCACGAACGGGGGATATGCGAAACGCACCCCGATCGAGGAATACCCCGTGCAGGGCCGGGGAGGTAAGGGCGTGCTGACTGCGAAGATCACCGAGCGGCGCGGTGGTCTGGTCGGCGCGGTGGTGATCGACCCGGACGACGAGCTGTTCGCGATCACCAGCAACGGTGGTGTCATCCGGACTCCGGTGAAGCCTGTACGCCGTACGCGTGACCGGAACACAATGGGGGTCAAGCTGATGGACCTCCCGGATGGCGTGACTATCGTGGCGATTGCTCGCAATGCCGACGAGCCTGACGAACAGGACTAGTTGAATGACGGAGACACAGGCGAAGTCGGGGAACACGGGGACCTCGGCCACCCCGGTCGACGAGGAGGCCGCGAAGAGCGGCACACCAGCGACCGGCCGCGCGGCCGTGGGTCGGGCAACCGTCCCCGCCGACGCGCCTGCCCCGAAATTCACCCGGGCTCCCGGAATGACACCGCCTCCGGACAAGCCCTCGGAGGACGGGGACGCCCCCGACCGGACGGAAGCGGTGGGGGGCGACAAGCCGGCCCCCACCGCCAAGCCGGCCGCCGCCACACCGACGACGACACAGCCGCTGAAGGTCGGTGCCGCCCAGTCGACCGGCACCACCGGCACACAGCCGCGGATCACGGGCGCCACCGGCACGCAGCCCCGCGTCACGGGTACCGCGAAGCCGCAGTCGGACGGCGCCCGCCCGACCGGCGCCGGTCGTCCCGCCAACGGTGGCGGCCTGCCGCCGGGGATCAGTGGCGCCGCCGCCGTCGGGGCGGCGCGCGTGGGTGACGCGGTGCGCGCCGCGCGTACGTCGGTCAGCTCGGCCGCGTCGCGCGGACCGCGCCGGGCCCGGCTGAACCTCAAGCGGATCGACCCCTGGTCCGTCATGAAGTTCGCGTTCGCGGTCTCGGTGGTGCTCTTCATCGTCGTGGTGGTGGCCACCTCGGTGCTCTACCTGGCCCTCGACGCGATGGGCGTGTTCACCAGCGTCAACGACAGCCTGACCGACCTGGTCAGCGCCGGCGGCGGCCAGAGCACCAGCGGCTTCCAGATCACCGCCAAGGGCGTGATCCTCAGCTCGGCGCTGATCGGCCTGGTCAACGTCGTGCTGTTCACGGCGCTCGCCACGCTCGGGGCGTTCGTCTACAACGTCTGCGCGGACCTGGTGGGCGGCATCGAGCTGACCCTCGCCGAGCGCGACTGAACCACCTCGGAAGCCGGGGCACCGCCGAGCGCGGCGCCCCGGCTTCCGTGCATCCTGGGCGCGTCGACCCGTCGCAGGGACGGCGTAATCGGCTGGGCCGGGCGGCAGGCCTCCGGTAGGTTCAGAGGCGACGGCAACACCCGGACGTCGCGGCGGCCCCCGATTTGGGGCCGGACGGACGGATGGGTTAACCTTGCTCGTCGCCACGCGGGGCTATAGCTCAGTCGGTTAGAGCGCAGAGCTGATAACTCTGAGGTCGCTGGTTCGATTCCAGCTAGCCCCACCGCACATCGTCCGACGGCAGTCGAGCGCGAGGGTAGGGCCCATGTTCAAGAAGCTTCTGATCCTGGCCGGTGTCGTCGGTGTGGCAGCCGTGGTGGCCAGGAAGGTCAAGGCTTCCAACGACGAGCGCGCCCTGTGGCACGAGGCGACCACCGCACCCGACCTGCGCTGATTCCCCGCCGGCACTGTCGGCATCGGCGGCGTCGTCCGCCTCCCGGGGCCCTAGCTCAACTGGCAGAGCACTGCCTTTGCAAGGCAGGGGTTAGGGGTTCGAGTCCCCTGGGCTCCACCAATACCGCCTCTGATCAGGCGACTCCTCATCGCAAGATCAACGGGCACGAGCCGGGCACAGGTCAGTCATGATCTTGCGGCCGGATGGTCGCCTTGTTGGCACGTTCCGCCGCTGAGCTCAGGACCGAGCCAATGACGCCGCTGGGCCGGTCTCGCTTCGGCAGCCAGTGCACGTACGTCTCCAACGTGATGCGCAACGTCCTGTGTCGAAGCAGACGCTGCACCTCCTGCGGCTCGACGTGGTTGGTGATCAGCGTCGTGGCGAAGAAGTGCCGTAGTGCGTGCAGTACACGCAGGTGGTTGGAGGCTCACGCCGTGGTGTCGGCGGCGGGGGCGGTGGACATGTCCAGCAACGCGCCGAGCTGCCGGAATGCCTCCGGCTTCACCCGGTACCACACCCAGGTGCCGCGTCGGTCGGCGTCGACCAGGCCGGCCTCGCGTAGCACCTTGAGGTGGTGGGAGATGGTTGGCCCGGAGAGGTCGAACGCCGGGGTCAGGTCGCAGACGCAGATCTCCGGCACGGAGGCGATCATCGACATCAGCCGCAGCCGGATCGGGTCGCCCAGTGCCTTGAACATCGGCGCGACCACCGCCGCTTGATCGGCCTCCAGGGGGCGGACGGCGATCGGTGAGCAGCAGGCCACGGCTTGGAGGTCCACCACCGGCAGCGCTTGTTTCGACATAACTCTAGGTTGACAGATCTCGAAACAGGGTGCAACGTAGGTCCTGCTTCGAAAAACATCTAGGCAAGGGTGAAGTGATGCTCAAGCTGTCCTCCCGTCGTCGCAACACCCACGTCCGAGACGTGACCCTCTGCGAGTCGTGCGGGCAGGTGTGCACTCCGGATTGCCACGCCGACGCCCGCTACGAGCGCACCCGCACCGCCGCTCTCACCACCTACCACATCCGCTAAATCCGTCAGGAGGGGAACCATGTCCCGCGTCCAGCTCGCCCTGCGTGTATCCGACCTCGAAGGCTCCATCGCCTTCTACTCGAAGTTGTTCAACACCGAGCCGGCCAAGCTTCGCCCCGGCTATGCCAACTTCGCCATCGAGAACCCGCCGCTGAAGCTCGTGCTTCTCAAGGGCGAGGCCGACCAGCCCACCGTGATGGACCACCTGGGCGTCGAGGTGTTCAGCACCGACGAGGTCGACGCCGCCACCAAGCGCCTCACCGACTCCGGCCTGATCACTCTCGAAGAGAACAGCACCGAATGCTGCTACGCCCTCCAGGACAAGGTGTGGGTACGCGGCCCCGGCAACGAGCCCTGGGAGGTCTACACCGTCAAGGCTGACTCCGACCACCTGGAAAAAGTCGCCGCAGATGCCTGCTGCACCCCGGACGCCGCGAAGGAGCCAGCCGTGACGGGTAGCGCAAACTGCTGCTGACGGCGCGACGACGAGACGCAGGCCAACCCGCCCGCAACGCCTGGCTTCCGCTTGAAGTGCGAGGCAGGCGGCGGGCGGGATGGCAGCAGAACAGGGCTACCTGGCGGGGACTGTGCAGGATCAACGGGCACAGATCCGGCACAACTGAGCCCGAAAACCCGTGTAGAACGTCGAGAAGCGCCAAACGTGCGTACGAAAGATCCCCACCTGCGTTTCCGCAGGTGGGGATCTTTTTGGCCCGGCGATGGGTCCTCAGAGATCAGGCCAGCGGTCGGGCGCGGGTGGCGGTGACCGTCGCGGTGCCGCCGCTGGACAGGCCGGAGATCAGGTACGCCCGGTAGGTCGGTAGCACGGCCCAGAGGTCCGGGGTGCCATCGGCGTTGATGTCGGCGGCCTGCAGCGTCGTGATCGTGACGCCGGTGTCGACGCCGTCCGCCCGGAACGCGTTCACCAGTTGCAGCGGGCTGTTGCCGTTGGCATCGATCTGATTGTCGGAGAAGATCGAGAACTGGTTTCCGTAAGGGTTGGCCATCGTGCCGTCCCCAGTGCCGTGGATGACGCCACCGTTACGTTCCGTCGGACCCGGTGCCGTCGAAGCACGGCACCGAGAACGACAGATCCGGGCTTCGAGTCTCCGTCGCCGCCGATGATTCGAAGCCACCGAATCACAGGAACAGACGGTCAGGCGCCGGCGTACTCACGCAGCAGTGCGAGGAGTCCGTGGCCGTCCTCGATCCGCGCGTCCGGTTCGACGCCCGCAAGCGCCGGCTCCCGGTCGGTGCGGGGCGAGCGCATGAGGATCGCGGCGCCCGTACCGGCGCGACGGGCGCACACGATGTCGCGGTGCACGCTGTCGCCGACGAACCAGCAGTCGCCGATCGGCACCGCGACGGCGCGGGACGCCAGCAGCGCCAGTTCCGGGTTCGGCTTCCGGGGGCCGGCCTCGTCGCTGTAGAACTCGGCCCTGAACAGCCCGGAGAGCCCCGCGGCGGCGAGGAAGTCCCGGTGGGCGGCGCCGCAGAGCGTGTTGCTGACGACCGCCATCGGCAGGCCGGCGTCGGCGGCGTGGCGCAGGGCCTCGCCAATGCCGGGACGCACCGCCCACGCCTCCCGCCAGGTCCAGGCGTACGCCAGTGGGGTCGCCTCCCGCTCGACGGCGTCGCGGGCCTCCCGCGGCCAGGACCGGGTCACGAAGTCGGCCCACACCTGGGTGTGCGGCAGCTCGACGGGATCACCGGCCCTGCCGACGTCGTCGCGCCACAGGGTGTATGCCCGCGCGCCCTCGCCCAGGTCCCGGGCGATCTGCTCGTCGGGCACCGCGCCGTCGACGAGATCGGCGAGGCGCCGCACGAGCCCCGGCGGGGCCGGCGGTTGGGGTGGCGCGTCGGCCAGGACGCCGCCGAAGTCCAGCAGGAGAGCCCGAGGGGTACGAAGCATGGCGCCATCCTCGCGTACCGGGACGGGTGTCACCACTGTCGATGCACCGTCGCCTTGCGGCCCGTCACCAGGCTGGCCGGCGGTACGTCCTCGGCCACGACCGAGCCGGCGGCGACCACGGCGTCGCGGCCGATGCTGACGCCGGGGAGGATCGTGGCACCGGCGCCGATCCACACGTTCTCGGCCACGTCGATGGGGGCGCCGCTGAGCCAGCCCCGCCGCTGCGCCGGATCGACCGGGTGGCCGACGGTGATGAAGGTGGCCTTCGGTCCGACCATCACTCCCGCACCGAGCCGGATGCCCGCGTAGTCCAGGAACGTGCAGTTCTGGTTGATGAAGACGCGCTCCGCGAGGTCCAGGCGGAGGCCGTGGTCGGTGTAGAAGGGTGGATAGATCGTGACTCTCCTCGGCAGCGGCCTGCCGAGGATCCGTTCGAAGAGCGCGGCCTTGCCCGCCTCGTCCTCGAAGGGCAGGACGTTCAGGCGGGACGTGAGTTCGGTGACCCGCAGGACCCGCTCGGCCATGGCCTGGAACTCGGCGCTGTGGATGCGCAGCAGACGGTCGTTGGACACGGCACGATCCTTCCTGGTCCGGTCACGCCCGACGCGGGGCACCGCCGACGCGTACGGACCCGCACGGCCGCCCACGAGCCGCCCGCCCCGGCAGGTTAGCGTCGGAGGCGTGACCACCGGATCCCCACGCGTGCTCCCGGCCGACAGCGGCATCGCCGAAGCGGCCTCCGTCCTGCGTACCGGCGGGCTGGTGGCCTTCCCCACCGAGACCGTCTACGGGCTGGGCGCGAACGCGCTGGACGCCCGTGCCGCCGCCCGGATCTTCGAGGCGAAGGCGCGCCCCAGTTTCGACCCGCTGATCACCCACCTCGCCGACGCCGCCGAGCTGGAGAAGCTGGTGGGGGCCGTGCCGGCGGCGGTCGCGGCGTTGGCCGAGCGCTTCTGGCCCGGGCCGCTCACGTTGATCGTGGACCGGCCGGCGGCGATCCCGCCGATCGTCACGTCCGGGCTGCCGACGATGGCGGTCCGCGTGCCCGACAACGCGTACGCGCGGGCGCTGATCGCCGAGGCCGGGGTGCCGGTGGCGGCGCCGAGCGCGAACCGGTTCGGCCAGCTCAGCCCGACGCGGGCGGAGCATGTGGTGCGAGGGCTGGGCGCCGCCGTCGACGTGGTGCTCGACGGGGGGCCGACGCGGTGCGGCATCGAGTCGACGATCGTGGACGCCCGGGACGGGCGGCCGGTGGTGCTGCGCCTCGGCGCGTTGCCCGTGGAGGCGCTGGAGGAGGCCGTGGGCCCGGTGACCGTACGCCCGGGCAGCTCGGGGCAGCCCGTCGCGCCCGGCACGCTGGCGGCGCACTACGCCCCGCGTACGCCGCTGCGGCTGGCGTCGGGCGGCGAGCCGCCGGCGGCCGACGGGGTCCGGCGCGGCTTCCTGGCCTTCCGGGACCGGCCGGCGGGCGACTGGGCGGCGGTGGAGGTGCTCTCGGGCGCCGGTGACCTGACCGAGGCCGCCGCGCGGCTGTTCGACGCGCTGCACGAGCTGGACGGCGCCGGGGTCGGCGAGATCCTGGTCGAGCCGGTCCCCGAGGTGGGCGTCGGCCGCGCGGTCAACGATCGGCTGCGCCGCGCCGCCGCCACCTGGCACCCGGCGGCGTGAGGCGGGCACCCGGCGTCAGGCGGCGGCGGCTCCCGCGGGCTGCGACGGCGTCCAACGTCGGCTGTCGGTGCCGGCGGTTCCTTCCGTGTGCATGGGCGGGGAGGCCGGGGGTAGGAGAAACGGCAACGACCCCCTGGAAGTGAGGTGTCAGCCAATGCCGACCGCACGCGAGATCATGACGAACGACGTGACCTGCATCCGTGAGCAGGACGACCTCAGGACGGCCGCGAAGCAGATGGCCCAGTTGGGTGTCGGCTCGCTGCCGATCTGCGGGGACGACAACCGGCTCAAGGGCATGTTGACCGACCGCGACATCGTGGTGAAGGTCCTCGCCGAGGGCCGCGACCCGGGTCGCGTCACCGCCGGTGAGCTCGCCCAGGGCGAGGCGGTGACGATCGGGGCCGACGACGACGCGGCGGAGATCCTGCGGACCATGAGCGAGCACAAGGTACGCCGGCTGCCGGTGATCGACGGGCACGAGCTCGTCGGCATCGTGGCCGTCGCCGACGTGGCCCGCTCCCTGCCCGAGCGCCCGGTGGGTGACCTCATCGAGGCCATCTCCGAGCGCGTCTGACCGCGCGTCACGACCGATCGCCGCCCTCCGGCCCCGGGCCGGGAGGCGGCGATCGGCGTACGCGGGTCCGTCGACCCGGCGGGTCGGCGGCTCAGTCGGGCGGGGTCAGCGGGACGGTCTCGCCGCGGGCGATGGTGCGGACGCTCCCGGCCAGGCCGCGCCGCCGTACCTCCGCCACGAAGTGACCCAGCGGCGAGCGGAACACCGGATAGTCGTCGTAGTGGATCGGCACGGTGAGCTTCGGCCGGACCAGCTCGACCAGGTCGGTGCCCTGGCGCGCGTCCATGGTGAGCAGGAGCCCGGCGATCCGGGTGCCGCCGAGGTGGATCAGCATGGCGTCGATGTCCGGGTACCGCTCGGGTATCTCGGCCAGCATCGGCCGGTTGAGCGTGTCGCCGGTGACGTAGAGGCGGAACCGGCGGCTGCCGTCGCGCTCCAGGTCGATCATCGTGCCCATCACGTCGGGCAGCAGCAGGTCCAGCGCGCCGGGCCCGTGCCTGCCCGGCATCGAGGTCAGGCGTAGCGTCTCGCCGTCGCGGCGCAGCTCCCGGGAGTTCCAGGTGGGCAGCCCTTCGGCGGCCCGGAAGCCCCAACGGCGCAGCTTGCGCTCGGCGGCGGGGGTGGTGACGATCGGCAGCTCCCGGTCGAGTTCCCGGCGGGCCACGCGGTCGAAGTGGTCGCCGTGCAGGTGGGAGAGGACGACCGCGTCCAGCGACGGCAGCTGGGCGATCCGCAGCGCCGGGTCGGTGCGCCGGCGCGACCAGAGCCCCTTGCCCAGGTACGCGCGCTGGCCCCGGTGCAGGAAGTTCGGGTCGGTGAGCAGGGTGAACCCGCCGATCCGCAGCACCGTGGTGGCGGTGCCGATGAACGTGACCTCGGGCTGCGTCGTCGACATGTGCACCTCCACCGGTAGCCCTACCCGTGATCGGCGGGCCCATTCCGGCCGGGGCCACGGCGTGCTGGTCGCCCGCGTACGCCGGGCGCGGTCACGCCGGTTCGCCGTCCGCGCCGGACCCGGAGCCGGGCAGGCGCCCTACGAGGCGGGTGAGCGCGCCGTTCGCGAAGGTGGCGCCGAGCGCGGAGCCCGTCGCGATGGTCCAGCCGACCGGGCCGAGGGGCGTGCAGCCGAAGAAGTGGCTGACCCCGGGCGTCTGGACCACCACCGTCAGCACCCCGAGCGACGCGGCGGTGGAGGCCAGTACGGCCGGGCTGGTGCCGCCGGCCAGCACCGTCTGCCCGAGCTGGGTGCCGACCAGCGAGACCAGCGCGACGGTGCCCGCCCGCCGGCGTCGCCCCGTGTAGCGGGCCAGCGTCCAGCCGGCGGTGGCGCCCAGCGTCGTGGCGGCGGCGCGCAGCCCGATCTCCCGGGTCATCGGCTCGCCCAGCGAGGTGTCGGGGCCCTCCCGGAGCAGGCCGTCGGCGTGGTCCGCCGCGGGTGGGCGGATCGCGATCGCCAGCGCCGGTGCCAGGTCGGTGAGCAGGTTGACCAGGAGCAGTTGCCGGCCGGTGAGGGCCGAGCGGCCCGTGGCGGCGGCGGTCAGCACGCTGAACGCGATCTCGCCGAGGTTCCCGCCGACCAGGATGCTGAGCGCGTGGCGTACGGAGGACCACATCGCCCGGCCCTCGACCAGGGTGGCGATGATGGTCTCCAGCCGGTCGTCGGTGACCACCAGGTCGGCTGCCGCCCGGGCCGCCGGGGTGCCCCGCTGACCGAGGGCGATGCCGACGTCGGCCAGCCGGATCGCTGCGGCGTCGTTGGCGCCGTCGCCGGTCATCGCGACCGTACGCCCGCACGCGCGCAACGCCTGGATGATCCGGACCTTGTGCGCCGGGGTGCACCGGGCCACCACGTCCGTGGCGGCGAGCCGCGCGCCGAGGGCCTCGTCGTCGAGCTGGTCGAGTTCCGTCGCGGTGACGACCCGCTGGTCCTCGTGGTCGCTGATGGTGGCCGCGATCGCCTCGGCGGTCGCCGGATGGTCACCGGTGATCATGATGGTGTGCACGCCGGCCTGGCGGATGCGGCGCACGGCGGGCGCGGCGCTCTCGCGTACCCCGTCGGCGAGAGCCAGGAAGCCGACGAAGGTCAGGTCGCGCACCTGCCCGTCCGTGACGTCGGGCGAGGAGGCCGGGCACTCGGCCACGGCGAGGATCCGGTGCCCCGCCCCCGCCCGGTCGGCGAGCATGGCGTGCAGCCCGGCGCGCCCCTCGTCGTCGAGCGGCTCGTCCTCGCCGCCGGGCGTACGCCGGCCGGAGCACCGGGGCAGCACCGACTCGGGGGCCCCCTTCACGCTGAGCAGCAGCCGGTCCCCGGCCCGGCCGACGGTGGCGTGGTAGCCCCGGGACGGCTCGAACGGCAGCCCGCCGACCGGCTCCCATCCCCCGGCGCCGGTCTGCTCGGTCACGCCCGCCGCCTGGGCGCCGGAGCGGACCGCGCGGTCGGTCTGCTGGGCCAGGTCGTGGGGTTCGTCGGCGCCGGGGGTGGCGCGCAGCGCCGCCGCGAGGGTGTCCCGCAGGACGTCGTCGAGCCGGTCGACGGGTGCGTACCGGCCGTCGTCGCCGACCCCGGCGAGCAGCAGCCGGCCCTCGGTGAGGGTGCCGGTCTTGTCGAAGCAGAGCACGTCCACCCGCCCGAGCGCCTCGATGGTGCGTGGGTTGCGGACCAGCGCGCCGTGCTCCGCCAGCCGCCGTGCGGCAGCCAGCTGCGCGGCGCTGACCAGGAACGGCAGCCCCTCCGGCACGGACGCGACGGCCAGGTTCGCGGCGGTCGCGGCGGTCTGGGCCAGCGGTACGCCCCGCAGCAGCCCCGCGCCGGCCACCGCCACCGCCGAGCCGGCGGCCAGCGGGATCGCCGCGCGGGTCAACCGGCCCAGCCGCGCCTCCACGCCGCTCGACGGCGGGGCCTGCCGGGCCATCGCCAGGCTCCGTCCCGCCTCGGTGTCCGCGCCGGTCGCGACCACCACCGCCGTCCCGGTTCCGGCGGCGACGCTGGTGCCCTCGTAGAGCATCGAGCGCCGGTCGGCGACGGCGGCGGCGACCACCGGCTGGTCGGTCTTGGTGACCGGCAGCGACTCGCCGGTGAGCGAGGACTCGTCCATCTCCAGCCCGGCCGACTCCAGCACCCGGCAGTCGGCCGGTACGGCGTCGCCCGATTCGAGCAGGACGACGTCCCCGGGCACCAGCTCCTCGGCCGGCAGCGTCCGTTCCGTGCCGTCGCGGCGTACGCGGGCGGTGACCGCCGAGCGGGACAGCAGCTCGGCCAGCGACCGTTCGGTGCTGTGCTGGTGCACCGCCCCGAGCAGCGCCGACCCGCCGACCACGCCGCCGACCAGGGCGGCGTCGACGGGCGAGCCGAAGGTGGCCGAGAGCACCGCCCCGGCGGCCAGTACGGGGGTGAGCGGGTTGGCCAGCTCGTCGACGAAGGCGCGCAGCAGCCCCGTGGGTCCGTCGGGCCTTACGCTCCGGTCGCCCCGGCGGCGCTCGGCCTCGGCGGTGGTCAGCCCGTCGGGGCCGGTGTCGAGGTGGTCGAGCACGGTCGGGGACGGCATCAGGTGCCAGGCGGTGACGGCCGGGGTCGGGCCGTCCGTCCGGTCGGGCAGCCGGTGCGCCCGCAGTACGCCGTGGGCGAAGGCCAGCGCGGCCGCCCCGTTCACGGCCACGACGGCGCGTCCGGGCAGCCGTGCGCGGGGGGCGGTGAGCGCGTTCAGCGCGCCGAGGCCGGTGCCGGCCATGGCCAGGCCGATGTTCTGCCGGGCCATCCGGCGGGCCACCCCCGCCGCCTCGATGAGCAGTGCCGCGACCCGCAGGTCGGCGCCGACCAGCAGGTGCGCCCCCCAGGGCGGCAGCTCCTCGGGGCCGCTGAGCCCCAGTCCGCAGTCGGCGGCGCCGAGCGCGGCGCGGTCGGCGGAGACCACCATCACCATCGCCCCGTCGCGTTGCAGGTCACGCACCGACTCGGCCAGCCGGTCGCGGCCCGGCAGGTGGGCGTCGGCGAAGCCGTACCGCTGCTCGTCGTCGCCGGCCACGACCAGCCGCAGGCCGGCCTGGCGGGCGGCGGCCGGCAGGGCGTCGACGCCCGGCGCCGGCTCCGGTTCGACCCGCAGCACGGCGGCGAGGGTGCCGCCGTCGGCCAGGCCGAGCAGCAGTCCGCCCGCGTCGCGCAGCCGCCGGCTGTCGGTGGTGTCGCCCGGGTCCTCGACGTCCAGCGCGTCCAGCGGCCCGAGCCGCCAGCCGTCGGCGTGCCGTGGCTCCCGGGGCGCGGCGGGGTCGAAGAGGGCGAACGCGCGCGCCGCCACCCGCCCGGTGTCCGCCCCCGCGAGCGGCGCCAGGTCCGCCAGCGCTCCCCGGTCGGAGCCGAGCACGGCGGCGTCCAGCAGGACGGTGTCGATCCGGTCCAGTTCGCGCAGCACGCTGCGGTCCATCGCGATGACCCCGCGCCGGGCGAGGATCAGGCCGAGCTGCGCGGCGTAACCCTCGCGGCCGCTGCCCGGCGCCTTCGGCAGCGTGGAGAGGCCCAGCGCGGCGGCCCGCTTTCCACCCACGACCGGCGTCGCGGCGGCCGCCGCGACGGCGCCCGCGTCGAGCGTCCGGGACACGTACTTCTCGACGGGGCCGTCCGGCTTCGGCCGGGGGCGCTCGATCTTCGGCGCGGGGGCGGCGGCCCGCTCCGGATGCCCGGTCAGCCGAGGTTCGGCCTGTGCCCACGCGCGGAGCTGGGCGCGCGCCTCGCCCCACTGCACCACCCGGTGCGCGCCGTCGAGCACGAGCCCGGTCCAGCTGCCCGTGAGGCCCTGCACCACCGCCTCGGCGAGCGGGAACAGCAGGTCGGCTCGCGGGTCGGCGCGCAGCCCACGGTCCGCCAGCGCGTGCAGCTTCGGATGCAGGTCGACCGCGCCGAGCAGCCCGGCCACCTCCCCGGGCACCGGCGTGAACGGCAGGATCCGGGTGGCGGCGGAGAGGGTCAGGCCCAGGGCGTCGGAGGCCAGCCCGCCGAGGGTGCGCGGTGTGCGGGGTCCCTCCTCGGGTGGGTGTGGCGGCGGGATCTCCGGGTCCGGCTCGTGGGGGCAGGTGCGTTCGGTGCGGGCGACGGTCGCGATGAGGTCGCGCAGGGCGGGCTCTGGCGTACCGACGGCGACGACCACCCGGCCGGACGGGGCGTTGACCCGGGCCCACTCGACGCCGGGCATCCGCTCCAGCGCCGCCTCGACCTGCCGCGCGAGGACGTCGCCGCCGTCCTGGCAGACCCCGAGCACCTCGATGTGGTGCCGGCCGGGGCGGGACCAGACCCGGCGTCGGCTCAGTCCCGCGACCCGCGCGAGCCGGGCGGCGACGGCGCCGACGTTCCGGGACGCCTCACCGACGACCGGCGGCACCGGGACCGCCGGAAGGAGCCGGCCGGCCGCGCGGCCCAGGGAGATCATCGAGGCGTACGACCGGACAGGCGCCGGTCAGGCCCCTCGCCACCGCTGCTCCCGCCGTACGCCATCACGCCTCCCACGCCTGCGCTCCGGCGGCCTGGCTTCCCGGTGGGTAGTCGGTTATGCCCCCGGGCGGCGGAGGTTTCTCCCGTGCGGCCGTCGTGTCCGAGGGTGTCCGTCGGCTTCGGAGGGCCGGAGATAGGAGGGCCGGAGAGAGGCGGGTCACCCTTGACCTCAACCCGGATTGAGGTCCCAGGCTGACCTCATGCTGATCGAACTGCTCCGCGCCGAGGCGGGTACGCCGTACCCGCGGGCCCGCCCTGGCCACCGACCGCTGTGCCTGCCGCGCCCGGCGGGCCGGAGGTGACCGACACGGCGGCGCCCGTCGCCCCGGACGTCGGGGAGGCGGGGCTCTTCGCACCCCGGCTGCGGGCGATGACGGTGGGCAGCGTGGCGCTGATCTCGCTGCTCGCATTCGAGGCGCTGGCGGTGGGCACCGCCATGCCGTCCGTCGCCCGCAGCCTCGACGGGCTGGCCCTCTACGGGATCGCCTTCGGGGGACCGTTCGCCGCCGGGGTGCTCGCCATGGTCGCCTCCGGCATCTGGTGCGACTCCCGGGGCCCCCGGGCCCCGATGTGGCACGGGCTCGTCTGGTTCGTGCTGGGGCTGGTGCTCGCCGGCAGCGCCACCAGCATGGGCGTCCTGGTGGCCGGCCGGATCGTGCAGGGCTTCGGCTCCGGGCTGCTCTCCGTGGCGCTGTACGTGATCGTCGGGCAGGCGTACCCGGAGGTGCTGCACCGTCGGATCTTCGCGGCGTTCGCCGCCGCGTGGGTCGTACCGTCCCTGGTCGGGCCGGCGCTGGCCGGCCTGATCGTGGAGCACCTCGGCTGGCGCTGGGTCTTCCTGGCGGTGCCGGCGGTGGCGGTGCCGGCGGTGCTGCTGATCCACCCCGGCCTGCGGGCGGTCGGCGCGACCACGGCGACCGGGCTGCCGTCCGGCGCGGCGGCCCGGATCGGCTGGGCCTGTGGGGCGGGGGTGAGCGCCGCACTGTTGCACATCGGGGGGCAGCAGCGCGGCGCCACCGCCGTCGGGTTGGTGGCCCTGGCGCTGGCGGGGCTGCTGGTCTGCGCGCCCCGGCTGCTGCCGGCCGGGTTCCTGCGCGCCGGCCGGGGCCTGCCGACGGTGGTCGGGCTGCGCGGCCTCGCCTCGGCGGCGTTCGTCGGCGCCGAGGTGGTGATCCCGCTGATGCTCTCCCGGGAGCGCGGGCTGTCGCCGACCGCCGCCGGCCTGGTCCTGACCACCGGCGCGCTCGCCTGGTCGGCCGGTTCCTGGTTGCAGGGTCGGATGCCCGCCCCGCGCTCCCGGGCCACCCTGCCGAGGGCGGGACTGACGTGCATCGCGGCCGGTACGGCAGTGGTCACACTCGCCGTCGCGCCGGCCGTGCCGGTCTGGGTGGGCGTGCTCGGCTGGGCCGGCGCCGGCCTCGGCATGGGATTGCTCTACCCGTCGCTGTCGGTGCTGACGTTGGAGCTGTCCGCGCCCGGCGAGCAGGGGCGCAACAGTTCCTCGCTGCAACTGGGCGACTCGCTCTTCGCGGCGACCGTGCTGGCGCTCACCGGCGCCGTGCTCGCCGCCGGCGCGGCCCCGGGGCCGGCCAGCTACGCCGGCACGCTCGCGGTGACCTCCGGCCTGGCCGTGCTGGGCGTCGTACTCGCCGGTCGGGTGGTGCCCGGCGTGCCCGGGATCCGCGCCGGCTGACCGCCCCACCGCCGCGGGTGGGCGGGTGTGCCGATTCGGGCCGGTGACGGCCGCCGGCCCGGGACGATGGGCTCCTGACCATCCTCCCGATGGCCGTGGTGATGGGCCGCCGTGAGGCGCCGCACAGTCGGTCACACGCGCGGGTCGGGTGCCGTCTGCCCACTGTCGCGCGGCGGAGGTGCGGCGGCCGGAGAGGGAGGGAACCATGCGGGTGCTGGTCACCGGGGCGGGCGGTCGGCTCGGGCGGGTGGTGCTGCCCCGGCTGCGTGCCGAGGGCTGGGAGGTCCGGGCGACGAGCCGGCGGGCGCGTACCGACCGGTCGGCGCGGTGGGTGGTGGTCGACCTGGCCACCGGGGAAGGGCTGGTCGAGGCGGTGTCCGGCGTGGACGCCGTCCTGCACCTGGCATCGTCGCCCAACCGGGGGCGGCAGACCCACCGGGTCGACGTGCTCGGCACCCGCCGGCTGGTCGTCGCCGCCGGGCAGGAGGGCGTACGGCACCTGGTCTACGTCTCGATCGTGGGGGTGGACCGGGTGCCGATTCCCTACTACCGGCACAAGCTCGCCGCCGAGCAGGTCGTGGCGGCCGGGCCGGTGCCGTGGACCGTACTGCGGGCGACCCAGTTCCCGGAGTTCCTCGACGGGATGCTGCGCGGGGCGAGCCGCCTCGGCCCGGTCGTCGGCGACCCGGCCGTGCTCGCCCAGCCGGTCGATCCCGGCGAGGTCGCGGACCACCTCGTGCGCCGGCTCACCGCCGGCCCGCTACGCGGCATCGAGGAGTACGGCGGCCCGGAGGTCCTCCGCTTCGACGAGGCGGCCCGCGCGTGGACGGCCGCCCGGCGGTCCCGTCGCCCGCTGCTGCCGGTGCGGATACCCGGCCGGCTGGGCCGCGCCCTGCGCTCGGGCGGCCTGGTCACCGGGGCGACCCCGACGGGCACCCGGACGTGGGCCGACCACCTCGCCGACACGTACGGGGGAACCGACGCAAGATGAACGGCTCCCGCGTTCACGTCCGGCCTACCGTGACGCCATGTTCGCCATGGTCGCCACCGTCATCCTGTACGTCGCCGGTTTCGTCTTCCTCTACGGCGTGATCCGGCTCGCCATCCGCCACGCCCTGGAGGAGATGGAGGTGCGCCGGGTCCAGGCCGAGCGGGCCGAGGAACTGGCCGCCGTACGGGACCGCGCCCTGCTGCGCGACAACGGCTTCCTCACGGGCAACTGACCGGCGCCACCCTGCGGTGGCCCTCGGCCCGGCCCGCTCTGCGGCTGGCCGAGCCGGCGCCCGGCCCGCTCTGCGGCTGGCCCGGTCTGGCCGCGGCTGGCCCGTTCCAACTGGGCGGCGGCTGGCCCGGCCGGCCCCGTCCCGGTGGTCCGGGACGGGGCCGGTGCGCCGGGTGGCTAGAAGTCGGCGGCCACGGCGAGGTTGAACTTGTCGATGGCGGCCTTCTTCTCCGGGGGGAGCGCCTCGACGTCGATCCGGTCGGTCTCGCCCCTGCCGTCGTGGGTGTCCACACCCTTCAGGAGGTGGTCGACGATGGAGTTCGCCTCGTCGGTGGTGAAGCCGGCGTCGGTCAGGATGTGCAGCGGAAGATCACTCATGTCGGCGCCGGTACCCGGCATCGCCGGCCCCCACACGCCGCCGGCACCCGTCTCCGGATCGATAGGGGTGACCCCCTGCCGCCGACGTTTCCGGCCGTCGACGGTGTGCCGGCGGCCCGGGTGTGGCCGGGTGCGAGGATCGCAGGCGTGATGGGGACGCTGAAGACCGAACCTGCCCGCAGCCGGCTCGACCTGCTGGCGCCGCCGGTCGCCGCCGCCGTCGGGCAGTGGCCCGCCGAGGCGCCGGTGGACGTGGACGACGTGCTGGTGGCGCCGATCGACGCCGAGCTGGCCGACACCGCCGCCTTCTGCGCCGCGTACGAGGTGGGGCTGGATGAGTCGGCCAACTGCGTCGTGGTGGCCGGCAAGCGTGAGGGGGTCGTGCGCTACGCGGCCTGCGTCGTGCTCGCCACCACCCGCGTCGACGTCAACGGCGTGGCCCGGCGCGCGCTCGACGTGCGGAAGGCGAGCTTCGCGCCGATGGCCGAGGCGGTGGAGCTGACCGGAATGGAGTACGGCGGCATCACCCCGATCGGGCTGCCCGAGCAGTGGCCGATCCTCGTCGACGCGCGCGTCATCGCCGCCCCGCACGTGATCATCGGGTCGGGCGTACGGCACAGCAAGATCGCGCTGCCCGGGCCGGCGCTCGGCGCCCTGCCCGGCGCGCGCGTGGTGGAGGGGCTGGCCAGGCCGGCCTGACCGTTCACCGACGTCGATACCGTTGCACGTGAAACATCGCGCGCGTCGATGTAAGTGGCCGGTGGTCGACCCCGCCGTCGTCGCCTGCGGGCCGGCTCAGCCGGCTGCGGCCTCGCGGCGGCCCACCTCGGCCAGGGCGGCGAGGAGCGTCTCCGGCTCCTGGGCGCCGGTGACCGCGTACCGGCCGGCCAGCACGAAGGTGGGCACGCTGGTCACCCCGATCTGCCGGGCGGTGGCCAGCTCGTCGGAGAGTTCCGCCACCCGCTCGTCGGAGTCGAGGAAGCGGCGGGCCTCGGTGGCGTCCAGGCCCACCTCGGCGGCGAGCCCGGCGAGCGCGTCCCGGGAGCCCACGTCGACGCCGTCGGTGAAGTGGGCACGGTAGAGTGCGTCGACCATCTCGGCGGCGCGCCTCCGGTCGGTGGCCCAGGCGACCAGGCGGTGCGCGTCGAAGGTGTTCGCGGCGACCGCGCGGTCGAAGTCGAGCTTCAGGCCGACCTGGGCCGCCACCTCCGTCACCTGACCGAACATCTGCCGGACCCGGTCCGGCCCGCCGAACTTCGCGGCCATCGCCTCCACCAGCGGACGCGGCTGCGCCACCGGCGACGGATCGAGCTGGAACGGCCGGTAGCGGACGGTCACCTCACCGTCGTACGACTCCAGGGCCTGCTCCAGCCGCCGCTTGCCGATGTAGCACCAGGGGCACACGACGTCGGCGTAGATCTCGATCTCCATGTCGGGTGACAACCCTCCGTCTAGCTGGTCTGTTCCCGGACCTGGCGCTTGAGCCGGGCCAGGATGGCCGTGCCGCCGCGCACCCGCAGCGGGCTGATCGCCTGGGCCAACCCCATCCGCTGGTAGAGGTCGTCGGGCACGGCGAGCACCTCGTCCGCGCTCGCCCCGGCCAGCCCCTCGGCGAGGATGCCGGCGAACGCGCGCGTGGTCGGCGCCTCCGGCGGGCAGTCGAAGAGGGTCTCCACCGTCTTCTCCGGAGTCACCCGGGCGCGCAGGAAGAACGCCGTCTGACATTCCGGCACCTGCTCCATGCCCTCCCGGTCGGCGGAGCCGGCGGGCAGCGGCGGGACGACGTCGGCGTACTCCAGCAGCATCTCCAGCACCACGTCGCGGGGCGCGGCGGCGAACTCGTCGACGATCTCGGAAAGCCTGGCCGGCATGGATGACATGCCCCGAGGCTACCGCCGTCGGGAAGGGACCCCTCCGCTACCGGGAACCTGGGGAAGGGCCCTTCCGTACACCTCAGACGGTGGGCGCCTGCTCGCTTATCTCGCTCAGCGCCGACTGGGGGTCGAGCTGCATCGCGAGGTCGCCGAGGGAGACGATGCCGACCAGCTTGCGCTCGCTGTCGCAGACCAGCACCCGCCGGATGCCCCGCTCCCGCATCAGGGCCGCCGCCTCGGCCGCGGTCGAGTGCTGCTCGATCATCACCACCTCACGGGTGATGATCGAGCCGATCGTGGTGGTGGCCGGGTCGCTGCGCTCGGCCACCGCCCGTACGACGATGTCCCGGTCGGTGAGCATGCCGGCGAGGGTGGCGCCGTCGGTCACCACCACGTCGCCGATGTCCGCCTCCTTCATCACCCGGGCCGCCTCGTCCAGGTTGGTCTCGGCGGGCAGGTAGATGACCTGCTTCGTCATCACGTCGCTGACCCGGTAACCGGTCATGAGAGCCTCCAGAACACTTGCGCCGATCGGACTGCGGTACCCCGTGACACGTTCGCTACACCACGCTCCCGCGCTCCCGGTGTACCCGTTCGACGAGTCGGTCAGCCACCTCGTCGACCGGCAGTTCGTCGCGCTCGCCGGACGCCCGGTCGCGCAGCTCCACGTACCCCTCGGCGAGACGGCGGCCGACCACGACGGCGCGCGGGATGCCGATCAGCTCGGCGTCGGTGAACT
The DNA here is from genome assembly GCF_052068495.1 of Micromonospora sp. SD12. NCBI lineage: Bacteria > Bacillati > Actinomycetota > Actinomycetes > Micromonosporales > Micromonosporaceae > Micromonospora > Micromonospora sp. SD12. The sequence goes on along the minus strand of NZ_JBQHDF010000001.1, from coordinate 564,295 downwards.
TCACCCCGGCGGAGACGTGCGTCCGGTCGTCGACGAGCACCCGCAGGCCGGCGGCGGCGAGCCGCCGGCCGAGCTCCAGCGCCGCCTCCAGCTGCGGCCCCTTCCCGGCGGCCACCAGGTGTACGTCGCACGGCGCGACCGCCTCCGGCCAGACCAGCCCCCGCTCGTCGTGGTGCTGTTCGGCGATCGCGGCGACCGCGCGGGACACCCCGATCCCGTAGCAGCCCATGGTCGGCCGGACCGGCTTGCCGGCGGGGCCGAGCACGTCGACGGCGAACGCGTCGGTGTAGCGGCGACCGAGCTGGAAGATGTGTCCGATCTCGATGCCGCGCCGCATGGTCAGCTCGCCGGTGCCGCACGCCGGGCAGGGGTCGCCGGGGCGCACCTCGGCCGCCTCGATCGTGCCGTCCGGGACGAAGTCCCGGCCGCAGACCACCCCCGTCGCGTGCCGGCCCGGCTCGTTCGCGCCGGTCAGCCACGCACTGCCCGGCACCACCCGGGGGTCGACCAGGTAGCGGATGCCGAGCTTCGCCATGACCTGCGGGCCGAGGTAGCCCCGGACCAACTCGGGGTGGTCGTCCCAGCCGTCGAAGACGTCCACCGTGGCCGGGGCGACGGCCGCGCCGAGCCGCTTCAGGTCGACCTCGCGGTCGCCGGGTAGCCCGACCACCAGCAGCTCGGTGGTCTCCGCGCCGGGGCGGCGCAGGGCGAGCACCACGTTCTTCAGGGTGTCGGCGGCGGTCCAGTCGGCCCGGTCGCGCAGGCTTCGGGCGTTGGCCAAGGCGACCAGGCTGGCGATGGTCGGGGTCTCGGGGGTGTCGTGCACCTCGGCCGCCGGCTGCGCGTCCGGGTCGCCGGCCGGCGGGGCGGGCGTGGTCACCGCCTCGGTGTTGGCCGCGTAGTCGCAGGCGGTGCAGCCGACGAAGGTGTCCTCGCCGACGGGCGTGGCCGCCAGGAACTCCTCCGACGCCGAGCCGCCCATCGCCCCGGACGTCGCGCGCACGATCGTGTGCTCCAGCCCGAGCCGGTCGAAGATCCGCCGGTACGCGCCCCGGTGCCGCTCGTACGCGGCCTGTAGGCCCGCCTCGTCGAGGTCGAACGAGTAGGCGTCCTTCATCAGGAACTCGCGCCCGCGCAGCAGGCCGGCCCGGGGCCGGGCCTCGTCGCGGAACTTCGTTTGGATCTGGAAGAGCGTCACCGGGAAGTCCCGGTAGGAGCTGAACAGGTCCTTGACCAGCAGCGCGGCCAGTTCCTCGTGGGTGGGCGCGAGCAGGTGCTCCGCGCCGCGCCGGTCGGCGAGGGTGAAGATGTCGTCGCCGTACTCCGTCCACCGGCCGCTGGTCCGGTAGGGCTCGGCCGGCAGCAGCGCCGGGAAGTGCACCTCCTGGTCGCCGATCGCCGCCATCTCCTGTCGGACCACCTCGGTGACCCGGTCCAGCACCAGCTTGCCCAGCGGCAGCCAGGTGTAGCCGCCCGGGGCGGCGCGACGGACGTAGCCGGCGCGCAGCAGGAGCCGGTGGCTCGGCACCTCCGCGTCCGCCGGGTCCTCGCGCAGGGTCCGGAGCAGCAGGGTCGACATGCGTAGCAGCATTGGCGCAGCGTACGGCGGGGGCCGGCAACCAGCGATCCGATTTGTTCCCGACGACCGAATCAGCCTGCCGCCCGCCGGCCCCCACGATCGCGCAGGTGGCCCGCGACCACGGCATCTCGTGGCCGGTCGTCGCCGGCGCGTCCACCGTCCACGCGCCCAGGTGCGGCCGGCCGAGCCGGAGTCGGTCACGGTGTCCGATATTGACGAGGATCGTCGGGCAACCACGCAACTGGTCTGCCTCTCTCCGTTCCGCTCAGTGATTATACATCATCGTCGGCGGTCGCTCGCATAACGGACCAAAAGCGTGCGAATCTGAGCTGTGGGGATTCGCAGACGTGGCATTGACGCGTTTCCTTGGCCGGTGTTAACGTGTCGAAACCAACCGATCTCCCGAAGGGACTGGCATGCTTCCTCAGGTGGTCCGAGACATCGAAGCCAAAGTGGCTCCCGACGAGTGGTACAACGCAGTTCAGGCGCTGACTGTTGCTGACATCGAAGAAATCAGCATCAGCGACATCAGCAGCCTGGAGAACAACTCCCTGAAGGACCTCATCAACCACGCGGTGACCAATCGGCTGGCCAGCCACCTCGGTGGCACCTACACCTCGCCGCCGAAGGGCTCGATCGCCGAGCACACGATGTCCTCGTAACGTCGGCTCGGTCGTCGTATCTCAGGGTGGATGGATTCGTTTACGACCCCATCCACCCTGAGATCTTCTTTTGCTGAACCATTTTCGGCTAGGGGGTGTCCGCTCATGCCAATTGGTAACATCGTGATTCTCGGATGTGGCGGATATATAGGTAGTCATCTGCTGGATCGACTTCTGAGAGAACCGGGCAACAAGATCTTCGGGTGGGATCTCGAACATCGGAAGATCGAGCATCACCTGGGTAATCCGGCGCTGAATTTCGAAGAGTCGAACATCGGCTCGACGTACGCCCGTCAGCGACTCGAGGAACAGGTCGCGTCCGCTGACGTGGTGATCAATCTCGCAGCGATCTGCAACCCCGCCGAATACAACACCGAGCCGCTTCGCGTCCTCGACGCCAACCTCTTCGACCTCCAGCCGGTCCTGCGGATGTGCGCCGAGCAGCGGAAGTGGCTGATCCACTTCTCGACCAGCGAGATCTATGGGCGGACGATCTCGAGCTACCTGCCCGACGAGTCCTTCGACGATCCGGATCTGTACGTCCTGAAGGAGGACGAGACTCCCCTCATCATGGGGCCGATCCGGAATCAACGGTGGACGTACGCGGCCGCCAAGCAGGTGGTGGAGCGGCTGGTCTACGCGTATCACCGGGAGCGCGGGATGCCGTTCACCGTCATCCGCCCGCTCAACTTCTTCGGGCCCAGGATGGACTACCTCCCCGGCCACGACGGTGACGGCGTGCCGCGGGTGTTGGCCTCCTTCATGGCGGCCCTGATCGACCGCAAGCCGCTGCAACTCGTCGACGGCGGCTGGGCGCGTCGCACGATCGTCTCCATCGACGACGCCATGGACGCTGTCATGGCCGTCCTGCAGCAGCCGGAACGCTCCCAGAACCAGTTCTTCAACGTGGGCAATCCGGACAACGAGGTGACGGTTCGCGAGCTGGCGGAACTCATGCGGACGGTGTACGCCGAGATCACCGACGACAAGACGTATCTCGAACATCCCATCCACGACGTCTCCGCGGCCGACTTCTACGGGGCGGGCTACGAGGACTGCGACCGTCGTATGCCCAGCATCGAGAAGGCCAAGGCGCTGCTCGGCTGGACCCCGCGCAAGAGCCTGCGTACGACGCTGCAGGAGACCATGCGGGCGTACCACGAGACCTACGTGGTCCAGGCCGCCGCGTCCGGGGCGCCGGCGGAGGCGACCGGTCCGGCGGTCAGTTCCGAGGAGGCACGGTGACTTCGCTCCCCTCCGACCAGGACACCAGCGGTCGGACGCTCGGCGCCGAGGAACTGGCGCTGCTTGGTGAGGTCATCGCGAGTGGCGTGCTCAACTCCACGCGCGGCACCCAGACCGCCCGTTTCGAGAAGGCCTTCGGCGAGCTGCTCGGCCATGGCCGCAGCGCGATCGCCTGCAACTCGGGAAGCGCCGCGGTACACACGGCGGTGGCGGCCCTCGATCTCGAACCGGGAGACGAGGTCATCGTCTCGCCGTTGACGGATGTCGGCGGGGTGGCGCCGGTGCTGTGGCAGGGATGCATCCCGGTCTTCGCCGACGTCGACCCGTACACCCTCAACATCACCGCCGACTCGGTGGCGGCGCGGATCACCCCGCAGACCAGAGCGGTGATCGTGACCCACCTCTTCGGGAATCCGGCCGATGTCTCCGGCATCCTCGCGGTGGCCCGGCAGCACAACCTGTACGTGCTGGAGGACTGCGCCCAGGCCTTCGGCGCCGAGACGGCGGGCCAGCCGGTGGGCACCCTCGGCGACCTCGCCTGCTTCAGCCTGCAGCAGACCAAGCACATCACCACCGGCGAGGGTGGTCTGGTGTGCGGTGCCGACGCGCAGCTCGTCGCCCGAGCCCACCAGTTCGTGAACAAGGCGCGCATCTACTCCGATCCGGAGCCCGAGCACCACTTCCTGGCGATGAACTACCGGATGACGGAGCTGCAGGGTGCCGTCGGGGTCGCGCAGCTCGAGAAGCTGCCCGAGGTGGTCCGGGCACGTCGGGAGAACGCCGCTCGCCTGGTCGCGGCCCTGGACGGGGTCGCCGGTGTCTCGGTGCCCGGCCCGCTGCCCGGGGCGCAGCACTCGTACTGGAAGATCCCGCTCCAGGTGGACCCAGCGGTGCTCGACGGAGGCGGCGCGGCGTTCGGCGCGGGACTCGCCGAGCGGGGTGTCGGATCGGCACCCGGCTACCAGCGGCCAGCCTGGACCTGGAGCGTGATCGCCCATCAGCGGACGTTCGGCACCAGCCGGTACCCGTTCACCCTGGCCCGACCGGAGGCTCTGGACTACTCGCCGGAGCGGTACCCGGGCACCCTGGCCGGTCGGGCCAGCGTGGTGGTGCTGCCCTGGAACGAGCGTTACACCAAGTCCGACGTCGATCAGATCGCCACGGCGATCGACGACGTCGCGGCCACCCTCCGGCGGCAGTGATGCCGGAGAACCGCGAGGTACCGATCGTCGACGTGGCCGCCGACCGCCACGACATCGAGATCTTCCAGGCCGGTGGGACGGTGCCCGCGAACTACCGGCGGGCCGAGCGCGAGGGGCTGGCGGCCCTGGACCGGACGCCGTTCGGCTTCGTGCTGCGGGGCACCGGCTTCGAAACCCTCGACGATCCGCAACGGGGTGCCTACATCCGCCGGCTCACCGGACTGTTCGGCCGGATCTCGGACAGCAACCGGTTCAGCGAGACCAGCAACGTGTTCGTCGACATGGTCGCGCCCACCGAACCGGGCAGCGCGGATCCGACCTTCTCGCTCGGCGAGTGTGAGGCCCACTCCGACGAGAGCTCGAAGCCGAGGCCCGAGGACGTCGTCCTGTTGTGGTGTGTGCGTCCGGCCGAGGAGGGTGGGGAGAGCCTGTTCTGGCCGGCGGACGAGCTGCGGCGGACGATCGGGGCCACCGCCGGCGGTGCCGCCCTGATCGAGGAACTCGGCCGCGACCAGTTCCTCTTCGGCGGCAAACTGCGCAATCCGCCGAGGGTGCTCCGGGCGCCGATCCTCTTCCCGGGCGACGGAATCCGGTTCCGGCTCGGCTCGCTGCAGGATGCCGGCGAGGTCTCCGGCAGGCCGCCGACGAAGGAACAGCGCGCGGCGATCGGAGCACTGTTCGACGCGGTCTCCGGCACCACCCCGTACCGCTACCGGCTGGAGGCCGGGGAAGCGCTCGTGCTGATGAACCGGAAGATGCTGCACGCGCGGACCGATTTCACGGACGACCGCCGGCTGCTGTTGCGGACCCGCTGCTTCAACGACGAGTTGTCGAACAGCCGTTACGACCATGCCGCGTGGCTCTCGTGACGGCTGTCATCTTCGACCTCGACGGTGTCCTGGTGGACAGCTTCGCGTTCTGGCTGGTGCTGATGAACGACTGCGCCAGGGCGTCCGGCCATCGGGAGATCGACGCCGACGCCCTGGCCCGCAGTTGGGGGCAGAGCGGGCGCGAGGACCAGGCGGAGTTCTTTCCCGACTGGACCGTTGAGCAGGTGACCCGGCACTACGACGCGCGGATGACGGCGTACGCCGGATCAATCGCCCCGCGTGCGGAGACGGTCGACCGGGCCCGCTCCATCCAACGCCAGGGGGGTCGGGTCGCGGTGGTGACCAACTCCTCGCGGGCGTTCACCGATCTCGCACTGCGGCGGTGCGCGCTGACGCCCGACGTCGTGGTCACCGTCGATGACGTCCAGCAACCCAAGCCGCACCCCGAAGGGTTGCTGCTGGCCTGCCGGCTGCTGGACACCCCGGTCCCCGCCGCGTTGTTCGTCGGCGACTCCGCGTGCGACGCCGAGGCGGCCCGGGCTGCCGGCGTGTCGTTCCAGCTGGTCGGCTCGCCGTTGCCCGAGGCTTGCCGATGAGCGAGGTGGACGACGCGGCCGACGGCCCGCTCCACTGGGATCTGACGGACCTGACCCTGGTGGGCGAGCACCGGATGGGACCGGACGACCTGCTGGACCGGGCCAGCGGGCACGCGGCGGAGTTGGTTGCCAGACCGGACCAGGACTGGACGGCTGACGCGACGCGGATAGCCCGGTTCATGGCCCACCGGGCGACGGTGGACGATCTGATCGGGCGGGCTCGCGCTCTGGTCGAGCTACCGCTGATGGTGGCCCCGGCGGATGCCGGTTCGCGGGCCCGATGCGCCGCCGTCCAGGACCGGGCGCGCGAGATCGAGTCCCGGTTGGCGTTCTTCGACCATGAGTGGTGCGGGCTGCCGGCGGACCGGGCCGAGTCGTTGTTGGCGGAGCCGGAGCTGGCCGGCTGCCGGGAACTGCTGCGGAGGCTGCGGGTCGAGGCGGGTGCCCGGCTCGGGGAGGAGGCCGAGCGGGTCCTGGCCGAAATGGCCTCGTCCGGGATCGACGCCATGCGCCAGCTGCACCACCAGCTCGTGTCCACGCTGCGCGTCGAGGTCGGCGAAGTGGAGCTACCGATCGACGCGGCGCAGAACGAGCTCGCGTCCGGCCTGAGGTCCCGGCGTCACGCCGCCGGCACGGCAATCTCCGCTGCCCTGTCCGACACCGCCGAGGTGCGGGCCACGGTGCTCACGGCGGTGGTACGGCACGCGGCGGCCAGTGACCGGTTGCGCCGGCGCGGACACTGGTTGAGCGCCCGGAACAGCGCCAACGACCTGCCGGACAGCGCCGTCGACGCCCTGGGCCGGGCGGTCGACGCGCGCTACGACGTGGCTCGGCGCTGGTACCGGCACAGGGCGCGGCTGATCGGCGTCGACCGGCTCACCGAGTACGACCGGTCGGCGCCGGTCGGTCCGTCCGCCGGGGAACCGCTGAGCTGGGCCAGCGGCCGGGACCTGGTGCTCGCCGCCTTCGGGGACCTCGATCCCCTCCTGGGGCGTACCGCCGCCGACTTCTTCGAGCAGGGCTGGATCGACGTGGGCGCCGAGGACGGCCGGCGGTCCGGCGGCCACTGCGCCTTCACCGTGCCGTCCGTGCACCCGTACGTGATGCTGAGCTGGCACGGCGGTGTCGAGGATCTGGTCACCCTGGCGCACGAACTCGGTCACGGGGTGCACGGCATGCTCGCCCGAGCGGCCGGAATCCATCACTACCAGGTGCCGGAACTCTTCGCCGAGACGATCGCCCTGTTGGCGGAAACCGTCGTCGTCCAGTACGCGGTGCGCAGCGGTGCGGCACCGGGCCAGTCGGGGGCGATCACCAACTGGCTGCTCGACCGGGCGGTCTCGACGATCTTCCGGCTACGGGCGCTCTGGCGGTTCGAGCAGCAGGTGCACGAGGTGGTGCGGGCGAACGGTCGACTCGACGCGGACCGCCTCGATCGGATGTGGTCGGGATGCCTTTCCGAGCTGTACGGAGACGCGGTCGACCTGCCCGGGACGTACCGGCACGGATGGGCGCTGATCCCGCACTTCGTCGATGCGCCCGGCTATCTGTACAGCTACGTCGGAGGGCAGTTGCTCGCGTTCTCGGCCGCCCGGCACCTCTCGGCGGCGGGGCACGCCGGTGATCTGATCGACGCGCTGCGGGCCGGCGGTTCGGCTCCGGTGCCCGAACTTTTACGCAAGCTCGGTGTGGGTGTCCATTCGCTACAGTGCTGGACGGATGGACTGGACGAATTGACCGATTGGCTGCGCCGGGTCGAGGACGGCAGCGCGCCGTCGGCGTTGACCGCGGGGGTTGATCGAGGATGAACGCGCGCCCACTGGTCGGGGTGGTGAGCCCGATGGGGCAGGCTCAGCGGGAGTACCTGCTCAGGTCGTTGGCGGGGGAGTTCGACGTCTGGGCGTTCGACGACCAGCGGCGGAACTGGGTGGATCGCTACGTGGTCGGTCAGTCGACCATCGATCCGTACGACGAGGAGCAGCTGATTCGGGCCGCCGGCGCGGCCGGGGTCGACGCGTTGATCAGCTGGGACGAGCTGAGCGCGTACCCCACCGCCCGGGCCGCCCGGGCGCTCGGCCTGCCGGGTCCCAGCCCGGAGGCGGTGAGAGTGTGCCGTGACAAGTATCTGACCCGGCGGGCGCTGTCCGAGTACGGCATGCCGATGCCGGCGTCGGTGCCGGTGTCCGGCATCGACCAGGCGCTGGCGGCAGCGTCGCAGACCGGGTATCCGGCGGTGCTCAAACCGCGGGCACTGGCCGGCAGCGTCGGTCCGATGCTGGTCCGCTCTCCCGACGAGTTGGTTCGCGTCTTTCCGGACGTGCTCGGCGCGCGGTTGCCTGGAGTCCGGGTCGACCTGGCCGAGCCGTTGGTCCTGGAGACCTACCTGGACGGTCCCGAGATCAGCGTGGACAGCGTGTGCTTCGACGGAGTCGTACATCCGTTGTTCGTCGCCCACAAGGAGCTGGGGCCTCCGCCTTTCTTCGAGGAGACCGGGCACTGGGTGGAGGCGGGGGACGCCCTGCTTCGCGACGAACAACTCTTGAGCCGGCTGCGCGACGTGCACGCCGGAGTGGGCTTCGATCAGGGGTGGACCCACACCGAGTGGCGGCTGACCCGGAACGGCCCAGAACTGGTAGAGATCAACTCGCGGCTGGGCGGTGACCTGATTCCCCAGTTGGGTGGGCTCGCCACCGGCCTGCGACCAGCGGTGATCGTGGCCGAGGTGGCACTCGGCCGGCGGCCCGACCTGACCTCGCGGAGCCTTGGCGCGGCCGCCGTCCGGTTCGTCTATCCGGACCAGCCGGGCGAATTCGAAGCCCTGGTGGTCGACGAGGAACGGTTGCCCCGCGAGGTGATGCGCCTCGACCCGTTGGCCGAGCCCGGGCAATGGTTGTTGCCGTCCGCGCAGGTCGGCGGCCGGGCCGCGTTGGTGGCCTGTGCGGGTGATCGCATCCCCGAGGTAGCACGGGCGATAGACGAATCCCTGTCCGCAATCACCCTCGTCCTGCGGAAGCCGGGAGGAGAACCATGCCTTTTGACACCTACGTCTGGAAGATCGCCAGTAGGTGCAATCTCAATTGCACCTACTGCTACGTCTACAACCTCGGCGACGAGTCCTGGCGGCAACAGCCTCGGCTGATGAGCGAGGAGGTCGCCCGGACCGCGGCGGTGCGGATCCGCGACCACGCCGTACAGCACGGCTTGGATCGCGTGGACATCAACTTCCACGGCGGCGAGCCGTTCCTCGGTGGCCGCCGACACCTGGAGCTGATCCACTCGGCCATCACCGAGAGCTTCGCCGGCAGCGGAGTCGCGGTCAGCACAGCGGCGCAGACGAACGCGTTGCTGTTCGAGCCGGCGATCGGCGACCTGCTGATCGAGCGCGGCATCGCCCTGTACGTCAGCCTCGACGGGCCTCCCGAGATCAACGATCGGTACCGCCTCGACCTGCGCGGGCAGCCGACCGGCGCGCGGGTCGCGGAGAAGCTCAAGGAGATCTCGGCGCCGCCGTACGACCGGATCTTCGCCGGCATCCTCTGCGTCGTGGACCCGACCTCCGACCCGCGTGCGGTGGTGGACTACCTGGCCACCTTCCGCCCGCCGATGGTCGACTTCCTGCTACCGCTGAACAACCACGACAACCCGCCCGTGCGTGGTGTCGACGAGTACGCCGACTGGCTACGTGCCTGCTACGACCACGTCATGTCGCTGGCCGAGCCGATGCGGGTACGCATCTTCGACGACATCATGCTGGCACTGCTGGGGCACGGCGCCGGCGACTCCGACCGCCAGTACCTGGTCATGGAGACCGACGGCACGCTGGAGTTGGACGACACGCTCAAGACGGCCTTCGACGGCGCGTCCAAACTGGGTTACGACATCGCCCGGGACGACCTCGACGTGGTGGCGGCCGACCAGCGGCTGTTGCCGCTACGGGCCGAGATCGCCCGACTCGGTCCCACCTGCCGTGCCTGCGCCCTGGTCAAGGTCTGTCGGGGCGGGCACGTCTCGCACCGGTACTCCGAGAGTCAGGGGCTCGACAATCCGAGCGTCTACTGCTCCGCGCTCCAGCGCCTGATCCTGCACATCCGATCCCGCCTGCTCGCCGAGGTCGCCGCCGCCGGCTCCCGGCCGGCCGGTCAGTCGGCCGGGTGACCACCTACTCTCCATCTCCACCTATCGCGACACTGGGAGGCCAGTTATGAGGCTGGGCATGGGTCTGGCGTTGATGAACCCCGGCAACCGCCCCGATCACGAGGTCTACCGGGACTCGCTGGCCCTGGCAGATCTGGCCGAGCCACTGGGCTTCCACTCGATCTGGACCGTGGAACACCACTTCACCGGCCACTCACCGGTGCCGAACCCGCTGCAGTTGCTGGCGTACGTCGCCGCCCGCACCACCCGGATCGAACTCGGTACGGCGATCCTCGTCCTACCCTGGCACGACCCGCTGCGGGTGGCGGAGGAGATCAGCGTCCTGGACATCCTCTCCGGCGGCCGGACGACCATCGGATTCGGTCGTGGCCGCAGTGAGATCGAGTACGCGGGGTTCGGGGTGGATCCACAGGAAGGACATGCCCGGCTGGCCGAGGGCATCGACTTCCTGCGACGCGCCCTCACCGAGGACCCGTTGCACTATGCCGGGAAGTTCTACCACTGCGCCGGGCTGTCCATCCGGCCCCGGCCGCTGCACCAGCCCGAGCGCGGCTTCCACGGTGCCGCGCACAGCTCCGCGTCGGCGACCCTGGTCGGTGCCGCCGGACTCCGTCTGATCTTCTCGCCGGAGACCGACGAGGAATTCACCGACGGGTTGCTGCGGGCGTACCGGGATGCCGCGGCGACCAACGGGCACCAGCCCGGACCGTCAAGCGCCCATCTCTACGTCTGCGTGGACACGGATCGGCGGCGGGCCTTCGATCGGGCCCGCCGGTACATGACGCCAATGGTCGAGTCACTCGCCCGCCACTACCGGGCCCGCCCCCACCAGATCCTGTCCCCGGCCGACCCGGATCCGGAGGAGACGACCGACGCCGTCTCGCAGTTCATGGCCAAGCATGTGGTCGGCACGCCGCAGGAGTGTGTCGACAAACTCGCCCGCCTGGGTGAGCGGTTCGACATCGGCCAGTTCATCGGTGAGTTCAGCTACGGCGGCATGCCGGTCGACGAGGCCAGGGAGAACCTGACCCTGTTCGCTGCCGAGGTGCTGCCGGCACTGACGGACGCGTGACCGGCGGCGCGGTGCGGCTGGAGCCGCCGCCATCGGCCGGCAGCGGGTGGCGCCGGCTGGCTCTGACCGACGACCGGCTGGAGATTGTCGGCGCGGTCAGTACCCGGCACGGTCCGGGGGGCCTGCAACCATGGCGGCTCCAGCACCGCGACCTCGACCTCTACCACCCGTCCCTGCTCGGGCCCGGGGCCTGCCCCGCCGGAGTGCGGCTGCGGCTGCGCTGCGACACCACCCGGCTCCGGCTCCGGCTCGCCGCCAGCGAGTCGGTTCCCGGCCCGCATCCCCGAGTGGTTCCACTCTGCGACCTGGCCGTCGACGGCGAGCTTCGGACGACCCGCGCCATGCCGCCGAGCGGCGAGATCGAGTTCGGCGGCCTCGACGGGACCACGGCGGGCCTCGAGGTGTGGCTGCCGACCGCCCCGGCCCTACGGATCATCTCGGTGGAGGTGGACCGGGGGGCGCGGGTCGATCCACTCCCGCCGGACCGACAGCCGGGCTGGGCCGTCTACGGCAGCAGTCTCACGCACGGAGTCGGGCTGAGCCCGGCCCGGACATGGACGGCGCTGGCCGCCAGAGCCGCCGGGCGACGGTCGTACTGTCTCGGCTACGACGGCGGCGCGCATCTCGACCCACAGGTGGCCGCCGCGATCGGGGAACTCCCGGTCGAGGTGATAACCCTGGAGATCGGCATCAACGTGCACCTGGCCGGCTCGTTCACCGGCCGGACGTTCGCGCCGGCGGTGCACGGCTTCCTCGACCGCATCCGGCTGCACCAGCCGGCGGCTCCGGTCGTTGTCGTACCCCCGCTCCTGAGCCCGGCCCACGAGGCGACCCAACCGGAACACGGACTGGCCCTGGCCGAGATCCGTGCCCAGTTGGCACAGGTCGTCGAACTGCGCCGCCGCCGAGGTGACGCGGCGCTGCACCAGGTGGCTACAACTGACCTGCTGGACGACCCGGCACTGTTTCCGGATGGTCTGCATCTGTCCGCAGCGGGGCACCGGGAACTGGCTCGCCGTTATCTGGAGTGCGAGTCTCGGCTGTTCGACCGGCCGGGCCCGACCCCGGCGTGAGCCGGAACCAGCCGGACGCCAGACCGGCGAGCAGCAGCAGGGCGGCCAGTCCGAGCCAGCCCGGGACACCGGCGGTCAGCACGATCCCGGTCAGGATGATCGGGCCGACCATCTCCTGAGTGGCCGTACCGAGCGAGAAGAGGGCCAGGTGGGAACTGCGGTGTTCCTCCGGCGCGCCGTCGTAGGCCAACTCCCACTCGCCGGTCGCGTGCCAGATCTCGCCGAGGGTCAGCAGCACGATGCCGGCCACCGCCAGGGCGACCGCCACCGGGGTCGGCACCTTGGTCACCACGGCCAGCAGCACACAGCAGGCGGCCAGTGCGGCTCCGGCGAGCCGTACCGAGAGGACTCCCCGGCCGGCGGTCATGTTGGTCAGCGGCACCTGCAGCAGGATGGCCAGCACGGTGTTCAGCACGATCAGCAGCGGCAGGGTCCACGTGGGCACCGCCGCTGAGGTCGCGAGCCAGACGGGTATGCCGACCGCCAGCAGGGTCATGTGGATGCTGAGGAAACCACAGATCCCTGCCAGTCCCATGTAGCGGACGTTCCGCGCCGCCCGGCGGATGCCGGCGGTGACCGAGGTCGACTTCGGCGCGGTGGCGCCGAAGGCACCGATCCGAAGCAACAACAGGGCGGCCACGACGAAGGTGAGCGCGTTGCCGAGGACCGCGGCCACCAGCGCGAACCGGCCCGGATCGATCAGCAGCGCCGCACCGATCCCGCCGCCGACCGCGAAGCCGAGGTTGCGGACCGTGCGGACCACCGCCATCGCCTGTACCCGCTGCTCGGGGCTGCTGAGCCCGGCGACCGCAGCCTGCGTGAGCGGGCCGGACGGGCCCTCCGCGAAGGCTGCGGCGGCCAGCACCAGGGTGAGGGCGAGCCAACCGTCGACGAAGGCCAGCGTGACGAAACAGCCGGCGCGCCACGTGTAGAGCCCGATCAGGGCGGTCCGGACACTCAACCGGTCGCCGAGCGCGCCGAGCGGGACACTGGCGAAGCGGACGATCCCGGCGATGGTGAAGCTGAGGCCGATCTGCTGCGGGCTCAGCTCGAGCACGCGGAGGAAGAGGATGACCGCGGTCGCCATGTAGAGGCCGGTGCCGACGGCGTCCAGGAGCGAGGCCAGGGTGAAGAGCCTGACCGCAGGCTGGGTCGGCAGACTGGCACGTAGCCGGGTCCCCAAGCTCATGTGCCCTCTACCTGGATCTGGATGCCCCGGGCCACCTCGTCGGCGAGGGCGGCGGCCGCCGCGCCGTCGGCGCCGCGGGCGATCACATAGCCGCAACGCTTGTTGGAGTCGGTGATGGGAGCGATGACATCGCCGACGTCGACCGTCATCGCGACGCGGAGCACGCCCGGCCGCTCGCGGGCCTGGTCGACCCCGGTGATGGCGCTGACCCGACCCGGCGAGGCGCCGAGGAAACGGACCGCCGCGCCCTGCTCCGCCGCGGGAGCCTCCGTCTTGCCGCCGGCGAGCACCTCCAGCAGCCGGGCGACGAGGCTGCCACCGTAGGCGAAGTCCAACAGCTGATCGATGTAGTCACCGGGAAGCCGGCCAGCGCACTCGACCAGATGCGGCACCCCGGCTTCGATGATCCACTCGGAATGCAACACCCCGGTACGGAACTGCGTCGCGCCGATCAGCTCCTCGACGCTCAGCCGTAGCCGATCGATGAGTTCGGCCGGCAGTGGTGCGGGCGCGACGTGGGCCATCTCCACGGGGAACCGGCCGTCCTGCACGGTCTTGGCGGTGACGTTGAAGAAACCGATCTGACCCTCGTGGACCAGGCACTCGACGCTGACCTCGGAGCCGGTCAGCCACCGTTCGACGAGGATCCGTCCGCCGGCCGCGTACCGGGCGCGGCGTTCCACCTCGTCCGCGCCGGCGGAGATCGCCCAGGCTTGCGCGGAGTCGGCGGACTCCGCAAGCCGCTGCACGCCGATGCTCGCCTGGAGAGTGGTGGGCTTCAACACGCACCGACCACCGTGCCGTTGACGGAACGCCGACAGATCCTCCGGGCCGTCCGCCAGGATCCAATCGGGTTGAGGAATTCCCGCCCCGGCGGCCACCGTCCGCAGCCGGGCCTTGTCCCGCAACACCGTGGCGGCGGCGAGCCCGGCACCGGGCAGACCCCATGCCTGCGCCAACGCGCTCGCCCCGACGACGCCGTACTCGGTGCTCGGGAGCACCGCGGACACCTGAGCCGGTCGCTCGATCGCCTCGACCAGCCGTTCGGGGGTGCCCTCCGCCTGGGTGGGCGCGGTGACGAACGAGGCCACGCACGGGTGACCCGCCAGGAGCGCGGGAACATCGCGGATGGCGCTGATTTCCGGTTCCTCGATGACCATTACCGAATTGGCGGGAAGCAGTCGATCGAGATCGGTGAGAAGCTGGCCGCTGAAGCCAACCATGACGTGTGTGACGTGCATGATCCACCCCCGTGTGAGATGTTGCGTCCCGCTACGCCGGTGCGCGTCGCAAGCACGCTACCCGAGTCCCGATAGTCCGTCATGCCACCTGTCCTTGACCGAACAGTTCGGGCGGCACCCTGATGAGGACAAATGTCCGGAGCCTCTGCGGGCCGTCGGAACGACTTCCGCCGCCC
Source organism: Micromonospora sp. SD12 (assembly GCF_052068495.1). Lineage (NCBI taxonomy): Bacteria > Bacillati > Actinomycetota > Actinomycetes > Micromonosporales > Micromonosporaceae > Micromonospora > Micromonospora sp. SD12. The sequence goes on along the minus strand of NZ_JBQHDF010000001.1, from coordinate 549,275 downwards.
CCGGCTCGCGGGGCGGTGCGACTACTTGACGGTGATCCGATGGAAGCGGCGCTTGCCCAGTTGCAGGACGAAGGTGCCCGGTTGCAGAGTCTGCTGTTCGTCGGTCACGGTCGTACCGTCGATCCGGACCCCGTTGCCCTTGATCGAGCGACGCGCGTCATTCTGCGACGTGGCCCAACCCAGTTCGACGAGGATCTTCGGCAGGTACGCCTCCGTGGTGCTCGACTCCGGGATGTCCTCGGGCGCCTGGCGGTGTACGAATCGGCGGTCGAACTCCTGCTCGGCCTGCTGGGCGGCTTCCGGGCCGTGGAACATCTCGACCATGGAGCGGGCCAGGGTCCGCTTGAGCTTGACTCCGCCGAACTCCTCCAGCAGCCGGTTCTTCTCGGCCGTCGGCAGATCGAGGGCCAGCCGTACGTAGTCCGGCATCGCACTGTCCGGGATCGACATCGCCTTGCCGAAGATCTCCTGGGGCGGTTCGGAGACGCCGATGTAGTTGCCGTAGCTCTGGCTCATCTTGCGCGCGCCGTCGGTGCCGACCAGCAGTGGAGCGCACACGCAGGACTGCGGGTCCTGACCGGCGCGTTGTTGCAGGGACCGGGCCAGGACGAAGTTGAACTGCTGGTCGATCCCGCCCAGCTCGACATCCGCCTCGACCGCGACCGAGTCGTGGCCCTGCAACAGCGGGTAGAGGAATTCGATCAACGAGATCGGGCGGTGTTCCACGAACCGCTTGTGGAAATCGGCCCGTTCCAGCAGTTGCGCGACGGTGACGCTGGCGGCGAGTTCGAGCACGTCCGGCATCTGCATGGCGCCCAACCACTCCGAATTGCGCCGGATCTCCAGCCGTTCCGGGTCGAGGATTCGGAGCAACGCGTCCGTGCAGGCGGCGACGTAGGTCTCCACCTCGTCGGCGGAGAGCCGGCGACGGGTGGCCGACTTGCCGGACGGGTCGCCCACCTGGGCGGTGAAATCCCCGATCACCAAGACCGCCGTGTGGCCCAATTCCTGGAACCGGCGTAGCCGGCGCAGCGGGACCGACCAGCCCCAGGTGACCGAGACGGCGGTCGGGTCGACGCCGAACTTCACCCGCAGGGGCACGCCCCTGGCGAGCTTGCTCTCCAATCCACCCTCGGGAAGCTCGGTGAATCCGTCCGCCAGGAGATAGGCGGCCTGTGCCCGGACATCGTCACGGAGTTGTGGAGCTAGAGCCGGGGGTGAGTACCGCATCGCGCCCTCCAGGCGGAATCGACAGCGCCGACGCCATGGACGGTTCCGTGTCCGTGGGCCGTCGACATCCTAATGGATGTCTCGCGGCCCGGCCCGGGCGTTGACGGCCACCGGTGCTGGCGTCGGTCCGGCCGAAGCGGTGCGGTAAAGGTGGCCATGCCGTAAGCGGCGTCGGTGAATGTGATCGGCGCGGCGGTACTCGCACAGATCATGCCGACCCCTCCCCTGATCCCGGGCACTTGGGCCGTGGTGACTACGTTCCGTCCAGCCGGCTCAGCGGTTGCCCGTCTCCGGCGGCGGAATGCCACCGCGATCGGGAACAACCGCTGACCGTCAAGACCTGTCGCCAGCGGGGGACGTGACCTGATCCAGCAGGGCGGCGAGCCGCCTGGCCACCGCCGGGGCGTGCAGGTGCAGCCGGGCCACGTTGATGGTGTCCTCACCGACCACGGCGAGCAGCGCCTGCGAGCTGACCGCGTAGACGCTCAGGTAGCCGCTGGCGTTGCGGACGGTGGACTGCTGGAAGTCGCCCTGCCCCAGCCGGAGCCCGACCTGTCGGCCCAGCCCGTACGTGGTGGCGGCGAGCGCCGCCAGGTCGCTCGGGTCGACGTCGGTCTGCAGGTTGTGGGTGATGAGCAGACCGTCCACGCCGCCGAGGACGCAGCCGTGCACCCCCGGGATCTGTAGTCGCAGCTCCGACAGCTCGTGCCCGATCGCCGGGTACGGCAGCGACGCGCTCCCGGCGAGCGACGGGGGCAACGGTCGAGGCGGCGGGAGGGTTCCCGTGCCGCGTGCGGTACGGCGCGGCAGGGGAGTCTCGGTGTCGTCGATCCCGCTCACAGCTCCAGGCTCTCCTCGATGCTGCGCAGCTGGTGGCGTGCCATCGCCAGGTTGGCGCGGCTCTTGCTCACCATCAGGTAGAGGAAGAGCCCCTTGCCGGTGCGGCTGGTCACCGGGCGGATCAGGTGGTACTGGGTGCCGAGGGTGATGAGGATGTCCTCGATCTCGTCGTTCAGGTTGAGCATCTCGATGGTGCGCAGCTTGGCGCGGACGACATCGGTGTTGCCGGCGGCGGCGACGGTCAGGTCGATCTCCCCGGTTCCGCCTGCCACGCCGAGGGTCATCCCGCTGTTGTAGTCGACGAGTGCGGCGCCGATCGCGCCGTCGATGCTCATCGCGGTCTTCAGTGCCAGGTCGAGGTTCGGCACGGTGTTTCTCCCAGGACGTACGGGCGGCGTCGCCGTCTGCGGTGCAGAGGGTGATCCGGCGGTGACAAGTGGTGTGACCTCGTAAAAAGGGCTTGGACGAGGCTCGCACACCGGGGACCGCGGCGCACCTGCTGGCGCCCCCATCCACCTGACCGGACGGTGCCGGCCGGCCGGCAGTTCCCGCAAATGGAACGCTCCGACGGATGGCCGACAGCGCCATCGAACTCCATGATCCCGAGCGGAGCGAAGATCAGGCCCCGCCCTCCACGATGACCTCCGCCACGTTTGTCCGTCGGTGCCCCCCGGCACCGGCCCTCCTGGTGAAGACTGTCCCGCGTCGGGAAGGGCCCCTTCCTCCACCGGAAGTGATGACGAGGCGCCCTTCCCCGCCGCACGTCGGAGGGATGATCAGGTGCGCTGGCGCAGTTACGTGGCGGTCGGGGACAGCTTCACCGAGGGCATGGACGACGCGTACCCGGACGGCAGCTACCGGGGCTGGGCGGACCTGGTGGCCACCCGGCTGGCCGCCGAGACCGGCCCCGACTTCCGCTACGCGAACCTGGCCATCCGGGGCCGGCTCTTCCCCGGCGTGGTGGCCGAGCAGGTGCCGGCGGCGCTCGCCATGAAGCCCGACCTGATCAGCTTCGCCGCCGGCGGCAACGACGTGCTGCGCCGCACGTTCGACCCGGACGCCCTGGTGACCCGCTTCGACGACGTGGTGCGCAGGCTGCGCTCCGGCGGCGCCGACGTGGTCCTCTTCCGGTTCGCCGACGTGATGGCCCGGCTGCCCGGTCAGCGGCTCGTCGCGCCCCGGGTGCAGCTGCTCAACCGGGCCGTCGGCGAGACCGCCGAGCGCCACGGCGCGATCCTGGTCGACCTGTACGCCGACGACGCGTACCTGAACCCGATGCTCTGGAGCACCGACCGGCTGCACCTGTCGGAGGTCGGGCACCGTCGGGTCGCCGCGCAGGTGCTCACCGCGCTGGGCGTCGGCTGCGACGAGGATTGGCTGATGGTGCCGCCGCATCCGGCGCCCACGCCCTGGCTGGCCGCCCGCGCCGCCGACCTGCGCTGGGCGGGGCGGCACCTGGCGCCGTGGATCAAGCGCCGCCTCACCGGCCGCTCCTCCGGCGACACGGTCACCGCCAAGCGCCCGTCGCTCGACCCGATCGCCGACTGAGTCGTGCTCACCCTGCACGCCGCGCCGCTGCTGCGGACCGCGCCCGACGCCGCACCCGTCGCCGGGGCCGCCGTCGCGGTCCGGGCCGACCGGATCGTCGCGGTCGGCCCGCTGGCCGAGCTGACCGAGGCGTACGCCGAAGCCCGGATCCGCCGCTGGCCCGGCACGCTCGGGCCGGGGCTGCTGCACGACGGGCCGCTGCCGGTCGCCGACACTCCCCGCGAGCGGGTGCACGCGCTGCTGCGCGTCGGGGTGACCGCCGTGTTGGCCGGTCACCTGACCGATCCGGCGCTGCGGGCCGCCGTGGAGCGCAGCGACCTCCTGGTGCTGCCGGCCCCCGCACCGCCGACGCTGGCACCCGGCGGGCGCGCCGACCTGGCGGTCGTCGACGCCGACGGCGCCTGCCTGGTGACCGTGGTCGCCGGCCGGATCGCCCACCGCCGCGCCTGACCGTCGGGCGACGCCGCTTGCCGATGACCGGCCGCCGGCCCGCGATGCGGCGTACCTTGGGGATCATGTCTGTGCCGAGCGATCCCGATCCCCGACTCCAGTCGTACGCGGACCCGCAGCGGTTGGTCACCACCGAATGGTTGGCCGAGCATTTGGGCGACGAGGGCCTCGTCGTGGTCGAGTGCGACGAGGACGTGCTGCTCTACGACACCGGCCACATCCCGGGTGCCGTGAAGGTGGACTGGCACACCGAGCTGAACGACCAGGTCACCCGCGACTACCTCGACGCGAAGAGCTTCGCCGAGCTGTGCGCCGCCAAGGGCATCGGCCGGGGCGACACGGTCGTCTTCTACGGCGACAACTTCAACTGGTGGGCCGCGTACGCCCTGTGGGTGTTCACCCTCTTCGGCCACCCGGACGTGCGGCTGCTCGACGGCGGGCGGCAGAAGTGGGTCGCCGAGGGGCGCGAGCTGACCCGCGACAAGCCGGCCCGGCCGCACGCCGACTATCCGGTGCCGCAGCGCAACGACGCGCCGGTGCGGGCGTACCGCGAGCAGGTCATGGCGCACGTGGCGGCGGGCCGCCCGCTGGTCGACGTCCGGTCGCCGGGCGAGTACACCGGCGAGATGCTGCACATGCCGGACTACCCGCAGGAGGGCGCGCTGCGCGGCGGGCACATCCCGGGGGCGGTCAGCAAGCCGTGGAAGTCCGCCGCCAACGACGACGGCACGTTCAAGTCGGCGGACGAGCTGCGCGCGATCTACGCCGACCAGCTCGGGCTGAGCCCGGACGACGACATCGTGGCCTACTGCCGCATCGGCGAGCGGTCGAGCCACACCTGGTTCGTGCTGCGGCACCTGCTGGGCTACCCGCAGGTGCGCAACTACGACGGCTCGTGGACCGAGTGGGGCAACCTGGTCCGGGCCCCCGTCGTGAAGGGCGACCAGCCCGGCGGCCTGGCGGGCTGACGCGTCGGCCGGTCCCCGCGCGCCCGTCGCGGTCGCGCGGGGACCGACCCCGCTGTCGTACGACGGCAGGACCGTCGTCGACCTCCCGGCCCGGCGCTTGCCGGCCGCCCGCTCAACCGGCGGCGAGCGACACCGCCCCGAACAGGTTCCGTGTCACGCCCGTGATCTCGCGGGTCTCCGGCCGCCAGCGCAGCAGCCCGCCCGGGTTGTGGCGCAGCAGTACCGCGCCGTCGGAGTCCCAGCCGAGCACCTCGCAGCAGCCCTTCCAGCGGTCCCGGCCCAGGTCGAGCAGGTGAGTCACCACGCGCGTCCGGGCGTTCAGCAGCGCGACGCCCTCCAGCCCGCCCATCGTGTCCGTGGTGATCCAGCCGGCGCGAGCCACCCGGTCTCCGCGCTGCCAGCCACGCCCGTAGAACTCGTCGACCCGGTGACCGGGTGGCAGCGCGCGGAAGTCGACCGCGCCGTAGCTGCGGTGCGTCTCGTCGTCGCTCCACCGGACCGCCGTCAGGTCAGGCGGCGTGCCACCCAGTTCGAGCAGGACGTTCGGCGGGGCCGTCGGGTCGGGCGCGACGACGTTCCAGGGCGACACCGGCACTTTCCGGGCGGTTCCGGTGGCCCGGTCCAGCTCGTACGTGGTGTCGTCGTCGCCGACGAGCAGCCGGTCGCCGGACCAGAGGACGTGCTCCAGGTAGCCCTTGAGCGGGTGGCGGCGCACGGCGGCGGTGGTCAGGTCGACCACGATCACCTCGTCGGTCTGGGCGAAGGCGGCGGTCCGCCCGTCCGGGGAGAGGCTCCCGCTCTTCAGCGGTACCGCCTCGTTGCCCCCGGCGTCGCGGGTCGGGGCGGGGGTGACCACGTCGAGGTCGCGTACGACGCCGTCGTCGCCGAGCACCCGGATCCGGCCGGCGGCGCCGGTCTCGGGGTCGACCGGCTGGTGCAGCGCCAGCGCCTTGCGTACCGGGCGGGCCGAGAGCGTCGCGCCGACCGGGTCGCCGAGGCGGCCCAGCGGGTGCCCGGGATAGGCCAGGTCGGCCGGGGGCGTCTGCACGGGTACGGGGTGCGGGGTCGGGTTCCGGTGCGGTGTCGCGGTGGTGGCCGGTGGTGGCCGGTCGGCGGGGCGCAGGGCGAGTGCCGTACCGCCGGTGAGCAGGGCGACCGCGAGCGCGGTGGCGCCGGCGGCGCGGCGGGCGCGACGCACCCGGCGGGCCCGTTCCCAGCCGGTAGCCGCCGGATGCGCCGGCCGGACGTCCTCGGCGGCGACGGTGAGCAGCCGGTGCAGATCCTCTTCCCTCACGGGTTCACCTCCATGCCGGTGACCAGGTCGCCGGAGCGACCCTCGTCGCGCGCCAACTCGGGTGCCACCTCGCGGAGCCGGCGCAGCGCGGCGTGGCACTGGCTCTTGACGGTGCCGACGGTGACGCCGAGCGCCTCGGCGGTGGCGGCCTCGGTGAGGTCCTCGAAGTAGCGCAGCACGAGCACGGCCCGCTGCCGGGGCGGCAGGTGACCGAGCGCGTCGCGCAGCGCGAGCCGCAGCGTCCCGTCGCCCTCGGCCGTCGCCCGCTCCGGCGGGTACGCGCTCAGCCACTCCCGGCGGCGCCGTCGCCACCAGGAGACGGCGTCGCGGTAGAGGATGGTCCGCACGTACGCGGCCGGGTCGCCCTGCCGCACGACGGGCCAGCACAGGGCCAGCTTGAGCAGGGCCTCCTGGAGCAGGTCCTCGGCCTGGTGCCGGTTGCCGCAGACCAGGTAGGCCGCGCGCAGCAGCCGGTGCTGGTGGCACTCGACGAAGGTGACGTAGCCGTCGCGCCCGTCGTCGGTCGTCGGCGGTCCCATCCGCCCTCCCTCCGGCCGGCCGTCGTGTGTCACAAGTGAGACGCACCGGGCCCGCGAAAGGTTGGGCGGCCGTTCGCCCGAGTGCCGGACGGCGTCGGCGCGACCGACGACCACGCGCCGGGTGGACGGATCTCACCCTGATGGGCGGGGGCCGGTCAGGCGTCGGGTGCGTCGCGCAGGTAGCGCTGGACGGTCGGCGCGATCCAGGCCACCAGCTCAGCCGGGTCGGCGTCGACCACCGGGGGCAGCCGGAGCACGTACCGGGTCAGCGCCAGGCCGAGCATCTGGCTGGCGACCAGCCCCGCCCGCCGGGGGGCCTGCGCCGGTTCCGGCACGACCCGGACCACCGCCGTGGTGAGCTGGTCGGCGAAGATGCCCCGCATCCGCTCGGCCGCCGCCGGGTTGGTGGCGGCCGTACGCAGCAGCGCGGCCATCGTCCCGTCGGTCTCCCACCGGTCGACGAAGTGCCGGACCAGCAGCTCGCCGAGCCGTTCGGGTGGCGCGTCGGCCAGCTCGGGCAGCCGCAGGTCGAACTCGGCCGCCGCCGCGAAGAGCCCCTCCTTGCTGCCGTAGTAGCGCATCACCATCGACGGGTCGATCCGCGCGTCCGCCGCGATGGCCCGGATGGTCGCCCGGTCGTAGCCGTCGGCGGCGAAGCGTTCGCGGGCGGCGCGGAGGATCGCCGCCCGGGTGGCGTCGGAGCGGCGGGTACGGGTCGGCGCGGCGTCGGTCATGCCCACGACCGTATGCCAACACCTGTTGACAATCCATCGGCGGCCGGCCTAACGTTGCCAACAAGCGTTTGCCAACAGGCGTTGGCATGGACGGACGGAGGCCGACGATGCTGCCCACGAACACGGACGTCCTGGTGGTGGGTGCCGGCCCGACGGGGCTCACCGCCGCGCTGACCCTCGCCCGGGGCGGGGTCGACGTGACCGTGGTCGACCGGCTGGACCGGCCGCCGCAGACCTCCCGGGCGGCGGTGGTGCACGCGTACACCCTGGAGACGCTGGACCGGATCGGTGCCGGCGCCCCGCTGGTGGCGCGCGGGCTGCGGTCGCCGGGTTTCACCGTCCGCGACCGCGACCGGGCGCTGCTCACCGTGCCGTTCGACACGCTGCCCTCCCGGCACGCCTACGCGCTGATGGTGTCCCAGTCGGTCACCGAGGAGGTGCTCGCCGGGCAGCTCGCCGCGCTCGGCGTCCCGGTGCTGCGTCCGTACGCGTTGACCGGGCTGGCCCCCGACGCGGCCGGCGTGGTCGCCACGTTCGCAGGCGGCGCGACGGTCCGGGCCCGCTACCTGGTCGGCGCCGACGGGATGCACAGCACGGTGCGGGAGCGGGCCGGGATCGGCTTCTCCGGTGCGGCCGGCGGCGAGGAGTCGTTCGTCCTCGCCGACGTCCGGCTGGAGAGCGCGCTGCCCCGCGACCGGGTGTCCCTCTTCCTGGCCCGCTCCGGCCCGCTGGTCTGGGCGCCGCTGCCCGACGGGGTGGTGCGGCTGGTCGCGGCGGTTGCCGAGGCCCCCGCCGTCCCCGACCGGGCACACCTCCAGGCGCTGCTCGATGAGCGCGGGCCGAGCCGCCGGCCGGACCGGGTGACGGAGGTGCTCTGGGGCTCCCGGTTCCGGATCCACCACCGGATCGCCGACACCTTCCGCCGGGGGCCGGTGCTGCTCGCCGGCGACGCCGGGCACGTGCACAGCCCCGCTGGCGGCCAGGGGATGAACCTCGGCATCGTGGACGCGGTCGACCTCGGCGCCACGCTCGCCGACGTGCTGGCCGGCGCTTCGGACACGCTGCTCGACGCGTACGCGGCCCGGCGCCGCCCGATGGCCGAGGAGGTGGTGGCCCTCGCCGCCCGGCTGACCCGGCTCGCCACCCTGCCGCCGGCCGCCCGGCCGGCCCGGAACCTGCTGTTCCGGCTGCTCGGCGCCGTGCCGCCGGCCCGGCACCGGGTCGCGATGCGCCTCTCCGGCCTGCACCACCGCGACGGGGCGCGCGGCTAGGCTGCCGGTGCGGTGGCCGGCACCGTGCCGTGGGTGTGGATGATCCTCACTCCCCGGCCCGCGCCCCGGCAGGTCGACCCGGTGCCGCTGCGCGACCTGGCGGACCTGCCGACCGGGCCGCCGACGACCGCCGTGGTCCAGGTCGTCGGCAACCTGCTGGTCTTCGCCGCGCTGGGCTTCTTCGCCCCGGTACGCGTGGCCGCCCTGGCCGGCGTCGGCCGGCTTTTCCTGCTCGGGGCGGCCGGTTCCGTGCTGGTCGAGGCGCTCCAGTACGCGCTCGACCTCGGCCGGGTGTCCTCGGCCGACGACGTGCTGCTCAACGCGACGGGCGCCGCCCTGGCCGGGCTGCTGTCCCGGCGCTGGTGGGCGCGGCGGCCGGTGCCGGCGGGACCGGCCGCAGCAACCGCCACACCGCGAGTGTGACCAGCACGAAGACCCCGGCCAGCGCCGCCGCCACCGGCCCCACCCCGTACGCCGCGCCGCCCAGCCCGGCGAGCGTCGCCCCGACCGGCGCGGTGAGCAGGCCGACCAGCCGCTGGGCGGCGCCCACCCGACCGAGCAGGGCGGCCGGCACGTGGCGCTGCCCGTACGAGGCCCAGAGGCTGTTCCACACCGTCGTGCCGGCCGCGAACACGGCCAGCGCCAGCCCGCCGGGCACGGGGTGCCGGGCCAGCGCCAGCCCGGTCAGCGCGACGGCCTGGCCGGCGAGTACGAGGCGCAGCGCGGGCACCGTGCCGAGGTGGGCGGCCAGCCGGCCAGCCCCGAGTCCCCCGGCGAGCCCACCGAGGACGGCCCCGGCGGCGAAGAGGCCGTACCCGGCCGGCGGCACCCGCAGCACGTCGAGCGCGTAGAGCACCAGCACCGCCATCAGTCCGCTGATCGCCAGGTTGCATCCGGCTGTCGCCACGGTCAGCCGCCACAGCATCGCGTCGCCGCGTACCCACCGCATCCCCTCGACGGCCTCCCGCCACACCGCCCGCCCTCGCTCCGGGCCCCTCTCCGGGCCCCTCTGCGGGCGACGAGATCGCGAATCGGGGCGAAGGGGCTGCGTCTCGGGGCGACGGGGTCGCGTCTCCGGGCGGCGGGGGCGCGGCGGGGTCGGGCGCAGGGCGAGGGTCAGCAGGGCGGCGCAGAGGAACGTGAGCGCGTCGACGGCGAACGGCAGCGGCGCGGCGAGGGCGAACAGCACGCCGGCGGCCGGGGCGCCGAGGAAGCCACCCGCCACCGCCGACCCGGCCTGGAGGCGGCCGTTGGCGCGGGGCAGCGCGGCCGGCGGCACCACCGACGGCAGCAGCGCGAACGAGGCGGAGTCGAAGAGGGTGCCGAGCGCGGCGAGCAGGAACGCCACCGTCACCAGCGCGGCGCCGCCCGCCCCGTCGAGGGCGACCGCGACGGCGAGTCCGCCGACCACCGCCGCGCGCAGGCCGTCCACCACCGCCATCGTCCGACGGCGGTCCCAGCGGTCCGCGTACACGCCGCCGAGCAGGCCGAACAGCAGCGGCGGGAGTTGCCCGGCCACGGTCACCGCCGCGATCACCCGGGGATCGCGGGTCAGCGTCGCGGCCAGCAGCGCCAGTGCCGGCGTACGCAGGGCGTCGCCCAGGCGCGAGGACACGGCGGCGGACCAGAGCAGTCGGTAGTCGCGGCCGAGCGGGGGTGCGGTCATGCGGCGACCCTCGGGGCTCGACCCGGTCGAGGGTCAAGGGCCACGGCGCCGTAGGGGCGAGGCCCCGGCCGCCCCGCCGCTCCTCCTGCGCGCGCAGGACCGCATGCCCGCCCTGGGGCCCCGGACCTGGCATCACGGGCGGCGGACGTGAGCCAACCGACGGGTAACGGAGGCTCCACGCCGGGCCGGTCGAGGTCTACGCTTGCCCGGTGACGGTGGAGCAGCAGGCACGGGGCAGGGCGAACGGTGCCGCGGGGTCCGGCCGGCGCCGGTCCCGCAGGGACGAGATCCTGGAGATCGCGGTCGGCCTCTTCGCCTCCCGGGGCTACCACGGCGTCTCGATGGACGACATCGGCGCGGCCGCCGGCGTCACCGGCCCGGCGCTCTACCACCACTTCGCCGGCAAGGAAGCCATGCTGGTCGCCGCGCTGATCCCGGTCAGCGAGGAGCTGCTGGCCGGGGGCCAGCAGCGGTCCGCCGGCCACCCCGACGACCCGCGCGGCGCGCTGGAGTCGCTGATCGACTTCCATGTCGACTTCGCGCTGGCCAACCCGGCGGTGATCGCCCTGCACCTGCACGAGCTGGACCGCCTCCCCGACGAGCCGCGCCGCCGGATCCGCCGGCTCCAGCGGCTCTACGTCGAGCAGTGGGTGACGGTGCTGACCGCGCTGCACCCGGGCATGCCCGACGGCGAGGCACGGGTGCTGGCCCACGCCGCGTTCGGCCTGATGAACTCGACGCCGTTCCTGGGCGGCGAGGTGGACCGGCGCCGCCGTGCCGAGCTGCTCCGCGCCGCCACCCTGGCCGCCCTCCTGGCCCATCCCGGCTCCTGACCCCGGGCCAACTCGTCAGTAACCTTCCGGCCATGGTTCCCTAGCACCGTCCCGACCCCTGGACGCTGGGAGGAAACATGATCGAGTCGCTGCTGGTCGCCAACCGGGGCGAGATCGCCCGCCGGATCATCCGGACCGCCAGGCGGCTCGGCATCCGCGCGATCGCGGTGCACTCGGAGGCCGACGCCGACCTGCCGTTCGTGACGGAGGCCGACGAGGCGGTGTGCGTGGGACCGGCCAACCCGGCCCAGAGCTACCGCAACGTCGAGGCCATCCTCGCCGCCGCCAAGTCGACCGGTGCGCAGGCCATCCACCCCGGCTACGGCTTCCTGTCGGAGAACGCGGACTTCGCCCGTACCGTCGAGGCGAGCGGTCTCGTCTGGATCGGGCCCGGCGCGGACGCGATCACCGCGATGGGCGACAAGATCAACGCCCGGAACCTGATGGCGGCGGCCGGCGTGCCGGTCGCGCCCGGCACCACCGACCCGGCGGCCGACCTCGACGCGGCGGTCGCGGCGGCGGCGGAGATCGGCTACCCGGTGATGGTCAAGGCCGCGGCCGGTGGCGGCGGCATGGGCATGGGCGTGGCGACCGACGAGGCCGCGTTGCGCACCGAGTACGACAAGGTGCGCTCCTTCGCCGAGCGCATGTTCGGCGACGGCTCGGTGCTGATCGAGCGGTACTTCCCCCGGGTGCGCCACGTCGAGGTGCAGATCCTGGGCCTGGCCGACGGCCGGGTGGTGGCCCTCGGCGAGCGGGAGTGCTCGGTGCAGCGGCGCAACCAGAAGCTGGTCGAGGAGTCGCCGTCGCCGGCGGTCTCCCCGGAGCTGCGCGAGCGCATCCTGGCCGCCGCCGTGCGCGCCGGCGAGGCGGTGGAATACCGCAACGCGGGCACGGTCGAGTGCCTGCTCGATCCCGCGACGCAGGAGTTCTTCTTCCTGGAGATGAACACGCGTCTCCAGGTGGAGCACCCCGTCACCGAACTGGTCTACGGCGTCGATCTGGTCGAGGAGCAGCTGCGGGTGGCCGCCGGCCTGGCGCCGACCTTCGACCCGGACGCGCTCGCCCCGCGCGGGCACGCCATCGAGCTGCGGATCAACGCCGAGGACCCGAAGCGCTTCCTGCCCGGCCCCGGCGTGATCAAGACCTGGGTGGAGCCGACCGGCGAGGGCGTACGGGTGGACTCGGGCTACGTCGAGGGCAACACGGTCACCCCGTTCTACGACAGCCTGATGGCCAAGCTGATCGTCGACGGCGCGACCCGGGCCGAGGCGATCGAGCGGGCGCGGGCGGCGGTGGCCGCCTTCGACCTGGCCGGCCCCAAGAACAACCTCCCCTTCTTCGCCGAGCTGCTGGAGAACGAGGAGTTCCTCTCCGGCGACTACGACACGGGCATCGTCTCCCGCATGCGCTGACCCACCCCGGCCCCGGTTTCGCCGCGTCGATCATGAGGTTGGCCGTGCGATTCGTCGCTGTTGTCGCGGTCAACCTCATGATCGACGCGGCTGGGTGCGGAACGGGCGGGGTGGGTGGGAGGCTGGAGGGACCCAGCACAAGCACTGCGTCACAGTGAGGTGACCCCTTATGGCGGAAATGCCGAACTCCGTGTCGATCCGGGAGGTCGGGCCGCGCGACGGGCTCCAGAACGAGGAGCCGATCCCGACCGAGGCCAAGGTGCGGCTGCTCGACGCCCTCTCCGGCACGGGGGTGAAGCGGATCGAGGCCGTCTCCTTCGTGCACCCGAAGGCGATCCCGCAGATGGCCGACGCCGACGAGGTGTGGCAGCGGGCCGCGAAGGCCGACGGCGTGCGCTACTCGGCGCTGGTGCCGAACACCCGGGGAGCGCAGCGGGCGCTGGCCGCCGGGTTCACCGAGATCGAGGTCGTGGTCTCGGCCAGCGACACGCACAACCGGCGCAACGTCAACCGCTCCACCGAGGAGTCGCTGGACGACATCGCCGAGCTGATCGACCTGCTGCACGGCGCCGGCGCGCAGGCCGAGGTGATCGTCGCGACCAGCTTCGGCTGCCCGTACGAGGGGGACACCGATCCGGCCCGGGTGGCCACCATCGTGGACCGGGTGGTCCGCGACGGCGCCGACCGGGTGGCCTTCGGCGACACCACCGGCATGGGTACGCCCCGGCGGGTGCGCGAGCTGCTGACGGCGGTACGCGACCGCAACGCGCACATTCCCGTGCTGCTGCACTTCCACAACACCCGGGGCACCGCGCTGGCCAACATGCTGACCGCCCTGGAGCTGGGGGTGACCGAGTTCGACGCCAGCGTCGGCGGTCTCGGCGGCTGCCCGTACGCGCCCGGAGCCAGCGGGAACCTGGCCACCGAGGAGGCGGTGCACATGCTGCACGACATGGGCGTCGACACCGGCATCGACCTGGACGCCCTGATCGAGGTGGCCGAGCTGGCCGAGGAACTGGTCGGCAGGCAGCTTCCGTCCGGGGTGCTCCGCGCGGGCCCGCGTACCCGGCTGACGCCGCTGCCGGGCTGACCACACGCAGACGCCGCTGCCGGGGTGACCGCACGCGGGGAGGGGCCGGCACGATGCCGGCCCCTCCGACGTGCCCGGTCGGTCAGCCCACCGTGGCGGGCGTGGCCGGCCAGCTGTCGCGGAAGATCTGCGACCCGACGCGGTTCGTGCTGAGAGTGCCGGCGAAGAGGCTGGACACCCGGTTGGCCTCGGTGGTGCTCGGGTACGGGTTGGTGCAGCTGGTGCCGGCGCTGCCACCGGACATCAGCAGCGCGCAGTTGCCGTTGTAGTTGTCGGGCAGGCCGAGGATGTGCCCGATCTCGTGCGTCATGATCCGCAGCGGGCTGTACTGCTGGGCCTGCTGGGTGTCGATGTAGACCCGCCCGTTGCCGAGGCTGGTCCGGACGGCGTACGAGCCACCGCCGGTGATCTGGTAGATCCGCAGGTTGGAACCGCAGTTCGCCGTGAGCGTCAGGTTCGACGTGGCGTTGTTCCAGATCGAGGCGGCCTGGTTGGCCGTGCCGGCGAAGCTGCCCGCCTGGCTGGTGTTGTAGCAGATGGTCATGGCAGCCGAGGCGGGCGTCGGGTTGGCGACCGTGACGCCGAGGGTGGCGAGCGCCGTCGCGGCGAACGCGGCCGCGAGCCGGTTGAGTCGTGAGGTCATCGCTGACTCCGATCCGGGAGGAGGGGTGTCCGGAGCGTAGCCCCACAAATCCATGATTTTCAATGTCTTGCGGACGGTTGCGACCCGGTGCCGACTCCTCCGCGCCCGCGGCTCGCCGAGCACCGTGCGGATGCGCTAGCCTAACGATCGTTCAGGTCAGTCGGTCCGCCGCGAGGTGACCGGCTCAGGTGGCGAGGGAGTCGGCGTGACGCTCGACGGTGAGGCACTGGAGCAGCTGCGCAAGCGGGCCCGGGCCGGCGGTGCGGACAAGTACCACGCGGCGAACGCCGCCAAGGGCAAGCTCTTCGCCCGGGAGCGGGTCGCGCTCCTGGTGGACGAGGGCTCCTTCGTCGAGGACGGTCTCTACGCCAACGCGATGGCCGAAGGGCTCCCGGCCGACGGCGTCGTCACCGGCACCGCCACCATCGACGGCCGCCCGGTCTGCCTGATGGCGAACGACTCCACGGTCAAGGCGGGCAGCTGGGGCGCCCGCACCGTCGAGAAGATCATCCGGATCATCGAGCGGGCCTACTCGACCAGCGTGCCGATGGTCTACCTGGTCGACTCGGCCGGCGCCCGGATCACCGACCAGGTCGACCTCTTCCCCGGCCGTCGCGGCGCCGGCAAGATCTTCTGGAACCAGGTCCGCGCCTCCGGCTCCATCCCGCAGGTCTGCGCGCTGTTCGGGCCGAGCGCGGCCGGCGGGGCGTACATCCCGGCGTTCTGCGACGTGGTCGCCATGGTCGACGGCAACGCCAGCATGTACCTCGGCTCCGACCGGATGGTCGAGATGGTCACCGGCGAGAAGACCACGCTGGAGGCCATGGGCGGGGCCAAGGTGCACTGCGCCGAGTCCGGCGTCGGGCACTTCCTCTGCAAGACCGAGGCCGACGCCCTCGACGTGGTGCGGCGCTACCTGTCCTACCTCCCGACCAACTGGACGCAGCAGCCGCCGGCCGCGCCCGCCGTCGAGGCGCCCGAGACGGCCGACCTGGCCGCGCTGGTGCCGGCGAGCGAGCGGCAGGCGTTCGACATGCGGCGGTACGTCAAGGGCCTGCTCGACGACGGCTCCTTCTTCGAGATCCAGGCGCTCTGGGCCAAGGAGCTCACGATCGGCTTCGGCCGGCTGAACGGCGAGGTCGTCGGCGTGGTCGGCAACAACTCGATGTTCAAGGGCGGCGTGCTCTTCGTCGACTCGGCCGACAAGGCGACCCGCTTCGTGCAGCTCTGCGACGCGTTCAACGTGCCGCTGCTGTTCCTCTCCGACGTGCCCGGGTTCATGGTCGGCAGCGCGGTGGAGAAGCAGGGCATCATCCGCCACGGCGCCAAGATGATCACCGCGATCTCGGAGGCGACCGTACCCAAGATCTGCGTGGTGGTCCGCAAGGCGTACGGCGCCGGCCTCTACGCGATGGCCGGGCCGGGCTTCGAGCCGGACGCCACGATCGCGCTGCCCACCGCCAAGATCGCGGTGATGGGCGCGGAGGCGGCGGTCAACGCGGTCTACGCGAACAAGATCGCGGCGATCGGGGACGAGTCCGAGCGGGCCGCGTTCGTCGCCGCGAAGCGCGAGGAGTACGAGCGCGACATCGACGTGGTGCGGCTCGCCAGCGAGCTGGTCGTCGACGCGATCGTCGAGCCGCACGAGCTGCGTGTCGAGCTGGTCCGCCGGTTCGCCGCCGCCCGCACCAAGGAGCGGCACTTCTCCCGGCGCCGGCACGGCGTCACCCCGGTCTGATCCGTCGCCGGCCCACCCGGCCGGCCCGGATCCGCACCGCGCACCAGCGACCCGTCCGTTCCCGGCGTCACGAGCGCCCGGCGGCCCATCCACACAGGAGGATTCCATGGACTTCCGGCTCACCGAGGAGCAAGAGGCGCTGCGGGAGAGCGTGCGGGAATTCGCGCGCGAGGTGGTCGCCCCGGTCATCGCCGAGCACTACGAGAAGCACACCTTCCCGTACGAGGTGATCCGGCAGATGGGCAAGATGGGCCTGTTCGGCCTGCCCTTCGCCGAGGAGCACGGCGGCATGGGCGGCGACTACTTCGCGCTCTGCCTCGCGCTGGAGGAGCTGGCCCGGGTCGACTCCAGCGTGGCGATCACCCTGGAGGCGGCGGTCTCGCTGGGCGCGATGCCGATCTACCGCTTCGGCACCGAGGAGCAGAAGGCGACGTGGCTGCCGAAGCTGCTCAGCGGGGAGGCGCTGGCCGGCTTCGGGCTGACCGAGCCGGGCACCGGCTCGGACGCCGGGGGCACCCAGACCCGCGCGGTGCTCGACGAGTCGACCGGCGAGTGGGTGATCAACGGATCCAAGGCGTTCATCACCAACTCGGGCACCGACATCACCGCGCTGGTCACCGTCACCGCGGTCACCGGCACCCGCCCGGACGGCTCCAAGGAGCTCTCCACCATCATCGTGCCCTCCGGCACCCCGGGCTTCACCGTCGCGCCGGGCTACTCCAAGGTCGGCTGGAACGCCTCGGACACCCACGAGCTGACCTTCGACGACTGCCGGGTGCCGGCGGCGAACCTGCTCGGCCAGCGCGGCCGGGGCTTCGCCCAGTTCCTGCGCATCCTCGACGAGGGGCGGATCGCCATCGCCGCCCTGGCCGTCGGCCTCGCCCAGGGCTGCGTCGACGAGTCGGTCAGGTACGCGAAGGAGCGCCAGGCGTTCGGCCAGCCGATCGGCAACTACCAGGCGATCCAGTTCAAGATCGCCGACATGGAGATGAAGGCGCACACCGCCCGCCTGGCCTACTACGACGCGGCGGCGCGGATGCTCGCCGGTGAGCCGTTCAAGCGGCAGGCCGCCATCGCCAAGCTGCACGCCAGCACCATCGCCGTGGACAACGCCCGCGAGGCGACCCAGATCCACGGCGGCTACGGCTTCATGAACGAGTACCCGGTGGCGCGCTTCTGGCGCGACTCCAAGATCCTGGAGATCGGCGAGGGCACGTCCGAGGTGCAGCGCATGATCATCGCCCGCGACCTGGGCATGTGACCCGGCTCGGGCCCGGTGGCGTGGGGCGGCCCCCTCCGCGCCACCGGGCCCGTCGCGCGTCGTCGTCCCTCCGGGCCCCTGTCGGATTTCCGCACCGGTGCGTCGGCAGGGCGACGATCGTCTGCCGCCGGTCGTACCCCGTCCGTACCCTTCCTGGCCATGACTCCGGATCATGATCGTTCGCCGCAACCGGGCGGTCGGACCGGGCTGTCTGCACTGCTGCGCGGGCACCGGCTCGCCGCCGGCCTGACCCAGGCCGAGCTGGCGAGCCGGGCCGGCGTCGGCGTCCGGACCGTCCGCGACCTCGAACGGGGCCACTCGTCCCGGCCACAGCGCACCACCGTCGAACTGCTCGCCAACGCGCTGGAGCTGGCCGGAGCCGCCCGGTCGGCGTTCCTGGCCGCCGCCCGGGGGCCGGTGCCGGCCGCCGGGCCGGTCACCCCCGGAGGCGCCCCGCCGGCCCGCGTCGACCTCGACCACCACGCCGGTACGCCAGCCACGCTCCCGCCCCCGGTCGCGCTGGTCGGCCGCGACCGGGACCTGGCCGAGCTGGCCGGGCTGTTCACCGACGGGCACGGGCCCCGGCTGGTCAGCCTGGTCGGGCTGGCCGGCGTGGGCAAGACCGCGCTGGCCCTGTCGGTGGCCCACGCGGTCGCCGGCGACCATCCCGGCGGCGCGGCCGGGGTGCTCATCGGCGAGGGCTCGGACGCCGCCGACGTCCTCTCCGCCTCGGTCGCCGTCTTCGGCGTCGCCCGGCTGTGCGAGCTGACCGCCCGCCTCGACGGCCGAGCGGCGCTGCTGCTCGTCGACGCGGCCGA
The DNA here is from genome assembly GCF_052068495.1 of Micromonospora sp. SD12. Taxonomy (NCBI): domain Bacteria; kingdom Bacillati; phylum Actinomycetota; class Actinomycetes; order Micromonosporales; family Micromonosporaceae; genus Micromonospora; species Micromonospora sp. SD12. The sequence continues at coordinate 530,937 of NZ_JBQHDF010000001.1, read as the reverse complement.
GCGGGCCCCCGACGCGGTCGCCGAGACGGTGCACCGCCTCACCGGGGCGGTGCCGTCGCTGCGGGTGCTGGTCACCGGCCGGCACCCGGTCGGCCTGCCCGGGGAGCGGGTGTGGCCGGTCGCCCCCCTCGACGTACCGCCGCCGGGCAGCGAGCGGAAAGGGCCGTTGGCGCTGGGCGACTACCCCGCCGTGGCCCTCTTCATCGCCCGCCTCACCCAGGTGCGCCGCGAGCCGCCCGGTCCCGCGGAGCTGCCCGCCCTCGCCGCCCTCGTACGCCGACTCGGCGGGCTCCCGCTCGCCATCGAGCTGATGGCGGCCCGGGGCCGGATCCTCGACCTCAACGAGCTGCTCGACCGGTACGGCGACCGCGTCCTCGACCTGGCCACCTCGTCCGGGGCGGCCGAGCGGCCGGGCTGGGACACGAGGGATCCGGGCCGCCCGGAGAGCCCCCGGGCGGCGGTGGCGGAGACGCTGCGGGACGCGGTGGCCGTCAGCTACCGCCTCCTCGCCCCGGACGAGCGGGCCGCGTTGCGCCGGCTCGCCGCGTTCGGCAACCGCTGGTCGGTCGCGCTGGCCGAGGAGATGCTCGCCGACCCCGCCGACACCGACGGGACGGTGGTCGTGGACCCGGTGCCGCTGCTCGACCGGCTCGTCGAACTCGGCCTGCTGAGCGTCCGGGGCAGCGGGCCGTTCCGGTTCCGCCTGCTCGACGCCGTACGCGACTTCGCCGCGGAGCAGGCGACCGGCGCCGGCGAGTTGACCGCGATCCGGCGCCGGCACGCGCAGGTCGTCGCCCGGCTGGTGGCGCGGACCGCACCGGAGCTGGTCGGCGCCGACCTGCCGGCGGCGGTGCACCGCCTGGACGAGGTGAGCGGCGACATCAGTTCCGCCCTGGCGCACGCCGCCGTCGACGACCCGCTGACCGCGTTGCGGCTGGCGGCGGCGCTGTCGCGCTGGTGGCGGTTCCGGGGGCGCGACGTGCCGGGCCGGCAGTGGCTGCGGCGCCTGCTGGCGGATCCGCGTACGGCCGATGTCGACCCGGTGCTGCGGGCGTGGGCGTCGCTCGGGGTGGCCCGGCTCGCGGCCGAGCACGGCGCCGGGGCCGAGGAGCTGCCGGCGGCGCGGGAGGCGCTGGCCGCGTTCCGGGAAGCCGGCGACGTCTCGGGCGAGCTGGAGGCGCGTACGGTGCTCTGCGCCCTCCTGATCGCCCTCGGCGAGTACGGGGAGGCGCGCACGCAGGCCGAGACGGTGCTCACGCTGGCCGTCCGGCACGGGCGGGTCCGGGACATGGCGGTGGCGCAGAACAACCTGGCCTGGCACGACATCCGGGTCGCCGACCTGGCGGCTGCCCGGCGCCGGCTGGCCACGGTCGACCGGCTCGCGGCGCAGAGCGGTGAACAGCGGTTGCGCGTCCTCGCCCGGGCCAACCTGGCCGAGGTGTCCCGCCTGGAGGGCCGGTACGCCGACGCCGTCGACCAGGGGCGGCGGGTGGTGGCGGCGCTGGCGGACCTCGGCGATCCCGGCCACCGCCGTCGGGTGCTCGGCACGGTGGGGCTGGCACTGGCCCGTGCCGGCCGTTCCGCCGAGGCCGTCGCGGTGCTGGCCGAGCTGCGCCCGCCCCCGGGGCCGCCCGCGCCGCGCCTCGGGGAGGCCTGGCCGTCGGGGCGCCTTCCGGGCGTGACGCCGGGGGTGCGACCCGAGGACGGGATCTGCGCGTTGATCGAGGGGAACCTGGCCCTGCACCGGGGCGATCGTGAGCTGGCGGCGGAGTGGTTCGCGGCCGCCGCGGCGGCGGGCGCTGGCGGTCAGGACCGGCGGGACGTGGTGGAGGCGCTGGTGGGCCTGGCCGCCAGCTCGGGCGATCCCGCGGTCATGGACCACCTGGAGCGGGCCTGCCGGCAGAGCGGCGTACGGCTGCTGCCGCACGAGGAGGAGCTGCTGCGCGCGTCGACCGCTAGCCGGAACGGATAGCGCGGAGAAGGCGGGCCGCGGCGGTGGCGGCCGGGTCGGCGAAGGGGCTGGTCAGCGGACCGGACCGGGGGTGGCGCGGACGACGGAGCCCCTCTTGCTACCCCTCGCTCGTCGTCCGCGCCGTCACCCCCCGGTGCGTCCCCACTGCCCGAAGACTAGCCACCGCCCGCACGCGGCCTCGTCCGGTTTGATCGTCTATCGGCGCGTGGGTGCGGCAGTTCTGCCGCTCTTTCTGCCGGTGCCGAGTGGGCCTCGGGGACGGGTCAGGACGGGGTGCCGTTTTCGTCCTGATCGGCGACGAATCCGGTGCTTCCGGCGGTGGCGCCGGGGTGCACCGCGTCGCGGACCCGGCGCAGCCCGTCGAGCAGGGCGCCCAGCGCCGCCGGGTCGAGTTGGCCGGTGAACCACTGCTCGATGATCCGCAGATGCCCGGGCAGGGTCTCGTCGAGTCGTTGCAGGCCGGAGCCCGTGACCACGGCGAACGAGCTGCGCCGGTCGGAGGGGCACGCGCGGCGGGTGAGCAGCCCGTCGCGTTCCATCCGGTCCACCACGCGGGTGACGCCGCTGGTCGACAGCGAGGTCTGCGCGGCCAGGTCGGTCATCCGCAACTGGTTGCCGGGTGAGCGGGCGAGTCTGGTCAGTACCTCGAACTCGACCGGTGAGAGGCCGTGCTCCTCGAACTGGGCGGCGAACCGGGCCGAGAGCCCGGCGTGCGCCTCGACGAGCAGGCCGACGGCGGTGATCCGGGGGTCGTCGAACACGTTCTGGTCCACCCGTCCATCGTAGCAGTACTTGACACCGGGAATGTTGTTATGCCTATAGTTGCTGTGGCAGTCGTTGGGCTACTAAACCAATTTCCCCACGGAGGGCAGTTTCCATGACCAGCAGCACCGCACCGGTCACCCGCGACTGGGACGGCCTCACGATCCCGACCGCCGGCACCTACCTGCTGGACGCGGCACACAAGCGCGTGGGCTTCGTCGCCCGGCACATGATGGTCAGCAAGGTGCGCGGTGAGTTCGCCGATGCGAGCGCCACCATCACCGTCGCCGAGGACCCGATGCAGTCGGCGGTGAGCGCCACCATCCAGGCGGCCACCATCAACACCAACCAGGCCGACCGCGACACGCACCTGCGCAGCCCCGAGTTCCTCGACGTCGAGAGCTTCCCGACCCTGGAGTTCCGCAGCACGGGCGTGAAGTCCCGCGACGGCAACGAGTTCGTCCTCTCCGGCGAGCTGACCATCAAGGGCGTCACCCGCCCGGTCGATCTCGAAGTCGAGTTCGAGGGCGTCGGCCGCAGCCCGTTCGGGCAGGACATCTTCGGCTTCTCCGCCACCACCGAGATCGACCGCGAGGACTTCGGCCTGACCTGGAACGTCGCCCTGGAGACCGGGGGCGTGCTGGTCGGCAAGAAGATCAAGATCGAGATCGAGGGCGAGGCCGTCCGCCAGGCCTGATCCGTCGTACCGCTTCCGGGCCCGCGCCGCACCACGGCGCGGGCCCGACGCGTGTACGCGGGGTGCGGGCCTGGGCGTTGACACGAAGCGCGGGCCCGACGCGTGTACGCGGGGTGCGGGCCTGGGCGTTGACGCGAAGCGCGGGCGTGACGCGTGTACGCGGGGTGCGGGCCTGGGCGTTGACGCGAAGCGCGGGCGTGACGCGTGTACGCGGGGTGCGAGCCCGGAAGCGGCACCGCGAAGCGCGGGCCGATGCGGGGTGCGGAGCGCCGGGCGGGTGTAATTTGTCACGACTCATTCGCGGTCCGGCCCGGTGCCGGCGGCACCGGCTGGGTAGAGATGCGGCCGGGAGCGCGTCCGCCGACCGGAACAGGGTCGTCCCGGCCGTGGGATCGCCGGGACCTCCTCTGGTCCCGACGATGCCGACACTCCTAACGTGGAGGGTTCACCACGCGCTGACCGGGCCGGCACGGCCCGACTGCGCCTCGCGCCGGGAGGAAACATGGGCAGGGACGTCGAGCAGGGCGCCTTCTCCCGGGAGGACCGGGTCCGCTACCGACAGAAGGTCCGGCGTTGCCTGGACGTCTTCGCCCTGATGCTGGACGACTTCGGCTTCGACGCCGACCGCCCGATGACCGGGCTGGAGATCGAGCTGAACCTGGTCGATTCGGCGGCCGAGCCCGCGATGCGCAACGACCAGATCCTCGCCGACATCGCCGATCCGCTCTTCCAGACCGAGTTGGGCCAGTTCAACCTCGAGCTGAACGCGCCGCCCCGGCTGATCGAGGGGAACGGGTTCGCCGACTACGAGCAGGACCTGCGCGGCAGCCTCTCGCGCGCCGACGAGCGGGCCGCCAAGTCGGACGCGAAGATCGTCCTGGTCGGCATCCTGCCCACCCTCACCGAGCGCCACCTGGTCGAGGACAACCTCTCCACCAACGAGCGGTACCGGGTGCTCAACGACCAGATCGTCGGCGCCCGGGGCGAGGACATCGAACTCGACATCCGGGGCGTCGAACGCCTCCAGACCCATACCGACTCGATCGCCCCCGAGGCGGCCTGCACCAGCCTCCAGTTCCACCTCCAGGTCGCCCCGGACAGCTTCGCCGACTACTGGAACGCCTCCCAGGCCATCGCGGGCGTGCAGGTGGCCGTCGGGGCCAACTCGCCGTTCCTCTACGGGCGGCAACTCTGGGCGGAGACCCGCATCGCCCTGTTCGAGCAGGCCACCGACACCCGGCCGGACGAGCTGAAGGCGCAGGGCGTACGCCCCCGGGTCTGGTTCGGCGAACGCTGGATCACCTCGATCTTCGACCTCTTCGAGGAGAACGTCCGCTACTTCCCGCCGCTGCTGCCGATCTGCGAGGACGAGGACCCGGTCGAGGTCCTGCACGGCGGCGGCGTACCGGTCCTGGGCGAGCTGCGCCTGCACAACGGCACCGTCTACCGGTGGAACCGGCCGGTCTACGACATCATGAACGGCCGCCCGCACCTGCGCGTGGAGAACCGGGTCCTGCCGGCCGGCCCGACCGTGGTCGACATGCTGGCCAACGCGGCCTTCTACTTCGGGTTGGCGCGGGGGCTGGCGGAGGCGGAACGACCCATCTGGAGCCAGCTCACCTTCAGCTCCGCCGAGGAGAACTTCCACGCCGCCGCCCGGCGCGGCATGGACGCCGTCCTGCACTGGCCCCGCCTCGGCGAGGTGCCGGTGACCAAGCTGGTCCTGGACGTCCTGCTGCCCACGGCCGCCGCCGGGCTCGACCGGTTCGGGGTGGCCCCGGCCGAACGCGACCGGCTGCTCGGCATCATCGAGCAGCGCTGCCGTACGGGCCGCAACGGCGCGGTCTGGCAGACCGAGGCGGTGTGGGCGGCCGAGCGGCACCGGGGCATGGACCGGGACGCCGCCCTGCACCACATGGTGCAGCGCTACGCCGAACTGCAACGCGGCAACGAACCCGTGCACACCTGGCCCGTCGACTGACCCGGGCCGGTCCGGCGCTCAGCGCGTGCGGCGACCGGAACGAGGGCGACGGCCGGTGGCCTGCGGTTCCGTCGGCTCGTCGGCCCCCGGCTCGGCCGGCTCTCCGGCGGGCGCCGACGCCGGCGTGCCGGCGGACGGGGTGGCCGGCTCTCCGGTCGAGGTGCCGGACGTGGCCGCGAAGCTGGCGGCGGGAGCCGGCACCGGTCCCCGGTCGGCGGGGAGGCCCGTGGGCGTCCCCCCGCCCGCCGCGACGGCGTCCCGGCTCGGCGCGGTGCCGACCGGCGTCTCGTGGTCACCGGAGCCGCCCGCCGCCGCGACAGAGCCGGACCCGCCCGGCGCCGCGACAGAGCCGGACCCGCCCGGCGCCGCGAGGGAGCCGGAGCCGGGCGCTGCCGCGACGGTGTCGGTGCCGCCCGGCGTGGCGGCGGTGTCTCCGGCCGGTGGGGTGTGCCGCCCCGACGACGGGTCGCCGGCACCAGGACCGTCCGGACGGGCCGGGACACTCTGCTGGTCGGCGGGTTCGCCGGCGCGTTGGCGGGGCACCCGCACCGGTCCCCGGGCCGCGGCCCGTCGGGCGGCCCGCTGGGCGAGGCCGGTGACCAGGACGGCACCGCCGACCCCGATGATCACCGCGTACGGCGCGATCAGGTGGGCCGACACCTGCTCCGGGCTGATCGCGGTCAGCCTCGGCACCGCCAGGAAGTACGCGGTCGCGACGAGCAGCGGCCCGGCCGCACCCGAGGCGGCCGCCCCGACCCGACGGTCGGGGTCGCGGGCGTCCCGGCGGGCGGCGAGGGCACCGATCACCAGCGCGGAGCCGAGGGACAGCAGCGCGCCGGGCCAGTAGAAGTAGTCGCGGATCCAGTAGCGCCCGTCGTCGGGACCGAGCTGCCAGATCCCGAGCTGGGCACTGGTGAGGCCGCGCCCGGCCAGTACACCGTCCACGACGGCGATCACGGCGAGCAGCCAGAGCCAGCCGACCGTGGCGATGACGTTGGTCGCGGCGGCCCGCGAGCGCAGCGCCCAGACCGCCGTCAGCACGCCGACCAGCACGCCGACGGCCGCGTACGCCGCCGCGACGTTGCGGGGCGAGCCGGTGTCGGCCACCGCCACCGCCTCGCGGGCCGGTACGGCCACCAGCAGCACGGTGATCAGCGCGCCCACCCCGGCGGCCACGGCGAGCGCGGCGGAGCCGAGGGCGCCGCCGCCCGGCCCGGCCGGAGCCGGATCGGCGTCCGGTGCCGGGGCGCGGTCTCGCAGCCGCTGCGCGCAGACCGCGCCGAACACCGTCGAGGTGGCCGCGATCCAGGTGGCCCAGATCAGGCCCGCCACCCAGGCGGTCGCGCCGGCGTTCGCGTCCGCCGGCGCCCAGTTGATGATGCCCAGCCCGTAGCCGAAGCCCAGTTGGGCCGCGCCCGCGCCGGCAGCGACGCCGACCGCGGTCGCGATCGATCCTCCCCAGCCCCGTCTGGCCATGCGGGGGAGCGTAACGTCCCGAGGTCGGCGCGGCGAGTCGTGACGGTCCAACAGGGTGGACCGCGATGACGCCGACGCCGGCGCGGACGGGTACGGTCGCCGGTGATCGAGGCGGGGTGGGCGGATGACGGACGGCGACACGGGCGAGCGGAACGACGCCGCAGCGGACCGGTCGGCGGTGCTGCTCAGGGGCGGTCTGGCGGTCGTGCTGCTGGCCGCCGTCGGCGCGACCGGCGGCTGGCTGCTGGCCGGCGAGGACGAGCCACCGGCGACACCGCCGGCGGCGGCGGAACGCCTGCCCTCCGCCACCGGCACCCCCGGTGCCGCCCGGTCGACCCCGGGCCGGTCCGCACCAGCGGCTCCCCGCACGACCGGGCCGAGCCGCTCCGCCGGGCTGACGGTGCCGGCGGTCGTCGGCGAGGACTTCACGGACGCCCGCGACGAGCTGCGCGAGAAGCGGCTGGGCTGGCGGCTCGTCTTCGGCCGGGGCACCGGGACGACCGTGGAGCGCACCTCGCCGGAGGTGGGTACGGAGGTGCAGCCCGGGCGCACCGTGACGCTCTACGTGAGCGGTCCGGCGCCGGCCGCCACCGTGCCGGACGTGGTGGGCGACGACTGCGACGAGGCGGCGGACGAACTCGTCGACGAGGGCTTCTACCCGCAGTACCGCACGGGCAAGACGGGCAAAGTCAGCCGTCAGGATCCGGCCGGCGACGGCACGGGCCGGTGGAACGACCAGGTGTCGATCTGGTGCGGCGACGTGCCGGAGGACGACGGATCGGCCTCCCCGACACCGTGACGGCTCCGGCACGCTGATCCCGGCCGATGGCCCCGGGAACCGCTAGGTTGGCGGTCAGGGGCCCGCGCGCCCGCCCGGGCCGGGAGAGGACGTGCGATGAGCGAGCGTCAGCGAGCGAGTCATCGGCACAGTGCGGTGGTGTCTCGGGTCGGCACGCAGCGGAGCGGAGTGCCGGCATGAGCGACGATCGCCGGGAACCGCCCGCCGGGGAACACGACGACCGGACCCGCCCGCTGCCTCCGTCGGGCGACGCCCCGACCGGGGCGGAACCCGACCGTACGCAGCCACTGCCCCGCCCCGACCGGCGTGCCGCGGATGCCGGAGACGCCAGCCGGCAGGTGCCCGTCGACGGCACCGCCCCGCTGGACCGTACGGCCGCCATGCCGCCGGAGCGGTCCGGGCCGGCGGCGTGGTCGGGCCGGGCGGAGGTGCGCCCCGCCGGTCCGGCCGACCAGCCGGAGGCCGAGTGGTACGCCGAGGACCAGGGCGCGCGGCGTTGGTGGCTGCCGATCCTGTGGGGCGTGATCGTGCTGCTGCTGGTCGGCCTGCTCGGCGTCGGGCTGTGGCTGGCCCTCCAGCCGGGCGACGACGATCCGAGCGGGCCCGAGCCGTCGCCCTCGCCGTCGGTGACCCGCGCGTCGCCGACCACCCCCGCACCGACCTCGGCCGCCCCCACCAGCGCGTCGCCCTCGGCGTCCCCGTCGCCCTCGGTGCCGGCGGAACTGCCGATGCCGCCGGTGGCGAACCTGCCGCTGGCGACGGCGCAGGCCATCCTGGACGACGTCGGGCTGGGCCACCGGGTGGAGTACGAGACGTCCGACCGTCCCGCCGGCACGGTGATCCGCAGCGAGCCGGAGGCGGGAGAGCTGGTGCCGCGGGACGAGGAGGTCACGCTGGTGGTGGCCCGCGAGGCCGCCTCGCCGACCGACGGGGTCACGCCGTCGGTCGAACCGACCGCCACCCGGTGAGCCGTTGACCGGTGGGCCCCGCTGGCCGCCGCGTCACCACATACGTCGCCTCGTGCCGACCATGCCGAGCCCGGCCAGCGAGATGGCCAGGCCGAAGATGCCGGACCAGAAGAGGGAACGGCGGACGTCGTCCGGTGCGGGACGGGCGGCCTGCGCCGCGCCGGCCTGGGCGTCGGTGGGTACGTCGGTCCCGGCGACGGCCGGCTCGGGCTCGTCGGCGGCGCCGAGCGCGTCCGGCTCCTCCGGCCCGCCCCAGGCGTACGGGGCGTCAAGGGCGTCCGGCTCGTCGTCGTCGGGGTCCTCGTCCACCACGGTGATCTCCGGTGCGGGGACCGGGGTGGTCAGCCGCGTCGTGGACGAGAGGGCGGGATCACGGACCACTACCACCAGCAGGGTGGCGGCGCCGATCAGCGCCAGGAGTCCGAAGGCGTAGGCGATACGGGAGCGGTGGTGCCGCCGCGCGGCGGGCTGAAGGACCATGGCCATCCCAGGTTCGGGGTCCTGGACGCGCGGGGTGGAACGTGCCGGGGTGGGCGTACCTCATTCTATGGCGACGGCACGCCCCCCGGCTGCCGATCGCGCAGGTCAGCCCACCCGGACCGGGGTGCGGGCGACGGGCCGCCGCGGCGCGCGCACGGTGTGCGGGCGCGGCTCGGGGGCCGACCGCAGGTGGCGCAGCCCCTCCCGCTGGACGAAGATCGAGCGCCGGCTGACCGCGTCCCCCGATGCGTTCAGCTCGTAGCCTTCGAGCCAGATCCAGCCGTCGTAGGTCGGCCAGTCGAGGACCCGGATGACCCGGAACATGATGGGACTGAGGAACTGGACACTCGCCGCGCGAGTCACGTGCAGTACGTCACCGGAGCGGGGAAGCACATGGGCTCCTGGGAAGGGTCGGCCGGCGCACGGGCCGGCGGTGCGGGTCGGGGGACGTCGGTGGCCCGGTGGCGGGGTCGTGCCTCGTGGACCGGTGTCGCGGGCGGTGGTGGTCGGGCCGTACCCGCTGGTGGCGAACCGCCACCCGACCAACACCCGGCTGCTCCGGGTACCGCTCCCGCCGCCGCAGCCAACTGGCGTGCAGCGGCGAGGTCATCAACCCGGGGCAGGTCTGGTTGTCGACTGACGGGCGGCCCCACCGCCGCGCGCCCCGCGCCCCGTGGGGTCACCACGGCGGGGAAGCGGACGGAGACGGTGAGTAACCCGTGCCATACGGACAGAGTGCATCAGCGACGTGCTTCATGCAAGTTGCACGTCGACTTTTGCCGATACATGAGCGGCTCGCGCGAAGCAGCGCTTGAAGGGGTTCACGTCCGCCCGGCACACTGGGGTCCGGTTTCGCCCGTCGCGGCCGGCCGATGACCGGCACCACCCCACGCCGCGAACGACGCCCGCCGTACGACGGTCGCGCCCCTGGCGGGTGACGACAGTGGCGCACGGCGAGGCGGAGGTGGACCGGTGAGGCCTGACAGCCGGTGGTCCCGACCAGCGGGGCCGGTGATCCCGTGACCGCGACAAGTGGGCCCGACCCGCGGTCACGGACCGAGGTGGCCCCGTGAGCGAGCGGCGCAGCCCCACCATCCGACGTCGTCGCCTCGGCGCCGAACTGCGTCGGCAGCGGGAGACGGCGGGAATCACCATCGAGGCGGTCGCCGAGCAGTTGGAGTGCTCGGCGTCGAAGGTCTCGCGGATCGAGACCGGCCACACCACGGCCACCCCGCGCGACGTGCGGGACATGCTGCGGATCTACGGCGTGGTCGGTGCCGAGAGCGACGAGCTGGTGCAGATCGCCCGGGAGGCGCGGCAGAAGGGCTGGTGGCACCCCTACAGCACGGTGCTGGTCGGCGCGTACGTCGGGCTGGAGGCCGCGGCCAGCTCGATCCGGGCGTACGAGCAGCAGGTGGTGCCCGGGCTGCTGGAGACCGAGGAGTACGCGGGTGCGATGATCCGGGCCGCCCGGCCCGACTTCACGCCGGAGCAGGTGCAGCAACGGGTGCGTGTCCGTCTGGGCCGTCAGTCGTTGTTGACGCAGGATGATCCGGTCGATCTGTGGGTGGTGCTCGATGAGGCGGTGGTAAGCCGTCCGGTGGGCGGGGACGAGGTAATGCGTGACCAGCTCAAACGCCTGGTCGAGGTGGCGGAACTGCCGAACGTGACGCTCCAGATCCTGCCGTTCGCGGTGGGGGCGCACGCCGGCATGGACGGCACCTTCACGATCCTCAGCTTCCCTGAGCCCGGTGATCCGGATGTCGTGTACGCGGAGAATGCCACGGGTGGGCTCTTCCTCGAGAAGAGTGACGAACTGCAGAAGTACAGCTTCATCTTCGATCACGTCCGAGCGGCGGCCATTCGTCCGGAGGAGTCCATCGCACACATCGCGAAACTGGCAGAGGAGCCGTTGTGGAAATGGCGACCAATGGGTTCCCCGTGGACCTGACGCAGGCGACGTGGTTCAAGAGCTCGAAGAGCGGGCCGAACTGCGACAACTGCGTGGAGGTGGCATACGTGACGGGGGCGGTCGGCGTGCGGGACTCGAAGGACAAGACGGGCCCGGCCCTGGTCTTCGCTCCCGGTGACTGGCACGCCTTCGTCGCCGGCACCAGGGGCGGTGTGTTCGACAAGGGCTGACCGTGATCTGACGGGGTGCCCCCGTCCGGCTGGGAGCCGGGCGGGGGCTTCGTCGTGCCCGCGTCCGCCCGGGCCGACGAAGACGTCCCGCCGTCGGCGTCGCCACATCGGGTCCCGTGTCGTTGTACCCCTCGGTACGGCGCTGGTCGACGACCCGCCGCACGGACGGCAACCGAGCGAGGCAGGCGAGACGATGACGACGATCGGGTCAGACAACCTCACCAACGGGCCGGGCAAGCCGGAACGGTTCGGGGGCAAGTACCGGGGGGCACGCCGGGACACCGTCCTCACGGAGGTGGTGTCGACCGACGCCGAGATCGGCGCCCGGGAGGCCCCGGCCGCCCCGCCGGAGCAGGCCGGCCCGCCGCTCTCCCTGCCCTCGTTGGATCCCAACCCGCTGACGGAGCCGTCGTTCCCGCCCGGTGGCTGGTCGGTGGAGCCGGCCGAGTCGCTGGTCGACCACCCGCTCCTGCGCGGGCTGCTGATGGAGCTGCCGCCGAAGGGCAGCGTCCCGCCGCCCGGCTGGCTCGACCGGTGGTTCGAGGCCACCCGGGCGATCCTGGAGCTGCTATACGTGCAGGGGCCCGGCCGCTCGCGCTGACGCGGGCCGGGCGGGCACGGCCCGCTCGGCGAGCCGGTTGTGGCGCAGCGCGTGGCGTACGCCGATGGCGGCGACGCCCAGCACGCCCACGGTGATCGCCGGCCCGGTCACGCCGGGCCCGAACAGCAGGTCCGGGGTGCTCGCCGCGATCACCGCGGGCAGGATCGCCAGGCCGGTGACCTGCACCGGTAGCCCGATCAGCGGGTGGGCGGCGGAGGCCCGCAGGCCGTGTGGCGCCGGGGTCTCCGGCGCCGAGGAGAGCGCGCCCGCGCCCGCCCGGAGCCGGCGTACCCGACGCACCGTGCAGGCGGCGACCACGAGGGCGGGGAGCGCGGCGAGGGTGAGCCCGGCGGCCGCCCGGTCGGCGGCGGTCGCGCCGGCGCTGGAGAGCCCCGCGACCAGCACGACGGCCGTCAGCCCCAGGCCGGTCAGCGTCAGGGCGAGCACCCAGCCGGTGCGCCGTCGCAGGGCGCGGGCGTGGTCCAGCCGGGGCAGCCCGTCCGCGAGCCATCCGGCGGCGAGCCAGACGGCGGTCAGCGACAGCAGCACGGCGAGGTGACTCTCCATGACCCACAGCCTTGCCCGCTTTCGACGATCGTGAATCCGGGCAGGTCCCCGGTTCGTCCCGCAGCCGCCTCCCCTAGGGGCCATCTTCCCGATGGTATGGGGAAGTCGACATGTTTGAATTCCCGTTTATCCCCACCTACCCTCAGCTTGATCGGCATTCATCGATTCACTCGTCACGAACAGTTGGACGGTCGGTGCCGGTCGGAGGGAGTAGAAGATGGGTCTTCCACGCAGGTCCGTACTCGTCGGGGTGGCCGCGCTGGCCATGGTGGCCACCGCCACGCCGGCCATGGCCGCCGAACCGGTGGGCACGATCCGCGCCGCGGGCGGTGCCACCGCCGTGGCCGACAGCTACATCGTCGTCTTCAAGGACAGCTCGGTCGCCCGCGGTGGGGTCGATGACTCCGCGCAGCGGCTGGTCGGCCGGCACGGCGGCTCCGTCGCCCGCACCTACGGCGCCGCGTTGCGCGGCTTCGAGGTCCGGGTCGGCGCGAAGGCCGCAGCCCGCATCGCCGCGGACCCCGCCGTGGCGTACGTCGAGCAGAACCACACGGTCTCCATCAGCGGCACCCAGACCAACCCGCCCTCCTGGGGCCTCGACCGGATCGACCAGCGCGCGCTGCCGCTGAACAGCTCCTACACGTACCCGAACACGGCGAGCAACGTGCACGCCTACATCATCGACACCGGCATCCGGTTCAGCCACAGCGACTTCGGCGGCCGGGCGGTCTCCGGCTACGACGCCGTCGACGGCGGCTCGGCCGACGACTGCAACGGGCACGGCACGCACGTCGCCGGCACCGTCGGCGGTTCGGCGTACGGCGTCGCCAAGGGCGTCCAGCTGGTCGGCGTGCGGGTGCTGAACTGCCAGGGCAGCGGCACGAACGCCGGCGTCATCGCCGGTGTCGACTGGGTGACCGCCAACGCGGTCAAGCCGGCCGTGGCCAACATGAGCCTCGGCGGCGGCGCGAACACCACGCTCGACACCGCCGTACGCAACTCCATCAACTCCGGCGTGAGCTACGGCCTGGCGGCCGGCAACGACTCCGGCGGCAACGCCTGCAACACCTCGCCCGCCCGCACCGCCGAGGGCATCACCGTCGGGTCGACGACCAACACGGACGCCCGGTCGTCGTTCTCCAACATCGGCACCTGCCTGGACATCTTCGCGCCGGGCTCGTCGATCACCTCGGCGTGGCACACGAGCGACACCTCCACCAACACGATCAGCGGCACCTCGATGGCGACCCCGCACGTGGTGGGCGCGGCGGCCCTGGTGGCCAGCGCCAACCCGGCCTGGACGCCGCAGCAGGTCCGCGACTACCTGGTCAACAACGCCACCAGCAACGTGGTGACCAACCCGGGCACCGGCTCGCCCAACAAGCTGCTCTACGTCGTCAACGGCGACACCCCGCCGACCAACGACTTCTCCGTCTCGGTCTCGCCGACCTCGGGCTCGACCGCGCCGGGCGGCTCGGTGACCGCCACTGTCGCCACCGCCACCACCAACGGCTCCGCCCAGTCGGTGAGCCTGTCGGCCAGCGGCCTGCCGTCCGGGGCCACCGCCTCGTTCAGCCCGGCCACCGTCACCTCGGGCGGTTCCTCGACGCTGACCATCAGCACCTCGGCGAGCACCCCGCCCGGCACCTACTCCGTGACCGTGACGGGCACCGCGGCCTCCGGCAGCAGGACCGCGACCTACTCGCTGACGGTCACCGGCACCGGTGGCGGCGGCTGCTCCGGCACCAACGGCACCGACGTCGCGATCCCGGACACGGGTGCCACGGCCAGCAGCTCGATCGTGATCTCCGGCTGCGCCCGCAACGCCTCGTCGGCCTCCACCGTCGCGGTGAACATCGTGCACACCTACCGCGGTGACCTGGTCATCGACCTGGTCGCCCCGGACGGCTCGTCCTACCGGCTGAAGAACAGCAGCTTCTGGGACGGCGCCGACAACATCAACACCACCTACACGGCGAACCTGTCGAGCGAGGCGGCGAACGGCACCTGGCAGCTGCGGGTGCGCGACGTCTACTCGGGCGACACCGGGTACCTGAACACCTGGACCCTCACCCTCTGACGGAGTGACGAGAGGGGCCCCTTCCCACCACCTCGTGCGTGGGAAGGGGCCCCTCTCGGTGTCTGTCGGTAGTCAGACGGCGAAGGTCGCCGGCCGCTCCGTGGCGGGGGCCGGCGGCCGCGCCTTCCACAGCCCCGTCTTCTGCCCGGCGAGCCGGGTCAGGTAGGCCGGGTTGAGGATCACGTAGCGTCGCCAGAGCCGCTTGGGCTCCAGGCCGAGGCGCCAGAACCACTCCAGGCCGGCCCGCTGCATCCACGGCGGGGGCTGGCGCAGCAGCCCGGCGTGGTAGTCGAAGGCCGCCCCGACCGCCATCAGCGGCATGTCCAGCAGCGGCCGCATGGCGTACGTGAAGACCTCCTGACGCGGGCAGCCCAGGCCGACCAGCACGAGCCGGGCCCCGCTGGACCTGATCCGGTCGGCGATCTCCACGTCCTCGCCCGGCTGCACCGCCCGGAACTTGGATGGCTCGACGCCGGCGATCTTCAGAGCCGGGAACATCCGCTCCAGCGCCGGGATCAGCCTGGCCAGGGTCTCCTCGGTCGACCCGTAGAGGTAGACCGGCAGGCCCTCGTCGGCGAACCGGGAGAGCACGTGCAGGGTCAGGGTGGGGCCGTAGACGCGGTCGGTGAGCCCCGCGCCGTGCAGCAGGTTGAGCGCCCAGCGCACCGGCTGGCCGTCGGGGGTGACCACGTCGAAGGAGTTCAGCCGGGCGTTGTGCGCCGGGTCGAGCACCCCGGTCATCACGCCGTGCACGGCCAGCGCCGTCAGCGCCAGCGGGCGGCGCTCCTGCGCGGCGGCCACCACCTGCTCGGTCGCCGCGGCGTAGTCGGTGGCGTCGACCAGGACCCCGAGGACGTTCCGCTTGCCCTTGCCGGTCATGCCCCCGGCACCCACTTGTCCACGTTGGCCTCGTAGATCTCCCGCATGATCATGGGCACGTCGTAGACCTGCTTCCACTCGGGGTAGTCGGCGTGGAAGGCCTCGTTCGAGCCGATCCACCACTTGTGGTCGCCGATCCGGTTGGCCTCGACGTACTCGGTGATCATCTCCTGGCCGGTGATCTGCTCGGCGAGCGCGAACGCCTCGCGGTTGGAGGTGTTCGAGTGCCGCCCGCCGCCGAGGTTGTAGACCGCCGCCGAGCGCGGGTTGCGGAAGAACGCCTCGAACGCGGAGACCACGTCCGAGCTGTGGATCGCGTCGCGGACCTGCTTGCCCTGGTAGCCGAAGATCTTGTACGTCCGGCGTTCCATGTTGGCGCGCATCACGTAGCCGAGGAAGCCGTGCAGCTCCGTCGCGGAGTGCGCCGGGCCGGTCAGCGTCCCGCCCCGGAAGCAGGCCGTACGCATGTCGAAGTAGCGGCCGTACTCCTGCACCATGACGTCGGCCGCCACCTTCGACGCACCGAAGATCGAGTGCAGGCAGGCGTCGATGGACATGTCCTCACGGATGCCCTGCTCGTACGGGTGCCCCGGCTCGATCTCCCAGCGCGACTCCAGCTCCACCAGCGGCAGGCTGTTCGGCCGGTCGCCGTAGACCTTGTTCGTCGAGCAGTGGATTACCGGCGCCTCGACGCAGTGCTCGCGCACGTTCTGCAGGACGTTCAGCGTGCCGGCGGCGTTCACGTCGAAGTCGGTGAACGGGTCGCGCACCGCCCAGTCGTGCGACGGCTGGGCGGCGGTGTGGATCACCACGGCGACGTCGGTGCCGTACCGCTTGAACAGCTTGGCCAGCGCGGCCCGGTCCCGGATGTCGATGCTGTGGTGCGAGTACGCGGACCCCAGCTCGTCGGTCAGCCGGCGGACGTTCCAGGCGGTGGACGCCTCCTCGCCGAAGAATTCCTGCCGCATGTCGTTGTCGATGCCGACGACCTCGAGACCGAGGCCGGCGAAGTGCCGGACCGCCTCGGAGCCGATCAGACCGCCCGACCCGGTCACGAACGCGACACTCACACGACACTCCTGGTCCGTCGGAGGCAGAAACCATCGGAGCATAGCGTGACGTACGGCACGCCCCGATACGGCGCGAGGGCCCCGCATCGCTGCGGAGCCCTCGCGTATTGGTGGGGAAGGGGGGAGTTGAACCCCCACGCCCTTTCGGGCACACGGACCTGAACCGTGCGCGTCTGCCATTCCGCCACTTCCCCGTGGCTTGACCTCGAACACTGTAGTCTGTGCCGGTCCTGCTGTCTCCAGCGGGCCCGGACATCTTACCGGTCCGTGATCGTTGCGACGATTGGTTACCGTCCGAGGAGCGGTTACCGTTCGTGGCGGACGAAAGAGTAGCACGGCAGTATCGGCCCGTCCGAACGGGCCGCCGTCAGACGGCCGAGCGGCGTGTGAGCTGCGCGCGCGCCGGCCGGATACCATCATGTCCTCGGGACCCGAGGAGGAGCCGGTGAGCGTGCTGCAACGCTTCGAGAAGCGTCTGGAAGGCCTGGTCGAAGGGGCCTTCGCCAAGGTCTTCAAAGGGGTGGTCCACCCCGTGGAGATCCTCAACGCCATGCAGCGGGAGGCCGAGGCGCACAAGGCGATCCTGGCCGGTGGGCGCACGTTGGTGCCCAACCGCTACGTGATCGATCTCTCGCCCTACGACCACAGTCGTCTGGCGCCGTACGCCGCCGCGCTGGCCCAGGAGCTGGCCCAGTCGCAGGCGGAGTTCATCGGCGAGCAGGCCTGGACGGTCTACGGCGACGTGATCGTCGAGATCGAGCGCGGCGAGGGGCTGGACACCGGCATGTTCCGGGTCACCGCCGAGGTCTACACCGGCGGCGAGGTCGCCCCGGTCTCGGCGCCCGGCTACGACTCGGGCCAGCCCGCCTACCCCGCGTACGACCAGGGGGGTGGCTACGGTCCCCCGCCCGGTCATGGCGGCGGCCGCAACGTGCGGCTGGTCTCCGGCGACGGCCGCACCTACCCCCTCCAGATGGGCTCGACCGTGATCGGCCGCGGCGACCAGGCCAACCTGCGCCTGCCCGACGTCGGGATCTCGCGGCGACACGCCCGGCTGGACTTCGACGGTGGTCAGGTCGTGCTGACCGACCTCGGGTCGACCAACGGCACCATGGTCAACGGCCAGCGGGTCTCCGCCGTCGCGCTCAACCCCGGCGACATGATCCAGCTCGGCACCACGACGCTGACCTTCCGCGTGGACGGCTGACCCGCGTTGCCGGAACTCGTCATCACCGTCGCCCGGTTCGGGTTCCTCATCCTGCTGTGGATCTTCGTGTTCACAGTGGTCGGCGTGATCCGCCGGGACCTCTTCGCGGGTGCCCGGTCGGGCCGGCTCGTGGCCGCCCCCCGGGCGGTCGGCGCCACGCTCGGGCAGGCGTCGAAGCCGGCGAAGGCGAAGCGGGGCAGGGCGGCGCACCAGCTCGTGGTGACCGCCGGTCAACTGGCCGGGACCCGGATCACCCTCGGCGAAGCCCAGATCACCATCGGCCGGGCCGAGGATTCGACCCTCGTCATCACCGACGACTACGCCTCGGCGCGGCACGCCCGTCTGGTGCCCCGCGACGGCCAGTGGTTCGTCGAGGACCTCGGCTCGACTAACGGCACCTACCTGGATCGCGCTAAGGTCACCGGACCAACCCCCGTCCCCCTCGGCGTGCCGATCCGGATCGGCCGCACTTCTCTCGAATTACGGCCATGACTCTGACCCTGCGCTATGCGGCCCACAGCGACCGCGGTCTGATCCGAGACGGTAACCAGGATTCCGTCTACGCCGGGCCGCGGCTACTCGCCGTCGCCGACGGCATGGGCGGCATGGCCGCCGGTGACGTCGCCAGCAACATCGTCATCGGTGCCATGGCGCCGCTCGACGAGGACGTCCCAGGTGACGCCCTCGTCGACGCGTTGCGTTCGGCCGTGGGCACCGCCAACCAGCAGCTCCGCGACACCGTGGACGCCAACCCCCAGCTGGAGGGGATGGGCACCACGCTCACCGCGACCCTCTTCTCCGGCAGCAAGCTGGGCATGGTCCACATCGGTGACTCGCGGGCCTATCTCCTGCGCAACGGCGAGTTCGCGCAGATCACCAAGGACGACACGTACGTCCAGATGCTCGTCGACGAGGGCCGGATCAGCGCCGAGGAGGCGAGCAGCCACCCGCAGCGGTCGCTGCTCACCCGCGCGCTCGACGGCCGCGACATCGACCCGGAATACAGCGTCCGCCAGGTGCTCCCCGGCGACCGCTACCTGATCTGCAGCGACGGCCTCTCGGGTGTGGTCAGCGCCGACACCATCGGCGAGACGATGCGCGAGTACGCCGACCCGCAGCAGTGCGTCGAGCGGCTGGTGCAGCTCGCCCTGCGCGGCGGCGGCCCGGACAACATCACCGTGATCATCGCGGACGCCACCGACCAGGACATCGTCGAGGCGAGCCCGATCGTCGGCGGTGCGGCCGCCCGGGACCGGGGCATGGCGACCTCCGCCGACGTCTCCACTCCGGCCGCCCGCGCGTCCGCCCTCTCCGCGCCCCGCCCGCCCGCTCCCGAGGAGCCGTCGGCCGGCGCCGACGACGAGCCGGAGCGCCCGAGGCGTCGCCCGGTGCGGGCCGCCGCGATCTCGGTGGCGCTGCTGGTCCTCGTGGGTGGGGCGGTCTTCGGCGGCTGGAGCTACACCCAGCGCCAGTACTACGTGGGCGCGACCGAGAACGGCCAGGTCGCCGTGTTCCGGGGCATCCAGGGCGAGATCGCCGGCATGGACCTGTCGACCGTGCACTCCACCAGCCCGGCCGATCTCGAAGACCTGACGCTGGCCGCCCAGGAGCAGGTCAAGCAGGGCATCCCGGCCAAGAGCGAGCCCGACGCCGAGCGTCGGCTGGCCGAGCTGACCAGCGACAACCCGATGAACCCGAACCTCAAGCCCATCTGCCCGCCGAGCCCCAGCCCGAGCGCCGTGGCGGTCACCACCGCCCCGACGCCGACCACCGGCCCGGTGTCGCCCGCCCCGACCGCCAGCGCGAGCGCCCCGGTCAGCGGTCGACCGAGCACGCCGGCCGCGCCGACCACCACGCCCGACGCCCCGCCCTCCGACACCGACTCGCCGGCGCTCGACCCCGCCGCGTGCCGGTCGCCGGAGTAGGCGCGGCTCGATCCGAGGACGTTCCGTGACCGCAGCGGCCCTTCCGGCACCCTCGCCCGCCACCACGGGCGAGCAGCCCGGCGTACGCCTGGCCCGGTCCCGGCGCAACGCCGAGTTGTCGCTGCTGCTGGTCGCCATGGTGCTGGTGGCCGCGTACGGGGCGATGGTCGAGGCGAAGGTGCTCGACACGGTCACGGCCGACTTCTGGATGCCGGCCGCCGCGCTGACCGCCGTGTTCCTCGGCCTGCACCTGGTGATCCGGTTCCTGGCGCCCTTCGCCGACCCGGCCCTGCTGCCGGCGGTCGCCCTGCTCAACGGGCTCGGGGTGGGCTTCCTGCGCCGGATCGACCTGGGCAAGGCGGCACCGGCCGAGCGGGAGGACCTGGCCATCTTCGCCGGCACGGGCGGCCGGCAGCTCGCCTGGACGCTCGTCTCGGTCATCCTCGCCGCCGGGCTGCTCGCCATCATGCGGGACCACCGCTCGGTGTCGCGCTACGCGTACACGCTGGGGCTGGCCGGCATCGTGCTGGTGATGATCCCGGCGGTGCTGCCCAGCCGGTTCTCCGAGATCAACGGCGCGAAGCTGTGGATCAAGTTCGGCGACAGCTTCTCCATCCAGCCGGGCGAGTTCGCGAAGCTGGCCCTGCTGGTCTTCTTCGCCTACTACCTGGTGCGCAAGCGCGAGGTGCTGTCGTTGGCGAGCCGCCGGTTCCTCGGCATCGACTTCCCGCGCGGGCGAGACCTCGGCCCGGTGGTCGCGGTCTGGCTGGTCAGCGTCCTGGTCCTCGTCTTCGAGAAGGACCTGGGCACCTCGCTGCTCTACTTCGGCATGTTCGTGGTGACGCTCTACATCGCCACCGAGCGGGTCAGTTGGCTGCTCATCGGTCTGGTGCTCTTCTTCGGCGGCGTCTACCTGGCGTACGTGCTCGGCGACGTGGTCGGCGGGCCGTTCGCCAACTTCTACCTGCGGGCCCAGATCTGGCTGGACCCGTTCGCCGACCCCTACAACGACGGCTACCAGCTCGTGCAGGGGCTGCTCGCGCTCGGCACGGGTGGCCTCTTCGGCGCCGGCCCGGGCGGTGGCCAGCCCGGCCTGCTGCCCGAGGTGCAGAACGACTTCATCTTCGCGGGCATCGGCGAGGAGATCGGCCTCTTCGGCCTCTCCGCCCTGCTCGTGGTCTACCTGCTGATCGTCGAGCGGGGGCTGCGGGCGGCACTGGCGGTCCGGGACTCGTTCGGCAAGCTGCTGGCCGGCGGCCTGGCCTTCACCCTCGGCCTCCAGGTCTTCGTGATCGTGGGCGGGATCAGCAAGCTCATCCCGCTGACCGGGCAGACCACCCCGTTCCTCTCCGCCGGCGGTTCCTCGCTGATGGCGAACTGGCTGCTCATCGCGGCTCTGCTCCGGATCTCCGACGGGGCCCGTCGCCCCGTCGCCGGCGGTGGCGGCAAGGCGGCCCGCCCGTCCGGCGGCCCGCCGGAGCAACTGCACGGTGCCCCCACGGAGGTGATCAGGCCGTGAACGCACCCCTGCGCCGCGTCGGCGTCGTCGTCATGGTTCTCTTCGGCCTGCTCTTCGCGAACCTGAACTGGATCCAGGCCTACAAGGCCGACGAATACCGCACGAGCGACTACAACGGTCGGGTCCAAGTCGCCGAGTACGAGCGCAAGCGCGGCAACATCGAGGCCGGCGGCACCGCCTTCGCGCTGAGCAAGGAGACCGGCGGCGAGCTGAAGTTCCAGCGCGCCTACCCCGGCGGGGCGAGGTACGCGCACGTGCTCGGCTACAAGCCGGTCAACCTCGCCGAGACCGGCATCGAGAAGTTCGAGAACGACTTCCTGGCCGGCACCAGCGACCAGCTCATCGCCAACCGGGTCAAGGACATGTTCACCGGCGACCAGACCGGCGGCGGCAACGTACTGCTCACGATCTCCAAGGGCGCCCAGAACACGGCGTTCGAGCAGCTGCGCAACAACCGGGTCAACGCCGCCAAGGGCGCGGCGATCGCCGTCGACCCACGTACCGGGGCGGTGCAGGCGCTGGTCTCCATGCCCAGCTTCGACCCGAACCCGCTGGTCAGCCACAGCACCAGCGAGGCCACGGCCGCGTACAACAAGCTGGAGCAGGACCCGGCGGGTCCGCTGAAGAACCGGGCCCTCGGCGAGGTGCTGCCCCCGGGCTCCACCTTCAAGATCGTGGTGGCCGCCGCGGCGCTGGAGAACGGCGTCGGTCAGGAGACCCGGATCCCGGCCGGTGCCAGCTACACGCCGCCCACCTCGGGCTCCCAGATCCGCAACGCGGCGCCGTCCATCTGCCCGGAGGACGAGGTCACCCTGATGAACGCGGTGACCGAGTCGTGCAACACCGGCTTCGCGCAGCTCGGCGTACGGCTCGGCGCGGACAAGGTCAAGGAGAAGGCCCGGCAGTTCGGCTTCGAGCAGGAGGACCTCACCGTCGGCCACCTCAACGAGGCCGGTCACCCGGTGGCGGCGAGCCGGACCGGGGACATGCAGAACCCGGACGGCAGCACCGACCCGGCCGCGCTGGCGCAGTCCTCGATCGGCCAGAACAACGTGCGGATGACCCCGCTCCAGGGCGCCATGATCGCTGCGGCGGTGGCCAACGACGGCAGCCAGATGCGGCCGTACCTGGTCCGTCAGCTGCTCGCCCCGGACCGCACCACCAGCTACTACACGGCCAAGCCCAAGGAACTGCGGCAGCCGATCAGCGGCCAGGTCGCCGGCGACCTGCGGGACATGATGGTCAGCGTCGTCAAGAACGGCACGGGCGAGAACGCGCGGATCAACGGCTACACGGTCGGCGGCAAGACGGGCACCGCCCAGTCCGCGCCGGACCGGCCGGACCACGGCTGGTTCATCGGCTTCGCCCTGGACAAGAACGGCACGCCGGTCTCCGCCGTCTGCGTGGTGCTGGAGCAGGCCGGCCCCGGTGGCAGCGCCGAGGCGGCCCGGATCGCCGGGCAGGTCATGCGCGCCGCCATCACCGACCCGGGGGGCCGCTGACATGTTGAGCCCCGGGGTGCAGCTCGGCAACCGCTACCGCCTGGACGAGCGGATCGCCAGCGGCGGCATGGGCGACGTCTGGCGCGGCACCGACCAGGTGCTCGGCCGGACGGTCGCCGTCAAGAGCCTGCTCCCCGCGCTGCTCGACGACCCCGACTTCGCCGAGCGCTTCCGGGGCGAGGCCCGCACCATGGCCACGATCAACCACCCCGGTGTGGTCGACGTCTACGACTTCGGCAACGACCAGCAGATCGCCTTCCTGGTCATGGAGTACGTCGAGGGCGACGCGCTGTCGGCCACCCTGGCCCGGGTCGGCCGGCTCACCCCGGCCCGCACGATGGCGCTGGTCGCCCAGGCCGCCGACGCGCTGCACGCCGCGCACGTGAAGGGCATCGTGCACCGGGACGTGAAGCCCGGCAACCTGCTGGTCCGGCCCAACGGCACCCTGGTGCTCACCGACTTCGGCATCGCCCGCTCGGAGCTGGTCGCCCAGCTCACGGCGGCCGGCTCGGTGCTCGGCACGGCCTCGTACATCTCTCCGGAGCAGGCCACCGGCGGCGTCGCCACGCCCGCGTCCGACGTCTACGCGCTCGGCGTGGTGGCCTACCAGTGCCTCGCCGGCCGCCGCCCCTTCGAGGGCGACAATCCCCTCGACATCGCGATGCGGCACGTGCGGGAGACGCCCCGGCCGCTGCCGGCCGACATTCCGCCGCAGGTCCGGGCGGTGGTCGAGCGGGCACTGGCGAAGGACCCGGCGGCACGCTGGCCGAGCGCCGCCACGCTGGCCGGGGTCGCCCGCCAGCTGAAGGCCCAGCTCTCCCAGCAGGCTCGGGCGGCAGGCCAGCCCATCTCCGCCGCCCCGGCGTCGCCGGCCGGCCCGCCCGGCCGGGCCCAGGTGCCGCCGCCGCGTCCGCCGGTGTCGCCGCCCCACCGGCAGCCGAACGTCGCCGCGCAGCCGCCGCGTCCGCCCATGGCGGCGCATCGGCCGCCGGTGGCGAACCCCCGGCCGGCCGCCGCGCCGCACCGCCCCACCTCGGTCGCGCCCGCCGCGCCGGCCCAGCACCCGCAGATGGCACCGACCGGCTACCCGCGCGGCGCGGCGCCCGTGCAGCAGGCCCGGCCGATGTCGTACGCGGGACACGCCGTCCCGCCGGCGCACCAGCCGGGTGGACAGCGGTCCCGGCCCGGGATGGTGTTCCTCGCCATCATCGTGGCCGTACTGGTCCTCGTCTGCTCCGGCGTGATTTCCTACAGCGTGCGGGAGAGCACGAAGTCGAGCGCGGTCACTCCGCCGACGGTGACGTCCGGCGCGCTGTGGCCCGACGGACGCGACGATCCGGCCGGGACGTCGTACCGTCGACAGGAACTGCCCCGGTCGGGCAGCGACGAGACGACGAGCGAAGGACGACAGACGCGATGACAGCGCAGGCCCGCCTGCTCGGTGGCAGGTACCAGGTCGGCGAGCTGCTCGGCTATGGCGGTATGGCCGAGGTGCACCGCGGTCGCGATCTCCGGCTCGGTCGGGACGTCGCGATCAAGATGCTCCGCACCGACCTCGCCCGGGACGCCACCTTCCAGATGCGGTTCCGCCGGGAGGCGCAGAACGCCGCGTCCCTCAACCACCCGGCGATCGTCGCCGTCTACGACACCGGCGAGGAGACCGCGCCCACCGGCGAGACCCTGCCGTTCATCGTCATGGAGTTCGTCAACGGGCGGACCCTCAAGGAGGTGCTGGGGGTCGAGGGGCGGCTCCAGCCGCGCCGGGCACTGGAGATCTGCGCCGACATGTGCGCGGCTCTGGAGTTCAGCCACCGGCACGGCATCATCCACCGCGACATCAAGCCCGGCAACGTGATGCTCACCCAGACCGGCCAGGTCAAGGTGATGGACTTCGGCATCGCGCGGGCGCTGGCCAGCGGTGCCACCACCATGACCCAGACCAGCGCGGTCATCGGTACGGCGCAGTACCTCTCGCCGGAGCAGGCGCGCGGCGAGGCGGTCGACGCCCGCTCCGACGTCTACGCCGCCGGCTGCGTGCTCTTCGAGCTGGTCTGCGGGCACCCGCCGTTCGTCGGGGACAGCCCGGTCAGCGTGGCCTACCAGCACGTACGCGAGACGCCCCCGACCCCGAGCGACATCAACCCGGACGTCAACCCGGCTGTCGACGCGATCGTGCTCAAGGCGCTGTCGAAGAACCCCCTGAACCGCTACCAGAGCGCCGGCGAGATGCGCGCCGACCTGCTCCGCGCGGCCGCCGGCCGCCCGGTGATGGCGACCCCGGTGCTGCCGCAGGAGGAGACGACGCAGCTCGCCCCGGCCGGCGCCGGCTACGCGGGCGCCCCCGGCGCCCCGCAGACCCGGCAGATGCCGGCCCGGGTCGGCGATCCACGCCGACGCAAGGCGTCCTCCTGGCTGATCGCGACGTTCGCCGCGGTGGGCGTCCTCGCGGTGATCGCCCTGGCCGCCGCCCTGCTGAGCCAGCGCGACGGCGACGACCGGGTCACGGTGCCCACGGTGACCGGCCTGACCCAGCAGGAGGCGTTCGCCCGGATCTCGCAGGCCAACCTGGTGCCCAGGGTGGGCGACCCGGTCACGAACGACAGCTGCAAGGAGGGGCAGGTGGTCAACCAGACCCCGCCCGCGAACTCCGCCTTGGAGCCGAACCGCGAGGTCATCGTCCAGGTCTGCGCCGGCCCGGCCACCAAGGTCATCCCGACCGGCCTCGTGGGCTCGACCTTCGAGAACGTGGAGGAGCGGCTCAAGAACGAGGGCTTCAAGGTCAAGAAGGAGTCGAAGGACAGCCCACAGCAGGAGGGCATCGTCCTGGAGGTGTCTCCGGCCTCGGGCACGAGGGTGCCCGAGAACAGCCAGGTCGTCGTCACCGTCTCCAGGGGCAACGTCGGCAAGGTGCCCAACGTGGTCGGCGACAGTGAGGACGACGCCAAGGAGGAGCTGGACGAGGCCGGCTACAAGTTCGACGTCAAGCAGGGCCGGGAGGTGCCGCCGGAGGAGGCCGGCCGGGTCACTAAGCAGGACCCGCCCGCCGGCAGCAACCTCGCCCGGGGCAAGACCGTGACGATCGTGGTCACCGTGCCGCAGGCCGAGCCGACGCCCACCGAAACGCCGAGCCCGACGCCCAGCGTCACGCCGACCACCCCCGGGGACGGCGGTGGCGGCGGAGGCTTCCCGCTGCCGACCACCCCGCCGATCCGGCTCCCCGAGCGCTGACGCGCTCGTGAGTGCGGAGGACCCGGCCGGGCAGCGCCCAGCGGATCCCGCCGGTCAGGGCCCTGTCGACGCCGGCGGGCAGCGTCCTGCCGGCGCCGCCGGGCGGCGTCCTCCGGCTGCCGACGACGACGGACGGCCGGCGACCGGCGCGGCGAGCCGGTGGCGGCGACGCCTGACCCGTACGGCGGCTCTGGGCCTGGTGGCATTGCTCCTGGCCAGCCTTCCCTGGCTCTGGACGACGACGGCCGCCCGTGGTCATGTCTACGGCGAGGCCGACGCGCCGGCCGCCGACGTCGTGATCGTCCTGGGCACGGCGGTGGCGGCGGACCGCCGCCAGCCGGGTGACCGGCTCACCGGCCGCCTGGAGACCGCTGCCGCGCTGGTGACCAGCGGGCGGGCCCGGGTCGTCCTCGTGTCCGGCGACGGGGGTGGCGCGTCCGGCGACGAGACGGCGGCGATGACGGCCCACCTGACCGAGCGGCTCGGGGTCGACGCGCGCCGTGTGGTGGCGGACCCGTACGGCCTGGACACCTACGACACCTGCGCCCGGGCGCGGGACGTGTACGGCATCGAACGCGCCCTGATCGTGACCCAGTCCTACCACCTGTCCCGTGCGGTGACGCTCTGCCGGCACCTCGGCCTCGACGTCGACGGGGTGACCGCCCGCTGTACCGGCTGCGGACCCGTCCTGCTCGTCGGCAAGGGCGTCCGCGACTACTTCGCAAGCGGCAAGGCGGCCTGGGACGCGGTGCGGGGCCGGCCGCCCGCGGTCCGCTCGCCCGCCGACCCGGCGCTCCAGGACGCGCTCAAGGGCTGACCCGGGCGGCTGTGGCCCGGACAGACGGAACCGCGCGGACACCGGCCGGTGGAGCCAGACCCTCGCGTCAGGCCGTGGCGAAGGCGGCGCGGCGGCGCGCGTCCACCTCGGCGGCCAGCGCAGGAGCCCGCTCCAGCGCCTCCGGGTGGCCGCAGGCGGCCAGCCAGTTGGCCAGCATCAGGTGACCGCCCTCGGTCAGCACCGACTCCGGGTGGAACTGGACGCCCTCGATCGGCAGCGTACGGTGCCGCACCGCCATGACCACCCCGGAACCCGTCCAGCCGGTGACCTCCAGCTCCTCGGGCAGCGTCTCGGGCAGTACGGCGAGCGAGTGGTAGCGGGTGGCGGTGAACGGGTCGGGCAGGCCGGCGAGCACCCCGACGTCGCGGTGGCGTACCTCGGAGGTCTTGCCGTGCAGCAGCTCGGGGGCGCGGGTCACGGTGGCGCCGAAGGCCTCGCCGATCGCCTGGTGACCCAGGCAGACGCCGAAGATCGGCAGCTCGCCCGCGTACGTGCGGATGACATCGAGGCAGATGCCGGCGCGGTCGGGGCTGCCGGGGCCGGGCGAGAGCAGGACGCCGGCCGCGCCGACCCTGCCCACCTCGGCGACCTCGATCTCGTCGTTGCGCCGGACGTCGCAGTCGACGCCGAGCTGGCCCAGATACTGCACCAGGTTGAAGACGAACGAGTCGTAGTTGTCGATCACCAGGACACGCATCAGGGGCTCACTCGTCCGGGGAGGCGGGAGGGGTGTTGTTCTGCTCGGTGTCGTACGGCAGGTCGTGCTCGTCGCCGGTGGGGGCGCCGTCGCCCTCCCCGCTGCCCGGCACCGCGTCACTGCCGGGGTCGCCGGAATCCTGGGTGACCTGCACGTCGTCGAAGGGCAGCAGGGGCTCGGCCCACGGGAAGACCACGTACCAGAGCAGGGCCACCATCGCGCTGGCGATCAGCAGGCTGCCGACGAGCTTGCCGGGCAGCCCGAAGGGGAGCTTGCGCCAGATCCAGCCGTACACCGTCAGGCCCCCAACTCGGCCGGGCGTCCCGCCGACTTCGGCTGGCTGCGGGCCAGCTCGGCATGAATGATCAGGCGCTGGTAGTTGTCGAACTTGGGGTTGCAGGTCGTCAGGGTGAGCATCGCCTTGGTCGGCTTCTTCCCGGGCTTGCCGGGCACCGGCGCCACCACCTCGACCTGGGTGGGCTTGACGATGTGGTTGTCGGTCACCTTGTAGATGTGCCAGTCGTTCTTGCCCTCCACCACGATGGCGTCACCGTCGTGCAGCTCGTCGAGCCGCCAGAAGGTGGCGCGGTTGCGGTGCCCGGCGACGGAGAAGTTGCCGACCTGGCCCGGCAGGGCGCTGGACGGGTAGTGGCCCGGCGCGTACCGGATGTCCTTCTGCGTGACGCCCTCGACGACGACCCAGTTCTTGTCGAGCTTGGGGATGTAGAGCCCGGCGATGGGTTTGCCCTGCACGGGGGGCTTCGGCTTGGCGGACGCACTCGCCGACGGTGCCACCGTCGGATCGCCTTCGGGGCCCCAGGCCTGCGCCAACTGCTGGCTGAGGTCGGTCTGGTGGGCGTCGACGATCGCGGACTTGCCCCACACCTCGTAGCCGGCGAAGAGCAGCACCACCAGACCGAAGGTGATCAGTAGCTCGCCGCTGATCCGGATGCCGGTACGCAGCCGGGAGCCCAGCGACGGCCGGGTGAGCTCCGAGTAGACGCTCTTGTAACCCTCCCCGGTCTGCTCCGGGCGGAGCTGGACCACCCGCTCGCCCCGGCGCGGCCGAGGCTGCTCGCCGGCAGGGGCGCTTTCCGGCTCGTCCGTCTTCGGGGGACGCGGCACCGCGCCCATCAGCGCGGTCGACTCGACGAGCGCGGCCGGGGCGGCCTGCGTACGCCCGGGCACGGCCGGGATCAGGGCGGTGGCCCCGGGATCGACGTCGCGCGGGGCGGCCGGGGAGATCGGGGCCGACGGGCCGTTGGCCGACGCGCCCACCTTGGGGATGAAGGCGGTCGGCGCGTCGCCGGTCGGCAGGCCTTCCCGGGCGGCGGCGCGATCGACCGGCGGGCGGGGCGGGTGCTGCTGCCCGCCACCGGCCTCGGCGGCGCCCGGGCGTCGGCGGTCGTCGGACGGCGGAGCGGGATGGGCCGGAGCGGCCGGTCGGACCGGGCCGGCACCGGACCACGGCGGCGGCGGCGGGCCGGCATCGGGTCCCGCAGACGGGCCCGAACCGGCCGGGCGGGACCGGCGGAAGTCGGCGGAGTCCGGGCGGTCGACGCCCGTGGGGCCGGGACGGCGGGGGTCGTCCGCACCCGACCGGCCGAAGCCGGCGGGCCCGGGGCGGTCGCCGCCGGCGGACCGGGTGAAGTCGGCGGACGCTGGTCGGCCAAGGTCAGCGGACCCGAAGTCCGACCCGCGCCGGCCGAAGTCCGACCCACGCTGGTCGAAGTCCGACCCACGCTGGTCGAAGTCCGACCCGCGCTGGTCGAAGTCGGCTCCGCGCCGGTCGAAGCCCGACCCTTGCTGGTCCGGGCCGGGGCGGCCGAAGCCGGCAGGGCTCGGCCGGTCGAAGTCCGGGTGACCGGGACGGCCGGGTTCGGTGGGCCGGGCGGGGTTGCCGGCATGACGGGGCTGGTCGGCGCTCGGGAACCGGCCGGGGTTGGCGCGACGACCCGGCTCCGACGTCGGGCGGCCCGGCCCCGGCGCGTCGCGCGACCACTCGGTGCCCGGGCGGGCTTCGGTAGCAGCCGGGCCGGGCACGTGGGGCGGGCGGAGGGCCGGGGACTGGGGCGGGAGCGTGGGCTCCGGCCAGGCGCCGGCCGGGGCGGGACGGGCGGGGGCGGGGCCGGGCCGGTCGATCTTGGGCAGGAAGGCGGTCGGCCCGTCACCCTGGTCGCGGTGGTGGCCGTCGCGGTCCTCGGACCAGTCGTCCAGGGGGCGACTCACCGTGGCACCGTCGCCGAGCGCAGCGTGGTCGAATCCTCGAACGCCGGCACGGTCACCGTGGAGACCGTCTCCTTGTAACCGAGCTTGTAGTCGTCGACCAGGTCCCTGAACAACCGGACTCCCTGAGAGTCGGCGAGGGCCTGCTGGAGGGCAGCGGGATCGCCGATTGCTACGATCTTGAATGGTGGGGAGTACACCCGGCCGTGCAGCAGCAGGGTGTTACCCACGCAGCGTACCGCGCTGGTCGACAGCACGCGGACGTTCATGATGGACATGGCCTCGGCGCCACCCGCCCAGAGCGCGTTCACCACCGCCTGCACGTCCCCCTGGTGGACGACCAGGTCGTCGTTGGTGGCCCCGGCGGGCAGCGCGCCGTCGTTGCGGCGGGGCGCGTCGTCGAGTTCCACCGTCACCCCGGGGCCCGCGAGCGCCGTGAAGCCGGCGTCGTCCCGGCTGGCGGCGGCCCGGTTCTGCTGTTCCCTGATCGGCCCGTCGGAGCTGGCCAGGGCGTTGGTGCGGCCCTCGACCTCGGCGCGTAGGTTGGCCGCCCGCTGTTCGCTGGCCGCCACCTCCGCGCGCCGGTCCTCGATCAACTGGTTGAGCTGGGGCCGGCGGTCCTCCCGCAGTGCGGTGCCGCCGGCGGTGGTGGCCGTGGTGGTGAAGAGCAGCCCGGCCGCGGCGGCGATCAGCGGCACCCCGATCGACCAGCCCGGTCGTCGCTGCCGTGGGCGCCGAGGCAGCAGCCCGGCGACGGCCCGCCGGAGCACCTTCTGCCAGGAGGCCGCGCCGGATGTGTACTCCACCGAGCGTTCCTTCCCCGTCGTCTGGTTCAGCCCGCGGAGCCGCGGACCGCTGCGGCGACCCGAACAGTCCCGCCTTTTTCGGTCACTGGCTGCATCGGCCTCGCCCCATTCGTGGATTGGACGGGCCTTCGGGACTACGCTAGCTGTCGAACATTATTGGCCATGGACCGTCGCCCCCGCGCCCGGTTGTCAGGCCGGACGAGGTCGTAACCCCTCTGGAGAGCGTCGTGCCCAAGTCTCAGGTCCGCAAGAAGAAGGTGTACACCCCGCCGACGGACGTCCGTCCGACGGCGACGGCGGCGACGCGCAAGCCTAGCCCGGTCTGGCTGCCGGTCTCGGCGGTCGCCCTGATCGTCTTCGGCATCGGCTGGCTGGTGGTCTACTACCTCTCCGAGCAGGAGTACCCGGTCATGGCGTGGGGTTACTGGAACCTCGCGGTGGGCTTCGGCGCCATGGTCGCCTCCCTGATCCTGCTCTCCCGCTGGCGCTGAGCGTCGCGGCCCCGCCGCCGGCCCGGCGGCGGGGCCGCCGAGCGCGACCGCCCCTGCCGTCGACGGTGGCGCGGCCCGGCCGTTGCCGGCAATGCATGTCACCCCGTGGAGCCCCTACCCGGCGGTGACGGTGCCCGCGCCCTATGGTGTGCGCAGGGCGGCGCGGCCTGGATGCGAGATGACTCACGTTACTCCTGGGTAACCTTGCGCGTAGGCTGCACTGCATGACCGAGCGGAGCGAGGTCATCGACCGGTCCGGTCGAGGGTGCGGCAGTTGCGGCTCGCCGATCGCGCCCTGACCCGGCCCCGGTCGCCGAGCCGCTCGACAGGCAGCAGACCGGGGAGGCCAACTCGATGGGCAGCGTCCAGATCGTCACCACGATCCTCGCGTTCGCCATCACCGCCGTGGCGGTGTGGCTTGCGGTACGCGCGGTCATGAAGATGGTGGCCGTCATCCGGCTGGGTCAGCCGGATCCGACCCGCTTCGGTGACAAGGGCACCCGCACCAAGACCATGCTGGCCGAGACCGCCGGCCACACCCGCATGCTCCGCTGGAGCGTCGTGGGTGCGGCCCACTGGTTCGTGATGGTCGGCTTCATCGTGCTGTCACTGCTGGTGCTGGAGGCGTACTTCGAGGTCGTCTCCCCGACCGGCGGGCTGCCCCTGGTCGGCAACTGGGCGATCTACGGGCTGGTCACCGAGTGGCTCGCGATCCTGGGCCTCGTCAGCATCCTGGTGCTGATCGCGATCCGGCTCCGTAACCGGCCGACCCGGCC
This sequence comes from Micromonospora sp. SD12, assembly GCF_052068495.1. Taxonomy (NCBI): domain Bacteria; kingdom Bacillati; phylum Actinomycetota; class Actinomycetes; order Micromonosporales; family Micromonosporaceae; genus Micromonospora; species Micromonospora sp. SD12. Next base: position 499,248 of record NZ_JBQHDF010000001.1, on the reverse strand, counting down.
GGGTGGGCGTTCCCGGTTCACCGGCTCCACCATGTGGCAGGGCTACTTCGTCGAGGGCATCATCCTCGCCGTACTGATCATGGGCTTCGTCATCCGGGGCTTCAAGGTCGCCACCGACCACTTCGAGTACCCGGTCTGGGCCACCCCGCTCAGCCACGCCGTCGGCGGCGTGCTGCCGAACTGGGAGGCCGGCGTCAGCATCGCCGCGCTCATCAAGATCGCCATCTCGATGACCTGGCTCATCGTGATCGCGCTCAACGTCACCATGGGCGTCGCCTGGCACCGCTTCCTGGCCTTCTTCAACATCTTCTTCAAGCGTGACCCCGGCGCCAACGTCTCCGGCCTCGGCGCCCTGCGGCCCATGACGAGCCAGGGCAAGCCGCTGGACTTCGAGGAGGCCGACCCCGAGAAGGACCAGTTCGGTGTCGCCCAGGTCGAGCAGTTCACCTGGAAGGGCCTGCTGGACTTCAGCACCTGCACCGAGTGCGGCCGCTGCCAGTCGCAGTGCCCCGCCTGGAACACCGCCAAGCCGCTGTCGCCGAAGCTGCTGGTGCTGAGCCTGCGCGACCACGCGTACGCCAAGGCGCCGTACCTGCTGGCCGGCGGCGGCAAGGACCTGACCGGCGAGGAGAAGGCGACCGCCGCCCAGCTCGCCCACATGGACGTCCTCGCGCTCGCCGAGGCCGAGAGGCCGCTGATCGGCACCGCCGAGGAGGGCGGCGTCATCGACCCGGACGTGCTCTGGTCCTGCACCACCTGCGGCGCCTGCGTCGAGCAGTGCCCGGTCGACATCGAGCACGTCGACCACATCGTCGACATGCGCCGCTACCAGGTGCTCATCGAGTCGAGCTTCCCGTCCGAGGCCGGCGTGATGCTGCGCAACCTGGAGAACAAGGGCAACCCGTGGGGCGCCCCGCAGAACACCCGCGAGGACTGGACCAAGGGCCTGGACTTCGAGGTGCCGCGGGTCGGCGAGGTCGACGACTTCGAGTACCTCTTCTGGGTCGGCTGTGCCGGCGCGTTCGAGGACCGGGCCAAGAAGACCACGCGGGCGGTCGCCACGCTGCTCAACGAGGCGGGCGTGAAGTTCGCGATCCTCGGCGAGGGCGAGACCTGCTCCGGCGACCCGGCCCGTCGCATCGGCAACGAGTTCGTCTTCCAGATGCTCGCGCAGCAGAACGTGGAGACCCTCAACGAGGCGTTCGAGGGCCGGGAGAAGAGCAAGCGGAAGATCGTCGCGACCTGCCCGCACTGCTTCAACACCCTCGGCAACGAGTACGGCCAGCTCGGCGGCGAGTTCGAGGTGGTCCACCACACGCAGCTCCTGGCGCACCTGGTCGCCACCGGCAAGCTCACCCCGGTGCAGCCGGTCGACGGCGGCGTCACCTACCACGACCCCTGCTACCTGGGTCGGCACAACCGGGTCTTCGCCCCGCCGCGCGAGGTGCTGGGCACGGCCATCTCCGGTGAGCTGACCGAGATGCCCCGCAACAGCGAGCGCTCCTTCTGCTGCGGCGCCGGCGGCGCCCGGATGTGGATGGAGGAGAAGATCGGCAAGCGGATCAACGTGGACCGGGTCGAGGAGGCCATGTCCACCGGGGCGAAGACGGTCGCCGTCGGCTGCCCGTTCTGCTCGACGATGCTCAACGACGGCGTGAACGGCAAGGGCGCCGGGGAAGAGGTCGAGGTCGTCGACGTGGCCAGCGTGCTGCTCCGGTCGGTCAAGCCCGATGCGCCGGGCGGCACCGACACCGAGCGGCTGCCGGTCGCCGGCTGACGCGTACCCCCTGCGACGCCCGACGGCGGCGGCACCCTCCCGGTGCCGCCGCCGTCGGCGTTCAGGAGCTCGTGGTGGTGATGATGACGGCCGTGGTCGCCGTGGTGGTGGCGATCAGCACGGCGGCCTGGGTCTCCTCGATGGCCTTCCGCGTGGCGGCGGACGCCCAGTCGCCGGCGGCGATCTCGGTCAGCCGGCGCTTGACGTGCTCCTTCGACAGTTCCGCGAAGAGCTTGCGATCCAGGCCGACGGCCCGCGCGAGGCCGATGAGGGCGGCCGTACGCCCGTCCACCGGGCCGTCCCCGGCCACGGCGGCGACCATCCGCTGCCGGGCCTGCGTCTCCACCGCCGGCTCCGCGCCGGTGGACGAGGGATAACGGGTACGCGGGAAGACCCACAGCACCTTGTCCGAGTCGCGGCGGAGCACGCCCGCGGTGACCAGCCCGTCCAGCACCTGCTCGGGCAGGTCCTTGGCGAGCCGGCTGATCCAGTCCGTCGGCTTGCGCCGCTTCTCGTCGGCGGCGATCCGGGTCAGCGCGTCGTCGAGCTGCCGCTGCCCGACGGGGGTCGGATCGGTCACCACCAGCCGGCCGTCGGCGATCTCGACCCGGCCGGCGAGCGCCAGTTCCAGCAGCAGGGCACCGGCCAGGCCGTAGTCGAGCGTGGGCCGGCCGAGCCGGTTGACGCCCGCGTCGTCGTAGCCGAGCAGGGCGAGTTCGTGGGCGAGCGTGAGCGGTGCCATGTCCCGACGGTAGCCGGGCCCGGTGAAGCGGGCGGCCTTCGCGCCGCGCCCGGGGTCGCCATCACCCTCCCGGGCGTCGTCACGTCCCCCGCTGCATCGACTGCCCTCGTTGAGCAGCGGGCCGATACCCTTGGTGTGCAAGCGGTTGCGCAGGCGTGAAGTGGACCTCGGTCGCCTTGATTCCGCTGCCGGCCTTCCCTAATGTTGGGCACCGGCCGCTGTGGGTCGTCTGTCTCGCCCCTCTTTCCCTCGCGCGAGGCGCCAAGCGGCCGGGTTGCAAAAGGAGTCGGTGCCGGTGGCAACCATGCCCCCTCATCGTCACGCACCTCGACGGTCTGCTCGTCCGGGTGGCCTACGCAGGGCCGCCCACCGTCTGCTCACCCTGGTCGCCGCGGCGGTCGTCGGCGCCGGCATGCTCGCCGCGCCCGCCCACGCCGAGCCCTCGGTCGACGAGATCGAGGCCGCGATCGACCAGAAGTGGCGGCAGCTCGAGCCCACCATCGAGCAGTACAACAAGGTGCGGGCGCAGCTGAAGGTCAACCGCAAGAAGTCGGAGGATCTCCAGAAGAAGATCCAGCCGTTGGCGCTGGAGAGCGAGCTGGCGATGGACCGGGTCGGCGACCTCGCCTCCCGCTACTACATCTCCGGCCCGTCGCAGGAGATCGGCGCGCTGCTGGTCAGCGCCAAGCCCCACACGCTGACCGAGCAGCTGACGCTGCTGGACCGGCTGGCCGCTCAGGAGCGTAAGCAGCTCGAGGGCGTGACCAAGGTCCGTCAGAAGTTCGACGCGGAGAAGCAGAAGCTCGACACGCTGATCGTCTCGCAGACGAAGCAGCAGAACGACCTGGCTGCCAAGAAGAAGCAGATCGACGCCGACATCAAGAAGCTCGAGGCGTCGCTGCCGGTCACGACCGTCAAGACGGAGAAGTGCCCGACCATCAACGGCGTGGTCAGCGACGCGGCCCGCACCGCGATCCGTACCGCCTGCGCGCAGGTCGGCGACCCGTACGTCTGGGGTGCCACCGGCCCGAACTCGTTCGACTGCTCCGGTCTCACCCAGTACGCCTACAAGGCGGCGGGGATCCACCTGACGCACTTCACGGGTGCGCAGTGGAACGAGGGCAAGGCCATCCCGCGTTCCGAGGCGCGCCCGGGTGACCTGGTCTTCTTCTTCAGCGACCTGCACCACGTCGGCCTCTACCTCGGCAACGACAAGATGGTGCACGCGCCCCGGGCCGGCAAGCCGGTCAACGTCTCCAGCATCAACACCATGCCGGTGGCCGGGTTCCGCAGGCCCGGCTGATCCCGCGTACGCGACGAAAGAGCCCCCGGTCGGATCGACCGGGGGCTCTTCTCGTGCGGGTGGATCAGCGGGGCGCGCCCAGCGGGGAGGGCACCAGGTTCACGTCGTCCAGGTTGACGTACATGATCCGGTGACCGAACTGGATCTGCACGTACCGGTTGTCGCCGCGGACGACCGTCCGGTCACCCGGGGCGGAGCCGTCGAAGGTCACGGCCCGGTAGTACTCGCCGGGGAGCAGGTTGCCGACGGCGTACCGCTCACCGGCCGAGAGGGTGTACTGCAGCGGCGAGATCGCCTGGTACGGCACGCCCTCCGGGTACGCGGCCTGCTCCGGGTAGGCGCGGCCGTACACCGGGATGGTGGCCTTGCCGGCCTTCGGGGTCACCACGAGCCCGACGGACCACTTCGCCGTCGGCTTGGCGGCGGGGTTGTGGAACCACCCCTTCTGGCCGAGGTACCAGATGGCGGTCCAGTCGCCCCGCACCTCGGCCAGCGCGTACGTCTGTCCGGCCGAGACGCGGGCGCCGTGGTCGGAGACGTACATGGTGTTCGGGGTGCCGTCGGGCCGCAGCGCGATGTCGTTGAGCAGCGGCGCGTCGTGGCTCGGCGCGTTGTGCAGGAACAGCGCCGAGGAGCCGCGCAGCGGGCAGGGGGCGGTCGCCGGGGGCGGGTTCGGCACGCCCGGCGGCTGCCGGTTGCAGCCGGTGAACTGCGGCTGGTTGGTGGCGAAGTCCGGGTCGATGGTGACCAGCCCGGTGCGGTGCGTGCCGGTCGACTTGAACGGCGCCTTGAGCAGGTCGAAGTAGTGCGACCAGTTCCAGTACGGACCCGGGTCCCAGTGCATGCCGCGCACGGTCGAGGCGACGGTGCCGGGGACGTTGTCGTGCCCGATGATGTGGTTGCGGTCGAGCGGGATGTTGTACGCCCGCGCCAGGTGGCGGACCAGCTTGGCGGAGGTGCGGTACATCGCCTCGGTGTACCAGGTGCCGTGCCCCGCGAAGCCCTCGTGCTCGAGACCGATGGACTTCGAGTTCACGTACCAGTTGCCGGCGTGCCAGCCGACGTCCTTGGTCTTGATGTGCTGGGCGATGTGGCCGTCCACGGAGCGCAGGGTGTAGTGCCAGCCCACCCGCTTCGGGTCCTTGACCAGGTTGACGCTGGGACCGAAGTAGCCCTCGGTGTCGTGGATGACGATGTACTCGATCTTCTGCTCGACGGGCCGGTTCCCCAGGTCGTGGTTGCCGTAGTCGCCGAGCGTGGGGCCGTACTGCTGGTAGGGGGCCGGAATCCACTCGCAGGAGATGTCGCTCGGGCACTCCAGGCCGTCGGGCCGGGCGAGCTTGCGCAGGCGCAGCCGGTCCAGCCAGGAGCGCTCCGGCCGGACCGCGCTGCCGGCGAGCGTGACCCGCTGCCCGTCGTCGGTCAGCCGGCTGTCGCCCGTGGCGATGGTGGCGTACACCTCGTCGGCGAAGGCCGCCGCGGCGTCGGCGCTGTCCGCGCCGGAGTACCGGGCCACCGCGCCGTACCAGGCCGCGGGGTCGGTGCCGGCGCCGACCGGGGCGCCGATCTCCTTCTGGTACGCGGCCAGCAGCGCCGCGCCGCCCCGGATGTTCGTCGTGACGTCCGTGCGCAGCGCCTCCTCGCTGGCGCCGGTCAGCTCCGCGGCGGCGTCGACCGTACGGAGTGCCGCCTCGGCGGGCGGGGCGGCGGCCGGCGGCTCGTGGGCCTCGGCCAGGGACCGGCGGGAGTCGTCCCCGCGCGGGTCCTCGGTTCCCTCGTCGTGGTGGGTGCCGCCGGAGGCGGCGACGTGCTCGGCGTCGGTGAGGTGCATCGGTCCGTACCCGCCGCTGGTGCTCGGCGTGCCGGCGTTGGTGTCCCAGCGGGACTGCAGGTAGGAGACCCCGAGCAGGACGCTCTCCGGCACGCCGTACTCGGCCGCCGCGGCGGCGTACTGCTGCTGCCGGTCGGTCGTCGGCGCCGCGGCGGCGGCGGATCCGGCGGCGGTGAGCGGCGTTGCCGCCAGGGCGGCGGCCACGGCGGCGGCCAGCAGGACGCGTCTGCTCCTCGATGTCGCTGACAGGTGCATCAGACCCCCAGTTCGGGCGGGCAAAGGTGGGGCCACCTTCGCCCCGTCCACCGCCTCCGGTCAATACCTTTCCGTCAGACACTTCAGAAGGAAGAAAATCTTCGTCCTCCGGGTTGCGGATCCGCCGGGTCCTGGTGAGTACGGAGTGTCACCGCCCGGAGGGTTGCGGATCGATAACGGTCGTCTCTACTCTGGTCATTCGTCGGCCGGTGACAATCCGTCCACCCAGGGCGGTGACGGTCCGACACCGCCGAGTCGCTCACGAGCGAGCCGGGGACCCAGGTACCCGGGGTGAATCCGCAGCCCCTGCGGTAGGGCGCCCCTTCCCGCCCGAACCCGTCAGCTAACCCGGTAGGCGGTCCGGAAGAAGGAGTACGGAACCCGGTGGCACACCATGCCCCGCGGCCACCGTCGGTCCGGTCGGCCCCGGCCGATCCGACGACGGCTGCGCCGCGCCCACGCTGGTACCGCTGCACCACCGCCCTCGCCGCCCTGGCCGCGTTCGCCGTCGTCCTGACCGGCGGCGCCACGGCGGCCCACGCCGAACCGACGGTCGCCGAGATCGAGCGGCAGATCGACGAGGACTGGAACAAGCTCGAACCGGTCATCGAACGGCACAACGCCACCCGGCAGGACCTGGCCGCCAGGCGCAAGCAGGCCGACGCGCTCGCCGCGCAGATCGGGCCGCTGGAGAAGCAGGTCGACCAGGCGATGGAGAAGGTGGGCGCGCTGGCCGCCCGCGCCTACAAGGGCGAGAACGTCTCCGTCGTCAACGCCCTGCTGGGCAGCCGGTCGCCCGGCGAGATGGTCGGGCAGCTCGAACTGCTCGACCGGTTCGCCCAGCATCAGCAGCAGGACGTACGGCAGGTCGCCGAGCTGCGCGACCGGCTGGCCGCGAAGAAGGCGCCGCTGGACGAGATGGTCGCCCAGCTCAGCCGCACCGAGGCCCAGCTCGCGGCGAAGAAGAAGCAGATCAACGCCGAGATCGACCGGTTGCAGAAGCTGCGGCTGCGCGTCTACGGCAACGGCGGCGGCGGGCCGCTGCGTCCCGCCCCGTGCCCGGCCGGCTATCCCGGCGGTCCGGCCGGCACCGCCGTGAAGTTCGCCTGTGCCCAGATCGGCAAGCCCTACGTCTGGGGCGCCGAGGGGCCGAACTCGTACGACTGCTCCGGCCTGATGCTCGCCGCCTGGGCGAAGGCCGGGGTCTCGCTGCCGCACAACGCCGCGCAGCAGCGCCGGGCCACCGCGTCCGTCAGCCGGGGCGAACTGCGCCCGGGTGACCTGGTCTTCTACTACAGCGACCTGCACCACGTCGGCATGTACGTCGGCGGGGGCTGGGTGGTGCACGCCTCCCGCGCCGGGGTGCCGGTCAGGATGAAGAAGGTCGACGACGGCCCGATCCACAGCTACGGCCGACCCGGCTGACGTGCCCGGGGGGTCCCTGCCCGGCGGGGGCCCTCCGCGCGGCCGAGGGTCGGGTCAGCGCGTCGGCCAGGTGCGCCAGTGCTGCCAGGAGCGGCTCGGGGTCGGCCCGCGCTGCCCCTGGTAGCGGGAGCCGTAGACGGCCGAGCCGTACGGGTGCTGCGCCGGCGACGAGAGCCGGAAGATGCAGAGCTGGCCGATCTTCATGCCTGGCCAGAGGGTGATGGGCAGGTTCGCTACGTTGGACAGCTCCAGGGTCACGTGGCCGGAGAAGCCCGGGTCGATGAAGCCCGCCGTGGAGTGGGTGAGCAGGCCCAGCCGGCCCAGGCTCGACTTGCCCTCCAGGCGGCCGGCGAGCTGGTCGCCGAGCGAGATCACCTCCAGCGTCGAGGCGAGCACGAACTCGCCCGGATGCAGCACGTACGGCTCGCCCTCGGGCACCTCGACCATCGACGTGAGGTCGTCCTGCTGCTGCGCGGGGTCGATGTGGGTGTAGAGGTGGTTGTTGAAGACCCGGAAGAGCTTGTCCAGGCGTACGTCGATGCTGGACGGTTGCACCAGCGCGGGCTCGAACGGCTCCAGCGCGAGCGTCCCCGCCTCGATCTCGGAGGCCAGGTCGCGGTCGGAGAGCAGCATCCGCACACCTTAGCGAGCGACACGCGTGACCTGCGTGTCGGAGTGCGTCTTCGTACGTTTGTTCGATAGAATGCCGGCATGGCTTCCTGGTCCGAATTCGCCGCCGACGAGCCCCGCCTCGCCGACGGGATCCGCCTCCTCATGCAGCAGTACGGGCCGGGCTTCGGCTACCTGGCCACCGTCCGCGCCGACGGCGGTCCCCGGGTGCACCCGGTCTCCCCCGTGATCACCGACGAGGGGCTCTTCTGCTTCGTCGTCGACTCGCCCAAGCGGCGCGACCTCGAACGCGACGGCCGCTACGCGCTGCACTCCTTCCCGCCCGAGGAGAGCGACGACGAGGCCTACGTCGCCGGCCACGCCCGGCCGGTGACCGATCCGGCCCGGGTCGCCCGGCTGGCCCGCAGCCACCGGGCCGCGCCGCAGGTCGACTGGCGGGTCTTCGAGTTCACCGTCGACGTGGCGATGCTGGCCCGCCGCGAGTCCGGCGTGGCAGGCGGTGCCGCCGAGTCGCACGGCCGGCCCGCCGTCCAGGTGTGGCTCGACCCCGGCGCGGCCGCCGCCGGCACCGCCGTGCTGCCCGAGACGCGGTCGGGGAGCGCCGGCGGCCACGCCGCCCGCCCGGCCGCCTGAGACGCGGTGTGGCGCCCCGGGCCATCCCCCGCCCGGGGCGCCACACCGTGACCACCGTCCCGCTCCCGCGCGCCCAGCCGGCCGCGCAGACGCCGGTGCCGGCCCCGTCGAGCGAGGCCGGCACCGGTGCGGTCGTACGGCGGAACTACGCCGCGCGGTACGCGTTCCAGGCGGTCAGCATGCGGCTGGCCTGCCCGGCGGTGAACTGGTACATGCAGGAGTCGTAGCTGTAGTCCATGAAGTTGGTGATCGGGTCGACGCCGGGGGCGGTGCAGGTGTCCCGGCCGATCGGGCAGCCGGAGGCCGGAGACGCCTCGGCGGCGGTGTCGCTGACGCTGTCGCCCGAGCCGGAGCAGCCGCCCTGGAAGGTGTGGTAGAGGTTCAGCCAGTGGCCGACCTCGTGGGTGCCCGTGTCGCCCTGGTTGTAGTTGGTGGCGGTGCCGCCCGGCAGCGACTCGCTCAGCACGACGACGCCGTCCATGCTGTTGAGCTTCCGGGTCGGGAAGGTCGCCCAGCCGAGCAGGCTGTCGCTCAGCTCGCCCAGGTAGATGTTGAGGGTGTTCTTGCCGCCCGTACGCAGTGAGGTCTTCATCGACCGCTCCGCCGACGAGCCCTGCACGATCGGGTACCAGGACGGGTTCGTCACCCGGTTGATCTTCTGGAGCTGGAAGCTGAACGCGGTGGACGCGCCGCCGGTCGCCCCGCTGAACGACTGGTTCAGCACGCTGATCTGCGAGTTGATCATCGAGTCGGGGATGTTGCCGCCGGCCCGGGTGCTGTTCTCCTGGATCACGTGCACCACCACGGGGATGGTGACGCTGGCCGCCATCGTGGTGGCGCCGGCGCCGGCGCGGAACCGGGCCCGCTCGCGCAGGGCGGCGGCGAGGTCGGCCTCGCGCTCGCGGGTCTCCGCGAGGGTCAGCTCGTTCGGCTCGTGCTTGGCCCCGCCGCCCGGCTTGATGCGGGCGTCCGAGTGGACGTCGGCCGGCTCGACGCAGACCTCGCCCGGGGCGGCGGAGAAGGCCGAAGCGGCCGGCACGACGCCGACGGCGGCGGTGCTGAGCAGCAGCGCGAGGGTCGTCGACGCGACGCCGGCCGTACGCCGGGTCAGCAGGTTGGGACGGAGTCCCATGGGCCCACCTCTTTCTGGCGACGCGACAGGGGGTATGTCACGCCGTGGCTGAGAACGTTGGGCAGACGTTACAACTGATCGAAGGATTTGAGAACGCCCATATGTTGCCGCGGTGAAACTTTTTCCTGGCGGCGGCGCGGCTGACGTCTGCTGGTGGGCGGCCGGCGGCCCGACGAGGCCGCGGCGAGATCTTGGTGGGTTCACGCCCCTGTGGGGCCGTTCGCTGCCAAGGTTGGGACACCGGGGAGCGGCGGAGGGGTACCTGGGTGCACCGGCGTGACGACTCAGGTACAGTGGTGCCGCCTGCGGGTGTAGTTCAATGGCAGAACATCAGCTTCCCAAGCTGACAGTGCGGGTTCGATTCCCGTCACCCGCTCCAGCGCGAAGGCCCCGACCAGGACTTGAATCCGGTCGGGGCCTTCGTAGTTCCACGGCCAGCGCCTATCGGCCGATCGCTCCGCGGTCCGTTCCCTGGACGGAGCAGCCGATCGCCTAGCTCCACCTGTCGCCGCGCCCCTCTGCAAGCGGCTGGCGAGGGTCGGGTCAGCCGGGGGTGAGGAGGCAGAACTCGTTGCCCTCCGGGTCTGCGAGGACGGTCCACGGGACATCGTCCTGGCCGAGGTCGATGACGGTGGCGCCGAGGGTTCGCAGTCTGGCCGCCTCGGCCGCCAGGTCGTCACCCGGGTACGGGCGGAGGTCGAGATGGACGCGGTTCCACACGGTCTTCACGTCGGGTGTGCGGAGGAACCGCAGGTATGGGCCGACGCCCTTGGCGGAGCGCAGCACCGCGTGGTGGTCGGTCACCTCGTGCAGGGTCCAGTCCGTGGCCTCGCCCCAGAAGCGGGCCATGGCTCGCGGATCCGCGCAGTCGACCACCACCGCGGCGATCGGCCCGGTGTCGCGGTGGAGCGGACGGGGGTCCAGGACGCAGAACTCGTTGCCCTCCGGGTCGGCCATGACCGTCCACGGGGCGTCGCCCTGGCCTACGTCGGCGGGTGCCGCGCCGAGTTCCTTCAGGCGCGTGACCATCTCCGCCTGATGGGCCGCAGAGGTGGTGGCGAGGTCGACGTGCACGCGGTTCTTCACCGTCTTCGGTTCCGGGGAGACGACGAGGTCGAGGCAGACGGCGACGGGGTCGGGGTAGACGAAGCCCTCGGGTTCGAGGTTGGTCACGCCGGGTCCCTCGCTGGAGACTCCCCAGCCGAGCACCTCCGCCCAGAAGCCGCCGAGGGCCGAGTCGTCCCGAGCCTTCATGTTGATCTGTACGAGCCGCGTTGCCATGCCGGAGATGCTAGGGCCCGTCGAGACGGCGGTGGTGCCCCGTGCCAGCTGGTCATGATCGCATCGGCGGCGTCAGCCGGTCACGGGCCGGAGATCGCGGTGATGGACTCGTGCCCGGCCTGTTACAACCCGAACATGAGCAACAACCTGCAGTCGTGGGACATCAACTCGTATCACAGCGTATGGGGGTCCTGAGCATGAACCGCCGCCTTGTTCGACCGCTGGTCGTAGGCGCCGTCGCTGTCGCGGTGGCCTCTGGTGGGTGGTTGGCCTACGACTCGCTGCGCGCGGGTGAGATGCACTCGGTGCACTCGTCCTACGCGTTCGATGTGAAGGATGAGACGAAGGTGGCCGGGTTCGCCGACTACGTCGTCGTTGCAACGGTGGACCGTGTCGCCGAGGTGCAGGAGCGCGACGGCGCGCCCTACACCGTCTTCGACGTGACAGTGGACATGACCCTCAAGGGCGAGCCGGTCAAGACGCTGCGGGTGGTCCAGTTGGGTGGGACCCTCGGCAAGGACACCTGGCGGGTGGAGGGCGAGCCCTTGCTGCGGCCCGGCACGACCTATGTGCTGGCGGCGAAGACGGAGCAGGGGAGTGGGACGCACCAGCTGGTTGGCGGGGCGGACTTCCCGGTCGTCGACCGGGAAGCGGCCCTTGCTGGGCGATCGGGCCCGGTGGCCGACTGGCGGGACAGCGTCGACCGCCAGCGGTGGCCCCAGGAACTCCCCAAGAACTCCTGACCGCCGTCCGTCGGTCGAATACCCCTTGGCCTGCCGCCCCGGGACCGGGGCGGCAGGCCAAGTGCCGTCCTGGCCAGGCATCGAACCCCGGTCTGCCCCGGTACCGGCCAACCAGCAACGGCAGTCGATCAAGCGCGACGGCCGGTGGCGCCCGGAGAGCCTGCCCGAGTGGTGCCGGTCCGGCCTGCCGGAATCACTCTCCGCGTCAGTACCCGCCCGGTTCGGACGCGCGCCGGGTGCGGCGGTGCTGCCACAGCGCTCCGCCGAGGAACAGGGCGCCCAGCCACAGGTTCTGCCAGACAGTTCCCTCCGGCGCGAACGCGCGGGTGTCCTTGGCCCAGTTCGACTCCCGAAGGTGAACCACCGTCATGGTCTCGCCGACCTCGGGAGCGCCCTCCCACGCCCAGAGGTTCGTCTCCTCCCCGGAACTGACGCGTACGCGCACGAAGTCCGAGCGGCCACCGAGCTGCCTGTCCACGACCTCGGCCCGAGTGGTGACGCCGTTCGCGTCGAGGTAGCGCACCTGACCGATGGTGAACAGGGCGTAGGACAGCGTGAGTGCCCCGGCGGCGACCCCCAGCCACACCCGCCATCGGCCCGGGCGGACGGGCGGAACCATGATCGGCTCGTAGCGGGGCTGGTGAGGGTGCATGCGACGAGCATGTCAGTGGGGAGCCAGAAGATGGCCGCCCCCGCGTCCCTTCCGGCTACGTGCCGCTGCGTTCGTCCCGAGTGGACCGGCGGCAGAGCCAGCGCCGGCAGGGCAGATCGAGGCGGCTGGTCCGTTTCGTCCCCGGGGACAGCGTGGACGGGACGAGCCTGGTTATGTTGCTCGGGCAGCATGCGTCCGCTACGGCGCGTGATGAACCACGGGGGAAGGTGCGTCCAGCATGTCCATCACTCTGTCCACAGGGCGTCGCGTCTCGGCTGCCGCGCTCGGCCTGGCGGTCGTTGCAGCCGCCGCGGTCGCCAGCGCGGCCCCGGCCGTCGCCGCGCCGCACAGCACCGGCACGCTGTCCATCACGGCGCAGCGGCTGATCCTGGAGCCGACCGACCAGGGCTACGTCGGCACGCTCAACGCCACGGTCACGAACAACGGCCCGACCGCCAGCTACTACAGCCTGAGCTTCCTCGAACCGGCCGGCGCCGCGGAGGGCCACGTATTCCCCGAGGACGCCTGCGTCTGGCAGGGCGCGGTCGGCGTCCGGACCCTGGTGAACTGCGGCAGCGGGAGCGGCGAGCTGGCGTCCGGTGCCAGCCGGGCGCACAGCGTCCGGTTCCACGTCCGGACGACCCCTCGGGACTACCCGATGGTCGTCGACGGCAGCTGGATCGGCGTGGTGCCGAACGGCGATCAGGAGCCGGTCCAGAGCGCCCCGTTCACGACCCTCTTCCGTTCCACGAAGGGCAAGATCACCAAGCCCCGGCCTTACGTGCAGGCGACCCAGACCGACGTCTCGTTGAGCGCGAACCAGGTCAGGCTCGACCGGCTCCCGGACGGGAGCCTCCAGGGCCGCATGCCGCTGACCGTCCGGTACGGCAACGACGCGCCCTCCTTCGGGCTCAACGTCATCGCCGACCTGCCGGCCGGCGTCGTGGTGGACCACATCGAGCCGCAGGACATGCCGAGTTCCGGGGACTGGTTCACCGTACCGGGCGGCCGGTTCGTACCCGGTGAGGTGCGCACCTTCGACGTCATCCTCACCGCGCCGGCCGGCACTCCGGCGGGTGAACTGGGCACGGGCTCATACACGCCCACTTCGGACTACGTGGTGAGCCTGACCGACGTGGACCCGGCGGACGACACCACCTCGTTCACCATCACGGCCGGCTGAACCTCACCAGCGCGCGAGGGCCCGGCACCACCCCGGTTCCGGGCCCTGCGTGTAACCGGGGAGTCCCGGCCACCGCCTTCGAGGTCCCTCGGGCAACCGCACACTGTCGTACCGTGGCCCGGTGAAGAACCAGGACCGCAGTACGTACCTGGCCGCCGCCGCGGCCAACCTGACCTACAACGCGCCGCTGGGCGAGGATCGGGTGGCGGACCTGGTCCGGCGACTGGCCCCCACCGGGGCGGGCTGGCGAGCCCTGGACCTGGGCTGCGGCAACGGCGAGCTGCTCCTGCGGCTGTGCGAGGCTCACGGCATCGCCGGCGACGGCGTGGAACGGCACGCCGACGACGGTGAACGGGCCCGGCGACGCGCGACGGAACGGGGAGCCGCCGAGCGGGTCACGTTCCACAGCGCGGACGCGGCCACCTGGGACCGGCCCGCCGACCTCGTCGTCAACGTCGGCGCCGGCCACATCTGGGGCGACTCGGCGACAGCCCTCACCGCGCTGCGCCGGCTCACCAACCCCGGGGGGAAACTGCTGTTCGCCGACGGCTTCTACCAGACCAGACCCGGCGAGCAGGTCCGTGAGACCTTCGGCGACCTGCCCGACCTGGCGACCCTGGCCCAGCTCGCGGTGGACGCGGGATTCCGGCCGCTGCACATCGCCGTGTCCACGATCGCCGAGTGGGACGACTTCGAGTCCGACTGGCGTGCGGGCATCGAACGCCTCGGCACGCCGGAGGCGCGTGCGTTCGCCGACGAGCGGCGTGCCGAATACCTCGACGGCTACCGCGACGTCGTCGGCTTCGGTTGGCTGATCCTGACGCCGGCCTGACACCCGTACCGCTGCGCGCCGTCGACACCGCCGAGACCCACGGCCGGTCCGGCGGCGGCGAGGCCGCCGCGTGCGTGTGATGCCGCCCTGGACCGCCCGGGCGTCCGGCACGCCCGGCCAGGTGCCGACCTACGTCGGTCGGCCAGCGGCGAGGCCGCCGGGTCCACCGGGGCCGACCGGGCGGGCTCCGCCGACAGGACGAGCCGCATGGGCCCGGGGCGTCGCAGGAGGGCCGGTTAGGTCGTACGGGCCGCCTACGCTCTCGCCGTGATCCCGGACCTCTCCCAGTTGCTGAGTTCGCTACCGCCTACGACGCTGCCGTCCGGCCGCACGGTCGAGCCGGAGGACGGCGGGCCTCCGCCGTACTGGCTGAGCGACGCTCCACCTGATCCGGGGCTGTGGGCGCGGTTGCGGTCGCGGCACCCGGAGTCCGGGCTCTGGCCGCTGCTGCTGACCGGGTTGTCGAGCGACGAGAGGCGCCCGTGGGTCGTCGGCGAGGTGTCTCCGGCCGACATGTCGTCGCCGGAGCTGCACGACGTGGCGGAGCTGCTGGCCCGGTGGTGGGCCGACTGTGCGACGACCGACGAGGACGGTGGGTCGGTCGTCACGGCCCCGTTCGGCCAGGACTGGCCCGGCCTCGCCATGCCCGGCGACCAGGCGGAGCCGCCCGCCCAGCTCGCCGACGAGTGCGCGGAGTTTCTCGTGGACGGGCGGACGCGTCTGGGGCTCGTGCCGGCTGTCCGCGGCGCGGACACCCTCGCCGTGGCGGGTTGGTCCGGCCCGACCAACCACACCGGCGACGCCGGGGAGATCTCGGCGGTGCTGCGGAGTTGGGAGGACCGGTTCGGCGTGCGCGTGGTCGGTGTCGGGTTCGCGACCCTGTACGTCAGCGTGGCCGCGCCACCGACCACCACCGGGCACGCCCTGGCGGTCGCGGCCGAGCACTTCGCCTTCTGCCCGGACAACGTCTGGCAGGGCGCCGGATCGCTGGCCGCCTACGCCGAGGAACTCCTCGGCGTGCACTCCTGGTCGTTCTGGTGGGACTGATCTCGGACCACGTCGGGCGGCGTCAGCCGACGGCGGCCGTGGGCAGCGGGCTGCGTCGGGGTACGGCGGCCAGCGCCAGCGTCAGCAGCGCGCTCGCCGTACCCACCACGAACAGCAGGGAGGCCGCCGGCTGACCCAGCCACTCCCACAGCGGGTGCCAGGTCGGGTGCGGCTCGGCGCGGTGGTGTCGCAGCAGGCCGGGAACGGTCAGCAGGACGGGCGTCCACCAGAGGAACAGGGTGATCGCGAGCAGGACGCCGACCGCTCCCCGGGCGGGGTGTGCCGCCTCGGTGCGCCGGCTGGCCCAACCGAAGACCAGCCAGCCGAGGGCCGCCCCGAGCAGTCCGCCGGCGACACCGGCCGGCAGCACGGCCGGCGGGGCCGTGCGGCTCAGGGCCAGCGACAGGTGGTTGCCGTCGGGCGAGGGCGGGGCGGCCACCTGGAGCTGGAGGACCGTGTCGCCACGCCGGGCGAGCAGGGTGGTGTCGGTGAACGTGACGACCGGGACGCACGTCTTGTCGACACAGCCCGGGTTGTTGCGGACCATCGGCTCGTACACCTGCCAGCCGGTCTCGCGCAGGCGCCGCTGCGCCAGCGCGAGCGTCTCGTCGGCGGACATCCGGGGCGGTCCGGCGGGGCCGGCCACGACGGCGCTCTGCTGGTATTCGCCGCCGTCGCCGAGCAGCAGGTTGTCGAGTGCCCGCACGGTGAGCGGCTGGCTGTAGAAGGTGAAGAGCGCCGGCGCCAGGTCGACGTCGCCGAGTTCGTGACCGGGCAGCACGGCGGCGAAGACGGCGGCGGTCTCGGCCCGGTCGGGCTGCGGGGCGGAGGTCTCCCAGGCGGCGCGGGTGGCGAGGGCGGCGGTGAACAGGCCGCAGATGACGGCGGTGAGGGTGGCCCAGACGCCGACCGTGCGGCTGGCCGGTCGGCCCAGCCGGCAGCGCAGGCCGTGCCGGATCAGGTCGGCGGCCTCGCGCGGCGTGGGGCGGGTGCGGCCCGCCGGCGCCGCGTCGAGCAGGACCCCGACGATCTCGTCGGCCCGGGCCCGCCGGTAGGCGCGGGGATGGCAGAACAGCAGCCGCCGGTAGCGGCGGGCGAGCGGGT
This sequence comes from Micromonospora sp. SD12, assembly GCF_052068495.1. Classification (NCBI taxonomy): domain Bacteria; kingdom Bacillati; phylum Actinomycetota; class Actinomycetes; order Micromonosporales; family Micromonosporaceae; genus Micromonospora; species Micromonospora sp. SD12. The sequence continues at coordinate 482,678 of NZ_JBQHDF010000001.1, read as the reverse complement.
CGCCGGTCGTCGGCATGGCTGTCCTTCCGATCGGTACGCACCGGCGCGCCGGTGCGGGAGGTGGCAGGCGGTGCGGCGCACGGGCTCCCGCTGGTGCGGGCGGTCAGGCGGTGCCGGGGCGCAGCGCGCGCAGCCGGGTCTCGGCGGCGGTGGTGAGCTGGCGCAGCCGGACGGTCTCGGCGTCCAGGGCGCGGATCCCGTCCGGGGTGAGGCGGTAGTAGCGGCGGAGCCGGCCGTCGACGGTCTCCTCGCGGTCGGGTGCGACGAGCCCCTGCGCGTGCAACCGGTCCAGCGCCGTGTAGAGGGTGCCCGGCAGCAGGGTGACGCGCTGCGCGGACAGGGCGGTGACCTCCCGGATGATGCCGTAGCCGTGCCGTGGACCCCCGGCCAGCGCGGTGAGGATCAGGAAGGTCGGCTCACGCATCGCGGTCACGGGCGACACGATAGTCAGATCATCGATATATGGTCAAGGCCCGTACGGGCGGCCGGGCGACGGCGGTCCTAGGCTGGCGGTCATGCGGATTGGCATCGTGATCCTTCCCGACCAGCGCTGGTCCGACTCCCGGCGCCGTTGGCGGCAGGCGGACGAGTGGGGCTTCGACCACGCCTGGACGTACGACCACCTGGGCTGGCGGGACCTGGTCGACGGGCCCTGGTTCGACTCCGTGACCACGCTGACCGCCGCCGCGACGGTGACCTCCCGGATCCGGCTCGGCACGCTGGTCGCCTCGCCGAACTTCCGGCACCCGGCGGCGTTCGCGCGGCAGGTCACCGCGCTCGACGACGTCTCCGGTGGACGGCTGCTGCTCGGCCTCGGCGCGGGCGGCATCGGCTTCGACTCGGCCGTGCTGGGTGGAGAGACGCTGCCGCCCCGCCAGCGGGTGGACCGGTTCGCCGAGTTCACCGAGCTGCTCGACCTGATCCTGCGCGAGGACGGCACGACCTGGCGTGGGGAGTGGTTCTCCGCCGTGGACGCCCGGAGCAACCCGGGCTGCGTGCAGACGCCCCGGGTGCCGTTCGTGGTGGCCGCCAACGGGCCCCGGTCGATGCGGCTGGTAGCACGCTTCGGCCAGGGCTGGGTCACCACCGGCCCCGCCGTGGAAGACCTGGAGAGCTGGTGGGACGAGGTGGCCGAGGCCGCCGCCCGGATGGACGCGACGCTCGCCACGGCCGGCCGCGACCCGGGCACCCTGGACCGCTACCTCTCGCTCGACTCCGCGCCGGTCTTCTCCCTGAGCAGTGCCGAGTTCTTCGCCGACCAGGTCGGCCGGGCCGCCGCCCTCGGCTTCACCGACGTGGTCACGCACTGGCCCCGCGACAGCAGCTGGTACGCGGGCGACGAGGCCGTCCTGGTGGACGTGGCCACCCGCCTGCTGCCCGAGCTGCGTCGCGCCTGAGCACGCCGACGGTCGCGTCGGGCAGCGGCGGGACGGGGTGTCCCGGCCGGTGCGGCGGATCGCGGCCGCCCACGCGCACTGCCCGGTCGTGGTCGGCCGTGGCCGGGCGCGCTCAGGTGCCGAGGTCCCCCGTGGCGATGCCGCCGTCGCCGCCCGAGACCAGCCGGAACCGGATGCAGACGACCTCGCTGTCGTCGGTCACGGGGGTGCCCACGCGCGCCCAGTAGGCGGCGTGACCCGCCCGCCACTCCTCGATGGAACGGTCACCCTCCCCTTCGGAGCGGGCGAAGTCCCACGGCACGTCCGCGAAGCGGACCACCTCGACGCCGGTGACCTCCACGACGCCGACCAGCACGTCCTCGTCGTCGACGAGGGTCAGCCGCTCGCCGACGTGTTCCAGCTCCTCGCCCTCCTCGGCGTACTCGGTGGTCAGCCCGGCGGTCGCCGTCTTCACCCCGGCGAGGACCAGGGTGTTGAGCCGCGTCCGCAGCTCACCTGGGGTGCCGAGGGCGAGGGTGCGCAGTCCACCGATCCGAGGCCACATCCTGCCGACGGTACCGGCGCCGCCCGCCACCCGCCGTGGCATTTCCGCCCCCACCGTGGGTGCGGCGGGCGTTACGGTGGGTGGGGCGACGATCGGGAGGCGGCATGGCGGACAGGCGCGTGGTGCTCATCCCCGGTCGGGGCTACGACACCCGGTTCCCGCTCTTCGTCTACGCCGGCGAGGCGCTGCGCCGCGCCGGCTACGCCCTGCATGCCGTCACGTGGGAGGTGCCGGAGCGGTTGGCGCCCGACCGGGAGGGGCCGGGGCGGGCCGTCGAATGGGTGATTGACCAGGTTGCCCCGACCCTCGCCGAGCCCACGGACCTGCTGGTCGGCAAGTCGCTCGGCTCGATGGCCACGCCGCTCGCGGCCGACCGCCGGCTGCCGGCCGTCTGGCTGACCCCGCTGCTGCACGTGCCCGCCGTGGTCGACGGCCTGCGCCGCGCCACCGCGCCGTTCCTGCTGGTGGGCGGCACGGCGGATCCATCCTGGGACGGCTCGCTCGCCCGCCGGCTCACCCCGCACGTCGTGGAGATCGAGCAGGCCGACCACGCGCTGATGGTGCCGGGCCCGCTGGCCCGCTCGGCGGAGGCGCTCGGCCGGGTCTGCACGGCCGTCGAGGACTTCGTTCAGATCAGCTGACCGGCATGTCCGGTGGCGGCCACGCGCGCCGGCCGCAGCGCCGCCACGGCGGCAGGATCTCACCCATGGGGCGATCCTCGGAGTCGAGCCGAGGTTCAGGTCAAGCCGTCAGGTCCGCGCCGTCCACCAGTCCCCGGACGCGCAGCTCGGTGGCGACCGCCGGGGGGCAGTCGAGCACGACGGTGGCGGTGCCGACGGGCTCCGCCCCGCGCGCGGCGCAGATCTCGTAGAGCGCGCGGACCTGCGCCCCGGTGGCCACCCAGTCGTCCACCACCAGCACCCGGTCGCCCCGGCCGAGCCCGTGGTCGCGTACGGCCAGGTCGACCCGCCGGCCCCGGAAGTCCGGCGGGCTCTGTGCCCAGGTGAGCGGCCCGGCGGGCAGCCGCCCGTCGCCCGGCTTGTGCGCCGGTACGAAGCCGACCCCGAGCGCCGTCGCCGCGAGTGGGCCGAGCAGGTAGCCGGTGACCGCCGGCGAGACGACCACCGTGGGCCGGGCGGCCCGGAACGGCGCCACGAGGGCCGGTCCCAGCCGGGCGAGGACCTCCGCGTCCCGCCACCAGCCGGAGACGTCGCTGACCAGGTGGCTGGCGCCGGGGCCGGGGTCGATCCACCTGACCAGCGCGGCGAGGCGTCCGCTCAGCTCGGATGGCATGCACCCATCCTCCGCCACGGGAGCGACCCGGGCGCCCCGGCCCTCACCCCGCATCCGGCTCCAGGGCGCCGAGCCGCAGCCATACCCGGGCCGCCCGGGCCACCACGGGTCGGATGATCGGCTACACGTATCATTGCAATTCCGGCCATACCATCATGATCACGTTGACTTCGGAAGTGCTTCTCTCGTTACGGTCCGACCCGATTTGCTCGGAAGACGAAAGGACCGCACCGGTGACTGGCAGGCACTCCCGTACCCGCATGTTCTCCTCGCCGGCCGGCATCGCGGCCACCGCGGCGGTCGGAGTCGCCCTCGCCGTCGGTGGCACCGTCGGCGCCGTACAGCTGACCTCGGGCGCGCAGAGCGCCCGGCCGGCCGCCGTCGACCTCGCGCCCACCGGCCTGCCCACCGGCGCTCCCAGTTCGCCGGCGGTCGTGCCGAGCGCGAGCGCCTCACCGAGCGCCAGCGTGTCGCCGAGCGCGACCGCGAGCCCCAAGGCCAGCCGGTCCACCCAGGCACCGTCCCGGAGCAAGCCGCGTACCGCCGCGCCGAAGCCCACCGCGACGAAGAAGAGCAGCACCGCCCGCCCGGTCGTCGACAGCGGCTCGTGCGGCGCGTCCTTCTACTCCGAGGGGCAGCTCACCGCCAACGGTGAGAACTTCAACCCGTCGGCGCTGACCGCCGCCCACAAGACGCTGCCGTTCGACACGAGGGTCCGGGTGACCAACCCGGCGAACGGCAAGTCCGTGACCGTACGCATCAACGACCGTGGCCCGTTCATCGAGGGGCGCTGCCTGGACCTGTCCCGGGCCGCCTTCGCCGACATCGCCTCGCTCGACGCCGGCCACGTCGAGGTCCGCTACGAGGTGCTCGGCTGAGCAGGCGCCGGGTGGCGATCGGCACGCGCCGGGTGGCGATCGGCCCGCGGACACGATCCGGCCGGCCAGAAGATTCTCGGACGACGGGCCAGGTTCATTCACCCGCTCACGTCAATCAGGCATGCTGTCCCTCGTACGCACGCGACCCTTCCAGTCGGGCCCCGGCCCACTGAGCCCCGGATCCCGCGCCGGCCTCGGCGCGGCCTTCGTCCTGCTCGCGATCGTCTCGGCCGTGGAGCTGGCCGACGGCCGTCCGGCCAACTACATCGCGCTCATGGTGGCCGCGCCCTTCCTGACCGCGGCGCTGGCGTCGTGGCGGATCACGCTCGGCGTGGGCCTGGCCGCCACGGCCCTGGGGGCCGGCTTCGCCCTCTGGGAGGAGACCGTGGCGCTGCCCACCACGGTCGCCGTCGCGGGCATCGCGCTGGGCACCGCGATCGCGGTCGCCACGGCAGCCGTACGACAGCGGCAGGCCGAGCGGATCGCCGAGCTGTCCCGACTCGCCTCGGTCGCCCAGCAGGCCGTGCTGCGCCCGCTCGGCCCACAGGTCGGCTCGCTCTCGGTGGCCGCCCGCTACATCTCGTCCACCGCCACGGCCGAGATCGGCGGCGACCTGTACGAGGCGGTCGACACGCCGTACGGGGTGCGGATGATCATCGGCGACGTGCGGGGCAAGGGCCTCGACGCGGTGCGGCTCGCCAGCATCGTGCTGGGCTCGTACCGGCACGTGGCGTACGAGCGGGCGGACCTGCGGGCCGTCGTGACCGACCTGGACCGGGCGGTGGCCCGCAGCGTGGGCGACGAGGACTTCGTCACCGCCGCGCTGGTCGAGGAGCGGGGCGGCACGCTCACCATCGTCAACTGCGGCCACCCGCCGCCGCTGCTGCTGCGCCGGGGCGCCGTGATCCCGCTCGAACCGCCGGCCCCCGCCCCGCCGCTGGGCTTCATGCCGGTGGTGCGCCCCCGGGTCGAGCGGCTGGAGCCCGGCGACCGGCTGCTGCTCTTCACCGACGGCCTCGGCGAGGCGCGCCGGGACGGGGAGTTCTTCCCGACCGCCGACCGGGCCTGGCGGCTGCTCGGCCACGGTACCGTCGGCGACGGGCTCGCCTCACTGGAGACCGCCCTGGTCGAGTGGGTGCACGGCCGGCTCGACGACGACATCGCCCTGGTCCTGATGGAGTACACGGGCTCGCGTAGCGCCGCGACGGTGGCCGTGCCGAGCTGGGAGGTCGGCGCGGCCGAGAGCTGAGCCGACCGGCGCGGTGGGCGTCGTGCGGACCCCGCTCGGCTGCGTCATGCGGGCCCGCCGGGTGTGGGTACGCACGCCCGTTCGCAACCTGAACGGGAAGTGTGTAATCGCCGTCACTTCCGAGATCGGCTTGTCGCTGCCTACCCATCGGTAATACAGTCGGGGTTACTGATCGGTAACACCTGTCCGGAAGCGGGGCCAGCGAGCATGACCCACTACAAGAGCAACCTTCGGGACCTCGAGTTCAACCTCTTCGAGGTCTTCGGGGCGGACCAGGCGTTCAGCCAGGAGCCGTACACGGACCTGGACGTCGACACCGCGCGCGACATCCTCGCCGAGGTCGACCGCCTCGCCCGTGAGGATCTGGCTGCCAGCTACACGGACAGCGACCGCAACCCGCCGGTCTTCGACCCGGCCACGCACACCGCACCGCTGCCGGAGTCGTTCAAGAAGTCCTACCGCGCGTACATGAACTCCGAGTTCTGGCGGTTGGAGCTCCCGACCGAGCTGGACGGCAGCAACGCGCCCCGGGCGCTGGTGTGGTCCCTCGCCGAGCTGATCGTCGGCTCCAACGCCGCCGTGTGGATGTACGCCTCCGGCCCGTCCTTCGCGCACGTGTTGCAGGTCGAGGGCACGGAGCAGCAGAAGAAGTGGGCGAAGCTCTTCGTCGACAAGCAGTGGGGCTCCACGATGGTGCTCACCGAGCCGGACGCCGGCTCGGACGTGGGCGCCGGTCGGGCCCGCGCCATCCAGCAGTCCGACGGCTCCTGGCACATCGAGGGCGTGAAGCGCTTCATCACGTCCGCCGAGCACGACCTGAGCGACAACATCATCCACTACGTGCTGGCCCGTCCGGTCGGCGTCGAGGGTGTCGGCGGCCCGGGCACCAAGGGCCTGTCCCTCTTCGTGGTGCCGAAGTACCACTTCGACGAGAACACCGGCGAGCTGGGCGAGCGCAACGGCGTCTTCGCCACCAACGTCGAGCACAAGATGGGCCTGAAGGTCTCCAACACCTGCGAGGTGACCTTCGGCGAGCACGGCGTACCGGCCAAGGGCTGGCTGCTGGGCGAGAAGCACGAGGGCATCCGGCAGATGTTCATGATCATCGAGAGCGCCCGGATGATGGTCGGCACCAAGGCCATCGCCACCCTCTCGACCGGCTACCTGAACGCCCTCGAGTACGCCAAGAGCCGGGTGCAGGGCGCCGACCTCACCCAGATGGCGGACAAGACCGCGCCGCGCGTCACGATCACCCACCACCCGGACGTGCGCCGTTCGCTGATGCTGCAGAAGTCGTACGCCGAGGGCCTGCGCGCCCTGGTCTGCTACACCGCCACCTGGCAGGACAAGGTCGCCATCGCCGAGGCGGCGGGCGACGAGAAGGCGACCAAGCTCGCCAAGCGGGTCAACGACCTCCTCCTCCCGCTGGTCAAGGGCGTCGGTTCGGAGCGCGCGTACGAGCTGCTCGGCCACGAGTCGTTGCAGACCTTCGGCGGCTCCGGCTTCCTCCAGGACTACCCCCTGGAGCAGTACGTCCGGGACGCCAAGATCGACACCCTCTACGAGGGCACCACGGCGATCCAGAGCCTCGACCTCATCTTCCGGAAGATCGTCCGGGACAACGGCAAGGCCCTGATGGCGGTCGCCGGTGAGATCCAGGAGTTCATCGCCACCGAGGCCGGCAACGGCCAGCTCAAGGAGGAGCGGCAGGCGCTGGGCAAGGCGCTCGCCGAGATCCAGAACATGGTCGGCGTGATGACCGGCTGGCTGGGCGAGGCGCAGGGCGGCGACACCCGGGCGCTCTACAAGGTCGGCCTGAGCAGCCGCCGCTTCCTGCTGGCGATCGGCGACCTGGTCGTCGGCTGGCTGCTCCAGAAGCAGGCCGACGTGGCCCTGAAGGCGCTGGCCGGCGAGGTCTCGGCCGCCGACAAGGCGTTCTACACCGGCAAGGTGGCCGCCGCCCGGTTCTTCGCCCGCGAGGTGCTGCCCCGCATCGGTGCCGACCGGCGGATCATCGAGGGCACCGACCTGGACATCATGGACCTCCCGGAGGAGGCATTCTGAGGTACGCCGTAGCGCGCCTCGGCGCGGCGACGGAGCCAGCCGGGGCGACCCGGCGGTGACTCGACGATGATCGGCACGACGGCCGGTGGGCGACAGCCCGCCGGCCGTCGTCGTCCGTCCCTGAACCGGACGCAGCTCAGCCGCAGCGCCGGTGCAGGCTCGCCGCCTGCCCGCCTGCCCGCCTAGCAGGCTTGGCGGTATGCCGGCCTGGCGAGCCGAGGCGGTGCCGGACGTCGACCTCCCCCAACTCACCGGTGCAAGTGGCGAAGATCGCTCACGGAAAGTCACGTCAAGCAATCCCTCGACCCCATCCCTTCCCACGCTTTGCTCTGCAGCCACGGACGCACCGGGCACCCGGAGTTACCGGTGCGTCCGTGGCTGCAGAGCAAAGCGGCCGTATGGGTGTGGGCGGTGAAACGTGAATCGGGCTGTGGGTGGCCGCTAATGCAGCATTAAGGCTGATAGTCCGATTCGATGCATCAGAACTGTGTGACCGTCGGTAGTTGTGCCGCCCCCTCCGGGTGTGGTCACCGTGCGTAAGGGAAACGCGGGGGCGGCCGAGGCGAGGACGGCGGATGCGGTACCGCAGCGGGCGGGCCCTGCGGGTGCTATTCGCAGACCTCATCCGGGTAGCCGGGCGGTGTGGCGGGTAACCGTCGCGAGGCCACGTCAGAGAACGCCCAGAGCCACCGCACGGGGGAGTGCAGCGCACATGGGCATTGGTAGCGGAATCTTCCTGATCGCCATCGGCGCCATCCTGACCTTCGCCATCAGAGCCAACGTCTGGTGGGTCGACCTGCGCGCGGTCGGCTGGGTGTTCATCCTGGCCGGGCTGGGCGTCCTGCTCACCACGCTCTGGTTCTGGCAGGACCGCCGCAAGCGGGCGCGGACCCTCATCGTCGAGGAGAACCGGCTCTCGCACCCGACCGCGATGATGCCACCGCCGCCCGACCCGCCGCCGCCGACGGCGCCGCCGTCCTGACCCACCGCAGAGGGCACCCGCCGTCCTGACCCACGGTCGACTGCGCGGCCGTTCCTGACCGGCGTCGACTTCGCCGTCGGTCCTGCCCCACCGTCTACGGCCCGCGAGCCGGCCGGGCCGGTCCAGCCGGGTCCGCGGTCCAGCCGGTCCAGCCGGTCCAGCCGGTCCAGCCGGTCCAGCCGGGCCCGCGAGCCGGCCGGGCCGCGAGCCAGCGGACCGCGAGCGGCGAGCTGAGCCACCCGTCACGCGTCGGCGGGTGGCTCAGCCGCGTGCGGTGTGCCGGTCCGTGATCGGCGCCCGGTTCGGGGCGAGTTCCGGCCAGTCGACGTCGGGCCGGTGCACCACCACGTCGCTGGTGCGCATGCCGTCCTGGTCCGCCCGTTCGGGGTCGAGCAGCACCGAGAGTAGCGAGATGCCCGGGTTGTGTGCGATCAGCAGCACCGTACGGACGGTCGGGTCCACGGCCCGGAGCAGCGTGAGCAGATCCTCCGGGTGTGCCTCGTACGCCTCGGCCGTGTAGCGCACGACGGGGGCGGGACCGGCCGAACCGCCCTCCGGCGGAGATCCGGTCATTCCCATCGCCACGCCGTGCCAGGTCTCCCGGGTGCGCCGGGCGGTCGAGCAGACGACCACGTCCGGCAGCAGGTCGTGCTTGGCCAGCCACACCCCGGCGGCGGCCGCGTCGGCCTGGCCCCGCGCGGCCAGGGGACGCCGCGCGTCCGGCCCTTCCCCGGGTGGCTCGGCCTTGGCATGCCGGAGCAGCACCAGCGTGCGCCCCTGGGCGGAAGCGTCCGTCATGCTCTCAGCTTGCCCGATTGGCGATCAGAGCGCCTGGGTAAGTCGATGGATGCCGCAACCTCATCGATGGCCGCGGCGGAAGGAAACGCCAGGGGACAGCCGAGGAGGCGACGAGATGGGCTTTGGTGGCAGTATCTTCCTGATCGCGTTGGGTGCGATCTTCGCGTTCGCCGTGGAGGCGGATCTCGGCTGGCTCAACCTGGCCGTGGTCGGCTGGGTGCTGATGCTCGCCGGCGTGGCCGGCCTGCTGCTGACCCTCCACTTCTGGAACTCGCGCCGTCGGGCGGTGGTCGCCCCGGTGCGCGGTGAGCGGGTCGTCGCCGAGCAGGTCGTGCCGGTGCAGGACGACCGCGTGGTGGAGGAGTACCGCGAGGTGCGTCGACCGCGCCGCACCGTCTGAGATCCGCGACATCTTCTTCCGGGGGCTCCGCCGCAGGGCGGGGCCCCCGGTGCGTGTCGTCAGGCGAAGAGTGCGAAGTAGATGGCGATGTGGTGGCAGAGCGCCGCCAGCAGCGTGCAGGCGTGGAAGAACTCGTGGTGGCCGAAGACAGTGGGCCACGGGTTGGGTCGGCGGAGCGCGTAGAAGACCGCGCCCACGCTGTAGATGGCGCCACCCACGACGAGCAGCACCAGGGCGGTGACGCCACCCTGCTGCAGGATGTCGGGCAGCATCGCGACCGAGACCCAGCCGAGCGCCAGGTAGAGCGGCGCGGAGACCCAGCGCGGGGCGTGCGGCCAGACCAGCTTGAGCGCCACGCCGGCGAGTGCACCGCCCCAGACCAGCGCCAGCATGATCGCGGCCGGCCGGGGTTCCAGCAGCAGTACGCAGAACGGCGTGTAGGTGCCGGCGATGAACACGAAGATCATCGAATGGTCCATCCGGCGCATGATCTGGTAGCCGCGCTCGGACCACACCCGCCGGTGGTAGAGCGCGCTCGTGCCGAAGAGCCCGCACACCGTAAGGCTGTAGATGAGGCAGCTGACCAGCGGGGCCCAGCCGGGCCGGGTGGCGGCGACCGCGCTGAGCACGATGCCGCAGACGACGGCGACGAAGAACGCGTACGTGTGCAGCCAGCCGCGCATCCGGGGTTTACCGATGTCGACCGGCTTCAGTCGAAGCGGTGCGGAGGTGGTCACGCAACTAGGTTACGGCACCGTAGGTTACTTTCAAGTAGAGCGTTCGGTCACGTGGGACGGCGGTCGACCGTCCCTGGCGCCCCGCGCCCGTCGGGGAGTATGGCGGGATGCGGATCCGACCCGTCGGGGCGCACGCCCTGCTGATCGACTGTGCCGGCGCCGACCAGGTGGAGGCGTGGCGGGCCGAGCTGTGGCGGCGGCGCGAACGCGGCGAGCTGAGCGCCGTCGAGATCGTGCCGGCGGCCACCACCGTCCTGCTCGACGGCGTACCCGATCCGGCCACGACGGCCGCGCGGATCGCCGCCTGGCAGCCCCGGCCGGGCCCGCCCGAGGCACCCGGCCCGACGACCGCCGCAGCCGGCGACGGGCCGGTCGAGGTCCCGGTGACGTACGACGGGGAGGACCTGCCCCTCGTCGCCGGCCACTGGGGCGTGGACGTGCCGGGGGTGGTCGACCGGCTGCGGCGTACCCCCTTCCGGGTGGCCTTCTGCGGCTTCGCCCCCGGCTTCGCGTACCTGACCGGGCTCCCCGCCGAACTCGCGGTGCCCCGACTGCCCACCCCGCGCCCCCGGGTGCCGGCCGGCGCGGTCGCCCTGGCCGGCCCGTACGCCGGAATCTATCCGGCGGCCTCGCCCGGCGGCTGGCTGCTGGTCGGGCGCACCGGGATGGAACTCTTCGACGTGCACGCCGACCCGCCGGCCCGGCTCACCCCGGGCACCCGGGTACGCCTGGTGGCCACGTGACCCGCGCCGTCGAGGTGCTGCGCGCCGGGGCGCTGACCACCGTGCAGGACCTGGGGCGGGCCGGCTGGGCACACCTGGGCGTACCCCGGTCGGGCGCGCTCGACCCGACCGCGCTGCGGCTGGCCAACCGGCTCGTCGGCAACCCGGAGTCCGCCGCCGGCCTGGAGATCACGATGACCGGCTGCGACCTGCGGTTCCTCCGCGCGACGGCGGTCGCCGTGACCGGTGCCGACGCCGCCGTACGGATCGACGACCGCCCCGGCGACGTGGGCCGGCCGCTGGGGGTGCCGGCGGGTGCCGTGCTGCGGATCGGCCCGCCCCGCGAGGGCCTGCGCAACTGGCTGGCCGTCGGCGGCGGGATCGCCGTCGAGCCGGTGCTCGGCAGCCGCGCCACCGACACCCTCTCCGGGCTCGGCCCGCCCCCGCTGCGCGACGGCGACCGGTTGCCCCTCGGTACGCCGACCGGTCCGCCCGCCGGCGTGGACGCCACCGTCACCGCGCCCGTCCCGACCGAGCTGCGGCTGGCCCTGCGCCTCGGCCCACGCGACGACTGGTTCACCGCCACCGCGCTGGAGCGGCTGTTCGGCAGCGCGTACACGGTGAGCCCGGTGGGTAACCGGGTCGGCGCGCGCCTCACCGGCGCGGCGCTGCCCCGCGCGGTGGCCGGGGAACTGCCCAGCGAGGGCATCGTGCTCGGCGCGGTGCAGGTGCCGGCGGACGGTCAACCGCTGGTCTTCCTCGCCGACCATCCGACCACCGGCGGGTACCCCGTCGTCGGGGTGGTGGACGACGTGACCCCGCTCGCGCAGGCCCGGCCAGGGACTACGGTCAGGTTCCATGGACCTCAACGCTGACCTCGGCGAGGGATTCGGCATCTGGCAACTCGGCGACGACGCCGCGCTGCTGGACCTGATCACCTCCGCCAACGTGGCCTGCGGCTTCCACGCCGGCGACGCGTCCACCATGCGCCGGGTCTGTGAGGGCGCCGCCGCGCGCGGGGTGGCCGTCGGCGCCCAGGTCGGCTACCGGGACCTCGCCGGCTTCGGCCGGCGGCACATCGCGTACGCCTTCGCGGAGCTGCGCGACGAGGTCACCTACCAGCTCGGGGCCCTCGACGCGTTCTGCCGGCTGTTCCGCACCCGGGTCCGCTACCTGAAGCCGCACGGGGCGCTCTACCACGCCGCCGCCTGCGACGAGGCCCAGGCGGCGGCGCTGGTCGCGGCGGCCGGCGACTACGACGACCAGCTTCCGCTGCTCTGCCCGCCCGGCTCGGTCCTCGCCCAGCTCGCCGCCGGCGCCGGGCTGCGGGTGGTCGCCGAGGGCTTCGCCGACCGGGGCTACCTGCCCAACGGCTCGCTGGTGCCGCGCACCGCACCCGGGGCGCTGGTGACCGACCCGGAGGAGGTGGCCGCCCGGGCCGTACGGATGGCCGTCGAGCGGACCGTGGTCGCGGTCGACGGCAGCGTCGTCCCGTGCCCGGTCGAGTCGATCTGCCTGCACGGCGACACGCCCGGCGCGGTGCGCTGCGCCGAACTGGTGCGCGCCGCCCTGATCGACGCGGGGGTGACGCTCACTCCGTTCGCCTGAGCGGGGCCCCGTCCCGCGAAGGACGGGACCCGCCCGGCGTCGGGCCGTGGCCGGGCGTCAGGCGTCGTCCAGGCCGCGGAGCACCAGCGGGAGCCGTGCGGCGGCGCCCTCGACGACCCGGACCGGCACGCCCCAGTCCTGACGGGTCAGGTGGCAGGCCGCGTGCTCGACGTCCGCGTCGCAGGTCGCCGCCTGGGCGGTCACCTGGAGCACGCCTCCCGCCACCGTGCCGTCGACCACCAGCCGGCGGGACAGGTCGGTGCCGGTGCCCGCCCCCTCCACCAGCAGCTCCGGTGGCGACGCCGACACCACCAGCCGCGTCGACGGGCCGTACGTCTCGTCGAGCTTCTGCCCCGGCGCGGGAGTGAAGATCACGTCCAGGGTCACCTCGCCGGCCGCCACGTCGGTGGGCTTGCGTTCCGTGCGGTGCCGGGGGCCGTCGACGGTGCTGGCGCCGGCCGCCGAGAGCGCGCCCGGTGCCAGCCGGGTCAGCCGGTGCGCGGCGGACTCCACCACCAGCACCTCGCCGTCCGGGGTGAGCAGCAGGTCGCTCGGCTCGGCGAGCCCGTCGGCGACCGTCGAGACCCGGTCGCTCTCCGGGTCGAAGCGGCGGACCGCCCCGTTGTACGTGTCGGCGATCAGCACCGAGCCGTCCGGCAGCGCGCACACCCCCAGCGGATGCTGGAGCAGCGCCTCCGACGCCGGCCCGTCGACGTGCCCGAAGTCGAAGAGGCCCTGCCCGACGGCGGTGCCCATGACGTCGTTCTCGACGTACCGGATCGCGCTGGTCTCGCTGTCGGCCACCCAGAGCCGGGCGCCGTCGGCGGAGACGGAGAGGCCGGACGGCTGCGCCATCCACGCCTCCGCCCGCGGGCCGTCGCGCAGGGCCTCGACGGTGGTGCCCGCGTACATGCCGGCGGTGCGCTTCACCGGGTCGAACCACCACAGCTGGTGGATGCCGGCCATCGCGACGACGACCTTGTCGTCGTACCAGGCCAGGTCCCAGGGGGAGGAGAGGTCGACCGAGAGCGCGTCGTGCGAGTGGTCGTCGACCGTGGAACGCCACTGCCGGCCGGTGCCGGCGACGGTCACCACCTCACCGTCCGCCAGCCGTACGCCGCGCAGCAGGTGGTTGACGGTGTCGGCGACGACGAGGTCGTAGCCGGCGACCTCGGCGGTGTGCGGCGGCAGCAGGCACAGCCCCTGCGGCTCGGAGAAGGTGGCCGCCCCGGCGGGACCGTCGGCCCGGCCCCGGGTGCCCGCCCCGATGCGGCGGACCAGCGTCTCGCCGTCGGGCGCCAGCTCAGCCAGCGAGTGCCGGGCGGAGTCGGACACCAGCAGGTTGCCGCTCTCCAGCAGCACCGCCTTGCCCGGGAAGCGCAGCGTGGTATCCGGCTCGGCCGGCGGGACGTACGGGCCGTCGCCCCGGTGCAGGGTGCCCTTCGCCTCGTGGGTGGCGATCAGGTCGTCGACGAGGCGGGCGAGCCCTTCGGCGTGACCCTCGCCGGCCATGGTCGCCACCACGTAGCCCTCGGGGTCGATCACCGACAGGGTGGGCCAGGCGCGGGCCGCGTACTGCTGCCACATGTCCAGCTCGGGGTCGTCGAGCACGGGGTGGTGCACGCCGTACCGCTCCACGGCGGCGGCCAGCGCGTCCGGGTCCTTCTCGTGTTCGAACTTCGGCGAGTGCACGCCGATCACGACGAGCACGTCGCCGTACTTCTCCTCCAGCGGGCGCAGCTCGTCGAGCACGTGCAGGCAGTTGATACAGCAGAAGGTCCAGAAGTCAGCGATTACGATCTTGCCCCGCAGATCGGACAGCTTGAGCTCTCGTCCACCCGTGTTGAGCCACTGCCGGCCCCGCAGCTCGGGAGCACGTACGCGCGGTGTCGTTCCCATGGTTGTCAGCCTGCCATGTCGCGCTGGGCCGAGCCGGGCTCCGTGACCCGGACGACAGCGGCGAGCCTGAACTGAAGGATGTCTCGAAACTCGGTGAAGGCGTTGCCCGGCAACGCGGCCACCAGCAACACCCGATCGGGCGATTGCCCCTGTCGAACAGGCACTGGGTGCGGGACCTCCCATGGCGGCACCGTTAGAGGTCGAGCCGGATCTCCCGGATCGCCTGCCGAATCCGGAGGTTCCCGTCGGATGCTTCCAACCGTGCGAGCTCTCGCTGGAACTCTGGTGCCCTGGGCTCGAGGACGCCCAGGAGTTCCAACGCGCCGATCCTGGCTCCGACATGTGATGAACACAGCCAGGGGTAGTAGGCCGCCCGACCGCTGTGGATGACGGCCCGGGTCCGGGTGACGAACTCGGACAGGTGCGTGTCACCAGGGCGCAGGGGCTCGGGGTGGAATGGGCCGTCATCGCCGACACAGCTCAGCAGGAGGGCGAGCGCCTCGGCGGCCACCTCGGGCCTTTCACCGCGACACAGTTCGATCAGGAACGGAGCGGCCGGTTCGGCGGTGCGGTAGTACAGGCCGGAATGGCCGTGGATCAGGGCGCCCCTCAGCGCCTCGCCCCACTCGCGTGCCGCCTGGCCTTCCGCCGTCGCCAAGCCGCGGATCAGGTCTGGGATCTCACACGCGTCGCGTTCGGCGTCTCTGGGATTGCGCGGTCGAAACCTCGCCCAGCCAACCGAGCTCAGCCCCGCAAAGGGTTCCGGACGCGAGCCAGGCGGCGAAACAACCATCGAATCAGAGTACTGGGACCACGTGGGTCAAGGTGTAGCGCCTAGATGCCTGAACGAGGCTGCTCGGTGGTCGCCCGATGGACCCGTCGGCACCCGAGTTACGAGAGGTCCCTTAGCGGGCGCGTGCCCAGCCGGTGAAGCGCTCCGTCAGGTCCGCCGGCGGATTGCCGTGGTCCAACTCGGCGAGTTGCCCGGCGGCCTCCTCGCGCAGCCCCGCAAGGTGGACCATCAGCGCGTCGCGGTTCTCGCGGTACTTCGCGAGGAGGAGAAGCTTCGCCGTCGAGCAGGGCCACGCCACCCCGCAGGCGGCACAGCGCCAAGTGGGCCGGCTGGGGACGTGGGCGCGGACGTGGGCCATCAGCCCACCGCCAGGCGAGAGCGAGACGGTGGCCGGCGGGAGAGGGCGGGCCGGGCAGGCGCCGGCGCGGTGACGACCCACTCAAGGCCCTCGCGCAGGACGAACAGCTCGCGCTTCGCCACCGCACGGCCCTTGGCGTCGAGCTGGTAACCCTCGAACCAGAGCCAGCCGTACGGCGGGAAGCGGTCGGAAAGCTCACGGATGACGCGGACGCGCATCGGGACCACGAACTGAGGGGACGCGGCCCGGGTCAGGCTGAGGACCTCGCCGGCCCGCAGCATCCGTACGGGTGGCGGCGTCCGCGCGGTCACCAGCGGCTCCCGTTCCGCCGGGCCGACCAGCGCGACGCGGGAACGACGTCGCTCACGCGCCCGGGCCGTCCGCACGCGCCGCCGTTCGGAACGACGACGGCGGGGCCACGGCTTCCCGGGGCCCCGCCGTCGTCGTTGAAGCTACTGGCCTGCCGGCTTGAGGCAGAGCACCCGGTTGGTCCCGCCGCCCTGGAGCTCCACGTACGGCTGGGTCGGGTCGGCGCACTTGTCCTTCGCGTCCACCTTGGAGACCACGGTGAAGGCGCCCGCCTCGCCGCACTGCGCCGCCGCCGCGCTCTCGCCCGACTTCTTCACGCAGCTGCCGACCGCCGGGTCGAACGCCGGGGCCGGGTCGTCGCCGCCGACCTTGCCGAGCAGCATGAGCAGGCCCAGGGGTACCGCCAGGATGAGCACCGCCGCGACGAGCACCGCCGCGAGCACCCGGCCGTTGCGGACCTTGGGCGTGGGGGCCGGCTCGGCCTTCGGCTCCGCGATCGGCTTGAACGAGTCGAAGCGGTTCTGCTCCTGCTCCGGGCCGCCCTGGTCCCAGGGGCCGGGCTGCTGCGGGGGCGGCGGGAACGCGCCGCCCGACGTGGGCGCGGCGGTCGGGGCGGGCCCGTAGCCGGGTGCCGCGCCGCCGGCGGACGGCGTACCGAACGGGTCGGCGGGCCGGTCCGCGCTGTCGTGCGGCCGGACCCCGTTCACCGGCCGGTCACTGGCCGGCGGGTCGACGAAGGACGGCACGCCCGGCGGGAAGGCCGGGGGCGAGGCGGGCGCCATCGGTGCGACCGCGCCGAAGACGGCGGTCCCGCTCGGCGCCCGGTCGCGGTCGTCGAAGCGAGCCTCCGGACCCTGGTCGAACCGGTTGTCCGGACCCTGGTCGAACCGGTTGTCCTGGCCCTGGCCGAACTGCTCGTCCGGTCCCTGGCCGAAGCGGTTGTCCTGGCCCTGGCCGAAGCGCGGCTCGTCGAAGCGGGGATCCGGCCCCTGGCCGAAGCGCGGGTCCTGGTCGAACTGGGGGTCGGGCCCCTGCCCGAAGCGCGGCTCCGGTCCCTGGTTGAAGCTGGGCGCCGGCGGGTGGTCGGGCCGGTGCCCGCTTGGGGCGTCCTGCTCCGGCTCCTCCGCCGGCTCGGGGCGTGCCGGCCTGCCGTACACCCGGGGTTGCGGCGCCGGCGTGCCGACCGGCCGCAGGGCCTGGTCGGTGGGTGGCATGACCCGGCTGGCCAGCGGCACCGAGGCGCTCGCCGACACGCTGCCGGCCGCCGGGTCGGCAGCCTCCGGCGACGGTACGGAGGCCCGCCCGCCTGCCTCCGGCGAGGTACGGGGTGCGGGGACGACCGGGCCGGCGGGCGACTGCGGCTCGTCGTGCCGGGAGCCGGCCTGGGCCCAGCCCGGCTGCTCGTGCTCGTACGCCTGCGGGGTGCCGTCGCGGCCCGGCTGCTCGGGGGCGAACTGGGCCGGCGGGGCGTAGTCGGCGGGCGGCGCGGCGGCCAGGCTCGCGCCGGGCACCCGCTGCTCCTGCGGTGGCAGCGGCACGGCGTTGGCCGGCGAGATGCCGGGCCCCGGTGCGGGCTGGTAGATCGGCGGCTCCTCGGCCCGCTCCGGCTCCCAGCCGTTGCCGGCCTGGGCCGGTGCGGGCTCGCCCGTCTCCGCGCGACCCCACGCCTCGTCCGCCGACCAGGGCTCGACGTCCGGTACGGCCGGGCGCTCGCCGCTGGCACCCCGCTGCGGCAGGCTCTCGGGGGCGGAACCCCACGGCTGCTGCCCGCCGTCGCCGGGCATCGGGACGGAGGCGCGGCCGGGCGGGGTGGAGGCGGGCTGCGCGGCGCCCCAGCCGTTGGCGTCCCGGTCGTCGGGCTGCGGCGGGGGGACGGAGGCGGCACCCCGTGCGGAGCGCTCGTCCCGGGCCGACCACTCGTCGCCCTGGGGCTGGTCGTCGCGGGGCGCGGTCCAGTTCCCGTCCGGACGCTGCTCCGCACCGGCATCCCAGCCGGGCTGCTCGCCCTGCTGCTGCTCGGCGCCGTTCCAGCCGCCGGAGCGGTTGGGGTCGTCCTGCTGCGCTGCGGGGGGCCAGCTGCCGGCCGGGTCCTGAGGGGACTCGGCGTTCCGGCCGCCGGAGCGGGAGGGGTCGTCCTGGGCGGGCCAGGGCTGGGGGGCGGGTGCGGCCTGGGGGACCCGCGCGGCGCCACGGGCGGCGGGCTCGGGCTGGGCGGCCCAGGCGGGCGACGCCTGCCCGTCCTGCTGCTGGCCGCCGCCGGAGCGGTTGGGGTCGTCGTGCTGCTGGCCGGCTGCGTTCCAGCCGCCGGAGCGGTTGGGGTCGTCCTGCTGTGCGGCCCAGTCGGCCTGCGGGGGCCGGTCGTCCGGCGTGGCACCGTCGGCCCAGGCGCCGGGACGCGCCTGCTCGCCCTGCTGCTGCTCGGCGGCGTTCCAGCCGCCGGAGCGGGAGGGGTCGTCCTGGGCGGGCCAGGGCTGGGGGGCGGGTGTGGCCTGGGGGACCCGGGCGGCGCCGCGGGCGGCGGGCTCGGGCTGGGCCCAGGCGGGGGACGCCTGCTCGGCCGGCGCCCACGCGGGCTGCTCCGGGCCGGCGTGCGGCGGCTGTGGCGGCGGGGGCGGAGCGGCGGCGGCCCACGCCGGGCCGGACTGCTCCTGCGCGCCGGGCCACGCCGGCTGCGGCGATCCGCTGGGCGGCCCCCACTGGCCGGGCTGGGCCGGGTCGGTCTGCTGTGGTGCCTGGGCGGCCCACGCGGGGGCCTGCTGCTCACCCTGCGCGCCCCAGGCCGGCGGGTTCGGTCGGCCCGCCGGGGGCGGGGGCGCCCAGCCCAGGTCGGGGGCGCCGGCGCCGTAGCCGTTGTCCTGCTGTGCCGGGCGGTCGCCGTACGGCGCCGGTCCGCCGGCGCCCGGCGACACCTCGTCCGGCTGCTGGCCGGGGTGGTGCGTGCCCTCGGACGTCATGCGTGCGCCTCCTCCATCACCTGTCGGCCGCCGCTGCCGATCGGTCTTCTCGGCAGGGTGGCCGGCGTCGCCGGTGTACCGGCCGTGCCGGCTCCCCGCACCGTATCGGGTGACCACCCGAGGGCGTCCGGGGAGCACGGCCGTCACTCCCCGTGGCCGGACGGTGTCGAGCGGCTTCTATCGACTCGACTGCTCCGGGTCGGCGGGCGACGACCGAAGCCCACCGTACCGGGCGCTGGGGCGAGGTGGAATCCCGGTGCCAACCGCTGCGAAACGCCGATGACCCGCCCGGGGGGACCGGGCGGGTCATCGATCTGGAGGAGGTGAGGAAGGTTCCGGGCGTCAGCTCATGTGACGCTGGGCGATGGCGAGGATCTCTTCGCGGACCGCGGGCGAGTTCGCGGAGCGCAGCGCGTGCTCGATGGCACGGGCGCGGCGGTTGGCGTCGCGGCGGTTACGGATTCGCTCGATCATGCTCACGGGTCTCTCCTCCTGGCTATTCGGTTGTCAGCCCTTGATGTCTCCATTGAACCCCAAGATGGCGCCAACTTCCATCGATTGTTAGGTGAGCTGGGACACGGGCCGAATAATCGAAGGTGTGGAGGGGCTGTGACCGACGCATTCCTCTGTCCCTGGAGTCGGTCCGATGCCCGGCGTGAGCACGCCCCCAAACGGACACGGCCGGTGTGCCGGGCGTCAACCCGTCGCACACCGGCCGTTCGGCTGGCGTCAGGACCCTCAGGTCCAGGCGAGCAGCGCCGCCTCCGGATCGGCCAGGAACTCCCCGATGTCGCGCAGGAACTTCGAGCCCAGCTCACCGTCGATGATGCGGTGGTCGAAGGAGAGGCCCAGCGTGGTGACCTGGCGCGGCTTCACCTTGCCCTTGTGCACCCAGGGCATCTCGCGGACCGCGCCGAAGGCCAGGATCGCCGACTCGCCCGGAGGCAGGATCGGCGTACCGGTGTCCACTCCGAACACGCCGACGTTGGTGATCGTCAGCGTGCCGCCGGACATGTCGGCCGGCGAGGTCTTCCCGGTCTTGGCTGTCTGCACCAGGTCGGTCATCGCGTCCGCCAGTTCACGCAGCGAGAGCCGGCCGGCGTCCTTGATGTTCGGCACGATCAGCCCGCGCTCGGTGGCCGCCGCGATGCCCAGGTTGACGTAGTCCTTGACGACGATCTCGTCGCCGGCCCAGGTCGAGTTGACCATCGGGTGACGCTTGACCGCCAGCAGCACCGCCTTGGCCACCAGCAGCAGCGGCGAGACCCGTACGTCGCGCCACTCCCGCCGGTTGCGGAGCCGGTCCAGGGCCTTCATCGCCCGGGTCACGTCGACGGTGAGGAACTCCGTGACGTGCGGAGCGGTGAACGCCGAGCGGGACATGTTCTCGGCGGTGAGCTTGCGTACCCCCTTGACGGGGATGCGCTGCTCGCGGTCCGCGCCGAAGCTCGCGGCCGCCGTGGCCGGCGCCGACACCGCGAGCGGCTCGGCCGCCGTCGCGGCCGCGCTCGCCGCCCGCTGTACGTCCTCCCGGGTGATCGAGCCAAGCGGCCCCGACCCGGTCAGCGTGGACAGGTCGACGCCGAGATCCTTGGCGAGCTTGCGTACCGGCGGCTTGGCCAGCACGGGCCCACCGGACGGTCCGTGACCGTTCGACGGCGCGGTGACCACCGGGGCCGGCTGCGTCGGTGCGACCGGCGTCGCAGCCTGGGCCGGCACCGGTGTGTCGCCCCTGCGGGGGCGGCGCTTGGCCGCCGCGGTGCGCGGGCCGTAGCCCACCAGCACGGCGGTACGGCCGCCCGGGGCGGGACCGCCGATCAGGCCCGGCTCGACCGCGCCCTCGGCCGGCGCCACCTCGACCGCGGCCAGCGACGCCGCCGACGGGGTGGGCAGGGCGGAGGCCGGCGCACCGGTCGTCGACTCCTCGATCGGCCCGGCGCCCGGGTCGGTGTCGATCGCGATGATCGGCGTACCGACCTCGACCGTGCTCCCCTCCGGGTGGAAGATCGCCTGCACCTGGCCGGCCCACTTCGCCGGGATCTCGACGGCCGCCTTGGCCGTCTCCACCTCGACGATCGGCTGGTTCAGCTCGATCACGTCGCCGACCTTGACGAGCCACGCGAGGATCTCGCCCTCGGTCAGGCCCTCGCCCAGGTCGGGCAGGTTGAACTCCTTGATCCGTGACATGCCGCTCACCAGCCGAAGGTGCGGTCGACGGCGTCGAGCACCCGGTCGAGGTCGGGCAGGTACTCCTCCTCCACCCGGGCGGCCGGGTAGGGGGTGTCGAAGCCGGTCACCCGCAGCACCGGGGACTCCAGGGAGTAGAAGCACTCCTCGGTGATCCGGGCGGCGATCTCGGAGCCCAGGCCCAGGTTGCCCGGGGCCTCGTGCACGACCACGCAGCGACCGGTGCGCTTCACCGACTCGTACGCGGCGGCCAGGTCCAGCGGGGAGATCGAGCGCAGGTCGATGACCTCCAGATCCCGGCCGTCCTCGGCGGCGGCGGTCGCCGCGTCCAGGCAGGTCCGCACCATCGGCCCGTACGCCAGCACCGTGGCGTCCGTGCCGGTCCGCACGACCCGGGACGAGTGCAGCGGGTACGCCCCCGAGAGCGGGGCGTCCAGCTCGACCGGGCCCTTCTCCCAGTAGCGCCGCTTCGGTTCCAGGAAGACGATCGGGTCGTCCGACGCGATGGCCTGCTGGATCATCGTGTACGCGTCCTGCGGGTTGGCGCAGGACACCACCTTCAGGCCGGCGGTGTGGGCGAAGTATGCCTCCGGCGACTCCGAGTGGTGCTCGACCGCGCCGATGCCGCCGCCGAACGGGATCCGGATGACCATCGGGATCCGCACCTTGCCCTGCGAGCGGTAGTGCATCTTCGCCACCTGCGACACGATCTGGTCGTACGCGGGGTAGACGAAGCCGTCGAACTGGATCTCGCAGACCGGCCGGAAGCCCCGGATGGCCAGGCCGACCGCGGTGCCGATGATGCCGGACTCGGCGAGCGGCGTGTCGATCACCCGCTGGTCGCCGAAGTCCTTCTGGAGGCCGTCGGTGATCCGGAAGACGCCGCCGAGCTTGCCGACGTCCTCGCCCATGATGACGACCTTCGGGTCGTTCTCCAGGGCCCTGCGCAGACCGGTGTTGAGGGCCTTGCCGAGGGTGAGCGTCTCCGTGGCCATCAGTGGGCGCTCCCCTCGAACGACTCCATGTACTTCGTGAACTGCGCCCGCTGCTCGTCGAGCTCGGGGGACCCGTTGGGGTAGACGTGGTCGAACATCGTCACCGGATCGGGGTTGGGCATGGCGAGCACCCGTTCGCGCAGGTGCACCGACTCGGTGCGGGCCTGCTCGTCGACGGCGGCGAAGAAGTCCGCGTCGGCGATCTGCTGCTTCTCCAGGAACGCCTTCATCCGGGCGATCGGGTCCTTCGCCTGCCAGGCCTCGACCTCGCTGGCGATCCGGTAGCGGGTCGGGTCGTCGGAGGTGGTGTGCGCGCCCATCCGGTAGGTGTAGGCCTCGATCAGGCTGGGGCCCTGGCCGAGCCGGGCGTTGTCCAGCGCGTGCCGGGTCACCGCGTACGACGCGAGGACGTCGTTGCCGTCCACCCGCACACCGGGGAAGCCGAAGCCGCCCGCCCGCTGGTAGAGCGGCACGCGGGTCTGCCGCTCCAGCGGCTCGGAGATGGCGTACTGGTTGTTCTGGCAGAAGAACACCAGCGGGGCGTTGAAGACGCTGGCCCAGACGAACGCCTCGTTGACGTCGCCCTGGCTGGTGGCGCCGTCGCCGAAGTAGGCGATCACCGCCTCGCCGTCCTCGGTGCCGGTCTTGCCGTCCATGTGGACGCCCATGGCGTACCCGGTCGCGTGCAGGGTCTGCGCCCCGATCACGATC
The DNA here is from genome assembly GCF_052068495.1 of Micromonospora sp. SD12. Lineage (NCBI taxonomy): Bacteria > Bacillati > Actinomycetota > Actinomycetes > Micromonosporales > Micromonosporaceae > Micromonospora > Micromonospora sp. SD12. The sequence goes on along the minus strand of NZ_JBQHDF010000001.1, from coordinate 459,800 downwards.
GTGTACATGTTGAACTTGAACTCGTTCGGGTCCCAGCCGCCCTGGTCGACGCCCCGGAACAGGCCGAGCGGCATGATCGGGTCGATGCCCCGGCAGTAGAGGACGCCGTGCTCCCGGTAGGTCGGGAAGGCCATGTCCTGCGTACGCAGCGCGCGTCCCGAGCCCACCTGCGCGGCCTCCTGGCCCAGCAGGCTGGCCCACAGGCCCAGCTCGCCCTGGCGCTGCAACGCGGTGGCCTCGGCGTCGAGCTTGCGGACCAGCACGAGGTCGCGGTAGAGCCCGCGGTACTCCTCGTCGGTGAAGTCGACGCGGTACTCGGTCCCGTCCGGGCCGGTCGCGCTCTCGATCCGCTCACCCTCCGGGGTGAGCAGCTGCACCAGCTGCGGGTCGCCGGTCGCACCCTTTCTGGACCGGGGTGCGGCCCGTCGGCCGCGACTGGAGACCCCGGGGTCGCCCTTTGCCATCCGTCTCTCCCTGTCTGTCTGCGTCGGCACCGGGGGGTCACCCGGCCGCGCAACTCGTGCGCCTGCCCGGCTGGTGCCGGACGGGTTCCTGGCGGCCGCGCCTAGCCCCGGTGGGGGTTGCCGCGCGGCGTGAGCCGGATTCTGGCCGAACCCGGTTCGGGAGCGCCGGCGCCCAGCCGCGCCTGCCGCGTGGGTGCGCGGAGGTCGTGGCTGCGTTGCCGTCGTGGTCCATATTCGCATCACACGTGAGCGCGCCCACAGTGCGGCTTCCCCCGGCAGGGGCGGCGGCCCGCTTCGTCGCACGAAGTGCCCGGTGTCCGTTGCATCGACGCCCGGCCGATCCGGCGGTGGTTCGTCACCGTTCGGCCATATACGCGTGTCGACACGCTGTGCAGGGTTGGCTGACCCAGCGTCACTGGTCCAGGCTGTTTGGCACGGGATCGTCCGCGTCGGGCGGTTTGCCGCTCCCGCGCGTCGGGGCGGCGCCCCGGACGGTCGGGGCGGTCCCCGTACGACCCGTCCGCCGCCGGAGCGACGAGGAGGAGTGCGTGGTGTCCGAGCCAGGTCGAGATCCCGCCACTCCCTTCCTCGGCCGGCACCGTGCCGCCGGCGGCTACCGCCGCCTGGTCGGCGCGCACCGGGCGCCCGGCCAGGGCGGACCGTCCCGGGGCTACCTGTTCACGGTGGCGCTGCTCGCCGGCACGGCGTCGATGCCGATCCTGGCGGCGATCAGCACCGGCTCCGCCACCGTCGGCAGCACCGCCCTGCCGGACACCAGCACCCCGTTCCTGCCGACCCCCTCGATCGGCCCGGTGGTCATCCCGGTGCCGGCGACGGGTCAGCCCCCGGCCGCCCCGTCGACCCCGTCCCCCGCCGTGCCCGCCCCGGGCGACTGGCGGACCGTCGTGCCCTTCCCGCGTACGCCGATCGTCGCCGCGCCGGCCCCGCCCCCGGCGCAGCGCCCAAAGCCCCCGCCGCCGTCCCGGCCCGGCGGGCGACCGGTCCCGCGGCCCCCGGCGAGCCCGTCCCCGAAGCCCTCCCCGTCGCCGAGTCCGTCGCCGTCGCCGAGCCCGAGCCCGAGTCCGGCGCCCACGCCGACCGCCGAGCCGACCTCGGTGGAGCCGACGAGCAGCCTCTCGCTACCGCCGCCCGGGCCCACGGCGACGCCCGCGCCCCCGTCACCGGACGGTCCGACCGCCAGCGCGACCGTCGGCCCCGGCCCGACCGCCGCTCCCGGCTCCACCGCCGGTCCCCGCCCGACCGCCGCCGACGGCCCGCAGGCCGGCTCCGGCTCGACGGGCGCTCCCGGCCGGCGCGTCGACCTCGGCCCGACCGGCGGGGTCGGCTCGACCGGCGGTGCCAGCCGCGTCGTCGACCCGGCCTGACCGGCGGTACCGCCGGGACCGGGCACCGGGACGGTTCGTCGCGGGTACCGTGACGTCGACGGCACGTGATCCACGACGGGGCCCGGTCCCGCCGGCGCGCCGGATGCGGACGGGGACGGTCCCGGGCGGCGGCCCGGGGCGGAGCAGAGGCGGGACGCTGAGCGGATCGGGCGGTTCGGACGCGGGGCCCCAGACCCGGCAGACCGCCGTGCCCCGGCCCGGCCCGACCCTCCGGCTCGCCCGGTTCGTCACCGAGATGACCGCGCCCGCCGTGCTGGTCTCGGCGCTGACGCTGGCGGTCGGCTGGCACAGCACCCGGGGCGCGCACGGCCTGGCCTGGGGACTACTGGCCACGCTCTTCGTCAGTGGCATCCCGTTCGCGTACATCCTCGGCGGGGTGCGTCGGGGCCGGCTGACCGACCACCACGTGGGGGTACGGGAGCAGCGTCGGGTCCCGCTGCTGTTCGGGCTCTGCTCGGTCGCCGCCGGACTGGCCCTGCTCGCGGTGCTCGGCGCGCCGCGCCCGGTGCTGGCCCTGGCCGCCGCCGGGCTCGTGGGCCTGGTGGTCGCCGTGACGGTCAGCCACTGGTGGAAGATGTCGATCCACTCGGCGGTGGCCGCCGGCGCCCTGGTCGTACTGGTGGTCACGTTCGGTGCCGGGTCGCTGGCGGCGTCACCGCTGCTCGTGCTGGTCGGCTGGTCCCGGGTCCGCCTGCGCGACCACACGGTGCCCCAGGTGCTCGCGGGCCTGGCCCTGGGCGCCCTGGTGGCCGCCCTGACCTTCGCCCCCCTCCGCTGACGGAACCGCGTACAGGTGCGGGCGCGGGTCAGGCCGGGTCGTCCGTGAGGCGGTGGCGGTTGGCCTCGATCCAGGCGTTCAGGGCGGCCGGGTCGTCCGGGTCGACGCCGTCGGCCATGAGCTGCGCCACGGCGGCCGTGGCGGGGCTGCGGCGTTCGCCCGTGCTGTAGAGGCGCGCGAACTCCGGCACCATCTCCTCGATGGCCGTGTCGATCTGGGTCGCCGCCTGCTCGGGCAGCCCGCGCTTACGGGCCGCGTACCCGGCCCAGGCGCGCAGCACCCGGGGCAGCAGCGCGGCGTCGTCCATGTCCAGCACGGCCCGCCGGTGCACCCAGTCGAGCAGGAACAGCCCGGCCACGGTGGGGCTCCACCGCATCGGGTCGGCGTCCGGGAAGCTGGCCGCGTGGTCCAGCAGCAGGCTGAGGCAGAAGTGCAGCGAGGCCAGTTCCGCCCCGTCGATGGCGTCCAGGCCGAAGCGGGCCGCCTCGGGCGAGGCGAGGAAGCGGCGGACCAGGTCCGTACGCTCGGCGGCGGAGAGCGGCTCGGCGGGCGCGGGGGCCGCCCCGGCCGCCCGGGGCAGCAGTGCCAGCCGGGCGCCGAGCAGGGCGCGGTCGGTGGCGAGCGAGCCCTCCCCGGGCAGTTCGGTCAGGCCGTCGGTGATCGCCAGGTGGCGGGTCACCTCGACGCGCATCCTGGCCGGCTCCTCGTCGCGGAACCAGGTCAGCTCGTCCCCCGAGCACATCTGCCGGACCTGCTCGAGGATCCGGTCGGGCGGCCCGCCGACGAAGACGTCCTTGGTGATGCCGATGTTGTGGTCGAGCAGCGTCACCACGGCGTGCGCCGAGCCGCCGGCCGGGTCGTCGTAGGCGAAGGTCGCCAGGTAGGAGGTCTGGTCGCCGTACACGTCGCCGTAGGACCAGCAGCCGGTCAGGTGCACGCGGCCGAGCTGGGCGGCCCAGGCGGGGGTGGCGGCGCCCGGCCGGACGCGGCCGGCGCCCTCGGCGTCGGGCACCAGCGCGGCGAAGACGGAGCGGATGGTGGTCGCCGCGGCCGAGCGGCGGCGGGAGGTGGCGGCCAGGAAGCCGGCCACGAAGTCCCGGACGGCGGCGTCACGCTCGGTCTCGGCGACCGAGTAGACGCTGCCGAGCAGGGCCGCGCCGAGCATCTCCGCGTCGAGGGCGTTGTCCAGCTTGGCCACGTCGCGGGCGGCGTGCAGCACCGCGTCGTACGGGGTCTGAGGCGTTCCCATCCACCGACCCTACGCCGCCACCCGCCCCGGGACGGTACGAGCGACCCGAGCATCCGGCCCGCGTCGCGGCGGCACGCCGCCGACCTGCGGTTGCCGACGGAACCGGATTTCCGGCTCAGCGCCCGGCGGCCTCCTCCAGCGCCGTACGGGCCTCGGCGTAGGAGGCGAGCACTCCCCGCACCGGGGTCAGCACGTGTTCCTCGCCGACCGCCGCCACCGCGGCCGTGAGGCGCCGCTCGGCCCGGCGCCGGGCCCGGCGCGCCGCCCAGCGGACGATCGGCCTGGTCAGGGCGGCCACCAGCAGCCCGGCGAGCAGGCCGCCCAGGAGCAGCAGGGTGGGCAGCGGCACCTCGCCGACCATCGGGTGTTCGAGCGCCGGCAGGCCCAGCGCGCGCAGCGCGTAGCCGAGCGCCAGCCAGCCCAGCCCGGCGAGCGCGGCCAGGGTCACCAGCCACTGGAGGCCGCCGACGAACCGCCACCAGAGCGGTCGCCGGTCCATGCCGAGGTCCGTGCCGGCCACCGCGCGGTCCAGCGCGTCCGGCAGGTCGCCGAGGCGGGACCGGGCGGCGGCGGTGACCGCCGTCGGCCAGGAGGCGGGCAGGTCGGCCCCGGCCCGGTCGGCCACCGAACGGATCGCCAGCCCGAGCGCCGAGCGCTGGGCGGCGGTCGGGTCGGGTACCGAGGTCGCGGCGACGAGGCTCTCCGCCGGTGCGTCGCGGTCGGCGGCGGGGCCCGGCAGGTGCAGCCGGCGCAGCGGGTCGGGCCGCAGCCGCCGCCAGCCCCGGACCAGGGGCCAGCCGGTGGTGGCGGCGCCCCGGTGCCGGTACGCCCGCTCGACCGCCTCGGCGACCGCCGGCACCCCGGCCGCGCCGGCCAGCGCCCGGTGCAGCGCGGTGACGGCGGCGTCGTCCGGCCCGTCGGCCGGCGAGGCATCCCCGACCAGTTCGTCGAGCCCGGCCACCACCGCGTCCACGTCGCCCTGGAGCCGCCGCAGCGCGGCCTGCCGCTCGGCGACCGTGCGTTCCAGCGCCTCCCGCAGCCCGGCCATGCCCGCCGGGTCGACGGCGGTCGTCGCCAGCAGCGGTACGCCGTCCAGGCCGTCGGAGTCGAGCAGCCGGCGCAGGTCGGCCAGCACCCGGGGCAGCTCGGCCGGGGGCAGCCGGTCGGCCTGGTTGAGCACGACCAGGGTGACGTCGCGGTGCCGGTGGAACTCGCGCAGGTAGCTGGTGTGGATGACACGGTCGGCGTACTTCTGCGGGTCGACCACCCAGACCACGAGGTCGACCAGGCCGAGCAGCCGGTCCACCTCCAGCCGGTGGGACCGCTGCACCGAGTCGAAGTCGGGCAGGTCGAGCAGGATCAGCCCGTGCAGGGCGGACTCGTCGTCGCCGTCGAGCACGCTCTCCCGGACGAAACGGTGCCGGGGCAGCACGCCGACCCAGTCGAGCAGGCGGTTGCCGCCGTCGAGCGGCCCCCAGACGCAGGCGTGGGCGACGCCGGTGGTGGGGCGGCGCACCCCGACCGTCGAGAGTTCCATCCGGGCGAGCGCGTTGAACAGGCTGGACTTGCCGCTGCCGGTCGCGCCCGCCAGGGCCACCACGGTGTGGTCGCGGGAGAGCGCCAGCCGGGTGCCGGCCCGCTCGACCAGGGTGTGCGCCGGCACGAGCTGCGCGTCCGGCAGGTGGCCGTCGACGACCGTGAGGAACCGGCGTACGGCGTCGAGGCGAGCGATGAGCGCCTCGGCGTCCACCCGCTGGTCTCCGCGGAACGCCTCGCGCATCCGCCCGACGATGTTGGTCATGACCCTCCACCCTCGGTGCCGGGCAGGCCCGCGACGGCCGCGCCGGCGAGGCCGCTGCGGTTGCGCGCGATCTCCACCTGGTTGGCGGCGCCGCGCAGGGCCTCCGCGGTGTCCGCGGCGGGCCGGGCCTGCGCCGTGCGGTCCAGGTAGCGGGCGGCCTCGTCGTCGAGCAGGGCCCGCACCCGGTCCAGCAGGTCGGCCCGGGCCTTGGCGGCCAGCGTACGCACGGCCTGGTCGCCGAAGATCGCCTGGAGCACGGTCTGCGCGGCGACGGTCGTGCCGGCCCCGGTGGCCACCTCCAGGCCGGTGGGGATGAACGCCGTCGAGGCGAACACCGCGATCATCACGGCGAGCCCGGTGGCGTTGACCGCGTACGCGGCCGTGCGGGCCACGAAGCGGCGGTCGCCACCCTCGGCGCGGACCAGCTCCAGCACGCCCCGCTGCCACTCCCGGACCAGCCGCTCGGCCCGCTCCGGCAGGTCGGCGGAGGGGTGGGCCAGCTCCGGTTCGAGCAGCGCCGCCCCGGCGGGATGCGCCTTCCACCCGGTGTACGCGTTCTCGGCCGCCTCGGCGGCGACGCCCCGCAGCAGGGTCACCAGCTGCGACTCGATCGCGTCCCGCAGCTCGGACGCGGGCGCGGGCCGGCCGGTGACCGCCGCCACCACCCGGTCGCGCAGCCGCCCGATGCGGGCCTCCAGGGTGCGGAAGAACTCGCCGGTGCCGACGAACTCCTGCCAGCGGGCGAGCACCTCGCCGCGGAGCAGCCGACCGTCCTTCAGCCCCTGCTCGACGGTCCGGTGCGCCCCCCGGTACGCGGCCAGCACCCGCTCGTCGAGCGCGTCGGCGGCGGTGACCTGCTCCTCGGCGGCGTCGGCGAGCCCCTCGACCGCGGGGTGCAGCGCGCCGAGCGCGCCGTCCAGGGTCTGCCGGACCACGGCGGCGCGGGCGTCGGCGTCGGCGGCCAGCCGGGCGAACCAGGCGGCGAGCGGCGCGGTGACCCGGTCGGGCAGCAGGCCCTGCCCGTCGACCCAGGTCTCCGGCAGTACGAAGAGCGGGGCCGCCCCCAGTTCCTGCGCGGCGAGCATCTCCGACAGGTGGGCGGCGATCTCGTCGGCCGCCTCCGGGGGCACCCGGTCCAGCACCATGGCGATGACCGCGCCCCGGGCGCGGGCGCTGCGCAGCAGCTCCCAGGGCACGGCGTCGGCGTAGCGGGCGGCGGTGGTGACGAAGAGCCAGAGGTCGGCGGCGGCCAGGAGCTGACCGGCCAGGGCCCGGTTGGCGTCGACCACCGAATCGATGTCGGGGGCGTCGAGGAAGGCCAGCCCGGCGGGCAGGGCCGGGGCGGTGACCAGTTGCAGGGTGCGCGGGTCCTCGCTGGGCTCGGTGGTGCGGGTCAGGCCCGGCAGCAGCTCGCCCTTGCGGAACCAGCCCGAGTCGGCGGGGTTGCAGACCAGCACCGGGGATCGGGTGGTCGGGCGGAGCACCCCGGCGGCGCTCACCCGCGCCTGCACCAGGCTGTTGACCAGGGTGGACTTGCCGGCGCCGGTGGACCCGCCGACCACCACGAGCAGCGGCGCGTCGAGCCGGCGCAGCCGGGGCAGCAGGTAGTCGTCGAGCTGGTCGGTGAGGCTTCCGCCGGCGCGCCGGGCGGGCTCGGCGGAGGGCAGCGCGAGGGGGAACCGGGCCGCCCCGATCGCGGCGCGCAGGCCGGCCAGCGCGGCGGGCAGGCTGTCGTCCCCGGTGGTGGCGGGCCGGTCCTCCCCGGCGTCCGTGGGGCCGGTGCGGGCTGCGACGGTGGGCGTGCCGGCCGGGGTGGCGGGATCGCCGTGCGTCGTCACCGCTAAAGCGTGCCCGACCGACGCAAGGGAAGACAACCGATCGGTAAGAACCTGGGGTTGCGTCGGGTCGGCTCAACCTCGACTTGACGATTTCGCGGGGCGTGGCACTATTGAGTCAAGTTCACTCAACTTGTGGTGGGGTCGCTGCGGGCGACGCCCGCCGGGCAGCTCGACGGGCGTCGCCCGTCACCTGCCCACAACGTGATGAAGCGAGGAAGCGAAGATGGCACGTGCGGTCGGTATCGACCTCGGCACGACGAACTCCTGCGTCAGCGTCCTGGAGGGCGGTGAGCCCACCGTCATCGCCAACGCTGAAGGCTCGCGGACGACCCCGTCGATCGTCGCGTTCGCCCGCAACGGCGAGGTGCTCGTCGGTGAGGTCGCCAAGCGCCAGGCGGTGACCAACCCGGACCGGACGATCCGCTCGGTCAAGCGGGAGATCGGCACCAACTGGTCCGTCGACATCGACGGCAAGAAGTACACCCCGCAGGAGATCTCGGCCCGCACGCTGATGAAGCTCAAGCGGGACGCCGAGGCGTACCTGGGCGAGCAGATCACCGACGCGGTGATCACCGTCCCGGCCTACTTCAACGACGGCCAGCGCCAGGCCACCAAGGAGGCCGGCGAGATCGCCGGCTTCAACGTGCTGCGGATCGTGAACGAGCCGACCGCGGCGGCCCTGGCGTACGGGCTGGACAAGGGCTCCAAGGAGCAGACCGTCCTGGTCTTCGACCTCGGCGGCGGCACCTTCGACGTGTCGCTGCTGGAGCTGGCCGAGGGCGTCGTCGAGGTCAAGTCGACCAGCGGTGACAACAACCTCGGTGGCGACGACTGGGACCAGCGGATCATCGACCACCTGGTGAAGACCTTCCGCGGCGAGCACGGCATCGACCTGGGCCAGGACAAGATGGCCCTCCAGCGGCTCCGCGAGGCGGCCGAGAAGGCCAAGATCGAGCTGTCCGCCGCCACCACCACCAACATCAACCTGCCGTACATCACCGCCGGCGCGGCGGGCCCGCTGCACCTCGACGTGACGCTCAGCCGGGCCGAGTTCCAGCGGATGACGCAGGACCTGCTGGACCGCTGCAAGGGCCCGTTCGAGCAGGCCGTCAAGGACGCCGGCATCAAGGTCTCCGACGTCGAGCACGTCATCATGGTCGGCGGCTCGACCCGGATGCCGGCCGTGACCGACCTGGTCAAGCAGCTCACCGGCAAGGAGCCCAACAAGGGCGTCAACCCGGACGAGGTCGTCGCCGTCGGCGCCGCCCTCCAGGCCGGTGTGCTCAAGGGCGAGGTCAAGGACGTCCTGCTGCTCGACGTGACCCCGCTGAGCCTGGGCATCGAGACCAAGGGCGGCATCTTCACCAAGCTGATCGAGCGCAACACCACCATCCCGACCAAGCGCTCCGAGGTCTTCACCACGGCGGACGACAACCAGCCGTCGGTGCTGATCCAGGTGTTCCAGGGCGAGCGGGAGATCGCGGCCTACAACAAGAAGCTCGGCACCTTCGAGCTGACCGGCCTCCCGCCGGCGCCGCGCGGCGTGCCGCAGATCGAGGTCACCTTCGACATCGACGCCAACGGCATCGTCAACGTCCACGCCAAGGACCTCGGCACCGGCAAGGAACAGAAGATGACGATCACCGGCGGCTCCTCGCTGCCGAAGGACGACATCGAGCGGATGCGCCGCGACGCCGAGGAGCACGCCGAGGACGACAAGCGTCGCCGCGAGGAGGCCGAGACCCGCAACCTGGCCGAGGCGCTCCAGTGGCAGACCGAGAAGTTCCTGGCCGAGAGCGGCGACAAGCTGCCGTCGGAGTCCCGTGACCAGATCAACGAGGCGCTCGGCGAACTGCGTGGCGCGCTCGGCGGCCAGGACATCGAGAAGATCAAGTCGGCGCACGAGAAGCTGGCGCAGGTCTCCCAGCAGGCCGGCTCGCTGCTCTACAACCAGCAGGGCGAGCAGCCGGGCGAGGCCGGCCCGGGTGCGGCGGGTGCCGCCGGCGCCGGGGCGACCGGTGGCCCGCAGGCCGGCGGCTCCGCCGGTGGCGCGGACGACGTGGTCGACGCGGAGATCGTGGACGAGGACAAGGACAAGAAGTGACGGTTCGTCCCGGACACGAAACCACGGCAGAGGGATGAGGTAGCCCCATGACGGAGAAGCCACGAGCTGCCGACCCGGGTGCGACCGGGTCGGCGCCGGGTGGCTCCGCGCCCGCTGAGCAGGCCGGCGACGGGCCGCGGGTCGTCATCCGTAACAACCGCAAGATCAGCGAGACGTCCGAACCGGCCGCCGCCGACGCCGGTTCGGACGCCCCCGCCGAGGGCCTGGTCGAGGAGTCCGAGGTCGTCGTCGACGAGATCGAGGTCGAGGCGGCCGAGGTGACCGGCCCGCCGGTGGTGGACGCCCCGGCGCAGCCGGTCGACGGTGGTCCGACCGCGTTCGGCGCCGAACTCGAGGCGCTGCGCAAGGATCTCGACGAGCGGACCCGGGACCTCCAGCGGGTGACGGCGGAGTACGCCAACTACCGCAAGCGGGTGGACCGGGACAAGGGCCTGGTCACCGAGCAGGCGACCGGCGCGGTGCTCGCCGCGCTGCTGCCTATCCTCGACGACCTGGACCGGGCCCGCGAGCACGGCGACCTGGTCGGCCCGTTCGGCACCGTGGCCGAACAGCTCGTCACGGCGCTCGGCAAGTTCGGGCTGACCCCGTTCGGCGAGCAGGGCGACCCGTTCGACCCGACCCGGCACGAGGCGGTCGCCCACCAGACGTCGGCCGACGTCACCGAGCCCACCTGTGTACAGGTGATGCGTCGGGGCTACCAGGTCGGTGAGCGGCTGTTGCGGCCCGCGATGGTCGCGGTCGCCGACCCGGAGTAGTGCCGTACGACGACCGGACCGTCCCGCCCGCCCGTCGAGGGCAGGCGGGACGGTCGGTCCCCAGCTAGGGAAGGGGGTGGACCGGTGAGTTCCAAGGACTGGATCGAGAAGGACTTCTACGCCGTGCTGGGCGTGGACAAGGCCGCCTCCGCCGACGACGTCAAGAAGGCGTACCGGAAGGTGGCCCGGGATTCGCACCCGGACCACAACCCCGGCGACCCGAAGGCCGAGGAGCGTTTCAAGGCCGCCTCCGAGGCGTACGCCGTCCTCGGCGACGACGCCAAGCGGCGGGAGTACGACGAGCTGCGGTCGCTGTTCGGCTCGGGCGCCTTCCGCCGTGGCGCCCGTGGCGCCGGCCAGCCCGGCGGCGTGCCGTTCGACGTCTCCGACCTGTTCGGGGGCGCCGCCGGCGGAGGCGGTGACCGCCGCTTCGGCGGGGCCGGCTTCCAGGACCTGTTCAGTTCGATCTTCTCGGGCGGTGCCGGCGGTCCCGCCGGTGGGGCGGCGGCCCGTGGCCCGGCCCGGGGGCGGGACATCGAGGCCGAGGTGGCCCTCGACTTCGGCGACGCCGTACGCGGGGTGACGTTCCCGCTGACGCTGCGCGCCCCCGGGGTGTGCGACACCTGCCACGGCAACGGGGCGAAGCCCGGCACCTCGCCGCGCACCTGCCAGGTGTGCCACGGGGCCGGGGTGACCAACCGCAACCAGGGGTCGTTCAGCTTCTCCGAACCGTGCCGCAACTGCCAGGGCGTGGGCACGGTCGTGGACGAGAAGTGCCCCGAGTGCCAGGGCACCGGCGGGGTGACCAAGACCCGCACGTTGAACGTCCGCTTCCCGGCCGGCGTGGCGGACGGCCAGAAGATCCGGCTGGCCGGGCGGGGCGAGCCTGGCGCGCGGGGTGGCCCGGCGGGCGACCTCTTCGTACACGTGAAGGTGCGGCCGGACGAGCTCTTCGGGCGTACCGGCGACGACCTCACGCTGACGGTGCCGGTCACCTTCGCGGAGGCCGTGCTCGGCACGGACCTGCGGGTGCCCACCCTCGACGGCACGGTGACCCTGCGGGTGCCACCGGGCACGCCGAGCGGTCGGATCCTGCGGGCCCGGGGCAAGGGGGTGGTCCGCCGGGACGGCCAGGCGGGCGACCTGCTGGTGACGCTCGACGTGGTGGTGCCCGCGAAGGTGTCCGACGAGGCGCGTGCGGCGTTGGAGAGCTTCGCCGCGCAGACCCCGCCGGCCGCCCGGGAACATCTCGAGGCGCGGGTACGTCGATTCAGTTGACCCGGTGTTCAGTCGGCTCGGTGGAGCGCACGCGGAGGTGAGCGGGATGTCGGACGAGTTCGTCGGCTCGAGTGACCCTGCCTACGAGGCCAAGGTGCTGATGATCTCGGTGGCGGCGCGGATGGCGGGGATGCACCCGCAGACCCTGCGCCAGTACGACCGGTTGGGCCTCGTCCAGCCGGGACGGGCAGCCGGCGGCGGGCGGCGCTACAGCGTCCGCGACGTGGTGCTGCTGCGCGAGGTGCAGCGGCTCAGCCAGGACGACGGCATCAACCTCGCCGGGGTGAAGCGGATCATCGGGCTGGAGCGGCTGCTGGAGGAGGCGCAGCAGCGGGTGGCCCGGTTGGAGGCGGAACTGGACGCCGCGTACCGCCGGATCGCCGAACTGGAGGCGCTGGCCCGCTTCCCCGGCAGCGACCTGGTGCCGACCAACCGCACCTCCACCGCGCTGGTGGTCTGGCGTCCGCGCCGCCCCGAGCGCTGACGACACCGCACCGCATCGCGCCCGGCCGCCCTTTCGCGGCCGGGCGCGACCGTCTTCCCGGCCCGCCCGGCGGCCCCGCGCGGTCTGCGGGCCGACCCGTCGGTCCCGCGCGGTTGCGCAGCCCCGGCGGGTTCTGCGGGCGCTTGTGCCGGCCGGGCGGCTCCGCACGGCTTGCGCCGTCCCATGAGGGTTCGGCGCGCCTTGCCCCGGGCCTTTGCCCCAGGCCTTTGCGCCGGTCGGGCGTCGTCGAGTGGAACACCACGGGTGTCACCGCCCTCGGATGACAGCCGTGGTGTTCCACTCGCGCGCGGTTGCGGGTTCGCCCGCGCGGAAGGTGCCGGATCGGCTAACCTGCGAATCAGGTCCAACCCGCTTAATCCGGACTCCAATGGCAGGGGGAGCCATGACGGAAGCCGCGCGGAAGGTTGCCGAGCAGACGGAGGAACGGCTCCGGGAGGTGGCGAAGAACGCCCGGGAGAGGTTCGACCGGGTCACCGAGGGCCGCTTCACCGACAAGGTCGAGAACGGCGCGTTCGCCGACCGGGCCGACCACGGCACCGACCAGGAGCGTGACCGGGCGGGACGCCGCGAGCAGGGCGGATCGGAACACTGACGATCCGCCGACGTGCGGGCCGGGACCCACGGGGGGTCCCGGCCCGTTCGCCGTTTCGGGGCCGGGACGCCGTGGGGTTCCCTGTGGGGGTCGCGGCTTGTTCGCCGTTTCGGGGCCGGGACGCCGTGGGGTTCCCTGCGGGGGTCGCGGCTTGTTCGCCGTTTCGGGGCCGGGACGCCGTGGGGTTCCCTGCGGGGGTCGCGGCTTGTTCGCCGTTTCGGGGCCGGGACGCCGTGGGGTTCCCTGCGGGGGTCGCGGCTTGTTCGCCGTTTCGGGGCCGGGACGCCGTGGGGTTCCCTGCGGGGGTTCCGGCCCGTTCGCCCGATCCGGGGTTCAGGCGATGCGGCGGTTCTCCCGGACCAGGCCGCCCTCGCACCAGTCCCGGTAGACGAAGAGTTCCGGGCGGGCGAGCAACGCCCGGCTGTTGTACGCCCAGGTGCGCATCAGGTCGTCGCCGTTGCGTTCGGCCTGCTCCACCAGCTTGCGGAAGCGCCGCTTCGGGTGGGCGCGGAAGTTCGTCCGGATGCCGTCGGCGGCGTAGATGTAGAGGCAGTGCAGCGCGAAGCGGCGCGCCGGGCAGGACTGGTCCATCGCCAGGTCGAAGAGCACCGCCACCAGCCGGTCGCCGGAGACCAGCAGGTCCCAGTCGGGCGGCATCGACGTGAGCGGTACGGAGTCGGGCTGGTAGGCCCAGGCGCGCAGCTCGGTGGGGCTCGGGTCGACGGGGTTGGCGAAGCCGTGGAACGTCGACTCCTGCACGCTCACGGCCAACCTTCCGCTCTCGTCCGCAGGGGGCGTCGGCCACCCGCGAGCTCTGGCTGCTGGGGCGAAACGGTAACCCGGAGCGCTGTTCGGCGGTAGACCCCGCGGGGAGCAATTCGACATCCGTCGGCTGAGGGCCGGGCCGACCGTACGGTCGATCCGGCCCCCGGCCCGAGCACTCGGCCCACGGCCCACGGCCCACGGCCCACGGCCCACGGCCCACGGCTGCGGGCTCGGCCCTCGGCCCTCGGCCGATGACGGTCAGTCCGGCACGGCTGCCGGCCTGGCCTGCTGGGCGGCGCCGCGCTGCCGCAGCCAGCGCTTGAACCACGCGAAGTCGGGCAGGCGTGCCAGCATCGGTCCGGTCACCACGGTGATCAGCACGTACGCCGTCGCGAGCGCCGCCAGTTTCGGCTCGACGCTGCCTGCGGCCACCGCGAGGCCCGCGATGACGATGGAGAACTCACCCCGTGGCACGAGGGCCAGGCCGGCGCGCCACCGACCGGGCTCGCCGATGCCGACCCGGCGGGCGGCCAGGTAGCCGGTGAGCGTCTTCGTCCCCATGGTGACGATGGCCAGCGCGAGCGCGGGCAGCAGCACCGGCGGGATGTCCCGGGGGTCGGTGACCAGCCCGAAGAAGACGAAGAAGACCGCGGCGAAGAGGTCCCGCAGCGGCGTGAGCAGCTCCGTGGCGTGGTGCGCCACCGGCCCGGAGAGCGCGATGCCGACCAGGAACGCCCCGACCGCCGCCGACACCTGGAGCTTCGCCGCGATGCCGGCCACCAGCAGGGTCATCCCGAGTACGCCGAGCAGCAGCGCCTCCGGGTCCTTCGCCGACATGGCGGTGGAGATCAGGTTGCCGTACCGGATGGCGACCACCAGCACCAGGAGCACGGTGCCGACCGCGACGACGAGCGTGAGGCCACCCCCGAGCAGGCCGCTGCCGGCGAGCACCGCCGTCAGCAGGGGCAGGTAGAACGCCATGGCCAGGTCCTCGATCACCAGGATCGAGAGGATCACGGGGGTCTCCCGGTTACCGAGGCGGCCCAGGTCGGAGAGGACCTTGGCGATCACCCCGGAGGAGGAGATCCAGGTGATGCCGGCCAGCACCAGGGCGGCGACCCAGTCCCAGCCGAGCAGCAGCGCGAACGCCGCCCCCGGCAGGGCGTTCAGCACCCCGTCGATCAGCCCGGCGGGGGCGGCGGCGCGCAGGTTGCCGACGAGCTCGTTGGCCGAGTACTCGAGACCGAGCATCACCAGCAGCAGGATCACGCCGATCTCCGCGCCGACCGCGAAGAATTCCTCGCTGGCGTTGAGGGTGAGCAGGCCACCGTGCCCGAAGGCGAGGCCGGCGAGCAGGTACAGGGGGATGGGCGAAAGGCCGATCCGGCGGCTCAGCCGGCCGAGGAGACCGAGCAGGAACAGCAGCGCGCCGACCTCGACGAGCAGGGTTGTCGTTTCGTGCATCCGGGCCTCAGCCGTCCGGGTCGCTGTCGGCGAGGATGGCTGTCACTCCGTCGAGACCCTTGCGGGTCCCGACGACGACCACCACGTCGCCTGCGGCGAAGCGGAAGGACGGATCCGGCGAGGCGATCACCTCGCCGTGGCGCAGCACCGCGACGATCGAGGCGCTCGTGCGGGAGCGTGCCTGCGTGTCACCGAGCTTGCGGTTGACGTACTTCGACCCGGCCGGAATGGCGATCTGCTCGGTGAGCAGCCCGGCGGCCTGGTCGCGCAGCCCGGAGAGCTGGCCGAGCATCAGGGACGCGCCGAGGATGTCGGCGAGCGCCTCCGCCTCGTCGTCGGTCAGCGGTATGTCGTGCTGACATGAGTCGGGATCGTCCGGGTCGTACAGGACGAGGTCACGGCGGCCATTGCGGTGGGAGACGACGCCGAGGCGGCGGCCGGATTCCGTCAGTAGATCGTGACGGACCCCGATGCCGGGCAGGGCGGTCTGTTCGACACGTACGCGCACGGCGGTCAGGCTACTCCCCGCTGTCACCTGCGAATATCGTCAGGAGGCCGGTTGCCGCTGAGTGATCCGCCGGTATCCGTTTGCCACGGACGGACGCCCGTGCCCGGCCGCGAGGATGGCGTACGGCATCGGGGTGTGCCGCGACCGCCCGGCGGATGCCCGGGGTGGTAGGTGTGATCCGGCTCACGCCACCAGGGTTGAGCGGAATAGGCTCAACTCTGGTTGTGTCCTTCTCAGTGGACACGCCGATCCGGGGGAGCCCATGAACACGGAACGTCTCACCACCAAGAGCCGCGAAGCCATCACCGGTGCCGTCGCGCTGGCGAACCAGCGCGGGCACGCCACCGTGGAGCCCTGGCACCTGCTGCTGTCACTGCTGGACACCGACGGCTCGACCGCCGCCGGCCTGCTGCGCGCCGTCGGGGCCGACCCCGCCGAGCTGCGCCGGGTCGCCCAGCGCTCGGTCGACAACCTGCCCGCCGCCCGGGGCTCCAGCATCGCCGAGCCGACCCTGGCCCGGGAGTTCGTCAACGCCATCGGGGCCGCCGAGCAGATCGCCCGGCCGCTCGGCGACGAGTACACCTCCACCGAGCACCTGCTCGCCGGCCTGGCCCGCGTGGGCGGGACGGTGTCGAACGCGCTCAAGTCCGCCGGCGTCACCGAGGAGACGCTGGTCGCCGCGTTCCCGTCGGTACGCGGCGGGGACCGCCGGGTCACCAGCGCCGACCCCGAGCAGACCTACCAGGCCCTGGCCAAGTACGGCGTGGACCTGACCGCGAGCGCCCGCGACGGCAAGATCGACCCGGTCATCGGCCGGGACTCGGAGATCCGCCGGGTGATCCAGGTGTTGTCCCGCCGCACCAAGAACAATCCGGTGCTCATCGGTGAGCCGGGCGTCGGCAAGACCGCCATCGTGGAGGGCCTGGCCCAGCGGATCGTCGCCGGCGACGTGCCCGAGTCGCTGCGGGACAAGAAGCTCGTCTCCCTCGACCTCGGCGCGATGGTCGCCGGGGCGTCGTACCGGGGCCAGTTCGAGGAGCGGCTGAAGTCCGTCCTGGAGGAGATCAAGAACTCCGACGGGCAGGTCATCACCTTCCTCGACGAGCTGCACACCGTCGTCGGCGCCGGCAAGGGCGAAGGCTCGATGGACGCCGGCAACATGCTCAAGCCGATGCTGGCCCGCGGCGAGCTGCGGATGGTCGGCGCCACCACGCTGGACGAGTACCGCGAGCACATCGAGAAGGACCCGGCCCTGGAGCGCCGCTTCCAGCCGGTGCTGGTCGGCGAGCCGACCATCGAGGACACCATCGGCATCCTGCGCGGCCTGAAGGAGCGCTACGAGGTGCACCACGGCGTACGCATCACCGACGCCGCGCTGGTCGCCGCCGCCTCCCTGTCGGACCGCTACATCACCGACCGGTTCCTGCCCGACAAGGCGATCGACCTGGTCGACGAGTCCGCGTCCCGGCTCCGGATGGAGATCGACTCCCGGCCGGTCGAGGTGGACGAGATCGAGCGGGCGGTGCGCCGGCTCGAGATCGAGGAGATGGCGCTGGCCAAGGAGCCGGACGCCGCCTCCGCCGAGCGGCTGGAGCGGCTGCGCAAGGAGCTGGCCGACAAGCGCGAGCAGCTCACCGCCCTGTCGGAGCGCTGGCAGCTGGAGAAGAGCCACATCACCAAGCTCTCCACCGCCAAGGAGGAGCTGGAGCGGCTCGGCGGCGAGGCCGAGCGGGCCGAGCGCGACGGCGAGCTGGAGCGCGCCGCCGAGCTGCGCTACGGCCGCATCCCCGCCCTCAAGGCCGAGCTGAAGCAGGCCGAGGAGGAGCTGGCCCGCCTCCAGGCCGAAGGCGCGATGCTCAAGGAGGAGGTCGGCGCCGACGACATCGCCGCCGTGGTCGCCTCCTGGACCGGCATCCCCGCCGGGCGGCTGTTGGAGGGCGAGACCGCCAAGCTGCTGCGGATGGAGGAGTCGCTCGGCGCCCGGGTGGTCGGTCAGGCCGAGGCGGTCGGCTCCGTCTCCGACGCGGTACGCCGCGCCCGGGCCGGCGTCGCCGACCCCGATCGCCCGACCGGCAGCTTCCTCTTCCTCGGCCCGACCGGCGTCGGCAAGACCGAGCTGGCCAAGGCGCTCGCCGAGTTCCTCTTCGACGACGAGCGGGCCATGGTCCGCATCGACATGAGCGAGTACGGCGAGAAGCACTCCGTCGCCCGGCTCGTCGGCGCCCCGCCCGGCTACGTCGGCTACGAGGAGGGCGGCCAGCTCACCGAGGCGGTGCGCCGCCGGCCGTACTCGGTGATCCTGCTGGACGAGGTCGAGAAGGCCCACCCGGACGTCTTCGACATCCTGCTCCAGGTGCTCGACGACGGTCGGCTCACCGACGGGCAGGGCCGCACGGTGGACTTCCGCAACGCGATCCTGATCCTCACCTCCAACCTGGGCTCGTCGGTGATCGGCGACCTGACGCTGGCCGAGGAGCAGCGCCGGGAGGGCGTCCTCGCGGTGGTCCGCTCGCACTTCAAGCCGGAGTTCCTCAACCGCCTCGACGACATCGTGGTCTTCGCCGCGCTACGCGGGGACGACCTGCGGGCCATCGTCGACATCCAGCTCGACCGGATGCGAGCCCGTCTCGCCGACCGTCGGTTGGCACTGGAGATCAGCGACGCCGCCCGGGTGTGGCTCGCCGAGCACGGCTACGACCCGATCTACGGCGCCCGCCCGTTGCGTCGCCTGGTCCAGACGGCGATCGGCGACCAGCTCGCCAAGGCGCTCCTGTCGGGCCAGATCCGCGACGGCGACACGGTCAGGGTCGACCTGGCAGACACCAAGGACGCCCTGGTGGTCTCGGCAGCCTGAGGACCGCCCTCGTCGATCGGGGGGTTCGCGTCGCGGGAGCGCCGCCGAGGACGCGAACCTCTTGATCGACAGGGTGGGCGTGGGCGCGACGGGGAAGGAACAGGGACATGTTCGGGATCGGGAAGAAGCGGGACCGCGAGATCGAGGCGGCCCTCGACGAACTGCGGCAGGCCGAGACTGTGGCGTTCGGCGGCGTGGGCATCGCCGGGACGATGCTGCCGGTGACCGAGGCGTACCAGCGGGTCGAGGCGGCGCTCGCCCAGGACCCCGAGGGCGTACGCCCGCGACTCGACCGGCTGCTCGCCGAGGCGACCCCGGCCGGCCGCGTCTACGCCGCCACGCTGCTGGAGCGCGCCGACCCGTCGGCCGGGCGGGCCGCGTGGGTGGCGCTGGGCGACGATCCCGCCGAGGTCGGCACCTTCACCGGCTGCGTCATGGACCGCACCACCCTGCGCGAGTACGCGGCGCGGCGGCGCGGCGGAGCATGATCCGTCCGCCGTCCGGCGCTGCCCGTTCGGGCGTGCCGGTGGCGACCCTCAGTTCCGTAGCTTCCGTGAGATGACGCCGCCTGCCGACGCCCCGGTACGCCCGCCTCGACCCGTCACCGTCACCATCGCCTTCTGGTCACAGCTCGTCATCGTGCTGGTCCTGCTCGGCCTGGTGGCACTGGTGGTCACCCAGGCGATCCAGTGGGACGGCCAGATCGACCGAGCGGTGCGGGCGGTCCCAGACGCCGACCCGGACGAGGTGCGCGGCGAGCGGTGGAGCAACGTCACCATGGCGGTGGTGCTCGGTCTGCCCACGCTGCTGCTCGCGGGCTGGTTCGCCGCCACCGCGCGGCCGGTGCGTCGTGGCGGCAACGTCGCCCGGGTCATGGTCTTCGTGGCCGGCGGCGTCCAGCTGGTCCTCTGCTGCGCCCAGAGCCTCGTCGGGGTGCTCGTGTTCCCGCTGCTCTTCGCCTTCGGCTTCGATGACGGGCCGTACGTGGAGGGCGAATACCCGCCGGAGGGTCCTGCCGGCGCGGAGGCCGAGATCTGGGCGGAGTCGAAGTTCATCGAGGCCCTCTACGCCCGGCCCGACCCCTTCGAGGCCGTGCTGTTCCCGCTGGCCGGGCTCGGGGTACTGAGCGTGCTGCTGCTCACCGTCGCGGTGGTGCTGCTGCTGGCGCTGCCGCCCGCCCACCGGTGGTTCGTGCCCCGGACAGAGTCACCCGTCGTACCGCTGCCGCCTGGCGCGTACCCCCTGTATCCCGCCTACGCCTCGCCGACCGTGCCCGGTGCCTACGGTGCCGCCCTGCCCGGTCATCTCCGCTGCCCCGACCCGGCGGCGCATCAGCCTCCGCAGCGGCCGGAAGCCCCGGGAACAGGCCCGGCCGAGGGCTGAGCCGGCCCCGGCGCCCGGGCACGTGGCGTAACCGCGCTCTCACTCCCTGGCCAAGCAGTTTCCCCAGGTGCGCGGGGTTGTTACCGTCTCCGCCGACGTACCTGGGGAGGTGGTCGGGATGAGCGGGACGATCGCATACGTGCTGGCGGCGGTGGGCTGTCTGGTCGGGGTCGCGGGTCTGGTGGTGGCCGTGGTGGCCTGGAACCGGACGCGGTCCCGCCCGCAACAACGGGCCAAGGGGCCGGGCGACCCGCTGCGGGACCGCGACGCCGACGCGCTGCGCGGCGACCCGCGCCGCCTGAAGCCCGGCGACATCGTCGAGATCCGGGGCACCTCGTACGCGGTGCGCGGCTCGATCCGCCTCGTCGAGGGCGGCTGGAGCTGGGCGGAACACCTGCTCGACGACGCCGCCGGCGTGCGCCGCTGGCTCTCCGTGGAGGAGGACCCGGAGCTGGAGCTGGTGCTCTGGGGGGCCGAGCAGGGCGCCACCGTCACCCCGGGCGCCCCGACGATCGACTTCGCCGGCCGCCGCTACAACTGGAACGAGTCCGGCCAGGCGCGCTTCACCGCCGTCGGCAACACCGGCCTCGACCCGACCGGCACCATGCGGTACCACGACTACCAGGCGCCCGGCGGGGCCCGGCTCTCCTTCGAGGCGTACGGCGAGGCGGGCTGGGAGGTGGCGCTCGGTGAGCTGCTGCACCGCGGCGACGTGATGATCTATCCGCAGTCCGAGGTGGGCTGATGCTCGTCACCCTCGACGCCCCGTACGTCGACACCAGCGCCGCCGACCTCAGCCTCGCGCTCGACGACGTCGAGCGGCCCGCGCTGCACGTGCTCGACCTCGACCTGCCCGACGGCGTCCGGCTGCGGCTGCGGCTGCTCGGCGCCTCGCACCAGGTGGTCCTGCACGCGCCCGACGCCACGCTGACCGAGACGGTCGCCTGCCTGCCCGGCCGCCCGCCCGAGCTGCCCGGTGCGGTGCGGGACGAGGCGAGCGGCTACCACTTCACGGCGACCGTGCTGCGGCCCGCCGGCGCGGGGCTGAGCGAGCAGGTGGCCGCCCTCCGCGCCGACCTGGCCGACGACCCGTACGCCCTGGTGGGCGTGTTTCCCGGCGACGCCGACGCGGTGACCGCGCTGGCGGTCCGCCCCGACCCGCCGGCCGGCACCCTCGCCTGGCGCACCTGGCACGCGTATCCCCAGACCAACGAGCTGGTCCTGACCGAGACGGTGGTGGCACTGCGATGACGTACCGACGCTGGTTCGTGGTGGGGGTGGCGTTCGCCGTCATCGGCGCCCTGGTCGCCGCCTTCGCCATCTTCTACGGCAGCTTCTCCCCGCGCGGCTTCGTGGAGGACAAGTACAAGCGGGCGGCGAGCCAGGACATCGGCCGCAACGCCATCGCCTACACCTCGCCCCGCTCGCCGAGTCAGGTGGCGAAGGAGGTCACCGACGCGTGGCAGCCGGCCGACCAGTACGTCGACGGCAGCGGCGTGTACCTGCGCTACGACGACGACTCGGTGGTGATCCTGCCCATCGCCGCCGGCTCGGTGATCCTGCTGGAGCGCATGAGCACCGCCTATCCCCGCTACCACTCCACGGTCGGCTCCCACTGGGGCTGGGGCCGTGGCAGCACCGTCCGGGGCGGCGGCCCCGGCAGCGGCAAGTGACGCACCGACCCCCCTCACCCTGGAGCCTCCTGTGCAGACCCTCGTCACCGATCTGCTGGTCACCCTCGCCTACGGGGCGGTCGGCGTCCTGCTGATGGGTATCGGCTACGTCCTGGTGGACCTCGCCACCCCCGGCCGGCTCAACCAGCTGATCTGGACCGAGCGCAACCGCAACGCGGCGCTGCTGCTCGCCTCCAACCTGGCCGGCGTCGGCATCATCGTGGTCGCCGCGATCGCCGCCAGCGACGACGACTTCGTGCTCGGCATCGTCGGCGCGTCCGCGTACGGGGTCCTGGGCCTGGTCATCATGGCGGCGGCGTTCGTGCTGCTCGACGTGGCCACGCCGGGCAAGCTCGGCGAGATCCTGGTCGACCAGCAGCCGCACCCGGCGGTCTGGGTCTCCGCCGTCGTGCACCTCGCCACCGGCGCGATCATCGCCGCCGCGATCAGCTGATGACCGGGGCGAAGACCACCGGCGGGCAGAAGGCGGCGGGCGCGAACGCGACCAAGGGCACCTGGATCGTCTGGGTGGTCATCGGGGTGGTCGTCCTGTGCTGCGTGGGCATCGGTGTGGTCAACGGCCGCGACGGCGGGGACGACGTGCTGCCGCCGACCGCTCAGGAACGCGGCGACACCGTGCCGATCCTGCAACGCTCCAGCGACAGCCAGGGCATCTGCTACGGCTGGGTGCTGCAGGACTACTACCGCTACACCGACCTCAGCGTCGGGTCGAACCTCGGCGAGGGGGTGGCGGTCGAGGAGAACGCGGCCTGCCCGCGCTGGGTGCAGGTGGTCGCGCGGGTCGCATACACCTCGGAGAGCAGCGAGAGCAACGACTTCGCCCGCGTCACGGTGGAGACGTCCGACGACGTCCCCGCGACCGCCCGCCTACGGATGCGGAACGGGCTGGAACGGCTCGGGCTGACCGAGGACGCCTTCGTCGACGAGCCCGGCTGGGCCGTCACCCGGGCGGCCGTCTCGCTGCCGTTGCTCGCCGCCGAGGCGGGGGTGGTGGAGCCGGCGCCGACCCCGGCGGCGGCGACCGCCGAGCCGGCGCCCCTGCCCGACGCGGGTAGCGACCTCTGGCGCGACCGCTGGGGCTACCTGCTCGCCGCGATCGGCCTGCTGCTGTTCACCGCGCTGCTGTTCGCCGCCGGCTTCTGGCAGCGCGGCCGCCAGCGCCGCAAGGGCGCCGAGGGGACCGCGCGGGCGAGGGGCGTCCCGGCTCGCGGGCGTACGCCGGAGGGGCGGTGACCGTCGAGGCGCCGGCACCGCCCGCGCGGTGGCGGCTGTCCCGCGCGGCGGTGCTCGTCGCCGTCTTCGTCTGCGCCGCCTGCGGCCTGGTCTACGAGCTGGCCCTGGTGGCCCTCGGCAGCTACCTGATCGGGGACACGGTCGGGCAGGCGTCGATCGTGCTCGGCGTGATGGTGTTCGCGATGGGCGTCGGCGCGCTTGCCGCTAAGCCGTTGCAGCCCCGGGCCGCCGCCGCGTTCGCCGCGATCGAGCTGGCCCTGGCCCTGCTCGGTGGCCTCTCCGTGCTCGGCCTCTACGCGGCCTTCGCGTGGCTGGACCTCTACGGCCCCGCGCTGATCGGCACCGCGTTCGTGCTCGGCCTGCTGATCGGCGCGGAGATCCCGCTGCTGATGGTGCTGCTGCAACGCATCCGGGAGCAGGCCGCCGGCAGCGCGGTGGCCGACCTGTTCGCGGCCGACTACGTCGGCGCGCTGCTCGGCGGGCTGGCCTTCCCGTTCCTGTTGCTGCCGGTCTTCGGCCAGCTCAAGGGGGCGCTGGTGGTCGGCGCGGTGAACGCCGTCGCCGGGCTCGCGCTGGTCTGCACGGTGTTCCGGCGGGAGCTGAGCCGCCGGGCGCGCGTCGCGCTCGGCGCCGGCAGCGTCGTGGTCTTCCTCAGCCTGGGGTACGCGTGGGTGACCGCGCACGACTTCGAGCTGACCGCCCGCCAGCAGCTCTACCGGGACCCGGTGGTGCACGCCGAGCGCAGCCGGTACCAGGAGATCGTGCTCACCCGCTCGGTCGCCGAGACCGGCCGCGCCGGCACAGACCTGCGGCTCTTCCTCAACGGTGACCTCCAGTTCAGCTCCGTCGACGAGTACCGCTACCACGAGGCGCTGGTGCATCCGGTGCTGAACGGCCCGCGCGGCGAGGTGCTGGTGCTGGGTGCCGGGGACGGCCTCGCCGTACGCGAGCTGCTGCGCTATCCCGACGTCCGGCGGATCACCGTGGTGGACCTGGACCCGGCGGTGGTGGCGCTGGCCCGCAGCGAGCCGCAGTTGCGCCGGCTCAACGCCGGGGCGCTCGACGACCCCCGGGTGCGGGTGGTGCACGCCGACGCGTTCGCCTGGCTGCGTACCGCCGCCGACCGGTTCGACGCGGTGGTGGCCGACCTGCCCGACCCCGACGAGACGGCCACCGCCAAGCTCTACACCGTCGAGTTCTACGCGTTGGTGCGTACGGTGCTCGCCGAGGGCGGCCGGCTGGTGGTGCAGTCCGGCTCGCCGTACTTCGCGCCCCGGTCGTACTGGTCGATCGAGGCGTCGCTGCGCGAGGCGGGCTTCGCGACCACGCCGTACCACGTCGACGTGCCGTCCTTCGGCGACTGGGGCTTCCTGCTGGCGGCCCCCGGGCCGACCGCGCCCGCCCTGGCCCTGCCGCCGGGCACCTCCGGGCTGCGCTTCCTCGACGCGGCGACCCTGGCCGCCGCCGGCAACTTCCCGGCCGACCGCCGCCGGGTGGACGTGCCGGCCTCCACCCTGCTCCAGCCCCGGGTGCTGGAGTACGCCCGCGCGGAGTGGCGCGGCTACTGAGGCGTCGCTCTCCGGCCCTCCGGCCACCCGTCGTACGGCGGGTCGATGTCCGTCTGACGTGCCGGAGTGGCCCGACCTGGATACGGTGTGACCGCGATCTAGGGAAGGAGAATCATGGTCGATTCCCACAACACGCCGGCCCGCACCCGGCCGGGTGTGGTGACCATTTCGACGTATCTGCTGTGGCTGTTCGCGCTCACCCAGCTGATCGGCCTCATCATCACGCTGTCCACCATCGGCACCATCTCGGAGATGCTCGACGAGGCGTACCGGGGCACCGACGCCAACGGCACGCAGAACCTGGCGGACATCACCACGATGTTCGCCATCGGTGGTTCCGTCTTCGTGCTCCTGCTCGCGGTCGTGCTCGCCGTGCTCGGGGTGTTCAACAACCGGGGCAGCAACGGATCGCGGATCACCACCTGGGTGCTCGGCGGCATCATGGTCTGCTGCACGGGCGGTGGGCTGGTCAGCGGGCTGGGCGGCGGCATCGGCACCGGTCAGACGACCGGCGACGGGCCGAGCCCGGAGGAGATCCAGCGTCGTCTCGACGAGGCGCTGCCCGGCTGGGTCACCCCGGTCACCACCCTCCTCGGCGTGCTCGGGCTGCTCGCGCTGCTCGCCGCGCTGATCCTGCTGGCCCTGCCGAAGGCCAACGAGTTCTTCCGCAAGCCGAAGCAGGGCTGGGAGCCGCCGGTTCCGGGTGCGGCCTACCCGCAGACCGGCCAGCCCGGTTACCCGCAGACCGGTCAGCCGGGTTACCCGGCCACGCCGGGCTACCCGCCGACGCCGGGGCAGCCGCAGGGCTCCCACCAGCCGGGCTACCCGCCGCCGTCCACGCCGTCCGGCGGGGACCAGCCGGGGTCGAACCCGGGTGGCGAGCAGCCCGGGTCGGACCGTCCCGGCCCGACCCCGCCGCCGGTGAGTTGACCGGTCGATAACAGCGACGCCGACGGTCCCTCCGAGTAGGTTGCAACCCGAACGCCTACCGGAGGGACTCGTCGTGTCGTACCCCGATCGGGCACCGGCCCGTCGCCCGGCCGTGGTCACGGCGGCCGTGGCGGTGCTGGCGCTGATGGCGGTCGCCGCCCTCGCGTACGCCGTCGCCGGCGTGGCGACGCGCGGCGGCACCGTCGACCGGTTCCGCGCCGACGCCGCGGAGACCTCGGCGGGCCCGGACCAGGTCGACCGGGTGGTCGGCCTGCTCGGCGTCTCCACCGTGCTGACGGCGGTGGTGAGCCTGCTCGCGGGGCTGCTCCTCGCCGGTCTCGCAGCGGGCCTGCGGGCCGGCCGCGACGGCGCCCGCACCGCGACCTGGGTGGTGGCGGGGCTGGGGCTGGTCTCCGGATGCTGTGGGCTGGCGCTGCTGATCGGCCAGCGCGCCACCCCGCTGGGCTCGGGGGAGGACGACCGGGCGACGGCGGAACTCTTCGGCCTCCTCGCCGACGCCTACCCGTCCTGGTGGATCCCGTTGGGGGCGGGGCTTTCCGTCGGCCAGGTGCTCGGTTACCTTGTGGTAGCCGTGCTGCTGGCACTGCCGGCGGCGAGCGCCTGGTTCCGCCGGCGGCCCGTGCCGGCCGCCCCGCAGCACCCCGCGCCGCCACCCGTCCAGCCCCCGCAGCAGCCGCCCGGGGCGCCGCCCGCGCCCCCGTACCCGCCGAGGTGAGGACCGCCCGTGACGCTCGACGAGCCGACCAGCGAGCGGCGGGCCCTGATCACCGGAGCGACCGCCGGCATCGGTGCCGCCTTCGCCCGCCGGTTGGCCGCCGACGGCTGGCACCTGGTGCTGGTGGCCCGCGACGCGGCCCGGCTGTCCGCGACGGCCGACGAGCTGACCGGGCGCCACGGCCGGGAGGTCGAGACGATCCCCGCCGACCTGTCCACGGACGACGGTTGCGCGACGGTGGAGCGGCGGCTGACCGGGGGCACGCCGATCGGGCTGCTGGTGAACAACGCCGGGATCAGCCTGAACACCCCGTTCCTGCGGTCGTCCGCCGAGGACGAGGCGCGGCTGCTGCGGCTCAACGTGCACGCCGTGATGCGGCTGACCCTCGCGGCCCTGCGTCCGATGACCGAGCGGCGCTCCGGGGCAGTGATAAATGTCTCTTCGGTGGCGGGGTTCGGCGCGGTCATGCCGGGCTCGACATACTCCGCCAGCAAGGCGTGGGTCACCAACTTCAGCGAGTCCGTCGGCCAGTCCGCCCGCCCCTACGGCGTACGCGTGATGGCGCTCTGCCCTGGCTACACGCGTACGGAGTTCCACGAGCGCGCCGGCATCAACATGTCGAAGACGCCGGAGTGGATGTGGCTGCGGGCCGACGACGTGGTCGACGAAGCCTTGCGTGACCTGCGGAAAGGCAAGCTGGTCAGCGTTCCGGCGTGGAAGTACAAGCTCGCCGTGGCGGGGCTGCGGCACGCGCCCAGGCGACTGCTGGAGGCGGTGTCCCGCGACACCCGGGGGCGGATCGGCCGCGACGTCGGCTGAGCGGCGGCTCGACGACGGCTCGTCGCGTCGGCCCCCGTCGATCGCCCGTTATGTCCGGCTGAACGGTCGCTCAGCGTAGCCGGTCCTCGCCACCCGAGGTCGTTCCCAGGGTTGATCCGGGTGGACCCCACACACGACGTACAGACTTGAGCAGTACCCTCTATCGGCATGGGGGACCACGACGACCTGCGTAAATTCATCACTGACCTGGCTGTGGTCCACGGCCGGGTCGTGCTCTCCTCGGGCCGCGAGGCCGACTGGTACGTCGATCTACGTCGCGTGACGCTCCATCACCAGGCGGCTCCGTTGGTGGGGCGCGTGATGCGTGACCTGACGGCCGACTGGGAATACGAAGCGGTGGGCGGGCTGACCCTCGGCGCCGACCCGGTGGCGCTGTCGATGGTGCACGCCGCGTCCGACACCGATCGCCCGGTGGACGCGTTCGTGGTTCGCAAGGCGGGAAAGACGCACGGGCTCCAGCGTCGGATCGAAGGGCCGGACGTGGCCGGCCGGCGGGTGTTGGCGGTGGAGGACACGTCCACCACCGGGGGAAGCGTGTTGACGGCGGTCGAGGCCCTTCGCGAGGTCGGGGCCGAGATCGTGGGTGTGGCGGTTATTGTTGATCGAGGCGCCGGCGACGCGGTGCGAGCCGCCGGATTGCCGTATCGGGCGGCCTTTACGTTGGCTGACCTCGGCCTTGTGGCGTAAAAGTCTGCCGATTCGGATCCGCCGATATGCAGGCGGATCGATGCTGCTGGTGGAAGGATGGAATTCGTGGGAACTGCGTTGGCTGAAATGACTATGCCTCAGATCTCGCCGCTTGCCGGCGAGCCGATCGAACGTGCCGATGCCGAGCGTCTCGCGGGGGTCCTCAAGGCCCTCGCCGACCCCGCTCGACTGCGGCTGCTCAGCCTGATCCAGTCGGCGCCCGAGGGCGAGGCGTGCGTGTGCGACCTGACCGCACCCCTCGGCCTCTCGCAGCCGACGGTCAGTCACCACCTGCGCATCCTCACCGAGGCCGGCTTGCTGGAGCGGGAGAAGCGTGGTGTCTGGGCCTACTACCGGCTGGTGCCGACGGCGATCGCCACGATCGCCGATCTGCTGACGCCGCCGCGCAAGCGCGCCACCAAGAAGGCGCGCTGACCTTCACCGATCGTCCGGTGCCATTCCCGAACGGGAACGGCACCGGACGGCCGGGCGGTCAGTGCTTGCCGTAGTGCTCGCGGGTCTCCCGGATCGCCTCCTCGGCGGCGGCGATCTCCTGCGGGGTGGTGCCCCGCTTGGCGGCCATCCGTGCCCGGAGCAGTTCGACGGCGATCGGGACCACCGAGATCAACACGATGGCGATCAGGATCGCCTCGATGTTCGCCTTGACGAACGGGATCTGGCCCAGGAAGTAGCCGAGCACCGTCACACCCGTGCCCCAGAGCACGCCGCCGATCACGTTGTAGATCACGAACGTGCGGTAGTTCATCCGGCTGACCCCGGCCACGATCGGCGTGAACGTCCGCACGATCGGCACGAAGCGGGCCAGCACGATGGAGCGCGCGCCGTACTTCTCGAAGAAGTCGTGCGCCTTGAGCACGTTCTCCTGCTTGAACAGCTTCGAGTTGGGCCGGCGGAACAGCGCGGGGCCGACCTTGCGGCCGAACGCGTACCCGACCTGGTCGCCGGCGATCGCCGCGATGGTGATGAGCAGGCAGACCAGCCACAGCGGGTAGGTGATGTACTTCCCGTCCGCGGTGAGCAGCCCCGCCGTGAACAGCAGCGAGTCGCCCGGCAGGAAGAACCCGATCAGCAGGCCGGACTCGGCGAAGACGATCACCAGGATGCCGATCAGCCCGAACGTCGAGATCAACACCTCTGGATCGAGCCAACTCGGCCCCAGGGCCAGGGTGGTGGTGGGCGTCGGCACGAGGCGACCTCCGAAGTATGCCGGTCGGTGACGGAACGTCCGTAGTCTAGGTGGCTGCCCCCCACGCCGGTGCTCGACGTCACAGCCGGGGGTCGACCGGCTCGGACTCGCAGGCCAGGATCGCGAAGACCAGCTCGTGGCGGCGCCACAGCGGAGCACCGGCGACCAGCGCGTCCAGCGCCGCGAGCCCCAGCCCGTGCTCGCGCAGCGCCATCCCCCGCTTGCGCCCCAGCGACCGGCGGCGCAGCGCGGCGAGCTGCTCCGGCTCGTCGTAGCCCGGCCCGTAGATGATCCGCAGGTACTCCCGGCCCCGGCACTTGATGCCCGGCTGGAGCAGCGAGCCCCGCTCGGTGCGGGCCGCCGGCCCGGCGTACGGCTTCACCACCATGCCCTCGCCGCCGGCCGCCGTCAGCGCCAGCCACCACTCGGTGGCCGCCACCTCGGCGGCCGGGTCGGCCAGGTCGACGACCTCGCGGCGCGTCGGCGTGAAGAACTCCGGGTCGGCGGCGCAGAGCCGGTCGGCCAGCCCCAGGTGCCAGCCGTGGTCCCGGTCGGCGTAGCTGGCCTTCGCGCCGGCCAGCACCGCGAACGGGGCCAGGGTCACCCCGCGCAGCCCGTCGGTCGGCCCCACGTACGCCCGGTAGGCCTCGGAGTAGGCCAGGATCTCGTCGCGGCGGCGGGCCATCCGGTCGCGCAGCCCGTCCACGGGCAGGCCCCGACCGGCCGCCGCCTCCAGCGCGGCCAGCGCCGCCGGGAGCGCGGCCCGGCCGGCGGCGCCGACCCCGGCGTACTGCTCGCGGATCAGGCCGCCCGCCTTCGCCGACCAGGGCAGCAGCTCGCAGTCGAGCAGCAGCCAGTCGGTGCCCAGCTCGTCCCAGAGCCCCGCCCCGCCGACCGCCGTGCGTACCCGGTCGAGCAGTTCCGCGTCGAGCGGCGCCCCGAAGAACGGGCGGCCGGTGCGGGTGTGCACCACTCCGCCGCCCGGCCCGAACGGCCCGCCGTCGGCCTCCCGGCAGACGAGCACCACCGCCCGCGAGCCCATGTGCTTCTCCTCGCAGACCACCCGGTCCACCCCCGCCGCGCGGTAGTCGGCGAACGCCTGCGCCGGGTGCTCCAGGAAGCCGCCCGCCGTGGCCGTCGAGCAGGGCGCCATCGTCGGCGGCAGCCACGCCAGCCAGCGCGGGTCGACCGCGAAGCGGCTCATCACCTCCAGCGCGGCGGCGGCGTTCTCCGCCGGCACCGTCAGCGACCCGTACGCGTGCTCGATGTGCCGCCGGCCGGTCACGTCGGTCAGCTCCAGCACCTGGTCCGGCCGGGCCGGTGCGGCGGACAGCGGGCGGACCGGGGCGTACCACTCCCGCTCGGCCGGCACCGAGACCAGCTCCTTCTCCGGGTAGCGCAGCGCGGTGAGCCGGCCGCCGAAGACGCAGCCGGTGTCGACGCAGATCGTGTTGTTCACCCACTCCGGCACGGCGGCCGGCGTGTGCCCGTAGACCACCATCGCCGAGCCCCGGTACTCCCGCGCCCACGGGTAGCGCACCGGCAGCCCGTACTCGTCGGTCTCGCCGGTGGTCTCGCCGTAGAGCGCGAACGAGCGCACCCGGCCCGACGCGCGGCCCTGGTAGGCCTCCTTCAGCCCGGCGTGCGCGACCACCAGCCGGCCGCCGTCGAGCACGAAGTGGCTGACCAGGCCGTCGATGAAGCTCGCCACCTCGGCCACGAAGGCGTCCGGTTCCGCCGCCAGCTGCTCCATCGTCTCGGCCAGCCCGTGGGTGAGCCGCACCTCGCGGCCGCGCAGCCGGCGCAGCAGCTTCTGCTCGTGGTTGCCGGGCACGCAGATCGCGTGCCCGGCGGCGACCATGCCCATCACCAGGCGGAGCACGCCGGGGGAGTCCGGGCCGCGGTCCACCAGGTCACCGACGAAGACGGCGGTACGCCCCGACGGGTGCGTCGCGTCCACCGGCCGGCCCCGCTCGTCGCGGCGCAGCTCCCAGCCGAGCCGGACGAGCAGCGCCTCCAGTTCGGCGCGGCAGCCGTGCACGTCGCCGACGATGTCGAACGGGCCGGCCAGCTCGCGCCGGTCGTTGAACAGCTTCTCGCAGCGGATCTCGGCGGCGTCGATCTCCTCGACGCCGCGCAGCACGTGCACCTTCCGGAAGCCCTCCCGGGCCAACTGCCCGTACGAGCGGCGCAGGTCGCGCTGCATCCGGGTGAGCACCTGCCGGCCGAAGGTGCGGTCGGCGCGGCCCTCGGTGCGTTCCCAGGCCAGCGCCTCCGGCACGTCCAACACGACGGCGACCGGCAGCACGTCGTGCTCGCGGGCCACCCGCACCAGGGCGGCCCGGGCGTGCGGCTGGAGGTTGGTCGCGTCGACGACGGTGAGCCGGCCCCGGCGCAGCCGTGTGGCGGCGACGTGGTGCAGCGCCTCGAAGGCGTCGGCGGAGGCGGACTGGTCGTTCTCGTCGTCGGCCACCATCGCCCGGAACGTGTCCGAGGAGAGCACCTGGCTGGGCGCGAAGTGCCGGCGCGCGAAGGTGGACTTGCCGGAGCCGGAGACGCCGACGAGTGCGACCAGGGCCAGCTCGGGGATGTCGAGGGTGGTCACGGGTTCTCCTTCCGGGTCAGCACGACGAGCTGGGTGGGGGCGCCGACCTCGGGATCGTCGTCGCCGACCCCGCCGATCGCGGCGGTGTAGCCGTACGTGGCGCACACCCGGTCGACCCAGGCGGTGAACTCCGCGCGGGTCCACTCGAAGCGGTGGTCGGCGTGCCGGAACCGCCCGGCGGGCAGCCCCTCGTAGCGGACGTTGTACTCGACGTTCGGCGTGGTCACCACGACGGTCGCCGGACGGGCGTGACCGAGCACGGCGTCCTCCAACGCCGGCAGCCGGGACGGGTCGACGTGCTCGATCACCTCCATCAGCACCGCCGCGTCGTACCCGCGCAGCCGGTCGTCCCGGTAGGTCAGCGCCGACTGCGACAGCCGGATCCGGTCCCGCTGCCGCTCGGGCAGCCGGTCCAGCCGCAGCCGCCGGCCGGCCAGGGTCAGCGCGTGCGTGGACACGTCGGTGCCGACGATCTCGGTGAACCGGCGGTCGCCGACCAGCGCGGCGAGCAGGGCACCGCCGCCGCAGCCGAGGTCCAGCACCCGGCTCGCACCCGCCTCGGCCAGCGCGCCGAGCACCGCCTCCCGCCGTCGCGCGGCCAGCGACGCCCGCCGGGCGGCGACCTGCACGCCCCCGTCCCCGCCGCTCGCCTCGTCGCCGTTCGTCGCGTCGCCGGTCGCCTCGTTCCCGGTCGCCTCCACCGTCGGCTCGGCGGCCGGCTCGTCGGTCGGCCGCCGCTCGGCGAGCCGGGCCATGGCCAGGCCGGCGAGGGCCCGCCGGTGCGCCAGGTAGCGGCGGGTGATCACGTCACGCTCCGGGTGCGCGGCCAGCCAGCCCTCGCCGGCCCGGAGCAGCTTGTCGACCTCGTCCGGAGCGATCCAGTAGTGCTTGGCGTCGTCCAGCACCGGCATCAGCACGTAGAGGTGGTTGAGCGCGTCGGCGACGCGCACCGTGCCGGTCAGCGTCAGGTCGACGTACCGGCTGTCGCCCCACTCCGGGTGCCGCTCGTCGAGCGGGATCGGGGCGGCGGTCACCGCCCAGCCGAGCGGGCCGAACATCCGGACGGCCACGTCCGCGCCGCCCCGGCACCGCAGCACCGGCACCCGCACCTGAAGCGGGATCGGTGTGCGGGCCAGCTCGGGGCGCTCGCGGGACTCGCCGCGCAGGGCCGAGCGGTACACCTTGGACAGCGCGGAGGAGAGCAGGCTGGACGCCGCGTACGGCCGGTCGTTGACGTACCGCCCGAGGGTGAAGCTGTCGGGGGTCGGGGCCTGCTGCCGGCCGCGGCCCTTGCCCCGCGCGCCGGCCAGCCGCAGCGGGTCGACGTCGAGCAGCAGGGCAGCGGTGCAGCGCTGCTCGCCGGCCTCCGGGTAGAACACGTGCGCGGTGCCGACGGGCACGTCGAAGGAGTGCGCGCGGTCGGGGTGCTTGATCAGCAGGTGTCCGAGGTCGGTCGCCGGGCGGTGCGTGGTGGTCAGGGTGAGCAGCACGCGCCCATGGTCTCAGCCTCGTCGATCTTGCGTCGTCCCGTTTTCGGGTGCTCGACGGGTGGGGTTTCCGGGGGAGCCCCGCCCGCTCCGGGCGGTCAGGCTTGATCCCTGCGCGGGCGGGGCTCCCCCGGAAACCCGTCGTGGACCCGGTTCGTCCGGTGGCTGCGGCCAGCTGGGGTGGGGGCGCGTGCGGTCGGGTGGGTGTCTGGGTGGGGCGCGTGCTGTCGGGGTGGGGGTCCGGGGGTGGGTGTATGGGCGGGTGTGGATGTGGCGGTGCCCCGCCGGCCTGGGGTCGGCGGGGCACCGGTGGTGCGGGTGGATCAGGCGACGAAGCGGGTCTTGCGGCGCTTGGTCACCACGTAGCCGCCGACGCCGGCGACGAGCAGCAGCCCGCCGATGCCGGCGATCAGGCCGGTGGACCCACCGGTGATCGGCAGGGTGCCGCCGTCACCGTCACCGTCACCGCCGCCGTTGCCGCCGGTCGCGTTCACCAGGATCTTGGCGGCGTCGTTGGCGGGCTTGAGGTCGTCGTGGAAGCCGCCCTCGCACTCGCACGGGACGTTGACCTTGACCGCGCCGGTCGCGTTGTCGATCACCTTGTCGATGCGCAGCCGGAACTCCACGGTCAGCGCCTCCCCGGCGGGCGCGAACGGGCCCGGGTAGCAGCGGTACTCGCGGGCACCAGGCGTGCCGGCCTCGGAGTAGTCCGTCCTGTCGCCCACGCGGGGCGCACAGTCGCCGGGCACCTCGACGGCGGTGGTGCCCTCCGGCACGGTGACGTTCACGTAGGTGACGTCTGAGTCCGTGCGGAAGTTCTCCAGCGTCGCCGGACCGTTGTTCCGGAAACCGACGGTGGCCGTCACCACCTTGCCGGCCGCGCCGTCCAGCTTGTCGCCGATCGCCTCCAGGTCGGCGCCGTTCTTCCCGGTGATCTCGATCAGCATCGGGGAGAAGTCGTTGTTGGGATCGGTGTCCGTCTGGGCGGCCCGGGCGGCCATGGCGGAGGCCTTGGCCAGGGTCAGCTTCGCGCCGGCGCCACCTCGGGTGGCCTTCGCCCCGGAGGCCTCGCGGACCGCGAAGAGTTCCTCGAAGTCACTGGGGGTCATGAACCGGGTGTTGCCGTACGCGTTCGACGGCGCGTAGGCGTCCTCGGCGATCCGGTAGTTCAGCGTGGTGGTGCGTCCCTCACCGGCCGGGATCTCCTCATCGAACTTGCAGGCGATGACGAAGTCCTCGGCGTAGAGGCAGTTGCTGAACTTGTCCCTGGCGCGGACCGGGTAGTCGTTGTCGAACAGCGCGACCACACCCTTGGCGGTCGTCTGGCCGATGTTGGCGACGGTCAGGTCCGCCTCGAACGAGCCGCCGACCGCAGCCTTGAACTGCTGCTCGGGGCCGCCTGCCAGATCGACGCCCTCGCCGACGCGGATCTTCGCCGTGTAGGTCGCCCGCTCCTTGCCGCCGACCTGGAAGCTGATCTTCAGGCTGCCGGCGTCGTCGAGCTTCGCCTTGTCGGTGGCGACGATCTCCAGGTCGTTCAGCCAGGCGCCGTAGTACTCGTCCACCTGGACCGGAAGGTGCTCGCGGCAGACGAGCACGCCGGCCTCGGGGGTCTCGCAGTCGTTTCCGTCGAACACCGGGTCCAGCGTGACCTTGCCGGCCAGTGACCGGTAGTCGTACCGGACGCTGACGTCGTGGAGCATGGTCGGCACTTCGGTGTAGAGCTGAAGCGTCCGGACCTTCCCCGGCGCGTCGAGCGCGACGGTGGTGTCCGGGAAGTAGAGCTCGATGTCGTCCGGCGCGGCGGCGGCGGGGCTGGCGGAGGCGGCGACGAGCGCGCCTGCGACGCCCAGCCCGGCCAGCCAGCGCCGGGTGGAGTGCGTGAGCATGTGGGGGGTTCCTCCCGTGGGAATGCCAGGAGTGGCCAGCGGATCTTAAGGACTCCTTAAGAGCTGCCGCTGCCCGGTCCGCCCCACCGGGGCAAACATCGACCGAACAGCTGACCAGGACCGCCGCAACGTTCCGGCCGCCCGCATCCGTCATCAGGAGCAGGAGTCCGGGAGGTGCAGTGACGTACGAGGAGTTCGCCGACTCGCGGCTGGCCGCGCTGCTGCGGTACGCGGTCATGCTGACCGGCGATCCGCACCAGGCGCAGGACCTGGTGCAGGACACCATGGTCCGGGTCCAGCTCAACTGGCGTCGGGTGGCCCGCGCCGACTCGCCCGAGCGTTACGTCCGCCGGATGCTGACCAACCAGTACGTCGACTGGCGACGGGGCTCCTGGATGCGGCGGGTGCTGCTGCGCGCCGATCCCGACGACGCGGTGCCGGCGCCGGCCGACCACGCCCAGCACGCAGTGGAGCGGGACCAGGTCTGGTCCTGGCTGTCCCGGCTGCCCCGCCGGCAACGGGCCACGCTGGTGCTGCGCTACTACGAGGACCTGCCCGACGCGGAGATCGCCGACATCCTCGGCTGCGCTGTCGGGACCGTGCGTTCGTCCATCTCCCGCGCCCTGGCCACGCTGCGCGCCGAATACGTGGAGGCCCGATCGTGATCGAGGACGACCTGCGTGCCGCCTTCGCCCGGCACGAAGCCCTGGCTCCGCCCGTCGGCCCCCTGCGGTCGGCCATCGACCGGCTCGCGGCAGCCCGCCGCCGTCGTCGGCTGCGGCTACGGGCCGGCGGTGCCGCGCTGGCCCTGCTCGGCGTACTCGGGATCGGGGTACCCCAGCTCACGCCGGACCGGGTCGCCGGCGACGCCACCCTGCTCGCCGAGCCCACCGGACCGGCACCGACGGACGCGCTGAACTTCCTGCTGCTCGGCGCGGACGGCTCGGCGAAGGAGCCCGCCCGGATGGCGGACTCGATCCTGCTGGTGCACATCCCGGCCGACCGCAGCCGGCCGTACCTCATCTCCCTGCCCCGCGACCTGGCGGTGTCGATTCCCGGGCACGGGACCGACAAGCTCAACGCCGCCTTCCTGCACGGCGCCGGCGAGGGCCGGCCCGACCCGAAGGGCGGCTACGAGCTGACCCGCCGGGTGGTCACCGACCTGACCGGCGTACGCGTGGACGCCGGCGCGGTGCTCACCTACCCGGTGCTGCGCCGGCTCACCGACGAGGTCCGTGGCGTGGAGGTCTGCCTGCCGCGCGAGGTGCGCTCCGTCCACACGAAGCGGGTCTTCCCGAGCGGCTGCCAGCGGCTCGACGGCGCCGCCTCGGTCGACCTGCTGCGGCAGCGGCGGGGACTGCCCGAGGGCGGGCTCGACCGGGACCGGCACACGCAGCTCTTCGCCGCCGGGTTGATCCGGCAGGCCGGTGAACAGGGGGTGTTGACCAACCCGGTCAGGCTTCTCACCCTGTCCGACATCGTCGCCGCGGACCTGATGACGGACGGCGACGGCACGACTCTCGTGGACCTGCTGAGGGTGCTTCCGGATCTGAAGTCCGTCGACCCGGTCGGGCTCAGTTTCCCGGTCGGGCCGCCGGAGGGCCTCGGCTGGCGGCTGTCACCGGATCCGGAGCAAGCCCCGGCGTTCCTCGCGGCGTTGCGGGAGGACCGGCTGGCGCAGTGGGCGGCGCGGCATCCGGACCGGGTCAACCGCACCCGCTGACGCGCGGGCCGGACGCCACCGGGACCGTCCGGCGTCGTCCGGCCCGCGTACGGCTCAGCGGTAGTCGTCCTCGTCGGCGGCGACCACCCGCGCCTGCTCCATCGCGTCCCAGTCGCCGACCTCCAGGCCACGGTGGGGCTCGGTGTCGGCGTCGCCCGGATCGACCACGGCGGCCTGCTCGACCGCGTCGGCCGGCTCGGCCTCCATGTCGCGCTCCTCGGGGCTGAGGTGGTCGCTGGGTGCGAAGTCCTCTTCGGGCTGACCCATATCAGTCCCTCCCGGGATCTCGGCGGACAGTTCCCCACACACCGTACGGGTTGCACCCGCCCGCCGCTCGGAAGCCGAGTCGACCGAATCGGCCCACCGGCCGGTGCCCCCGGTGCCAGGATGGGACGGTGGGCTTCCTGATCCGGCTGGTGATCACCGCCGTCGCGCTGTGGGTGACCACGCTGGTCGTGCCCGGGGTGGAGGTGAGCGGCCGGTCCGGCACCAGCTCCGCCCTCACGCTGGTCGTCGTGGCCCTGATCTTCGGCGTGGTGAACGCGGTGCTCAAGCCGCTGATCAAGGTGGTCGGCTGCGTCTTCTACCTGCTCACCCTCGGCCTGTTCGCGCTGGTGGTCAACGCCCTGCTGTTCCTGCTGACCGACTGGATCGCCCGGGCGCTGGACCTGCCGTTCCACGTGGACGGTTTCTGGGCCGCGTTCTGGGGTGCCATCGTGATGGCCGTGGTGACCTGGCTGATCAGCGTCGTCGTGCCCGACAGGTGGGAGGGGCGGTGACGAGGCGGCCAGGGACCGGGCGCGTACCGGGTCGGTTGTGCCGGCCCCCGTCTTCTACGGGATACTGCCGACGGTGGACAGCGCGGTCCGGCGCACCCAGGGACAACAGCGGCCGGTGACGGCCGACAGCGGTAAGTAAGGAGCGTTCGACATGCCCATCGCTTCCCCCGAGACCTACGCGGAGATGCTGGACCGCGCCAAGGCCGGCCGGTACGCGTACCCCGCGATCAACGTGACGTCCTCGCAGACCCTGAACGCGGCGCTGAAGGGCTTCGCCGACGCGGAGAGCGACGGCATCATCCAGGTCTCGACCGGTGGCGCGGAATACCTCTCCGGCCCCTCCGTGAAGGACATGGTCACCGGCGCGGTGGCGTTCGCCGCGTACGCGCACGAGGTGGCCAAGAAGTACCCGGTCAACATCGCCCTGCACACCGACCACTGCCCGCAGGAGAAGCTGGACAAGTTCGTCCGGCCGCTCATGCAGATCTCCAAGGAGCGGGTGGCCGCCGGCCAGGAGCCGCTGTTCCAGTCGCACATGTGGGACGGCTCGGCCGTGCCGGTGGCGGAGAACCTCCAGATCGCGGCCGAGCTGCTCGACCGGGCCGCCGAGGCCAAGATCGTCCTTGAGATCGAGGTCGGCGTGGTCGGTGGCGAGGAGGACGGCGTCGAGAACGCCATCAACGACAAGCTCTACACGACCGTCGAGGACGGCCTGGCCATGGTCGAGGCGCTCGGCCTGGGCGAGAAGGGCCGCTACATGGCGGCGCTGACCTTCGGCAACGTGCACGGCGTCTACAAGCCGGGCAACGTCAAGCTCCGCCCCGAGATCCTCAACCAGATCCAGGAGGCGGTGGGCGCCAAGTACGGCAAGGAGAAGCCACTCAGCCTGGTCTTCCACGGCGGCTCCGGCTCGCTGCTCTCCGAGATCCGCGAGGCGCTGGACTACGGCGTGGTGAAGATGAACATCGACACCGACACCCAGTACACCTTCACCCGGCCGGTCGCGGACCACATGTTCCGCAACTACGACGGCGTGCTCAAGGTGGACGGCGAGGTCGGCAACAAGAAGATGTACGACCCGCGGGTCTGGGGCAAGGCCGCCGAGGCCGGCATGGCCGCCCGGGTCGCGGAGGCCTGCGAGCACCTGCGCTCGACGGGCACCACGCTGGCGAAGTGACGCGCTGACGCGTACGACCGACGGCCGGCTCCCCGCCCCGGGAGCCGGCCGTCGGCGTGTCCGGGGCCGTCAGGGCGTCGCGGTGAGCACCCGGACGGCCTCGTGGACGTCGTCGGTGAGGTGCACGGAGGACGACAGGTCGCCGAAGGGCGAGGCGCCCAGCAGCGGCCGCAGCAGCGCCTCCACCGGAAGCTCGTGCGTCCAGTACGCGCGGTCCAGGAAGACGTACGCGCCGCTGGCGCCGTCGGTGCCGTAGTAGGTCTTCGTGGCGGCCTGGAACACCTCCTGCACCGTGCCCGCCCGCCCCGGGGCGAAGACGATCCCGCCCCGGGCCAGCCGCAGGATGGTGTCCTCGCGGATGGCGTTGGAGAAGTACTTGGCGATCCGACCGGCGAAGAGGTTCGCCGGCTCGTGCCCGTACAGCCAGGTCGGGATGGCCAGCCCGCCCGCGCGGGCCCAGTCCACGTCGCCGCGGGCCAGCTCCGCGGAGTCGGCGCGGGAGACGCTGCCGGGGTCGGCGGCCTCGGGTCGGGGCAGCGCCACCGGCCGGCCGTAGAGTTCCCGGACCCGCAGCGCCACCGCCGTGTAACGGTCGTGGTCGGTGAAGTCGGGCGCCGTGGCGAGCAGGTCGATCGCGGCGTCCAGGTCCTCGACCGGCCGCAGCGCGAGGTGGGCGCCGAGGTTGGCGGCCTCCATCACCCCGGGGCCGCCGCCGGTCACCACCAGCCGGTCGGCCCGGGCCAGCTCCCAGCCCAGCACCGCCGCCATCCGGTACGGCGCGCTGCCGCGCGGCACCGCGTGCCCGCCCATGATTCCCACCACCGACTGCGGCCCGTGGGTGGCCAGCCAGGCGCGGGTGGCGTCGGCCAGCGCGTTGTCCACGCCGTGGTCGTGCAGCCGCTGGCCGAGCGCCTCCCGGACGTCCGGCAGCGCCCCGCCGTGCGCCCGGAAGTGCTCGTAGACCCGGGTGTCGTACATCCCGGCGAAGCCGCCCTCGGCGAAGCCGGCGGCCAGGTCCTCCGGCGTGTAGAGGTGGGACGGCTGCGTCGGGTAGGGCAGTCCGGAGAACGGCGGTACGACGTTCGCGCCGCGCCGGACCAGGTCGGCGCCGACCTCGCGGGAGGCGAAGCGGCAGCCCACGAAGAGGGTGCCGGTCACTTCGGCGGCGGTGAGGTCGGGGACGGGATCGAGGTCGAGCCGCAGCCCCTGCACGGTCAGCCCGACCAGGCTGCCGGTGGTCAGCCGCCGGTCGAACTCGGCGCGGGTCTCGATCTCGTCGGTGCAGGTGTGCGGCTCGATGACGTCCGCGGGAGGTGGGGTCGGCACCCTGGCCATCCTGCCCCGCCGCGTCAACCGGCCAAACCTGCGCCGGCCCGCCGCCCGATCCGGGCCGGACCGACGGAAGCCCGGCGGTCGTGGCCGCCGGGCTTCCGCAGTACCCGGTCCTGGGGAGGCTCCGGACCAATAGTTGTAGTCGAAAGTATCGGCCGGGGGCATGGGCCGCAGGCGTGACCAACTCCTCAGCCGTTCAGCCAGCCGGCTCGCCCAACCCCCTCGCGCACCCCGGTGCGAAGCGGGTTGAATGGGGCGATGCAGAACCTGTTGCCGGAACCACCGGCCACCCTCCTCCCCGCGCACGACGAGGCCGACGCCGCTCTGGCCGCCGCTGAGAAGGCCGGCAGCGACGAGGCCCACGCCGAGGTGGCGGCGCGCTTCCCGACCTACAGCGCCGGCTGGGGTTCGCTGGCCGCGCGGGCCCTCACCGCCGGCCAGGTCGTCCCGGCGTACGCCTACGCGCGCACCGGCTACCACCGGGGCCTGGACCAGCTGCGCCGCAGCGGCTGGAAGGGCTTCGGTCCGGTGCCGTGGTCGCACGAGCCGAACCAGGGCTTCCTGCGCTGCCTCTACGTGCTGTCGCGGGCGGCCGACGAGATCGGCGAGTCCGACGAGGCGGCCCGCTGCGCCCAGTTCCTCCGCGACTGCGACCCCGCCGCCGCGGACGCGCTGGCCAGCAACTGACGTCGGGTCCGACGGCCGGCGCGGCTCAGCCCGCCCCGGCCGTCGGCTCGTCCAAGCCTCTGGCCGTCCACCTGGCGGCCCCCAGGTCGCCCGGTGGCGTGACCGGGGACACCGGCGACGCCCTACAACCCCTCCGCGACGGCGGCGGCGATCTTCAGCCAGGCGTCCCGGGTGGCTGCGGAGAGCCCGCCGTACCGGATCGGCTCGCCGGTGTCGATGAGGCGCTCGTACGGCGCGAGCAGCACCGCCCGGGTGCGCGCCGCGAAGTGCTCCTGGATCGCCGGCAGGTCGATCTCCTTGCGTGACGGCGGCATCGAGACCACGGTGACCGCCTGCCGGACCAGCCGCTGCCGGCCGCTCTGCTCCAGGTGGTCCAGCATCCGCGCGGCCGTCTCCGCCGAGTCGTTGCGGGCCGACATGGTGACCACCAACTGGTCGGTGGCGTCCATCGCGGCCTGCCAGTTCTGGGCCCGGACGTTGTTGCCCGTGTCCACGAAGATCAGCTTGTAGAACCGGCTGACCACCTCGCGGATCTCGGCGAACGCGGCGGCGGTGAGCATCTCGCCGCCGGTGGCCGACTCGTCCGAGGCGAGGACGTCGAACATCCCCTCACCCTGCGAGCGGACGTACTGCGACAGGTCACCCACCCGCCCGTGCGCGCCCTGGAACTGGCCCAGGTCCCGCAGCATGTCCCGCACCGTACGGGAGTGGAAGTCCTGCTGGGCGCGCATCCCGAGGGTGCCCTGGGTCTCGTTGTTGTCCCAGGCCAGCACGTAGCCGCCGCGCTTCTGGCCGAACGTCATCGCCAGCAGCAGGATGGCCACCGTCTTGCCGGCGCCGCCCTTCGGGTTCACCACGGTCACCTGGCGCAGCCCGCCGAAGTTGCGGCGTACCGTCTCGATGTCCCGTCGCACCTCCTGCTCGTGGCGGCCGGGCGGCAGCCGCAGCCCCATCCGGTTGACCACCGCCCGTACGCCCATCGTGGCCACCGGTTCGGCGGGCCGCACCTGCCGGCGGCGGGCGAAGTCCTCGGCGGTCGGCGGGTCGGTGATCGCCGGATGCCAGGTGGCGTCGGGCTGCGCCGGCGGTACCGCGGTGACCCCCTCCGCAGGCTGGTACGCCTGCTGCGGAGCCGGGCCGCCCGGGGCGGCCTGCGGCCAGGGCGGCGGATACCACCCGGGCGGGTACGGCCCGGGCGGCGACGCGCCCTGCTGCGGCGGGTACGGCCCGGCCTGGGATGGCGGGTACGGCCCGGCCTGCTGCGGCGGGTACGGGCTGCCCTGCTGCGGCGGGTAGGGCCCGGGCGGTGCGGCCTGCTGCGGTGCGACCGGGTCGGCTCCGAAGCCCGGCTGGGGTGAGTCCGGGCCGGCCCCGGGGCCGGGCTCGGACGTCGTTGGGGCGGCCCCGAAGTCCGGCTCGGGTGCTGTCGGGTCGGGTCCGGGATCGTGCCCGGGCGCTGCCGGGTCGGTCCCGAGGTCCGTGGCGGGCCCGACCGGCGGGTCCTGCCCAGCGTGCGGGTCCTGCCCAGCCTGGCCCTGCGGGCCCGGGCCGTGGAGAGCGTCGGTCCGGGGCGGGGCCTGCTCGCCCGGGTGCCACGGGTGCGGGCCCTGGTCGGCCGGGCCGCGCTGGCTCGGGTACTGCTGGGCGACCTGTCGGGGTTCGGCAGCCTGGGACGCGGGCGTCGGGCCGGCGGCACCGGGCCCCGGCCCGGGCTCGGCGGCCGCAGCGGCGGGGCGCTGTGGCGGCTGCGCCCACGGCGACTCCGCCGGCATCCGCGAACCGCCGCCCGGTACCGGACCGCCGCTCGTCACCCCGCCGCCAGCACTCCCGTTGGCCGGACCGCCGCCAACGGTGCTCCCCGAGCCGCCGGCACTTCCGTTGGCCGGGCCGCCGGCACTCCCGTTCGGAGGACTGCCGGCACTCCTGGTGGCCGGGCCGCCGGCGCTTTCGTCCGGGGAGTTGTCGTTCGTCGCCGTGATTCCGTTCGCCCGGTCGCCGGTCTCGTACCCTCCCGTCGAGAGGCCGTCGGGCGTCGTCGCGTCGGCGGTCGCACGGAGGTGGTCAGTTCCGGCGGGCTCGCCCGCACCCGGGGAGGTCCGGGCGGCGGTCAGCGGGCGCGGGGACGTGACGGGCACGGGTGCCACTGGCTGGTCGAGGCTGAAGGGCATGTCGAGGTCGACCCGGCCGGGGCCGGTCTGCGGGGCCCGGGGAGCGGGCACGCCTGCGGCCGTCTCCGGCGTGGCCGGTCTGCCCTGCGCGGGCGTCGGCGGCGCCCAGGCCGAGGCGCCCGGCCCCCACGCGGCGTCGGCCGCCGAGGCCCCCGAGGCCGCGACCGATGCGGTTCCCGAGGCGTCGACCGATGGGGGCAACGGGATCGCGGTCGGCGGAGGCCCCGATGCCGTGGCCGATGCGGTCCCCGAGGTCGTGACCGGTGGGGACGACCACCCGGCGCCCGGGCCCTGTGGCGCGGGCGTCCCCTCGCCGGA
This sequence comes from Micromonospora sp. SD12, assembly GCF_052068495.1. Lineage (NCBI taxonomy): Bacteria > Bacillati > Actinomycetota > Actinomycetes > Micromonosporales > Micromonosporaceae > Micromonospora > Micromonospora sp. SD12. Next base: position 416,975 of record NZ_JBQHDF010000001.1, on the reverse strand, counting down.
AATGGAGGCCCCGCCGGGGACGGGTGCCCCGCCGGAGACGGGTGCCCCGCCGGAGACGGGTGCCGCGCCGGGGATCGGCACGCCGCCGGTCAGGGACGGATAGTCGGCCGGCGAGGGCGGCTGACCCGGCCGGACCGGGGGCGGTACGGGGGCCGGGGGTGAGGCGGTCGACGCCCAGGGCGGTGTGCCGGCGCCGATCTGGTCCGGCGGCCAGAGTGGTTCGATGTCCCGCTCCGGCATCGGTTGCTGGCCGGGCGCGTGGACCCGGTCGACGTTCTCGTCCACCACGGTTCCTCCCCATTCCTCCTGCCGAGGATAGGCCCAGTGGCCGCGCCCGGCCGGCCGTCACGGGCCGGTCGCGTCGGTCGCGTCGGGGACGGGCGAGGTCAGCTCGCCCAGACCGCCCAGGCGCCCGGTTCGGTCCACCAGGACCGCTTCCGGCTCAGCTCGCCCTCGGCTCCGTCGTCGAGGAACGGGACCTTCCCCTCGCGGGGCAGCACGGCCACGGCCCGCCCCCGGGCGCGTCGTACCTCCAGCCGCACCCGCTTCCTGCCCAACGCCGAGCGGGTCACCACGGGCACGGCCACCGCCACCTCGACCAGGCCGTCCGTCGGGTCCGGGGCGCCGAGCAGGGCCACGTCGTCGAGCCGGGCGTACCCGCCGGCGTTGCCGATCGCGCAGGCCAGCAGCGGGTCGTCGCCGTTGGAGAGCACGGCGTCGTCCACCTCCACCCGGCCGCGCCAGTGCAGCGGCCGGCCGTCGTCGTCGGCGGCGCCGACGAGCGCGCCGTCCAGGGTCACCGAGCCGCCGTCGTTGCGCAGCAGGTCGAGCCGGCGGGGCGTGCCGTCCAGCACCGCGGCGGCCACCGCCGCCGGATCCCGGGGCAGCCCGAGCTGCGCCGCCAGGTCACGGTGCGTAGTGCTCCGCGCCGGATCGAGCGGGAGTACGCCGATCGGCGGCAGGTCCGGCACCGTCCGGTTGCCGGGCAGGTCGTCGGGGCGGCGGCTCGGCGGTGGGGCGTACCGCCGGACGAGCCGGCGCACGACGGCGCGCAACTGGGCGTCGCTGGCCGAGGCGACCACGAGCCGGGTCTTGGAGTCCGGGTCGGGCCAGGTGAGGCCGTCGGGGCGGGTCGGGCCGTCGAACCGGGCCAGCACCTCGTCGATCTCGGCGTCGGAGCGGGCGGTGACCGTCTCGACGCGGGCGCCCCGGGCGGTGAGCGCGTCCGCGCAGGCCAGCACCGGCACCCGTGGGGTGTCGCAGCGCCCGTCGGCCGTGGTGCCGGCACCGGGGACGCAGGCGTCGGTGGTCGTGCCGCCGGCGGGGGCGCTGGCACCGGCCGTGGTGCTGGCGGTCGCGTGGGCGCCGACCGAGGCGGCCCCCTTCTGAGGCGCGGCCCCCTCGTGAGGCGCTGTCCCCTCGTGAGGCGCCGCGCCGCAGCAGCCGCCGCTGCCGCAGGCCCCGCCGGGCGCGTCGCGCTCCGAGCCGAGGGTGAGCAGCACCACGTCGTACACGAAAAGGCCTCCTGCCTCCCGACGCGACCCCTGCCGGCCGCGCCGCCACTACTTGTTAGCCTGACACCCCGGGCTCGCCGACCGGTCGCCACCTGGCACCCGAGCCTTCTGGAGGCGAGAAGATGCCAGCGATCGTGCTGCTCGGTGCCCAGTGGGGCGACGAGGGCAAGGGCAAGGTTACCGACCTGCTGGGTGAGCGGGTCGACTACGTCGTGCGCTACTCCGGCGGCAACAACGCCGGCCACACGGTGATCACGCCGGACGGCCAGAAGTACGCGCTGCACCTGATGCCGTCGGGCGCGCTCTCCCCGAGCGCGATGATCGTCATCGGCAACGGTGTCGTGGTCGACCCGAAGGTGCTGCTGGCCGAGATCGACGGCCTCGCCGAGCGCGGGGTCGACGTCAGCCGGCTGCGGATCTCGGGCGACGCGCACCTGATCATGCCCCACCACCGCGCCCTCGACCGGGTGGTCGAGCGCTACCTCGGCAGTTCCCGGATCGGCACCACCGGGCGGGGCATCGGCCCCGCGTACGGGGACAAGGTCGCCCGGATGGGCATCCGGCTACAGGACCTGCTCGACCCGGGCATCCTGCGCAAGAAGCTGGAACTGGCGCTGCGCGAGAAGAACCAGCTCCTGTTCAAGATCTACAACCGCAAGGCGATCGACGTCGACGAGACCGTCGAGGAATACCTGCGGTACGCGGAGCGGCTCAAGCCGTACATCGCCGAGACCCGGGTGATGCTCTGGGACGCGCTGGACCGCGGCGAGACGGTCCTGCTGGAGGGCGCCCAGGCCACCATGCTCGACATGGACCACGGCACGTACCCCTTCGTGACCTCGTCGAACCCGACGGCCGGCGGGGCCTGCGTGGGCGCCGGTATCCCGCCGACGGCGATCAGCAAGGTGATCGCGGTCAGCAAGGCGTACACGACGCGGGTCGGCTCCGGGCCGTTCCCGACGGAGTTGTTCGACGACAACGGGCAGCACCTGCGCAAGGTGGGCCACGAGTACGGCACCACCACCGGCCGGGAGCGCCGCTGCGGCTGGTTCGACGCCGTCGTCGCCCGGTACGCCTGCCGCCTCAACGGCGTCACGGACCTGGTGGTCACCAAGCTCGACGTGCTCACCGGCCTGCCGAAGGTGCCGATCTGCGTCGGGTACGAGATCAACGGCGAGCGCTTCGACGACATGCCGATGACCCAGACCGACTTCCACCACGCGACTCCGATCTACGAGGAGCTCGACGGCTGGTGGGAGGACATCACCAAGGCACGCACCGAGGACGAGCTGCCCGAGAACGCGCGCCGCTACATCGCCCGCGTCGAGGAACTCTGCGGCACCCGCGTCAGCGTCGTGGGCGTGGGCCCGGGCCGCGAGGAAAACGTCCTCCGCCACCCCCTCCTCTAACCCCCGCCCCTCCCGGGCAACCTGCGCGTTGACCAAGAGGTTTGTGTCCTGGTCCGGCCTGGATTCGGGCGCAAACCTCTTGATCAACACGGACAGCGTGGGAACAGGGTGGGAGTTGTCCACAGGAGGGGTGCGGAGCGCGGGCGGGTCGCCATCGTGGTGGGGTGAGTGTCGATGTTCTCCGCCGCATCGCCGGTCGCCAGGACGGGATGGTGACGGCGGCGCAGGCGTTGTCCGCCGGCTTCAGTCGGAGCCAGATCCGGCACCTGTGTCGCTCGGGTCGTTGGCTCCGGGTGGCGAGGGGTTGCTTCGTGCTGGCCCTCGAGTTGAGCCCTGCCGCGCTCCGCAGAGCCCGCATCCGGGCCGTTGTCGCCAGCCTGGGGCCGGGCGCCGTCGTCGTTCTCGACACCGCAGCGGAGCTTCATCGGATCGCCGGGCTCCGTCCGGCGTCCGCCATCCACGTGTCGCTGCCGCCGAACCGGCCACGCCCACAGCGGATCACCGACCCCGACGTCGTGGTGCACCAGCTCACCATCGATCCCCACGCCGTGGGCGAGGTCGCCGGGATGCCCGTGACCACCCCGCTGCGGACGTTGGCCGATGTCATCCTCCGGGCGGACCGTTACTCGGCGGTGTGCGTACTTGACTCCGCGCTGAACCGGCAGGTCGTCACCGAGCCCGACCTGGCCCGGATGCCGGCCCTTCTCGTGGGCCGTAGAGGAGCCGTCGCGGCCCGCCGCCACCTGGCTGAGGCCGACGGGCGGGCGCAGTCCCCGCTGGAGACCCGGACGAGGCTGCGGTGCGTCGACGGTGGCGTACCGCCCGACGCACTTCAGTTGGAGGTCCGCGACGGGGACGGCTGCCTGCTCGGCATCGGCGACCTCGGTTGGCGGGCGGCGCGGGTGATCGCCGAGGCGGACGGGCAGGCACCCCACCACACGCCCGGGGCGGTCTTCGAGGACCGGGCGCGGCAGAATCGGCTGGTCAACGCCGGTTGGCGGATCCTCCGCTTCACCTGGGCCGACACGCTGCGCCCCGACTACATCCCCCACACGGTTAAAGCGGCCCTACATCCCTACTGACCCACCCGCTCGGCGGTGATCAAGAGGTTCTGGTCCTTCCCGGGGCGGAAATGGGACGCGAACATCTTGATCAACGGGGCGGGGGGAGGGGGTCAGTAGGATGCGGGTGTGCGCGTACTTCTTCTTGGTGGTGGGGGGCGGGAGCATGCGCTCGCGCTGGGGCTGGCTGCGGATCCGGCCGTCGAGCAGCTGATCGCGGCGCCCGGTAATCCCGGCATCGCTCCGCTCGCGTCATTGCGGGCCGTCGATCCGTGCGATCCGGCGGCCGTCGCCGCGCTGGCGGTGGAGACCGGAGCCGACCTGGTGGTGATCGGGCCGGAGGCGCCGCTGGTGGCAGGGGTCGCCGACGCCGTACGGGCCAAGGGGATCGCCGCCTTCGGGCCGTCCGGGGAGGCGGCCCGGCTGGAGGGCTCGAAGGCGTTCGCCAAGGACGTGATGACCGCCGCCGGCGTACCGACCGCCCGCGCGTACACCTGCACGGACGCGGAGAGCACCGGCAGGGCCCTGGACGAGTTCGGCGCGCCGTACGTGGTGAAGAACGACGGGCTCGCCGCCGGCAAGGGTGTGGTGGTGACCGACGACCGCGCGGCCGCGCTGCGGCACGCCGAGGAGTGCGGCCGGGTCGTCGTCGAGGAATACCTGGCCGGCCCGGAGGTCTCCCTCTTCGTGGTCACCGACGGCGAGGCGGCGGTGCCGCTGCTGCCCGCGCAGGACTTCAAGCGGATCGGCGACGGCGACACCGGCCCGAACACCGGCGGCATGGGGGCGTACGCGCCGCTGCCCTGGGCGCCGTCCGGCCTGGTCGACGAGGTCATGCGCGACGTCGTGCACCCGACCCTGGCGGAGATGACCCGCCGGGGCACCCCGTTCGCGGGGCTGCTCTACGTCGGGCTGGCGATCACCGCCGACGGCCCCCGGGTGATCGAGTTCAACGCCCGCTTCGGTGACCCGGAGACGCAGGTGGTGCTCGCGCTGCTGGAGACGCCGCTGGCCGGGCTGCTGCACGCCGCCGCGACCGGCACGCTGGCCGGGCACCCGCCGCTGCGCTGGCGCGACGGTGCCGCCGTCACGGTGGTGGTCGCCGCCGACGGCTACCCGGCCGCCCCGCGCACCGGCGACGTGATCAACGGAGGTGAGGCGGCGGGGATCATCCACGCCGGCACCCGCCGGGACGCCGACGGGGCGCTGCGTTCCGCCGGTGGCCGGGTCCTCTGCGCCACCGCCACCGGCACCGACCTGCCCGCCGCGCGGGACGCCGCGTACGCGCTGGTGGGTGGGGTGGAGTTGGCCGGTGGGCAGCACCGCACCGACATCGCCTCCGCCGCCGTCGAGGGGCGGATCAGCATTCCGGGCTGACCGGGCAACCTCCACCCTCCCCGCCTCCGTTTGAGCGGTGAGGCGAGGAGGTGGCGGGATTGCCTGCCGACATCGAGGGCTACCGCGAGTACGTCGGGGCGCGGCTGGAACCGCTGCGCCGCACGGCGTACCTGCTCTGCGGTGACTGGCACACGGCCGACGACCTGGTGTCGACGGCGCTGGTCAAGCTGCTGCGGCACTGGCGGCGCGTGTCGCGGATGGACAGCCCCGACGCGTACGTCCGGCGCACCCTGCTGCGGGTCTGGCTCGACGAGCGGCGCCGGCCGTGGCGGCGCGAGGCCGCCTGGGCCGAGGTCCCCGACGGCGCCGTCCGTTCCGCCACCGACGGTGCCGCGGACCGGCTGACCATCCTCGCCCTGCTGGCCGAGCTGCCGCCGCGCCGCCGCGCGGTCCTGGTGCTGCGCTACTTCTGCGACCTGTCCGTGGAGGAGACCGCCCGGGAACTCGGCTGCACCACCGGCACCGTCAAGAGCCAGTCGGCGCGCGCGATCGAGGCGTTGCGGGGCCGCCTCGTCGATGTGCCGGCCCGACCCGAGGGGGCACGCACCGATGGATGAACTCGCCCGGCAGCTACGCACCGCGGTGGCGTCGCCGCCGCCGACCCGGATCGACGTGGACCACCTGATCGCCGCCGACCGGCAGCGCCGCCGTCATCGGACCTGGGCGGCGGCGGGCACCGGGGTCGCGCTGGTAGCCGCAGTCGCGGTGACACCGGCGCTGCTCGCTGGCCCGGCCGCCGGGCCGGCAGGACTCACCCTGCCGGTCGGTGGTGACTCGCCGTCCGCCGACGCGTCGCTCTGTCCGGTGGTGGAACCGGAGCCCAGTGGTCCGCCGGCGCCCCAGCAGTCGTACGACACGAAGCGCGACCGGCCGACCGAGCGCCCCGACGCCGGCGTGGCCCGGCTGACTCTCGTGCTGCGTCCGGCGCTGTCGGCCGTCGTGCCGGCGGGGCTGTCGGTCGACGGCACGATCCCCGGCTGCGACCTGGTCCAGTTCACCTACGAGAAGAGCCACTGGCACTACTACGCCCACGCCCGGCTGACGCGAGGCGGACAGGCCGACAACCTTACGGTGACGCTTGTCCCGACGGCTGCCGATGAGCCCGTCGGCTGCGCCGCTGCTCCCGATTCCCGTACCTGCACCAGTAGGCGCCTGCCGGACGGCGGGACCCTCGCCATCGGCGGGGCCAAGCCCGGTAAGGAGGGCGCTGAGCAGCGCTGGGCGCAGGTGCAACGGACGGACGGCACGACCGTGACGGTGACGACGGACAACTTTGGCGGCGACAGGGACGGTGTGCCGCCGACGTTCCGGTTCGGTCCGCCGCCGGTGCTCACCGTGGCGCAGTTGACGGCCATCGCCACCACGCCCGGGTTGACGCTCCATCCCTGACGCGGGAAGTCAGCCTCGAACGGGTGCGTCCCGGTGCGGGGCGGGCGGCCACAGCTGTTCGACCCGGACGCGCCCCTGTACGCGGGGCGCGTCCCGGTGCGACGCGGGGGCGTACTGCCCGTTGAGCGGGACGCGTTCCTCCACCCGGTTCGTCGGGCCGCCGGGCGGGGCGGGCGGGTAGCGGGGTGGCTCGTCCAGCGCCCGCAGTGCCGGCAGCGGCGCGGCGCCCAGGGTCGCCACCAGCAGCGCCACGGCCAGCACCAGGAAGGCGGTACGCAGGCCGAGCCACTCCACCAGTGGCCCGGCGAGCAGGTAGCCGGCCGGGCCGGCGGCGTACGCGAAGGAGGTCATCACCCCGACCACGCGCCCGCGCAACCGTTCGGGCGTGCGGGTCTGCATGGCGTAGTTGGACAGCGGGTTGACCGGCCCGTACGCGAGCCCGATCGCGACGGCGAAGCCGATCATGGCCGGGAACGGCGGCAGGGTGGCCAGCCCCACGAGGGCCATTCCGATGACGACGAGGGCGATCACCATCAGGGTGTGCCGCCGGATCAGCCGGCCCGCCACCCCGGAGGCGAGCGCACCGACGACTCCGCCGGCGCTCATCGCCATGAGCAGCGCGCCGAGCCGGGCCGGCTCCCCCCGGCCGACGAACCACGCCGGCAGCAGCACCCCCTCGACCGGCAGGTAGAGCGCGGCCAGCACCATCGTGAGCAGCGCGATGGTCCGCAGCAGACGGTCCTGCCAGACGAACCGCAGCCCCTCGACGGTGCCGCGCCACAGCCCGGACGGGGGGCGTTCGGGGCGGCCGGCCCCCGGCAGCCGGACGGCGGCGATCATCGCGACGGCCAGCGCGAAGCCGGTGGCGGTGACCCAGAGCGTCGAGCCGGGGCCGATCGCGGCGATGAGCACGCCGCCGACGCCGGGCCCGATGAGGAAGGCGAGCCCCCATACCGCCTCGTGCACCCCGTTGGCGCGTTCGATGCGCCAGCCAGCGGCCTGTGCGGCGGCCGGCAGCAGGGTCTCCCGGGCGGTCAGGCCGGCCGGGTCGAACACCGCCCCGAGCACGGCCAGCGCCACGATCCAGCCGAGGTTCAGCCCGAGCAGCGCGTCGACCACCGGGATCGCGGCGACCGAGACGGCGGAGAGCGTGTCGGAGACCAGCGCCGTACGCCGCCGGCCGAGCAGGTCCACGACGGTGCCGGAGACGAGGCCGGACAGCAGCAGCGGCAGGGCGGTGGCCGCCGCTACCACGCCGGCCGCGGTGGGGCTGCCGGTGCGTTCGAGCACCAGCCAGGGCAGGGCCACGTTGGCCACCCCGTTGCCGGTGTTGGAGAGCAGTGTCGCCGCCTCGACCAGCAGGAGCGGTGCCATCCGGGGTCGTGGCTGACGGTGACGGGCATGGTGGCGGTGTCGGGCACGGCGGCGCGGTCCGGAACCGATCATGGTGCCGCCAGCCTAGGGGCGGGGGAGCATCCGGGCAGTAACGGCCGGGGAACGGTCAGCTGTAGTAGTAGCGGTGCAGCTCGCGGGCCAGCACCTTGCCGGTGGCGTTGCGGGGCAGGTACTTCACGAAGACCACGTCCCGGGGTACGGAGAACCGGGCCAGGTAGTGCCGGACGTACTCGCGGACGGCCTCCGGGTCGAGCGTCTCGCCGGGGTGCAGGGCGAGGAACGCGGCGAGCCGCTGGCCGTACCGGGGGTCCGGTACGCCGATCACGGCGGCCTCGCGTACCTGCGGCAGCCGGGCGATCAGGTCCTCCACCTCGGACGGGAACACGTTCTCCCCGCCCGAGACGATCATGTCGTCGGCCCGGCCGTCGACGAAGAGCAGCCCGTCGGCGTCGAGCCGTCCCAGGTCGCCCGTGTCGAGCAGGCCGTCGCGGTGTTCCCGGGTGGTCCCGGACGTGTAGCCCTCGAAGAGCATCTCGTTGCCGACGAAGATGCGGCCGACCCGCCCGGGTGGCACCGGCTCGCCGGCCGCGTCGAGGATCTGCAACCGGGTGCCGTGCGGTGCCCGGCCGGCGGTGGTGGGCGCCGCACGCAGCTCGGCGGGGCCGGCTATGGACGCCCAGGAGACCTCGGTGGAGCCGTAGAGGTTGTGCAGGACGTCGCCGTAGACGTCCATGAACCGCGGGGCGAGGCCGCCCGGCAGCGCGGAGCCGCTGACCGCGACCACCTTCAGCGGGGGGCGGGGCTCCGGCGGCGGCACCTCCAGCAGCCGTTGCAGCATCACCGGTACGGCGAAGAGGGCGTCGCAGCGCTGTGCCACCAGGGCGGCCAGCGTGGCGGCCGGGTCGAAGCGGCGGTGCAGCACGATCGTGGCGCGCAGGGCGAAGCAGACCTGGAGGGCGGCGTACCCCCAGGTGTGGAAGAGCGGCGCGGCGATCATGACGGTGTCCCGGGCGTGCAGCGGGATGCGGTCGATGATGGAGACCAGCGGGCCGAAGCCGTTCGGGGTGGGGCGCCGGGCGCCCTTGGGCGCGCCGGTGGTGCCGGAGGTGAGCACGATGATCCGGCCGTCGCGCCCGGGGGGACGCAGCTCGCCGGAAAGCGAGCCGACCACGAGTTCCTCCCGGGCGCGCTCGTCGAGGCGCAGCACCTCGGCGGCGAGGTTGGCGACCCGGTCGACGAACTCGGCGTCGTGCACCAGCACGCGCAGCCGCTGCTCCTCGGCCACGGTGGCGAGCTGCGCGGCGGAGAGCCCGGTGTTGACCAGCACCGCGTCCGCGCCGAGCAGGGTGGCGGCCACGATCGACTCGACCAGGCCGGGGTGGTTGCGGCAGAGCACGCCGACCCGGTCGCCGGGCCGCACCCCGAGCGCCGTCCGCATCCCCCGGGCCAGCCGCTCCGACCGGTCGAGCAGTTCGGCGTACGTCGTCCTGGTGCCCTGCTCGTCGACGACGGCCGTGCGGTCGGGGTCGCGGGCGGCGGCCTGGCGCAGCTCGCCGGCGATGTTCCAGCCCCACCTGCGCAGCGCCTGGAGCTGGGCGGCGACGCGGATCGGCCGGCCGGGGGTGAGCAACCCGCGTCGGGTCAGGGTGGCGACGACGAACGGCAGGTCCATGACGCAACCTCCTCAGGCGGTGCGCGTGGGACCCCGGGCCGGGGCCCCACGCGGGCGGTCTGGAGATCAGGTGCGCGGTGGTACGGGTGCGGCGGCCGCCCGGACCGGCACGTGTCCGGTACGGCAGCGCGCCGGCGGCCGGTCAGCGGATCTGGACGCCGGAGATGGCCCGGGAGATGACGAGCCGCTGGATCTCGGAGGTGCCCTCGAAGATGGTGTAGATCTTGGCGTCGCGGTACCAGCGCTCGACCGGGTGGTCCCGCAGGAAGCCGGCCCCGCCGAGCAGCTGTACGGCCTTGTCGGTGACGGAGACGGCCACCTCGCCGGCCTTCAGCTTGGACATCGAGCCCTCGCCGGCCGTGAAGGGCCGGTTGTTGCGGCCCATCCAGGAGGCGCGCCAGACCAGCAGCCGGGCCGCGTCGATCTCCATCTTCATGTCGGCGAGCGCGAACGCGACCGCCTGGTTCTCGATGATCGGGCGGCCGAACTGGACCCGCTCCTTCGCGTAGTCCAGGGCGTACTCGTAGGCGGCCCGGGCCACGCCCAGCGCCTGTGCGCCGACGGTGGGCCGGGACAGCTCGAAGGTGCGCATCGCCGCCTGGCCCGAGGCGCGCTTGCCGGAGCGGGCCCGGTCGAGGCGTTCGAACAGGGCGTCCCGGCCGCCGAGCAGGCAGCGCCCCGGCACGCGTACGTCGTCGAGGAAGACGTCGGCGGTGTGCGACGCGCGCAGGCCCAGCTTGCGCAGCTTGCGGGTCGCGGTGAGGCCGGCGGTGCCCGGCGGTATGACGAACGCCGCCTGCCCGCGGGAGCCGAGCGTCGGGTCGACCGAGGCGGTGACCACGTGCACCCCGGCGATCCCGCCGTTGGTGGCGTACGCCTTCTGCCCGCGCAGCACCCACTCGTTGGTGGCCTCGTCGTAGACCGCCCGGGTGCGCATCGCGCCGACGTCGGAGCCGGCCTCGGGCTCGGTGGTGCAGAACGCGGCGACGGCCGGCTCGTCGACGGTGCCGAAGCACTGCGGCACCCACTCGACCATCTGGTCGGGCGTGCCGGCGCCGTAGATGGCGGCCACCGCGAGGGAGGTGCCGAAGATGCCCAGGCCGATGCCGGCGTCACCCCAGAAGAGTTCCTCGCTGGCGATCGGGAGGGAGAGGCCGGTGGGGTCGGCCCAGCAGGTGGCGAGGAACTCGAAGCCGTACAGGCCGACCTTCGCCGCCTCCTGGATGATCGGCCAGGGGGTCTCCTCCCGGGCGTCCCACTCGGCCGCGGCCGGGCGCACGACCTCGGCGGCGAAGCCGTGCACCCAGTCGCGCAGATCCCGCTGTTCCTCGTTCAGGTCGAGCGAGAACTCGGCCATGTCAGGCCTTGGGGATGTCGAACAGGTTGGCGATGTTGGCGGCCAGGCCCAGGTCGCCCTTGGCCTTGAGCTTGCCGGTCATGAACATCATGACGGGGTTCGCGCCACCGGAGACGATCTTCAGGAACTCGACCGGGCCCATCGTGAGGCTGAGCTTCGGGTCGTGCTGCGGGGTCTCGTTGACGGTGCACGCGCCGTCGGCGATGACCACCTCGTAGGTGTCGGTGCCACCGTCGGGGCGGCCGGTGATGTTCCAGTGGATGACCGCGTTGGTCGAGCCGGCCCGGTCGGCGCGGAAGAGCTGCGGCATCCGGCCGAAGACCTCACCGAGGATCTTGCCGCGCAGGTCGCCGGACATCACCTCGGCGATCTTGTCGTCCGGGGTGGACTTGACCAGCTGGGCGAACTCCTTGGGGCCGACGTTCGCGAAGTTGGCCGGGTCGAAGTCAGTCATGGGGCTGCACCTTCCGGGTGTTGGCTACTCGTGCGTAACCTTACGGGCGAGTAGGTATGCTCGCAAGGTGTCCACCCCACCCACCTTCAAGCGCCTACCCCGCGCCGTACGCGAGCAGCAGATGCTCGACGCGGCCGTGAAAGTGTTCTCACGCAGGGGTTTCCACGCGGCCAGCATGGACGAGATCGCCGAGGACGCCGGCATCTCCAAGCCCATGGTCTACGCGTACCTCGGCACGAAGGAAGAACTCTTCGTCGCCTGCCTGCACCGGGAGGGCACCCGGATGATGCAGGCCATCGCCGGGGCGGCCGCCCCCGAACTGCCGGCCGACGAGCGACTCTGGCGGGGGCTGCGCGCGTTCTTCGGCTTCGTCGGGGCGCACCGCGACGGGTGGGCGGTGCTCTACCGGCAGGCCCGGGGCGAGCAGCCCTTCGCCGGCGAACTGGCCGGCATGCGGGCCCGGCTGGTCGACGTGGTCGCCGGGATGCTCGACCACGCGCTGCGCGCCGAGGGCCGCGAGGTGGGCGAGACCGACCTGGAGGTCGTCGCGTACGCCCTCGTGGGGGCGACCGAGTCGCTGGCGGACTGGCTCGCCGACCACCCCGACGCCGACCCGGAGAAGACCGCGACCCGGATGATGAACGTCGCCTGGCTGGGCGCCGGCCAACTCCTCCGTGGCGCCACCTGGCACCCACGGGCCACCCCCTCCTGACCCGTCGCCCGGTTCAGCGGCGCCTGCGGCGGCGTAGCCAGCGGAACGACTCCAGCAGGAGGGTGATCGCCAGCGACAGGCCCACGCCGGCGAGGATGCCCTTGATCGGGTCGCGCTCGAAGGCCAGCCCGCCGAAGTAGCCGAGCAGGGCGCAGTAGAGCGCCCAGCTCACCGCCGCGACGGCGTCGAAGAGCAGGAACGACCGGAGCGGGTAGCGGACCGCGCCCATGGTGAGGGTCACCGCCGTCCGGCCACCGGGGACGTACCGGGCGGTGGTCAGGATCAGCCCGCCGCGCCGGTGCACCGCCCGCCGGGCCCACTCCGAGCTGGCCCGGCGCCGGCTGTCGGCCGGGAAACGGGCGAGCCGGTTCGCGCCGCCGCCGCGACCGATGGCGTACGAGACGTGGTCGCCGGCGAGGGCCCCCAGCGCGGCGGCGACGATCACCGCCACCAGGCTGGGGTCGCCGCCGGTGGCGAGCACGGCGGCGGTGATCACGGCTGCCTCACCGGGTACGGCGGGGAAGAACGCGTCGACCGCGGTGAGCCCGAAGATCAGCAGGTACACCCACGGTGAGGTGACCAGCTGCCGGAGCAGGTCGAGCGCGGACTCCATGCCTCCCATGCTGGCCGGGCCCGATCCGCCCGGTGGGCGAGTCGCCGGATCGACCCGCCCGGGCCTCCGGCGGGCGTCACGCCGACGCCGCGGCCGGCGTTCCGGCCGGCGGGAGGGGGCACGGGGCGAGCAGCGGGCCGTGTGGGGTCTTGTCGTCGGCGGTGGGGCCCCGCGAGGTCAGCACCACGGGCGCGCCCAGCTCCTCCCGCACCGCCGCCGTCCAGTCGGGCGGCGGGGCGTCGTCGTACACGGGGCGGGAGCGCAGCAGGCGGGCGGTGAGCGCGGCCTGCCGGTCCAGGTCGCCGGGCGGGCCCGGGGCGAGCCGGTCGGTGGTGTCGTAGCGGCGGCAGATCCGCAGCGTGGGTCCGGCGAGGTCGAGGTGGGTCAGCGCCAGGCCGTCGACCCCGCCGGCGGCGGCGAGGGCGTACCGGTGGGCGACCGCGTCGAAGTGGCCGAACCGGAACCGCCCCTGCCACGGGTTGGTCGGGTTGCGCGGGTCGGTCAGCGGCAGGGCCGGGTCCTCGGTAACCAGTGGGCCGGGGCCGTGCCGGGTGGTGACCACGCGCAGCACCCCGATCCGGGTGGCCGTACCGGCCTGGCCCGCCTCGGCGAGCAGGCCGTCGACGTTGGCGAAGGTGGTGGTGCTCCACGTCGTGTACGGGTGGAAGCCGTGCCACTCGTCGAGCAGCACCCCCTGCGCGCCCTCGAAGACGCAGGTGCCGGCGCGCAGCGCCCCGGCCAGCCAGCTCCGGTCGACGATCGCGACCCGCGCGGCGAAACCGGTGAACGCGGGCAGGCAGTCGGCGACGGGCGGCGCGTCCAGCGGGCCGAGTTCAGCGGTCAGCCGGTCCCGCAGGGCGGTCAGCCGGCGGCGCAGCCGCCCCGGGTCGGCGCAGTCGGCCACCCGGGGCGCCTCGTCGGGGTGGGCGAGACCGTACGCGACGGCCTCGCCCACCCCGAGCCCGCAGGAGCCGTGCCGGTCGGCTCCCCGGGCGATCTCCCGGGCCCGGTTGGCGGCCCGGTGGTACGGGGTGGCGAGCAGCGCCTCCCCGTCGACGGTCAACCGGTCGAGCGCGTCGGGCACCCCGACCGAGGCGAGGTGGTCGGCCTCGGCGGCCAGCGCGAGCGGGTCCACCACCACGTGCCGCGACAGGTGCGTACGGACGCCGGGGTGGAACGTGCCGGCGCCGAACTGCGCGAACGTGTGGTGCCGACCGTCGCGCAGCACGACGTTGTGCGCCGCCTGCGCGCCCCCGTTGAAGCGGACCACCGTGTGCACGGGCCGGGTGGCGCAGAGCCAGTCCACGACCGTGCCCTTGCCGGCGTCGCCGAAGCCGAGGTCGACCACCGCCACGTGCCTGCTCACCGGGCCTCCCCTCCGGAGCCGCAGCCGCCGCCGGAGCCGAGGGCGACCGTCGTCACGTGGTTCACAGCCGGGTCACCTCGCCGCCGGTGTCGCGGAACGCGGGCAGCGTCGACACCTCGGCGCGCCGCCCTCCGCGCAGGCGGGCCAGCGCCTTCGAGACGGTGCCGGTGGCGCCGGAGCCGGCCCGGTCGAGGTCGCGCAGGCCCTCGTCCAGGTCGATGGCCTGCTCGCCGAGCCCGACCGTGAGCGCGATCGTCTCGCAGACCGCGTCGAGGTCGTCCAGCACGACGGCGTTCTGCCCGAGCAGGTCCCGCCACGAGTCGAGCACCTTGGCGTTGCCGGAGTAGTGGCTGCCGGCGGGGAGCAGGTAGTAGGTGTCCCAGCGGCGGGTCACCTCGTCGACGATCTGCCGCAGCGGCACGTCCTCGCGCAGGTCGCCGCCGATGACGCGGGCCACCTCCCGGGACTTCACCTGCGGGTACGCCAGCTCGTCGCCGATGATGAACAGGTAGCCGCGCCGGCCGCGCTTCTCCCAGGCGTCGGTCACGGTGTGCCGGGCCATGAAGTACATGGCCAGCTCGTACGACTCGGTCATCTGCCCGCCGCCGCCGCCCTCCAGCACGATCCGGCCCAGGTCGTCGTCCATCCGGTTGTCCGACTCGAACTGGCCGACCTGCAAGGGCACCCGGTCGCAGGTGGCGTCGCCGATCGCGCCGAACATGATCTGCGGGTCGCTGGCGTAGCCCTGCCGTTGCAGCAGCCCGAGCAGCTGCGGCAGCTTGGTCTGCAGGACGCGCGGCACGTTGCGCATCGAGCCGGTGACGTCGAAGAGCACCGCGATGGGCGTCGACCGGGGGTGCTCGGCCGAGTCGCGGCTCTCGCGCATCGCGTCGCGGGGGTCGAGGGCGGGGTGCACCTTGCGCGCCCCGCTGTCGCTGTAGGAGAACGCGCTCTTGCCGGTCTTCCGGCGGTAGCGGTCGGCGGCGTCGTACACGTCGGTGGACCACATTCCACTGCCCATGACAGCTCCTTACGGGGTGAGGGTGAAGGGTCGGAAGGTGCGCGGCCCGTAGAGCCGCTCCAGCACCTCGTCCAGTTCGCGCAGCAGGAGCCACGCGTCGTCGGGCCGGGCGCCCAGCGCCCGCTGGCGGCAGCCCCGCGCGAAGGCGTCCAGCTCGCGGGGCGCACGTGGCCCCATCAGCCAGCTCATGCAGAGGCTCGCCATCGCGATGTCGGTGCCCGGCCCGCAGGGTCGCTTCCGGGGGACCTCGTCGGGGTACCACCGCGCGTCGTAGCCGGGCACCAGCGCGGGGACGGTGCTGCCGACGGGCGCGGAGAAGCACCAGTCGACCAGCACCACGCCGTGCCCGTCCGGCTCGATCAGCACGTGCGGCGGCAGGACCGCGCCGTGCACGACGCCCGCCCGGTGGGCCAGGCCGAGCGCCACCAGCAGCCTTCGCCACATCCAGGCCACGTCGCGGGCGTCGACCCCGTCCGGGTACGCGCGCCGAACCTCGTCGAGGTCGTGCAGGCCGGGGGCGGTGGCGAGCACGTTGATCCGCCGTTCGGCGCCGGTGGCGGCGTCGGAGTGCCGGAACGAGTCCACCAGCCGGGGCACGTACGGCAGGTAGCGCGGGTCGCCGCGCTCGGCGATGGTGCGCAGGGCGTGCGCCTCGCGGGCCATCAGGTCGTTGTCGGTGGGGCGCCGGGGCAGCTTGAGCAGCCGGTCGGCGTCGACGTCGTAGAGGTCGGCCAGGTCGCCCGAGTGGACCGGCGTGCCGAGGCGGTAGTCGCCGAGCACGGTGACCTGCCGGGCCCGCCAGCGGGTGGTGACCCGGATGAACGCGTCGGTGGCCTCGGCGCGTACCGCCGGGTCGGCCGGCAGGCGGTCGGGGTGCAGGGCCGCGACCAGCTCGCGGTAGCGGCGGGCCGGCTGGTCCGTGCCGAACAGGTCGGCGTCGGTGCGGGCCGCCGTGACCAGGCGGACGGCTTCCGCGGTCCTCATCGCACCGTCTCCTCGCGGGCGGGGCGCAGCAGCGCCGGGTGCAGCAGCCGGGCGTCGCCGGCCCGGTAGAGCTTGGCGCGGGGGCCGCCGCGGGCGCCGCCGCGTTCGGTGCTGGTGCCCGTGCTCTCCACGAAGCCCGGCACGGAGAGCACCTTGCGGTGGAAGTTGCCGGCGTGCAGCGGGTGGCCCCAGACCGTCTCGTAGACGGCGCGCAGCTCGCTGACGGTGAACTCGCCGGCGAGGAAGCGCGTGGCGAGCGGGGTGTATTCCAGCTTGGACCGGGCCCGCTCCAGCGCGTCGTCGATGATCCGGCCGTGGTCGAAGGCGAGCTGCCGGCTGGTCAGCGCGGTCACCGGCAGCCAGGTCGCCTCGTCGGCGTCGGTGCCGGCGGCCGGGTCCGGCAGGTCGGGGGCGAACGCGAGGTGGGCGACGGAGACGACGCGCATCCGCGGGTCGCGGTCGGGGGCGCCGTAGCTGCCCAACTGCTCCAGGTGTACGCGGCGCAGCCCCTCGCCGCCGAGCCCGGTCTCCTCGGCCAGCTCCCGCCGGGCGCCGGTTGCGAGGTCCTCGTCGGGGCGGACGAATCCGCCGGGCAGCGCCCAGTGGCCCTCGAAGGGGGGCTGGCCGCGCCGGATCAGCAGCAGGTGCAGCGCGCCGTCCCGGATGGTCAGCGCCACCACGTCGACGGTCACGGCGACCGACGGATAGGCCCGGGGGTCGTACGCGGCCAGGAAGTCCTGCTCGTCAACCATGTCTCTCTCATCCTGAGAACATCTCGATGTGAGAACAACCTAGCGCACGGAGGCGCCCCTGCCAAGCCCGGGAGCGGATCCGGCAGGGGCGTGTCAGCTTCGTCAGGGGCGCGTCAACCTCGGCGGGGGCGGCCCAGCTCCGGCCGGGGGTGGCTCAGCGCACGAGGCCCGCCAGGTGCGGCCGGCCGCGCGAGTCGTGCAGGGCGAAACCGCCCTCCGGCAGCAGACGGAAGCTCACCGTGCTCGGCAGCGGCACCGGGAGCTTGAAGGCCACCTCGACCGTGTAGGCGTCCGGCAGCCGGTTCTCCAGCGCGGCCAGGCAGCGCGCCTTGCTCCACATCCCGTGCGCGATCGGCCGGGGGAAACCGAACAGCCGCGCGCCGAGGCGCGAGGTGTGGATCGGGTTGTGGTCGCCGGAGACCCGCGCGTAGTCCGTACCGACGCGGGGTTCGACCCGCCAGCGCGCCGAGCCGGCCGGCGTCGTGGGCCGCCCGGGCTGGTCGCGCCGCCCGCCGCCGCCCCGCTTGCCCTCCCTGCCGAGGTACGTCGAGACGCCCCGCCAGACCTCCTCCGCGCCGACCGAGCCGACGAGCACCACGTCGACCTGCCGCCCCCGTTCGTGCGGGCGCAGGTTCTCGGCGTACGCGCGGAAGTCGAGGGTCTCGTCGGCGGTGACCGGGCGGTGCACGGTGATCCGGTTGCCGACGTGCACCACACCGTTCAGCGGGATGGGGAACTCCGGCGCGGTCATCAGCCGCAGCGCCAGCGGAAAGCCCATGACGTGCGGGAACGTGGCGGGCAGCCGGTCGGTGAGCCGGAACCCGCAGACCCGGTCGTAGTCGGCGAGGTGCGTCCGGTCGACGGCGATCCCGCCGACGGCCAGCTCGACCGCCGGGACGCCCGCCGAGCGCCGCCCACCGCCGAGGCCGGGCAGCGCGCCGAGCAGCGCCCGCCGGTAGAGCGCCCCGGCCGCCGGCATCCGGGGCAGCTCGACGCGCTCCCGGGCACCCGTCCCGGCCGGACCCCCGCCCGAGAGGTCCTGCGTCGCCTCGACGGCGGAGGCGGAGAGGTCGTGCGTCTGTTCGAGGCTCAGGTCGTGGCCGGACGCTTCCGGCCCGCGGATCGCGTCCAGGGTGTCCTGCGACAGGATCTCGGTCGGGCCGTCGATCAGCTCGTGCACCGACAGGTCGTCCGGGTCCGGCGCCGGCTGTTCTCGCCTCGCCATCACGCCCCCAGCAGACTCTGGCCGCAGACCCGGACGACGTTGCCGCTGACCGCGCCGGAGGCCGGCCACGCCAGCCAGCCGATGGTCTCGGCGACGTCCACCGGCAGCCCGCCCTGGGACATGCTGTTCATCCGCCGGCCCGCCTCGCGCAGCACCAGCGGGATGCGCGCCGTCAGCCGGGTCTCGATGAAACCGGGGGCGACCGCGTTGACGCTGATCTGCCGTTCGCGCAGCGCCGGGGCGAGCGACTCGACGAGCCCGATCACGCCCGCCTTGCTGGTGGCGTAGTTGGTCTGGCCCCGGTTGCCGGCGATGCCGGCGATCGAGGAGACCGAGACGATCCGGCCGCCGGCCGGGATCAGCTCCCGCTCCAGCAGCACGTCGTTGATCCGCTCCTGGCTGGAGAGGTTGACGTCGAGCACCGAGTCCCACCGGTCGGCGTCCATCCGGCCGAGGGTCTTGTCGCGGGTGATCCCGGCGTTGTGCACGACCACGTCGACCCGCCCGTGCCGCTCAGCCAGGTGCTCGGCGAGCCGCTGCGGGGCGTCGGGGGCGGTCAGGTCGAGCTGGACGGCGGTGCCGCCGATCTCGTTGGTGACCGCCGCCAGCTCGTCCCCGGCCGCCGGAATGTCCAGCGCCACGACCCGGGCCCCGTCGCGGGCCAGCACCCGGGCCAGCGCCGCGCCGATGCCCCGGGCCGCCCCGGTGACCAGCACGACCTGCCCGTCCAGCGGGCGGTCCCAGTCGCCCGGGGCGACGGCCGTGCCGGCGCCGACCCGCACGACCTGCCCCGAGACGTACGCGGAGCGGCCGGAGAGCAGGAACCGCAGGGTCGCCTCCACGCTGGTCCAGGTGCCGGCGTCCGGGTCCCTCGTCACGTACACGAGCTGGGCGGTGACGCCCCGGCCGAACTCCTTGCCGATGCTGCGGGTCAGCCCCTCCAGGGCCCGCTGGGCGGTCGCCTCCCGGGGCGAGCCGCACTCGTCGGGCGGGGTGCCGAGCACGACGACCCGGCCGCTGGGCAGCACCGAGCGGGCGCGCGGGTGGAAGAAGTCGTACAGCTGGCGCAGCTCGGCGGAGTCGGTGATGCCGGTGGCGTCGTACACCAGGGCGGCGAAGCGCTCGGTGGACTCCGCGGCGCCGGGATCGCGCAGCTCGACCCCGGCGGTGGTCAGGACCTTGCCGGCCTGCTCGGCGAGCCGGCCGCCGGTCGCGGCGCCCAGCAGGACGGGGCCGGGCACGATGGGGTCGCCGGGGGTGTGTCGGCGCAGTCGCGGCGGGTCGGGCAGCCCGAGGCGCTTGACCAGCGTGCGGCCGGCCCCCGATCGGACGAAGCTCGCGTACCTGTCGGTCATAGGCGTAGCCTACTGGCGAGTAAGGTAAGGGCAAGTCTTTCGAGGAGGCGGGATCGTGCAGAGCATCCGGCGGGTCGCGGTCATCGGCGGCAACCGCATCCCCTTCGCGCGGTCCAATTCGCGGTACGCCAGCGCGTCGAACGCCGACATGCTGGGCGCCGCGCTGGACGGGCTCGTCGCCCGGTTCGGCCTGGCCGGCCAGCGGGTCGGCGAGGTGGTGGCCGGCGCGGTGCTCAAGCACGCGAAGGACTTCAACCTGACCCGCGAGGTCGTGCTCGGCTCGAAGCTCGACCCGCACACCCCCGCGTACGACATCCAGCAGGCCTGCGGCACCGGGCTGGAGGCGGCCATCCTGGTCGCCAACAAGATCGCCCTCGGGCAGATCGAGGTCGGCATCGCCGGTGGCGTGGACACCACCTCCGACGCGCCGCTCGCGGTCAACGAGGAGATGCGCCGCACCCTGCTCCGGCTCAACAGCGCCCGCACCCTCGGCGAGCGGCTGAAGATCGCCGCCAGGCTGCGCCCCACCCAGCCGTTCAAGCCGGAGATCCCGCGCAACGCGGAGCCGCGTACCGGGCTGTCGATGGGGGAGCACGCCGCCCGCACGGCGCTGCGCTGGCAGGTCGACCGGCAGGCCCAGGACGAGCTGGCGCTGCGCTCGCACCAGCGGCTCGCCGCCGCGTACGACCGGGGGTTCTTCGACGACCTGCTCACCCCCTACCTCGGGCTGACCAGGGACCAGAACCTGCGTCCCGACACCAGCCTGGAGCGGCTCGGCGCGCTGAAGCCGGTCTTCGGCGCGAAGGGACCCGACGCCGAGGCGGCGACCATGACGGCCGGCAACTCGTCGCCGCTGACCGACGGCGCCTCGACGGTGCTGCTGGCCAGCGAGGAGTGGGCCCGCGAGCACAACCTGCCCGTGCTGGCGTGGTTCTCCTGGTCGCAGGCCGCCGCCGTCGACTTCGTGCACGGCGACGAGGGGCTGCTGATGGCTCCCGCCTACGCGGTGCCCCGACTGCTGGAGCGGGCCGGGCTGACGCTTCAGGACTTCGACTACTACGAGATCCACGAGGCGTTCGCCTCGCAGGTGCTGGCCACCCTGGCCGCCTGGGAGTCCCCGGAGTTCTGCAAGGACCGGCTGGGGCTGGACGCCCCGCTCGGCGCGATCGACCGGGAGAAGCTGAACGTCAACGGCTCGTCGCTGGCCGCCGGGCACCCGTTCGCGGCCACCGGTGGCCGGATCGTGGCGACCCTGGCGAAGCTGCTGGCGGAGAAGGGCGGCGGCCGGGGCCTGATCTCCATCTGCGCCGCCGGCGGCCAGGGCGTGACCGCCATCCTCGAACGCTGACGCCGGCGCGGGCAACCTGCCCGGCCCCGAGCTCCGTCCCTTGGGCATGAGGCGGCGGAGGCGGAACGGGTGAAGCGGGCGGACGAGGACGAGTACCGGCAGTTCGTCGAGGCCCGGCTGGAGCACCTGCGCCGCATGGCGTACCTGCTCTGCCGGGACTGGCACACCGCCGACGACCTGGTCTCCATCACGCTGGGCAAGCTCTACCGGGCCTGGTCGCGGGTCTGCGCGGCGGAGAACGTCGACGCGTACGCCCGGCGGGTGCTCACGCGCGTCTGGCTGGACGAGCGGCGGCGGCCGTGGCGGCGCGAACGCAGCACCGACGAGGTTCCCGACGGTGCCGCGCCGGACTCCGAGCCCGACCTGGCCGACCGGGAGCTGCTGCTCGAACTGCTCGGGAAACTGCCCGAGCGACGGCGCGCCGTGGTGGTGCTGCGCTTCTACTGCGACCTCTCCGTGGAGGAGACCGCGCAGATCCTCGGCGTCACCACCGGCACGGTGAAGAGCCAGGCCGCCAGAGCGTTGGAGTCGCTACGCCTGCTGGCCGTGGACCAGCCGGCCCTGGGGGCGGGGAGGTTCGCGTGACGTACCGGGAGATCTTCGACGCGGCGATCGGCGACGCGCCGCCTTCCTCGATCGACCTGGACGGGGTGATCCTGCGGCAGCGCCGGCTCGTCCGCACGCGCCGGCTCGGGGCGTACGCCTCGGCGGCCGGCGGGGTCCTCGCGCTGGTGCTGGGCGCGAGCCTGGTGGTCGACCGTCCGGACGTGCAGCCGGCAGCCCCGGCATCCGCCTCGCGCCCCCCGCACCGCAAGAGCAACCAGAACCTGCCCACGGAGGCGTCCGGGCGCTACCAGGGTGGGGTGGTGGCGGCCCTCGTGGCGCGGGTGCCCGGAGTCCGGTGGGTGCCACCGACCGCGGTGGGCCTTGGCGTCGTTCCGACGGGTCCGGCCGGCGACGCGCCGGTCGGGGGCGCGTCCGAGGACTACCGCAACGTCGGTTTCTCGGTGCGCGCCTATCCGGTCGACCCCACCGGCGCGTTCGGCAACGACTTGTCCGTCCTGGCCCTGGCTGAGCCGCAGCCGGGCCTGAACCGCGACGTCATGGACTGCGGGAAGCAGATCGTCCACTCGTGCGGCCTGTCGACGGGGCCGGACGGTGCGCGCGTCCGGGAGACCGCACACGTCTCGGAAGCCGTCGAGGGCGGGGACGTGACCCACTTCCGGCGGGTCGACGTCCTGTACCCCGACGGCACCTGGATCAGGATCTCGCTGCGCAGCGATGACGGGCGGTTCGTGCTCACCCCGGAGCAGCTCCGGGACCTCGCCCTCGACCCGGCCGCCCGCCCCGCCTGGTGACCCGGGCCGCGGATTGTGAGGTGGCACGCGCGGCGTGCCTGCTCGGCGGCCGGAGCGCCGACGTTCCCACCTCCTTCTGCGGAAAGTCGCCGTACTCTTCAGCGCGGTCCTGGTCCTGTTCCAGTGCTTTCTGCGTCCCGGGGCATGAGTTTGGCCCGGGACCTACTTGATCGTGCCGGCCAGGGCGCTGGGCGCGGCGTCCGAACTGGTGGGCGGCGGACGTCCTCGTCCGGGCCGTCCCGGACGACGTGAAAGACTGAGGTACGTGACGATCCCGAACGTGCTCGCCAACCGGTACGCCTCACCCGAGCTGGTCGCCCTCTGGTCGCCCGAGGAGAAGATCCGGATGGAGCGGCGGCTCTGGCTCGCCGTGCTCCGGGCCCAGAGGGACCTCGGCGTCCCCGTGCCCGACGGCGTGGTCGAGGCGTACGAGGGGGTGCTCGACCAGGTCGACCTGGCCTCGATCGCCGAGCGGGAGCGGGTCACCCGGCACGACGTGAAGGCCCGGATCGAGGAGTTCAGCGCGCTCGCGGGGCACGAGCACGTGCACAAGGGGATGACCTCCCGGGACCTCACCGAGAACGTCGAGCAGCTCCAGGTGCGCCGCTCGCTGGAGCTGATCCGCGACCGCGTGGTCGCCACCCTCGCCCGGCTCGCCCGCCTCGCCGTCGAGCACTCCGACCTGGTCATGACCGGCCGCTCGCACAACGTCGCGGCGCAGGCCACCACGCTGGGCAAGCGCTTCGCGTCGGCCGCGGAGGAGCTGCTCATCGCGTACGAGCGGCTGGACGATCTGATCAACTGGTATCCGCTGCGCGGTATCAAAGGCCCGGTCGGCACCGCCGCCGACCAGCTCGACCTCTTCGACGGCGACGCCGAGCGGGTGGCGGAGCTGGAGCGCCGGGTGGCGGGGCACCTCGGCTTCAGCCGGGTCCTCGACAGCGTCGGGCAGGTCTACCCGCGCTCGATCGACCTGGCGGTGCTCTCCGCGCTGGCCCAGATCGCCGCCGCCCCGTCGTCGCTGGCGACCACGATCCGGCTGATGGTCGGCCAGGAGTTGGCCACCGAGGGCTTCAGGCCGGGCCAGGTGGGTTCCAGCGCGATGCCGCACAAGATGAACACCCGCTCCAGCGAGCGCGTCAACGGCTTCGCCGTGATCATCCGCGGCTACCTGTCGATGGTCGGCGAACTGGCCGGCGACCAGTGGAACGAGGGGGACGTCTCCTGCTCGGTGGTCCGCCGGGTCGCCCTGCCGGACGCGTTCTTCGCCGCCGACGGGCTGTTCCAGACCTTCCTCACCGTGCTGGACGAGTTCGGCGCGTACCCGGCGGTGGTCAACCGGGAGCTGGAGCGCTTCCTGCCGTTCCTGGCCACCACGAAGATCCTGGTGGCGGCGGTCCGGCGCGGCGTCGGCCGTGAGGTCGCCCACGAGGTGATCAAGGAGCACGCGGTCGCGGTGGCACTGGGCATGCGCGAGAAGGGCGCCGCCGAGAACGACCTCTTCGACCGCCTGGCGGCGGACGGCCGCCTGGGCCTGACCCGCGCCGAGATCGACGCGCTGGTCGCCGACCGTTCCGCCTTCGTAGGTGCCGCCCCGGCCCAGGTCGAGGCGGTCGCCCGCCGCATCGCCGCCGTGACGGAAGCCCACCCCGCCGCCGCTACCTACACCCCACCCCCCATCCTCTGACCACTCCCCCAGGGTCGGGGCGGGCGCCGGGCGGGGTGGATGGGTCAGGCGTCGCGGGTGGGGGTTTCCGCCGCGGTGCGGAGGTTGGGGGCGCTCGCCGGTTCGGCGATGCCGCCCGGGGACTCGGCGAAGGCCGGGTCGTGCGCGGTCTCCGCTGCGACCAGCGGCTGGTCGGGCGGCATGACGTCGGGCATCTTGGGCGCCACGACCACCGCCGTGCCGTACGCGCAGATCTCCATCCACATCTCGCCGCAGTCGCGGCTGTCGAAGCGCATCCCCACCACGGCGTTCGCGCCGAGGCGGCGGGCCTCCTCGCCGAGCCGGGCCACCGAGTCCGTACGCCACCTGGTGAGGTTGTCCGGGGCCATCGGGTCGTACGCGCCACCGCGCAGGTTCTTGACCCCCTCGCGGTACGGGTTCCGCGTCCTGGCCATCGATGACACCACTTCGCCGAGGATCTGGCGGATCTCGTACCCGGGTAGTTGCTCCGTCGTCACGACCAGCACGCTTCTGATGCTGTCAGGGCGGCGGGCGCCCGGTCGTCGGCCTTGTTCACCTGATCGGATGCTGCAAAACGGCGCGGCGCGGACGGCCGGCGCGCTGCCGGCCATCCGCGCCTAGCGTGGCGCTAACCGTCAGACACCGGCCGTCTGGGAGATCCAGGCCCGGTTGTACGCGACGCTGCCGTAGTTCTGGATGCTCTGCCCGTCGGCGGTGGAGGCGACGCCGACCTGCGCGCCGTTGTAGAACTGCGGGCCGCCCGAGTCGCCCCGCCAGGCGTTGCCGTTGATCCGGGTGCTCCGGATCGCCTGCCCGCCGTACGCGTCGGTGGCGCTGTTGCTGGTCACCCGGACCGACGCGGTCTTGAGCTGGGTGGAGGCCGAGCAGCCGCTGTAGCAGGTCATGCCCCAGCCGTAGATCGAGTTGGTGGAGTTGATCGGCGGGTTGCTGTTGGCCAGCGTGACGTACGAGGTGCTCACCGAGCTGGACAGGCGCAGCAGGGCCAGGTCGTAGCGGCTGTAGCTGGCGCTGACGGTGCGGGTCTGGCCGCCGGAGGAGCGGTAGACGCTGCCGACCCGGACGGACATCGTGCCGCTCACGCAGTGCCGGGCGGTGAGCACCCACTGCGGCGCGATGATCGTGCCGGAGCAGGTGAACGAGCCGTTGCTGAACACGGCGGCGGCCCACGGGGCCGACGAGACGGTGCCACCGCCGATGATGTACGGGCTGACGGGTGCGGCGAGGGCGCCGGAGCTGGCGCCGAGCAGGCCGGCCGCTGCGGTGGCCAGCACCGCGATCATGGATCGGATGCGCATGGGGGCTCCTTCGGGGACGGGGCCCGGGTTCACCGGGTCGAGCTGACGGCCGGCGGGCGGGGGTGGCCCGACGGTCGGGCACGTCCGATCGACGTACGACGATGTACGGTAGGGCCCCTGAGATGTCGTTCACAAGGGATCCATCGGAAATGATGGATGAGGTGATATGGCGGGCCGGGCGATCGGGCGGCAGTCCGACGTCCCGACGGAGCGGGGCGAAACGGGCCGGTCGGCAACGGATACGCATCGGGATCGCAACGAACCCGTATCGGTCTCCCGGCCCCACGCCGGGAATGTCGATCACTGCCTGAACCGCGTCCGGCCGGTGCGTCCGGGGCGGTATCTGCC
This sequence comes from Micromonospora sp. SD12, assembly GCF_052068495.1. Taxonomy (NCBI): domain Bacteria; kingdom Bacillati; phylum Actinomycetota; class Actinomycetes; order Micromonosporales; family Micromonosporaceae; genus Micromonospora; species Micromonospora sp. SD12. Next base: position 391,241 of record NZ_JBQHDF010000001.1, on the reverse strand, counting down.
AGGTAGGCTGGCTGCGCTCGCCCGTTGTGGGTCGGCACCCAACTGCGTACACAGTCAGGAGTGCCCAGTGCCTCGCGTCGTCGTCGACGTCATGCTCAAGCCCGAGATCCTCGATCCCCAGGGCCAGGCCGTCGCAAACGCGCTGCCCCGGCTCGGCGTCAGCGACGTCGCCTCGGTTCGGATCGGCAGGCGGATCGAGATCGAATTCACCGGTGAACCGGACCTGGACCGCGCCCGGGAGATCGCCGACAAGTTGCTCGCCAACCCGGTCATCGAGGACTTCACGGTCCGCGTGGTCGAGGCCGACGAGACCGTGGACGCCCGCTCGTGACCGCCCGGGTCGGTGTGGTCACCTTCCCCGGCTCGCTCGACGACGGGGACGCCGCCCGGGCCGTCCGGATCGCGGGCGCCGAGCCGGTCCGCCTCTGGCACGGTGACCCGCAGCTGCACGGGGTCGACGCCGTCGTCCTGCCCGGTGGCTTCTCCTACGGCGACTACCTGCGCTGCGGCGCCATCGCCCGGTTCGCGCCGGTCATGCAGACGATCGTGGACGCGGCCCGGGGCGGCTTGCCCGTGCTCGGCATCTGCAACGGCTTCCAGATCCTCTGCGAGGCGCACCTGCTGCCCGGGGCGCTCACCCGCAACCAGCACCTGCACTTCCGCAACCGCGACCAGGTCCTGCGCATCGAGTCGACCGGCACCGCGTGGACCAACGCGTTCCAGCCCGGCCAGGAGGTGCTGATCCCGGTCAAGAACGGCGAGGGCTGCTACGTCGCCGACACCGCGACGCTGGACCAGCTCGAAGCCGAGGGCCGGGTCGTCGCCCGCTACGTCGGCGGCAACCCCAACGGGTCGCAGCGCGACATCGCCGCGATCACGAATCCCGCCGGCAACGTGGTCGGCATCATGCCGCATCCCGAGCACGCGGTGGAGGCGCTCACGGGCCCCTCCCTGGACGGCCTCGGCTTCTTCACCTCGGTGCTCAAGCACCTGGTGGGGGCGCCGGCGTGACCGTGCGCGGCATCATCGGTCGGCTCACCCGCCCGTCGGGCGGACGCGAGCGCAGCGAGGAGACGTCATGACCACCCATCCGGACGAGGTACGGGATAACCCGGAGGCCTTCCCGGCCGCGCCGGCGCAGCCGGTGGAGCCGCGTCCGGCCGCCGTCGTGCCGCCGGCCGGGCGTCCCGGGCCGGCGACCGCCGACTGGGCCGACGGCCTGGACACCGTGCCGCGCGCCGGGGACACCCCCGGTGAGCTCCAGCCGTACGCCGAGCTGGGGCTCCGCGACGACGAGTACGAGCGGATCCGGCAGATCCTCGACCGGCGGCCCACCCAGGCCGAGCTGGCGATGTACTCGATCATGTGGAGCGAGCACTGCTCCTACAAGTCGAGCAAGGTGCACCTGCGCCAGTTCGGCGAGAAGGCCCCGCCCAGCGACCGGCTGCTCGCCGGCATCGGCGAGAACGCCGGCGTGGTGCAGGTCTCCGACGAGCTGGCGGTGACCTTCAAGGTCGAGTCGCACAACCACCCGAGCTTCGTCGAGCCCTACCAGGGCGCGGCCACCGGCGTCGGCGGCATCGTGCGGGACATCCTCGCCATGGGCGCCCGCCCGGTCGCGGTGATGGACCCGCTGCGCTTCGGCGCCGCCGACCACCCCGACACCGCCCGGGTGCTGCCCGGCGTCGTCGCCGGCGTGGGCGGCTACGGCAACTGCCTGGGCCTGCCGAACATCGGCGGCGAGGTCGTCTTCGACCCCTGCTACCAGGGCAACCCGCTGGTCAACGCGCTCTGCCTCGGCGTACTGCCGGTCGACCGGCTCCAGAACAAGGCCGCCGCCGGCCCGGGCAACGTCGTCGTGCTGATGGGCGCGCGGACAGGCCGGGACGGCATCGGTGGCGTGTCGGTGCTGGCCAGCGCCAGCTTCGACGAGGGCAGCGAGCAGCGCCGCCCGTCCGTGCAGGTCGGCGACCCGTTCATGGAGAAGCTCCTCATCGAGGCCTGCCTGGAGCTCTACGACGCCCGGCTGGTCGTCGGCATCCAGGACCTCGGCGGCGCCGGCCTGACCTGCGCCCTGACCGAGACCGCCGCGGCGGCCGGCACCGGCATGCGGGTGTGGCTGGAGCGCGTGCCGCTGCGCGAGCCCTCGATGGAGCCGCACGAGATCCTGGCCAGCGAGTCGCAGGAGCGGATGCTGCTGGTCGTCGAGCCGGAGAAGCTCGACGCGGTGCTCAAGACCGCCGAGAAGTGGGGCGTCTGGGCCACGGCGATCGGCGAGGTCACCCCGCCGGCGCCGGACGGCCAGCCGGGCCGGCTGCTGATCACCTGGCGCGACCAGCTCGTGGTGGACGTGCCGCCGGGCTCGCTCGTCGACGACGGTCCGGTCTACGCCCGCCCGATGCGCGAGCCGGCCGACCTGATCCTGCTCCAGGCCGACCGCGCCGAGACGCTGCCCCGGCCGGCCGACCCGGAGGCGCTGCGCGAGACCGTGCTGCGGATGATCGCGTCGCCCAACCTGGCCGACAAGACCTGGGTCACCGAGCAGTACGACCGCTACGTGCTGGGCAACACCGTGCTCGCCCAGCCGGAGGACTCCGGCGTGATCCGGATCGACGAGCGGACCGGCCTCGGCGTGGCGCTGTCGGTGGACGGCAACGGCCGGTACGCGCGGCTCGACCCCTACAACGGCACGAAGCTCGCGCTGGCGGAGGCGTACCGGAACGTGGCCGTCACCGGCGCGAAGCCGATCGCCGTCACCAACTGCCTCAACTTCGGCTCGCCGGAGGACCCCGGCGTGATGTGGCAGTTCGCCGAGGCCGTCCGTGGCCTGGCGGACGGCTGCGCCGAGCTGGGCATCCCGGTCACCGGCGGCAACGTCAGCTTCTACAACCAGACGGGCGCGGCGCCGATCCACCCGACCCCGGTGGTCGGTGTGCTCGGCGTGCTCGACGACGTGGCCGACCGCGTGCCGATGGGCTTCGTGGCCCGCCCGGGCGGCGACCACGACCAGCTCTTCCTGCTCGGCGAGACGCACGTGGAACTCTCCGGCTCGGAGTGGGCCTGGGTCACCCACGAGCACCTCGGCGGCGTACCCCCGCAGGTCGACCTGGCCCGCGAGCGGCTCCTTGCCGAACTGCTGGCGGAGGCCGCGCGGGTCGGGCACCTCAGCTCGGCGCACGACCTCTCCGACGGCGGTCTCGCGCAGAGCCTGGTGGAGTCCTGCCTGCGGCGCGGCGTCGGCGCCCGGATCGCGGTGCCGGAGCGGTTCGACGGCGGCTCGATGCCGTTCGTCTACCTGTTCAGCGAGTCCGCCGGCCGGGTCCTGGTGTCGGTGCCGCGCGGGCACGAGAAGGCGTTCACCGCCCTCTGCGCCGAGCGGGGCGTGCCGTTCGAGCTGATCGGCGTCACCGACCCGACCGGCGGGGCGCTCGAGGTGCACGGCCAGTTCCGGATCGGCCTGGACGAGCTGCGGGCGGCGCACAGCGAGACGCTGCCGCGCCTCTTCGGGGGCGCCGGGGTCGTCGAGGTGCCCGCGCCGGCCGCCGGCGTGGCGGGTGCGGTGGAGGCCGTGCCGCTGCCCGTCGCCGAGTCGGCCGAGGCGGCGTCGGTGGACCCGTCGGCCGTCGCGAGCGAGCCGATCGCGTCGGCCGCACCGGTCCCGCCGACGGGTGCCGTCGAGCCGGTGGCCCCGGCGGAGACCGCCGGGCCCGGCCCGGAGCAGCCGGCGGCCGAGGCTGCCGGGTCGGTTCCCGAGCCCGGTGACACCGAGCCCGGTCAGCGCTGAGGCGGTGGCCGCGGCCGTCCACGTCCAACCCGGTTCCGGTGCCCGGTTCGACTGGGGGCTGACGGGGGCGGCCGAGCTGGGGCGGGTGTGCGCGGTGCTGGTGGTGGTGGACGTGCTGTCGTTCACCACCGCCGTGGACGTCGCGGTCGGGCGCGGCATGCGGGTGCACCCGTTTCCGTGGGGCGAGCAGGCGGCCGACTACGCGCGGCGGGTCGGCGCGGTCGCGGCGGTGGGCCGCAGGCAGGTGGGCCCGGACCATCCGTGGTCGCTCTCGCCGGCGGCGCTGAGCACCGCGCCGGTCGTCGCCGACCTCGTGCTGCCGTCGCCGAACGGTTCGGCGATCAGCGCGGCGGCCAGCGCCACCGGGCTGCCGGTGGTCGCGGCGTGCCTGCGCAACGCGCGCGCCGTCGGCCGTTGGCTCACCCACCAGGGGTACGGCGCGACGGACGCGCCGATCGGCGTGATCGCCTCGGGTGAGCGCTGGCCGGACGGCTCGCTGCGGCCCTCCGTGGAGGACCAGCTGGGGGCGGCCTGCGTGCTGGACGCCCTGTCGGGTGTGCCCGGCGGTCTCTCCGTGGAGGCGGCGATGGCGCTCGCCGCGCTCGCCAGCACCCCCGACGTGCCCGCCGCGGTCCGTGGCAGCGTGTCGGGCCGCGAGCTGATCGAGGGCGGCTTCGGCGAGGACGTCGAGGTCGCCGTCCGGGTCGGCGTGTCGGGCGTGGTCCCGGTGCTGCGCCAGGGCGTCTTCTCCGCCACCTGACGGCCCTGCCGCGCGCGGGTCCCGACGCGATTTGCCGTACGGGCTCGCGCAGCCGTCGACCGGCTGCGACGACCCGGCCGATCCCGGCGGAGCCGCAAGCGGTAGGGGTGCCCGGAGTCCGGCCCGTTCCGGATGGAGCCGCGAGCGGCGGCGAGGGCCGCCCGGAGTCCGGACGGCCCTCGCCGTGGTGCTGTGTCGTCGGGGCGTACCCCGCGCGGGTCAGTCGTCGAGCCAGTCCAGCCGGCGCCCGCCCCGGTCCTGCTGCGGTGGGCCGTCCGGGCGGCCGTGACCGGTCGGCTCGTCGTAGCCGCCCGGCTGGCCGTAGCCGCCGCGCGACGTCGAGGGCTCCTGGCCGCCGTAGCCGCCACGGTCCTCGTAGCCGCCACGCTGCTGCGGGGGCTCCTGCCCGTACCCGCCCTGGCCGTAGCCGCCCTGGTTGTCGTACGAGGTGGGCTGGTCGTAGCCGCCCGGCTGGCCGTAGCCGCCGCGCGACGCCGGGGGCTCCTGGCCGCCGTAGCCGCCCGGCTGGCCGTAGCCGCCCCGCTCGTAGCCGCCCGTCGACTCGCCGCCGCGGCCGTACGCCCCGGGCTCGGACTGGCCGTAGCCCTGACCCTGCTCCGGCTGGTAGACGCCGGTCGCGTACGGGTCGGCCGGGGCCGGGTACTGCGTGGCGTCACCGGTGTAGCGGCCGGTCGGCTCGTCGTAGCGCTCGCCGTAGCCCCGGCCGCCGCCCGCCGGCGGGTAGCCCGCGGCTCCGGCCGCGCCCGTCGGAGCGCCGTAGTCGTTGCTGCCGTAGCCGCCACCCGAGGCGGGGGCGTTGCCGTAGCCGCCGCCCGAGGACGGCGCGTTGCCGTAGCCGCCACCGGACCCGCCGCTGCCGTAGCCGCCGCCGGACGAGGGCGCGTTGCCGTAGCCGGCGGCGCCGTAGCCACCCGGGCCGGCCGGCTCGTCGCCGTAGCCGCTGCCGCCCCAGCCCTGCTGGTTGCCCGCCGCGCCGTAGGGCTGCGGGGGAGCGCCGTACGGGTCCGGCGGCACGTCGTCGACCACGGGGCGGTGCATCATCGTCGGGGCGTCGCTCAGCGCGGTGCCACCGACCATCGTCGGATCCGGCGTGACGCCCACCCGGTTGACCACCCGGGTCTGGTCGTCCGCGCCCCGGAACGCCCCACGCGCCGCCGGGACCGCGCCGGCAGCCGCCGCGCCCGCCGGGGCGTCGTCGACCTCGTCGCCGCTGTCCTTGCGCCGCATCCAGAGCAGCACGATCGTGCCGACACCGGCGGCGACGAGCAGGCCGCCGAGCAGGATGATCAGCCAGGAGCCCATGCCGCCGGAGTCCTCGTTGCTGGCGTTGGCCGCCGCGCCCGGGGTCGCCTCGGCGCTCTCCTCGGGGGTCTCCTCGACCGGCTCCTCGGTGGGGAGGGCCTCCTCGGTGGCCGAGGGGGTGGCGCTCGGCGTCGTCTCGACCTTGATCGCCAGGGCGATGCGCTGGCCGGTGACGCTCTGCCCGGCGGACGCGTCGAAGCTCTTGGTGGCGTACACCTCACCGACGCTGGCGCCGACCGCGAGCCGGCCGGGCGCGATCGGCTTCTCGCTGCTGCCGGTGAAGCGGAAGTTGCCGTCGTCGTCGCTGATCGTGTCGATCTTCTTGCCGGCGCCGTCCTGGAGCATGACCACGGCGTTCGGCACGGCCTTGCCGTTCGCCTGGACGACGACCTTGCCGGAGACCGACTTGACGGTCTGCACCTGGGTCGGCTGGGACGGCTGGGCCTTGCCCTTGACGCCGAGCTGGAAGGTGGCGGTGCCGGGGCCGGACTTGTCGCCCTCGGCCGCCACCGTGACGGTGACGTTCGCGTCGCCGGCGTTGTCGTTGGCCCGCAGCCGCAGCAGCTGGGACCTCGGCCGGTCGTTGTTGAAGTCGATCGTCCCGCAGCCGCCGGCGCAGCTCACGCCGCCCGGGAGGCCGGCGAGGCTGATCTGGACCTTCTCGTCGCCGTCCCGGGGAGTCACCTGCACGGTGACGGCGGCGTCGCTGCCGGCGTTGACGGTGACCGAGCCGGGCGACACGGTGACGTCCGCGGCCAGGGCTGGTGTGGCGGGGGCAGCGAGCAGAGCGCCGACAACCAGCGCCACGACCACACCGGCCCGCTGCTTCCAGGCACGTCGGTGTGTTGACACGTCCACCGCCTTCCGGACTGACTTCCCTCGGCGGCGGGTCGCCGGGCCGGGGATCATCACGGTACGAATACGCCGTCGGCAACTATGCCTTGTCTGACCGGATCGGCGCGACCCAGGGCCAGCGTCAGGCGTGGCGCGCTGAAGCCGTATCGTCCCGTCGTGTCCTCTCCGCACATTAAGTCCGCCGCGGTCGCGGCGGCGTTGTCGGCGCTCGACGAGGGGCGTACGCCCGATCGACCGGTCCTCCGGGAGGCGGTCCGTGCCCTGTTGACCGTCCTGGCGGAGCGCGCCCCCGGCCGATCGGTGGAGGTGCGTGTCCCACCTTACGGCGCAGTTCAGTGCGTTCCCGGTCCCCGACACACCCGCGGCACCCCCGCGAACGTCGTCGAGATGGAGCCGGGGACCTGGCTGGAGGTGGCCACCGGACGGCTCGGATGGGCCGATGCGATCACCCAGGGTCGCGTACGGGTGAGCGGAATCCGGGCTGATCTCTCCGCGTACCTGCCGCTCTAGCTGCGGCGATATCCATCGACCGGTGACGTCACGGAGCCGGATCGTGACTTTCTGTATCGACACGGATTCGCGTACACTGTCAGGCGACGACAGTGGTCCCGGCCGAGGAGTGCGGATCCCGCCCCCGCGTGATTCCGCAAGGCCGGTCCAGACCAGCATGAGGGAGCGCAGGTGCCCCGAGGCGACGGCCGGCTGAGCCACGACCTTGATCCCCAACGACCAGGCCCCCAGGACGCGTGCGGCGTCTTCGGCGTCTGGGCGCCCGGGGAGGAGGTCGCCAACCTGACGTACTTCGGTCTCTACGCCCTCCAGCACCGAGGCCAGGAGGCCGCGGGCATCGCGGTCAGCGACGGTTCGGGCGTGGTGGTCTACAAGGACCTCGGCCTCGTCGCCCAGGTCTTCGACGAGCCGACCCTCGCCAGCCTGCGCGGGCACGTGGCGATCGGGCACGCACGCTACTCCACCACCGGCGGCTCGACCTGGGAGAACGCCCAGCCGACCATCCGCTCCACCACGTCCGGCACCACGATCGCGCTGGCCCACAACGGCAACCTGGTCAACACGGCGGAGCTCCAGCGCGAGGTCAGCGAGCGGGGACTGCTCGCCGACGGCTCGACCAACGACACCTCCCTGGTGACGATGCTGCTGGCCAGCCGCCCGGACCTGTCGGTCGAGGCGGCGGCGCTGGAGGTGCTGCCGCGGCTGCGGGGCGCGTTCAGCTTCGTGTTCATGGACGAGTCGACCCTCTACGCGGCCCGCGACCCGCACGGCGTGCGCCCGCTGGTGCTCGGCCGGCTGGAGCGCGGCTGGGTGGTGGCCAGCGAGACGGCCGCGCTGGACATCGTGGGCGCGAGCGTGGTCCGCGAGGTCGAGCCCGGCGAGCTGATCGCGATCGACGAGGACGGGCTGCGCTCCAGCCGGTTCGCCGCCCCGGAGCCCAAGGGCTGCCTGTTCGAGTACGTCTACATCGCGCGCCCCGACGCCACCATCGCCGGGCGCAACGTGCACTCCGCGCGGGTGCAGATCGGCCGCCAGCTCGCCAAGGAGCACCCGGTCGAGGCCGACCTGGTCATCCCGGTGCCGGAGTCGGGCACCCCGGCCGCGATCGGCTACGCCGAGGAGTCGGGCATCACCTACGGCGCCGGCCTGATGAAGAACCCGTACGTCGGGCGCACCTTCATCCAGCCGTCGCAGACGCTGCGCCAGCTCGGCATCCGGCTCAAGCTCAACCCGCTGCGGGAGAACGTACGGGGCAAGCGGCTGGTCGTGGTCGACGACTCGATCGTGCGCGGCAACACGCAGCGGGCGATCGTGCGGATGCTGCGCGAGGCCGGCGCGCTGGAGGTGCACGTACGCATCTCCTCGCCGCCGGTCAACTGGCCGTGCTTCTACGGCATCGACTTCGCCACCCGCGCCGAACTGCTGGCCAACGGGCTGGACAACGACGGCATCCGGCGCTCCATCGGGGCGGACACGCTCGGCTACGTGTCGCTCCCGGGCCTGATCGCCGCCACCGAGCAGCCGAAGACCCGGCTGTGCCGTGCGTGCTTCGACGGGGAATACCCGATCGAGCTCCCCGCCGGCAACCTGATCGGCAAGCACGTGCTCGAAGGGGTGGGCCGGCGGGTCGCCGCGCAGGCGTCCGACACCTCGGAGCACACCGCCCCGCTCGTCGCCACTCCGGGCGGCGTGACCACACACCGCCCGTAGCACCACCCGGCGCGGCCGGTCACCGCCGGCGCGGCGCCAGAACCAAAGGGGAGAACCGTGACGCACGTGTCCGAGCGCAGCGGCGCAGGAAGCAGCCCGACCGGCGCCAACGGCGACCGCCAGCCCTGGACGGCCGGCACCGGCCGCCCGGCGCGCAAACGCTCGGTCTCGTACGCGGACGCCGGCGTCTCGATCGAGGCGGGCGACCGCGCGGTCGAGCTGCTGAAGTCGAAGGTGAAGCAGACCAGGCGCCCCGAGGTGATGGGTGACCTGGGGGGCTTCGCCGGGCTGTTCCGCCTGGACACGAAGAAGTACAAGAACCCGATCCTGGCCTCGTCCACGGACGGCGTGGGCACCAAGCTGGTGATCGCCCAGCAGATGGACATCCACGACACGGTCGGCATCGACCTGGTGGCGATGGTCGTCGACGACCTGGTGGCCTGCGGCGCCGAGCCGCTCTTCCTGCTCGACTACATCGCCACCGGCGAGGTCGTGCCGGACAAGGTGGCCGAGATCGGCGCCGGCATCGCCGACGGCTGCCGCTACGCCGGCTGCGCCCTGCTGGGCGGCGAGACGGCCGAGCACCCGGGCGTGCTGCGTCCGGACGAGTACGACATCTCCGCCACCGGCGTCGGCGTCGTGGAGGAGAGCGACATCCTCAGCCCGGATCGGGTCGAGGTGGGCGACGTGGTCATCGCGATGCGCTCCTCCGGCCTGCACTCCAACGGCTACTCGCTCGTGCGGCACGTGCTGCTGGGCGCGGGCCGGATGCGGCTCGACGTGGTGATCGACGACTTCGGCCGGCAGCGCACCCTCGGCGAGGAGCTGCTGACCCCGACGAAGATCTACGCGCAGGACTGCCTCAAGCTGATCGCCGAGGCCGAGGTGCGCTCCATCGCCCACGTCACCGGCGGCGGCATTCCCGGCAACCTGGTCCGGGTGCTTCCCGAGCACGTCGACGCGGTGGTCAACCGCTCCACCTGGAAGCCGCAGCCGATCTTCGACCTGATCCAGTCCAAGGGGCGGATCGAGGACCCGGAGATGGAGGCCACCTTCAACATGGGCGTCGGCATGTTCGCGATCGTCTCCGCCGAGGACGCCGACCGCGCGCTGGCCACCCTCACGGGCCGGGGTGTCGACGCGTGGCAGGCCGGCGAGATCATCGAGGGCTCGGGCAACGTGCAGATGATCGGCCAGCACACCCGGGGTTGATCAACTCGCGGTGATCGTACGGGCACCTGATCAGGGCTTCACCCGAGTGGCCGTAGCCGCCTAGCCTGAAGGGCACCCTCAAGCTGTCGGGCCACCCGTCCGGGTTCCCGACAGCCCTTCAGGCGCTGAGGAGGGCAATGGCTGCTCGGGGACGGTCGTTCAGCGGGATGCGCGGCCTGGCCGCCGTCCCCTCGTACGTGGTCATGCAACCCACCACCCTGTGCAACCTGGACTGCGCCTACTGCTACCTGCCGCTGCGGGCGGTCGACCGGCGGATGCCGGTGCCGGTGGCCGAGGCGGTTGCCGCGTCGGTCAATCCCTGGGCGGCGGCGGGCCGCTTCTCGGTGGTGTGGCACGGCGGCGAGCCGCTGGCCGCCGGCCGGGAGCACCTCGCCGCGCTGATCGCGCCGTTCGGGCCGCAGGTCGAGCACCACGTCCAGACCAACGCCACGCTGATCGACGACGCCTGGTGTGCGTTCTTCGTCGAGCACGGGGTGCGGGTGAGCGTGAGCGTGGACGGTCCCCGGGAGCGCAACGGCGAGCGGGTCACCCGGGGCGGCGGTCCCGCGTACGACCGGATCCTGCGGGGGGTGGCGGCGCTGCGCCGGCACGGCCTGCCGTTCTCGGCGCTGGCGGTGGTGGGCCGCCCCGGGCCGGGCCTGGCCACCGAGTTGTACGACTACTTCCTCGACCTCGGCTGCGACGTGCTCGGGGTCAACATCGAGGAGACCGAGGGGGTCAACCTCCGCGACAACTCCCACGACGCGAAGCTGGTGACCGCCTTCTGGGCGGAGTTGGTGGCGGCCTGGCGCCGGGAGCCCCGGATCCACCTGCGCGAGGTCGAGTGGTCGCTGCGGTACGCCGCAGCGGTGCTGGACGGCAGCGCGGACGACGTGCTCCCCCGGCGGTTGGACCCGATCCCGACCGTCGGCCACGACGGCTCGGTGATCGTGCTCTCCCCGGAGCTGGCCGGTTTCACCGACGTCCGGTACGGCGACTTCAGCAGCGGCAACGTGCTGACCACCCCGCTGGCCGAGATCCTCGCCCACGCGGACCGGACGCCCTGGGTCGGCGAGTTCCTCGCCGGCGTCGAGGCGTGCCGTTCGTCCTGCCCCTACTTCGGGTTCTGCGGCGGGGGCCACGCGGCCAACCGCTACTTCGAACAGGGGCGCTTCGACGGTACGCAGACCGCGCACTGCCGCAACAGCAAGATCCACTTACTGGAGGGAGTGTTGGAGCATGCCCGAGACCACCAGTCACCGGCAGCCTGACCGGAGGACGGACACCCCGGACGAGGTCGCCGATCGGGTGCGGCAGGCCGCGCCGGGACTCTCCGCACTTCTCCACGAGGCCGAGGCCGCGCGGCGACTACGGGCCGAGGTGGCGGGCGGCGACGGCGCGAGCGCCGTGTGTGCCTGGAACCACTTCGAGAACATCCCGACGTTCTACAACTGGAACAACCGCCCCCGCTGAGCCGGACCGTGATCAGGGACCTGCCGATCGGCCGGACGGTTCTCCGGCACGGGCAGGTCCCTGATCGTCGGTCTTGGCGCCGCTTCGATGGGCACATGCGTGAGCACGCGGGCGACACCGCGTGCTCAGCTGTTACCGGAGGTCAGCGGGGCGGACGTACCCAGGGATCCGGGTCTTCGTCCGCGTGATCCTCATCATCGTCGTCGACATACTCTTTGTAGTCGTCGTCGAAGTTGTGCTCAGACTTACCAGCACCCGCCAGTTCGCGCTGCAAGGCGGTGAGGTCGGTGTTCGGGGAGTGGTACTTCAACTCCCGGGCCACCTTCGTCTGCTTGGCCTTAGCACGGCCGCGCCCCATGGCTCGACCCCCTCGCACAGAATGCGGGGCAGCCCGAAGGCGGGCCCCGATGACGTCAGGCATCTCTCGTGGCTCTTACGGTACATGGGGATGCCATCGTTCGGCACCTCGGGTTACCGCCGACCGACACCGCGCGTCGCGGTCATCCGGCCGTCACCGATTGTACCCGGTAAGGAGCGGCGCCGGGAGCGCCCGTGACACGGGGCAAAGCCCCGTGAATCCAGCCTAACGGGACGGGCCGCCCTGCGGGGCCGGGGGCGGAACGACGCTCCGCCCCCGGGGCGCTCAGCGCAGGTGGATCGTGCGCAGCCGGCCGACGTCGGCCATCCGCCGCTCCGCGAGCCGGTCCGCCGCCACCGCCGGCGGCACGCCCTCGGCGTCGGCCAGCCGCAGGATCTCCCGGGTGGTGTCGTAGATCCGGGTCGCGCGCAGCTTGGCGCGCTCGAAGTTGAAGCCCTCGATCTCGTCCGCCACCTGGATCACGCCGCCGGCGTTGACGACGTAGTCGGGGGCGTAGAGGATGCCGCGGTCGGCCAGCAGCTTCTCGATGCCCGAGTGGGCGAGCTGGTTGTTGGCCGCGCCCGCGACGACCTTGGCGCGCAGCGCGGGCACCGTGTCGTCGTTGAGCGCGCCGCCCAGCGCGCAGGGGGCGTACACGTCGATGTCGGCGGCGACCAGCGCGGCGGCGTCGTCGACCAGCGCGACCTGCGGGTGGGTCGCGCGCGCCCACTCCAGGGCCTTCGGGTTCACGTCCGTCGCCACCACCTCGGCGCCGTCGTCGACCAGGTGGCCCACCAGGTACTTGCCGACCTTGCCCAGGCCGGCGACGCCGACGCGCCGCCCGGCGAGGGTCGGGACGCCCCAGACGTGCTCGGCGGCGGCCCGCATGCCCTGGAAGACGCCCCACGCGGTGAGGATGGAGGAGTCGCCCGCGCCGCCGTGCTCGACGCTGCGGCCGGTGACGTACGAGGTCTCGCGGGCGATCACGTCCATGTCGGCGACGTAGGTGCCGACGTCGCAGGCGGTGTAGTAGCGCCCGGCGAGGGACTCCACGAAGCGGCCGTAGGCGCGCAGCAGCGCCTCGCTCTTGATCCGCTCGGGGTCGCCCCAGATGACGGCCTTGCCGCCGCCCAGGTCCAGTCCGGCGAGGGCGTTCTTGTAGGCCATGCCCCGGGAGAGGTCGAGCACGTCGGCGAGGGCGTCGGACTCGCTGGCGTACGGGTAGAACCGGGTCCCGCCCAGCGCGGGGCCGAGCGCGGTGGAGTAGATGCCGATGATCGCCTTGAGGCCGGTCTGCTTGTCCTGGCAGAACACGACCTGTTCGTGACCGCTGGACCCCGGGTCTTCGGTGGTGGCGAATACGCCCATGACTCGCTCCTGGTGTGGGGTGCGTCCTTGTGGGACGCGGACCTGTGGACCGCCGGCGGGATGCTGCCGGTGCCGGTGAGCCTAGTATCGGCCGACGCCGTCCGGCCGCCCAAGGCGCGCGTGATCGGGCCGCCGACGTCGGCCGGGTTCCGATTCGTGGGAGGATCGCGCCGTGCCGTCGCTCTTCGCTTCATACCTGCGCGTGTACGAGCCGCTGACCGCCTTCGACCGGGACCGCCAGTCGTACTGGCGGCGCTACGTCGAGCAGGGCCGGGCGGTGGCACCGGTGGAGGGGCCGGGCCGGCAACGGACGTCGGTGCTGGAGGCGCTCGGCGCCGGCTGGACCCGGCTGCCCGACCTGCCGGACGAGGCGTACGTCCTGGAGACCGACGAGACGCTGCTGGTCTGCCCGTGGAACCTGCGCATCCGGGTGGCCGAGGCGGCGCTGAACGCCCGCGACGGCGTGCCGCCGGTGCTGGCCGACGCCTTCGTCCCGCCGGTGCTCGCCGGGCAGGCGAAGGCGGCGGTGGAGGACTGGCGCAGCGGGGCCCGGGTGCTGGAGCACGGCGTGCCACGGGTGCACGAGCAGACCGCGACGTGGGGCGTGCCGCTGCGCTGGTTCGTGCTCTTCGACCCGGAGGAGCGGAACCACGTGACCCACCCCGGGCGGCGGGCGCTGCGCTACCGGACGGAGATCTCCAAGGCGCGGCGTCGGTCGTCGCGGGCCCTGTCCGTGCTGCGCAAGTCGATCGGCGACGCCCCGATCACGGAGGCGGTCGAGGAGGCCGCCCGCTGGCTGGAGGAGTTCCACCCCCGCTCGATGGTGGAGCTGGACTACGGGGGCCTGGTCGAGCTGCTGTCGGACGAGACGCTGGCCGCCGACGACTCGCCCGAGCTGGTGGCGACCGGTCTGGCCGGGCTGTCCCGGGGCGAGGCCGAGGAGGCGTCGGCGGCGTACGACCGGTTGGTCGCGCGCTGGCGGGCGGTCCAGTTGCTGGAAAGGTGCAACTGAGGCGAAAACGCCCAGGGAGCGCTCCCAAGCCGAGGTGAGCTCGTAGTTGACTCATCACGAACCGTGATCATGAGTCCGAATAAGGTACTTTCTGCCGTGTAAAAGTCGCATAAATCGGGCATGGTTCATCCGTCCGTCTAGGGACGTTCGGCCGTTCGGCCCATGTCGGACATCGGGGACTAGCCGGACCATGGGAGACGCGTCGGCCGGCGGGACCCCGGCCGATGTCTATACATGTGGAGGAGTGACCGATGGCATCGCGAACGCACGAACCAGAGCCGCTACTCACACCGGCCGAGGTGGCGTCGATGTTCCGTGTCGACCCGAAGACGGTGACCCGGTGGGCCAAGGCGGGCAAGCTCAGCGCCATCCGCACCCTGGGTGGCCACCGTCGGTACCGGGAGTCGGAGGTCAGGGCACTGTTGCAGGGTCAGATCCCGCAGCAGCGGCAGGGGGACTGACCGACCGGGAGTGAACAGATGTGGACGAAGGGCGGCGGACACGGTCCGCCGCCCTTCGTCGTGTCTCGGCCCGCCCGCGTACGGCGGGTGGGTCAAACGTCGGTCGGCGGCCGGTCGGTGAGGACGACCCGGATGCCGACCGTGCCGCTCTCGCCGCGACGCAGGCGGCTGCCGAGCAGGCTGAGCCGGCCGACCAGCCGGTACTTCTGCTTGATCAGCTCACGTACCCGCCGCGTGCCGGCCGCGTCGCACAGGGTCGCGTGGGCGGCGACCGCCTCGCCGTGCGGCCGGCCCCGCACGTCGCACGGCGCCACCGTGACGTCGCCGCTGCGCCGGATCCGCTTCACCTTTCCGGCGTCCGCCGCCGACCACACCGCCAGCGCGTCGCCGTCGCGCACCGCCCAGACCGGGGTCGGCACCGCCCGACCGTCCTTGCGGAAGGTCGTGAGCAGGATGTACTTCTCCGCGCCGAGGCGGTCCAGAGTGGTCATCCCGCCAGGATACGGCCGTCGCGTCGACTGACCGGCCGGATAGCGTGAAGCCCGTGACGGTGGAGCCACGGATCGGTGACGTGTTCGGAGAGATGCTGCGCGACGCGTACGCCGTGGCCACCGGGGTCGGCCCCCGGCCGCTGGCCGGCGGACGGCTGCCGCGACCGGTCATCGAGATCATCGAGCGCGACGACGGGCTCATCAACGGCGCGCCCGCCGCGCACTACCTGGATCCGCCGGCGGACTGGCAGCCGTACGACCACCGGGCCGTGGACCGCGTCCGGGGCGCGACCCTGGACGTCGGCGTCGGGGCGGGCCGGATCGCGCTGCTGCTCCAGGAGCGGGGGGTTCCCGTCACCGGGCTGGACACCTCGACCGGGGCGCTGGCCGTCTGCCGCCGCCGGGGCGTACGCGACCTGGTGCACGGCACGGTCGACGCGCACGTCGCCGACAGCCGCCGCTACGACACGTTCCTGCTGCTCGGCAACAGCGTGGGCCTGCTGGAGGGGCGGGAACGGGCGCCGGCCCTGCTGGCCGCGCTCGCCGCGCTGGCCCGGCCGGGAGCACAGGTCATCGCCCAGGGCACCGACCCGTACGGCACCCGGGACCCGGTGCACACGGGCTACCACGAGCGCAACCGGCGCCGGGGGCGCTTCGGCGGGCAGCTCCGGCTCCGGCTGCGTTACCGGGAGCTGGGCACCGAGTGGTTCGACTACCTGGTCTGCTCGCCGGACGAGCTGGCCGAGCTGGTCCGGGGCAGCGGCTGGCGACTGACCGACGTGGACGACCGGGACGCGCCGTACTACCTTGCCACCCTGCGCCTCGCCGGCTGACGCCCCGGCGGAGGGTCGCGCGCCCGGATTCCCGCCCGCGGCGGGAATCCGGGGCGGGCGTCAGACCTGGACGGTCGGGGGGAGCTGCTCGGGCGGGAGGCCACCGTCGCCGTCGACCACCTCGTCCGGGGTGCCGTCCTCGTCGAGGTCGACCATCGTGATGTCCACCTTGCCGTCGTGGTCGGTGTCGAACTGGAACAGGTCGGGCTTGCCGTCCCCGTCGGTGTCGGCCACCCAGACGTCGGTGCGGCCGTCGTTGTTGGTGTCGGCACGCAGCAGGTCGACCCGCTCGTCCCCGCGGGTCTCCACGGTCTCCGCCGTGTCGGCGGCGTGCACGGTCTCCGGTGCCTGGCTCATCTGGCCCGTCCTTCCCTCGGTTGGTGCCGTGGTACCCGATCCGTCGCGCCCCCACGCATGCCGGGGAGATCGCCGCTGCATAGGGTCGGCCCATGAGCGAGTGGAGCGGGCGGCGGGGCACGGGTCGACCCCGTCCCGCCACCGGAGACAGGGAGGCGTCATGAGCGACCGCTTTGTCGTCGTCGGGGCCGGCACGATGGGGCTCGGCATCGCGTACGTGGCGGCCGGGGCCGGGCACGCCGTGGAGCTGGTCGAAGTGGACCGGGCGCGGGGCGCGGCGGCCCTCGAACGGCTCGGCGAGCTGTGGGACCGGGCGGTGGCGCGCGGCAAGCTGGACGCCGAGCGGGCCGCGGCGAACCGGGAGCGGGTGACGCTGCGCACGGGGCTCGCCGAGGTCGCCGAGGAGCCGGCCGTGGTGGTCGAGGCCGTACCGGAGCGGCCGGACCTGAAGCGGGCGGTGCTGCGCGAGGCCGAGGCGCTGCGGCCGGCACTGCTGGGCAGCAACACCTCCAGCATCCCGATCGCCGCGCTGGCCGAGGGGCTGGCGCGGCCCGAGCGCTTCCTCGGGCTGCACTTCTTCAACCCGGTCTGGGCGATGGCCCTGCTGGAGGTCGTGGTCGGCCCGGCCACCGCGACGGAGACCACCGCCGAGGCGGTCGCGCTCGCCGGCCGGCTGGGCAAGGACCCCGTCGTCGTACGCGACATGCCCGGCTTCGCCACCTCCCGGCTCGGGGTCACCCTCGGGCTGGAGGCGATCCGGATGGTCGCCGACGGGGTGGCCAGCCCCGCCGACATCGACAAGGCGATGGTGCTCGGCTACCGGCACCCGGTCGGCCCGCTGGAGCTGACCGACATCGTCGGCCTGGACGTGCGGCTGGACATCGCGCGCACCCTCCAGGCCGCGTACGGGGACCGGTTCGCCCCGCCGCCGCTGCTGGAGGAGATGGTGGCCGCGGGCCGCCTGGGCAAGAAGTCCGGCGAGGGCTTCTACCGCTGGGAAGGCGGGGTGCGCTCGTGAGCGGGCTGCGGATCGAGGAGCACCCGGACCGGCTGGTGGTGACGCTCGACCGGCCGGAGAAGCGCAACGCCATCGACGCCGACCTGATCGCCGAGCTGCACCAGGTCTGCGCGGACCTGGAGGCGCGGCCCCGCCTGCTGCTGCTCACCGGCGGCACCGAGGGGATCTTCGCCGGTGGGGCGGACATCGGGCAGTTGCGCGAGCGGGGCCGGCTGGACGCCCTCGCGGCGATCAACTCGGCGGCCTTCGCCCGGATCCGGGCGCTGCCGATGCCGACCGTGGCGGCCGTGGACGGGCCCGCGCTGGGCGGTGGCGCCGAGCTGGCGTACGCCTGCGATCTGCGGGTCTGCACGGCGCGGGCGGTGTTCGGCCAGCCGGAGGTCCGGTTGGGGATCCTGGCCGGCGCGGGTGCGACCCACCGGCTGCCGGCGCTCATCGGGGAGGCCCGGGCCAAGGAGCTGCTCTTCACCGGCCGCCGGGTGGACGCCGAGGAGGCGCTGCGGATCGGGCTGGTCAACCGGGTGGTGGCCGAGCCCGGCGAGCTGCTGCCCACCGCGCACGGGCTGCTCGACGAGATGGCGAAGGGCTCCGCGCTGGCGCTGCGGCTGACCAAGCTCGCGGTCGACGCGCCGGCCGCCGCGCACCCGCACCTCGACCTGGTCAGCCAGGCGGTGCTCTTCGAGGACGAGGAGAAGCACCGGCGGATGACGGAGTTCCTCGAGCGGCGCCGACCCCGCTGATTCCCGCAACGACGACGGCCGCACCGGTCACCGGTGCGGCCGTCCGTGTTCCAAGGTGGCTCAGTGTCGGATCTGCACCCCGGCGTCGGCGAGGGCCCGGATCACCTGGGCGGACTCGGCGAAGCCGATGATCAGCACGGCCTCCGCGCCGAAGTCCTTGATCTCCTTGGCGCCGGCGACGAAGTCCACCGGGTTCGCCTTGGCGTCGGCCGGCGGCTCGTAGGTCAGCAGCTTGAGCCGGTCGCCGCCGATGCCGGCCCGCTCCAGCTCGGCCCGGACGGTGTTCTGGAGCCCCTCGCCGTAGGAGTCCTTACGGGCCACGATGGCGATCTTCTGCGGCCCGTCGCGGAGGATCACGTCGGCCAGCGCCCGACCCTGGAGGCTGTCCGGCGGCGCGGTACGGAAGTAGAGGCCGTTGTCGTCCAACTCGGTCAGGCTGGCGTCGGTGTTCGACGGGGCGAACAGCACCTTCCCGGCCTGCACCACGTCGGGCAGCACGGCGCGGGAGATGCCGGAGGCGCCGGCGCCGATGATGACGTGGACGTTCCGCGCGACGTGGCTGGCCACGGTGGCCTTCGCGACCGCCGGGTTGGTGCCGTCGTCGCCGTCGATCCAGACCACCGGCTCGCCGAGCACCCCGCCCGCCGCGTTGATCTCCCTGATCGCCAGCTTGGTGCCGGCGGAGATCGGCGGGTACGCCAGGGCCAGGTCACCGGTCTGCGGCAGCAGGCCGCCCATGACCAGCGGTGAGCCGTCGCTGCGGTCGGTGCGGCCGCCGCGCTGCTTCTTCGCCTTCGGCGGCGCCTTGGTGCTCGCCGCCGACTCGTCCCCGGCCCCGACGAACTCCGTCTTGCCGTCGTTGAGCCGCTGGCCGTCGAAGTGCAGGGTGCCGTAGCTCGCGGTGGACGGCTCGCCGGCGTCGGTGAAGCCGGCCCGGGTCAGCGAGACGCTGCGGTACTCCACGTCGCGTCCCGCGCGGGCCAGGGTCAGGCACTCCGCTGGCGTCTCGCAGCGCTGCCCGCCGTTGGTCACCCCGACGATCTGCTTCGCGATGGCCGCCGGGTCCGTCGTGCCCGCGAGCTGGGCGGCGATCGCGCTGATCACCACCGCGTCGTACGCCTCGGCGGAGTAGAGAAAGTCGCCCAGCTTCGGGTCGAGGGACCGGAGCCGGTTCTTGAAGTCCTCGGGCAGGGGCGTGAGCGGCGTCGTGCCCTTCATGCCGTCGACCAGGCTGGCGCGATCCTTCAGCTCGGCGGGGTACGAGTTCAGCATGTTGCCGTCGGTGCCGTAGAGGCGCACCTGATGGGTGGTCGCCTCCTCGGGCTCTTCGGTCCCGCAGGCGCTCGTGGCGAGCAGGAACGTCGCGCAGGCAGCCAGGGTGGCCGCCCGCGAGGCGCGTGACTTGAACATGGTCGTCCTTCCTCCGGCGAAGGTCCGCTGCGCACATTAGCGTGCTGGGCCGCGCCGCGGGACCACGGAGGCGGCTCAATCCGCAGGTCGCCCGCCCTAACTACGGAAAGTAACCGCCGCCGGGTGGCTTGACCCCAACCCCTACCGTGCTGTGGGTGACGGACTCACCACAGCAGACGCTCGACGACGCGACCGCCGTGCTCCGCTCGGCGCTGGCCGGGGACGGCGACGCGGTGGCGGGGGCGTTCGACGCGGTCGTCGACCGGTCCGGCCTGGCCGGCGCGTACGGGGTGGCCTGGTGTCTCGCCGCCACCATGGTCGGCGACCCGGTTCCGCCGGGCACGTGCGCGCTGGACTTCCCCGGCATCGACGAGGCGGGCTACGACACCCGCTGGGTGGCGCGCTTCGTCAGCGCGTACGCCAACGCCGACGACGACACCGGCGAGGCGCTGTTCGGTGCGGCGGCGGCCGACGGGCTGCTGCCGGAGTGCCTACTCACGCTCGCCGGCTCGACCGTGGCGACGCTGCGTAGCCGGGCCGTCTGACCCGTCTTTCCGCTGGGCGCCCGCCCGCCGGTCGTCGGCACGGTCACCGCGTCCACCCGCCGGTCGGCCGCCATGCGGCGAGATCGGGCCGGCGTGACCGGTCACCGGGTCGTCCGCCGGTCGGTCGCGGTGCGGCGAGGCCGGGCCGGCGTGACAGGCTGAGCGGCATGTCCGACGCCATGCTCAGCAAGGTGCGCAAGCTGCTGGCCCAGGCCGAGGACCCGGCCTGCACCCCCGCCGAGTCGGCCGCGTTCACCGCCAAGGCGACCGAGCTGATCGCCCGCTACGGCGTGGACCGGGCGCTGCTGGCCGCCCGCGACCCGGCCTCGGACCCGGTGGGCGACCGGGTGGTCGAGGTCGTCGCCCCGTACGCCCGGGACAAGGCCGGCCTGCTCGCCGCGGTCGCCGACGCGCTGCGCTGCCGCTGCGTCCGCCGCCGGGAGGGTACCGGCTTCGCCATGCACCTGTTCGGCTTCGCCAGCGACCTGGAACGCGTCGAACTGCTGTTCACGTCGTTGCTGGTGCAGGCCGCGCACGGGCTTGCCGGCGCCGAGCCGCCGGCCGGCGCGCATGTCGCCGCCTTCCGGCGCTCGTGGCTGGCCGGGTTCGCCCACGTGGTCGGGGTGCGGCTCCGGGCGGCGGAGGCCGGGGCCGTCGCCGAGGCGGGCGCGCCCTCGGTGGCACTGGTCCTGGCCGACCGGTCGGACCGGGTCCGGCACCGCGTCGCCGAGGTGTACCCGCAGTTGCGTACCGCCGCGCCGCGCCGGCTCGCGGGCGGCGGGTTCGGCCGGGGCGCTGAGGCGGGCCGCCGCGCCGACCTCGGCGGGCGGGACGCCGCCACGGCGCGGGCCGCGCGCCCCGGCCTCGGCCGCTGACGCGCCACGGCCCTGGCGGCGACGCACCGGGGCAGACGGAGGCCGGCGACGGGCGGTGCGGTGTCGTAGGCCGGTCAGTCGGCGGCGCGGTCGGCCACCCGGGCGGCGTAGCGGGTGAGCAGTTCGTGCCAGCCGGCGGTCAGGGCCTGCCGGTAGCCCTCCGCCGCCTCGCCGTGCCGGTCGAAGTGCCGGTGCTCGACCTGCACCCGGGTCCGCTCCGGCCCCTCCGGCTGGAAGAGCACCTCCACCTCGCTCGCCCTGGCGGGATCCGGCACCGGTGCCCGGTCCGCCCCGATCTGCCAGGTGAAGACGAGCCGCTCGGGCGGATCCCAGGTCAGCACCCGGCCCCAGTCGCAGCGGAAGCCGTACGGGCCGATCTCGTAGAGCATGCCGCCGGCGCGCGGCTCCATGCCCAGGTCGGCGAGCTGCTCCGGCCCCGACCAGGTGTATTCCACCACCCACCACTGCGCCAGGCCGCCGGTGAACACCTCGAACGCCCGCTGGGCGGGAGCGGGGACCAGGAGGGCGCTGCGCAGCGCGAACCGTTCGGACTCCTGCCGGATGCCGGCCGGGTCAGCCATCTCCTGTCCCATAGGCCCGGACCATACCGGCTGATGCCCGGGTGCGCAGCTTCGCGACCGCCCGCTCCGGGCCTTTCCGCCGGCCGGGCCCGACGGCGATCTCGTCCCGGCCCGGGTGGCCGCTCGCGCGGTCGTCCGGCGGGATGTTCGGCCGGATAGCGGGTACCCGCGCCGAACGGTCCCGGCCGGCCCGGCCGGAGGATGCGGAGCGGGGAGCATGAGCGAGAACGCGCAGCAGCGGGATCCGGACCAGCTCGGCGGTCGATCGAACCGGGGCGACGGGGAGGGCGGGCCGCCCCGCCCCGACAGGGGGATGGAGCCGGCCCGTCGGGGCGGGGACACCGAGCCGGACGTCCTGCTGGACATACCCGAGGTGTCGGTCGACTCGGTGCGGCTCGCGGTGGACGAGCTGGACGCCGACGTCTCCCTGCGAACCCGGCTGGCCAATCTCCTCCAGCTCGACGCCGGGGTCCGGGTACACCTCAAGGGCGTCGAGCTGGACCTCACCGGGGTGCACGCCGAGGCGCTGCTGAAGGTGCGGCTGGAGAAGCTGGTGGAGATCCTCGACCGGGCGCTGACCACCATCGACCGCAACCCCCAGATCATCGAGGCGCTGTCGCGTACGGCGACGGCCTCGCTGGACGACGTCAACCGGGCGACGCAGCGGATCGCCAACCTGGGCGAGCGGGCCGTCGGCCCCGTGGGGCAGCTCACCGGCCCGGCGGGGCAGCCCCCGTTGGAGCGGGCCGGCGGCGCGACCGACGACCTCGGGCAGCAGGTCGGCGCCATCGGTGCGGTCGCCGACCGGTCCCTGCGTGAGCCGGGCGGCCCCGGGCAGGGCGAGGTGGGACAGGGTCCCGGGCGGGGCGGTCCCGGGCCGGGCGGGGTTGCGCAGGGCGGACCGGGCGGGGCCCGCGAAGGCGGACCGGGCGGGGCTCCCGGAGGTGGGCCGGGCGGGGAGCCCGGAGCCGGGCAGGCTCCTCGGGGTGGTGGCCTCGCCAGCGGGTCCGGGGGCGGGGGCGAGCAGGGGCAGGCGCAGCGCGCACGCGAGCAGGCGGGGCGCGAGGCGGCCCGCCAGCCGACCGGGCCCGGGGAACAGGAACACGCCCAGGGCGCCCCGGAGCGCGGCGGGCAGCAAGCGGGCGGCGAACACGGAAGGCAGCCGGCTGCCTCCGGGCCGGGCGGGCAGCAACCGGGCGGTGCGGAGCGCGGCACGTCGGAGGCGGGCGGCGAGGAGCGCGGCGGGCAGCGGCCGGGGCGCGAGGAACAGAGCGCGCGGCAACCGGGCGGTGAGCGGGTCGGCGGTCCCGGCGGCGGTACGGCCGCAACGGCCGGCGGGGATCGGGGACCCGGCGGTGGGCAGGAGGCCGGACGGGCCGAGTCGTCCGAGGGTCCGTCCGAGGGCGGCTCGGGTCGAC
Source organism: Micromonospora sp. SD12 (assembly GCF_052068495.1). Taxonomy (NCBI): domain Bacteria; kingdom Bacillati; phylum Actinomycetota; class Actinomycetes; order Micromonosporales; family Micromonosporaceae; genus Micromonospora; species Micromonospora sp. SD12. The sequence goes on along the minus strand of NZ_JBQHDF010000001.1, from coordinate 368,147 downwards.
GACCCGAAATCTCGGGCGGTGCGCAGAGCGCGGCGCAGCTCGCCGAGCAGGCGGGGGAGACGCTCCGGCAGGCCGGCCGGAGCGTCTGGGAGGCGATCCAGGACGGGGTGGCCCAGCACCGCCAGCAGAGGCGCTGAGGGGCGGCCCAGGCGGCCGGCGGGGCGAGCGCCGGGGCCGTGCCCACTCTCGTCGGGCCGGGCCCACCGCTGGGCCGGCCTCGGCGGCCCGACGGTCAGCGGCCGGACACCTCCGCCCGGTATCGCTCGATCCACTGCCGGTTGAGTTCGTCGGCCTGGCGTCGGTGCCGGGGAACTATGGCGAAGGCGTCCTCGGGCACGTCGAGCCGCAGGAAGTCGAGGATGCGGCGGGTGGTGGCGGCCATGTCCTCGGTCAGTTCCTCGTAGCGCACCACGTGCGGTCGGATTCCCCGCGAGGCGAACCACTGCTCCCAGGCCGCGTTGTGCTCGCCGATCTCGTCAAGGTAGTGGCGGATGCCGTCCGCGTCGAAGCGGGGCGCCCGCCCGGTCCCGGCGTCACCGCTGATCTCCCCACTGCCCCCGAGGAACCACTCGCCGGTCTGCTCGGCGCGCAGTCGCGACACCGCCTGCGCCAGCACGTCGTCGCGTCGCAGGAAGACGAAACCGGTACGGCCGAACGCCCTGCCCAGCAACGCGACGTCGTCGCCGGCGAGGTCGGGATGGCTCGCCGCGAGCCTGGCGAGCAGCTCCTCCAGCGTTCCCCACATGAGCTTCGCGCCGAACACGCCGTTGTCGGTGCGGCCGGCGGCGAGGGCGGCGCGTACGAAGTCCGCGTGATCGAAGCCGCCGTCGGCCGTGCGGGGGAGCCGCCACCGGTCGGCCCACAGCGACTCGTCGGGGGAGCGGAAGTATGCCTGGGGACGACCGGCGACGCCGGTGGACTCCAGCAACCCGAGCAGGAGCGAGCTGCCGGTGCGCGGGGTGCCGCAGACGAAGTACGAGTCGACGCCGTCGGTCAGCATGGGCGTACGCAATCGCAGCGCGGCCCCCGCCGCAACCGAATTCGTCTCCCGCGCCGGGCTTGTTGCTCGGCCCCCGCCAGGGCGATCAGTCGATGGCTCGCAGCGTGGCCGTGCCCACCACGAAGACGGCGATCAGCGCGGCGGAGGCGACGCGCATCGGTCGCGAGCGGCTGAAGGCGCCCACCACCAGCGCCGCCCCCAGGCCCAGCAACCAGTGGCCGACCTCGGCGTGCCGGTCGAGGTCGAAGCCGAGGTCACCGAGGGCGGTGCGCCCGTAGCGGACGAGCGCGGCGCCGCCGACCCAGACGAGCAGGGTCCAGCCGAACCGGGGGCCGGGGCGCTCGGTCAGCCGCGATCCGTGGCGGGTGAGCGTGCCGAGCAGGTAGGTCACCGCGAGCAGCGCCGCCACGCCGGCGAGCAGCAAGGCGTGCACGCCAACGAGGAACACGAGCATCACCCACCCGCCGCTGGTGGTGTCGCGCAGGAATAGGGCGGCCGTCGTGCCGACCACGACCATCTGCCCCATCGCGAGCCGCCCCGAGTTGATCACCCGGGGTGCGGTCGACCGCGCGGTCGAGCGTTCGGCCACGTCTCTTCCCCCGTCGTGCCGGCCCGCCGCACACCGGTCGCCAGGACGGGTCGGGGTCAGCGTGGCACGGCCGGGCCCTCCACCGCTGTCCCGGATCCGTCCGTCGGCGTCGGCCGGCACGCGCGGACGGGGAGCACCGTCACGCCGAGGCGGCGGCGACGCAGAACTCGTTGCCCTCCGGGTCGGCCATGACGACGTGGTGCCCGGTGACCTCCTCCAGGACGGTCCCGCCCGCCCGGACCAGCCGCTCGGCCTCCGCGCTGATCCGCGTCCACCGCTCCTCGGGGGTGCCGTGGCCCGGCACCCGGACGTCGATGTGCAACCGGTTCTTCGCCGTCTTGGGCTCGGGGACCCTGAGGATGGAGAGCGCGGGGCCGACGCCCTCGGGGTCGCAGAGCCACGCCGCGTCGTCCACCGGGTCGTCCTCCGGCAGGTCGAAACTCGCGTGCCACTCCTCGCGGGTGTGGAAGGGGGCGGGCGGCGGCTCGTCGACGTAGCCCAGTGCCGTCTTCCAGAACTCCCCGAGGAGCTTCGCGTCGCCGCAGTCGAGGGTCAGACTGATCCTGGTCGCCATGGCGGGACGGTATCGCCCACGTCCGACAGCCGAAGGGAGCGAGCCGACTGCGGGGAGGGGCCAGGAGGGGCGAGATCTCTTTCCCCGCCACCCTCAACCTATATCGCACGGGGGGACTTGCCGCAAGACCCGGGTGGTGCCCCAGAATTGTCGGCCGAGGCCAGAACCTGCGGAAATCAGAGCTTTGTGCGTTGCGTGCCGTTGTCGGCGTACGGGCCGAGGCGGGACGTCGGACGCCGACGGGACCCGCGGCGCGGCTGCGGGAGACCGGCGCGGTGGCGCAACGCGGCGGCTGGCCCAGTTCCCATCTCGTGAATGAGGGGCACCATGATCGACGTGATCGTGGTCGGCGGCGGGCCGACCGGCTTGATGCTGGCCAGCGAGTTGCGGCTGCACGACGTACGCGTGCTCGTGCTGGAGAAGGAGGCGGAACCGACCAGGTTCGTCCGCGCGCTCGGGCTGCATGCGCGCAGCATCGAGGTGCTGGACCAGCGCGGCCTGCTGGGGCGCTTCCGCGCGCTCGGCGGGCAGCATCCGCTCGGCGGCTTCTTCGCCGGCATCCCCAAGCCGGCGCCGGACCGGCTGGACACCGCCCACCCGTACGTCCTCGGCATTCCGCAGACCACCACCGACCGCCTGCTGGCCGAGCGCGCCACCGAACTCGGCGCCGAGCTGCGGCGCGGCTGCGAGCTGGTCGGGCTGAGCCAGGACGACGCGGGGGTGAACGCCGAGCTGGCCGACGGCACCCGGTTGCGCTCGCGCTACCTGGTCGGTTGCGACGGCGGCCGCAGCACCGTGCGCAAGCTGCTCGGCGTCGGCTTCCCCGGTGAGCCCACCAGGGTCGAGACGCTGCTGGGCGAGATGGAGGTGGCCGAGGACCCGGCCACGGTTGCCGCCGTCGTCGCGGAGGTCCGCAGGACCCAGCTGAGGTTCGGCGCCGCGCCTCTCGGGGACGGGTGCTACCGGGTCGTCGTGCCCGCCGCGGGGGTGGCCGAGGACCGCGCCGTCCCGCCGACCATCGAGGAGTTCCGGCAGCAGCTACGGGCGACTGCCGGCACCGACTTCGGCGTGCACTCCCCGCGCTGGCTCTCCCGTTTCGGCGACGCCACCCGGCTGGCGGAGCGTTACCGGATCGGCCGGGTGCTCCTGGCCGGCGACGCGGCGCACGTCCACCCGCCGACGGGCGGGCAGGGGCTCAACCTCGGGATCCAGGACGCGTTCAATCTCGGCTGGAAGCTGGCCGCCGAGATCGACGGCTGGGCCCCGGCGGGGCTGCTGGACAGCTACGGGGCCGAACGGCGCCCGGTGGCCGCCGACGTGCTGGACAACACCCTGGCGCAGATGCACCTGCTGTCGACTGAGCCGGGCCCGCAGGCGGTGCGTCGACTGTTGTCGGAGCTGATGGACTTCCAGGACGTGAACCGGCACCTGATCGAGAAGATCACCGCGATCGGGGTCCGCTACGACCTCGGCGAGGGCCACGAACTGCTCGGCAGGCGGCTGCGCGACGTGGGCCTGAAGCGGGGACGCCTCTACGAGCTGCTGCACGCCGGCCGGGGGCTGCTCCTCGACCGGACCGGTCGGCTCTCGGTCGCCGGGTGGGACGACCGGGTCGACCACGTCGTCGACGGCGGCGACGAACTGGACGTGCCCGCCGTGCTGCTGCGGCCGGACGGCCACGTGGCCTGGGTCGGCGACGACCAGGCGGGGCTGGTCGGTCAGCTGCCGAGGTGGTTCGGGGCTGCCGTCAGCTGAACGCGCGGCGGCCCGTGGGACGCGGGCACCCCGGACACGGGGTGCGGCCGGCGGCGCGGTGCCAGGGGCCGTTCAGATCGTCTGCCGGCGCTCGTGCGACAGGTCGGCGTGATGGTGGGCACCGGGATGGCAGTCGGGATCGGTGTGGACGGTGGCGCTGGTCAGCCGGGGCACGGCGTGGGTGAGCTGGTGTTCGGCGTCGGCGGCGATCCCGTGCGCGGCGACGAGGCTGAGGTGGGCGTCCACCACGAGTTCGGCTTCGGCGTGGAGGCGGTGACCGATCCAGCGGAGCCGGACCGTGGTGAGGTCGCGGACGCCGTCGACGGCGCGGAGCGTGGCTTCGGCCTGGTCGACGATGGCGGGGTCGACGGCGTCCATGAGCCGTCGGTAGACCTCGCGGGCGGCGTCCTTGAGGACGAGGGTGATGGCGACGGCGATGGCCAGGCCGACGGCCGGGTCGGCCCAGCGCCAGCCGAGGGCGGCCCCGCCGGCGGCGAGGAGCACGGCGAGGGAGGTGTAGCCGTCGGTGCGGGCGTGCAGGCCGTCGGCGACCAGGGCGGCGGAGCCGATGCGGCGGCCGACGCGGATGCGGTAGCGGGCGACCAGCTCGTTGCCGACGAAGCCGACGAGGCCGGCCGCGGCCACCCAGGGCAGGTGGGTCACCTCGGCCGGGTGCAGCAGCCGGGCGACAGCGGTCCAGGCGGCGGCGACGGCGGACGCGGCGATGACCGCGACGATGATGATGCCGGCGATGTCCTCGGCGCGGCCGTAGCCGTAGGTGTAGGCGCGGGTGGCGGCCCGCCGGCCGAGCAGGAAGGCGATGGCCAGCGGTACGGCGGTGAGGGCGTCGGCGACGTTGTGCAGGGTGTCGCCGAGCAGGGCGACCGAGCCGGACAGCGCGACGATGACGGCCTGGGCGACGGCGGTGGCCCCGAGGCCGACGAGTGAGATCCACAGGGCCCGTAGGCCCTCCCGGGAGGACTCCAGCGCGGGGTCGACCTTCGCGCGGGAGTCGTGCGAGTGCGGGACGACCGCGTGGGTCAGCCGATGCCAGCGGGCGGCGAGCCGGCCCCGTTGGTGACGACCGTGATCGTGCGGGTGGTCGTGGTCGTGCTCGTGGTCTTCCACCGCGTCTCCCAACGTCCCTGACGGCACAGCGGGACAGGTATCCCCGACGGCGGCGATAATATGTGCTCATGTACGCACGCGACAATGATGCAGGTGCCAACGACCTGCAACAACGTCTCCCTGTCGACAGTCACGTCGAGGCAGCTACCGAGATGGTGCGGATGCTCGCGGACGGCACCCGACTGCGGTTGATGTGGCTGCTCGTCCACGGGGAGTACGACGTCACTGCCCTGGTGGCGGCGCTGGGAGTGGCGCGGCCGGCGGTGTCGCAGCACCTGGGCAAGCTGCGCCTGGCGGGACTGGTCACGATGCGGCGCGACGGCCGGCGGGCGCTCTACAGCGGCAGAGGAGGTCACGTGCGTCGGCTGGTCACCGAGGTCGTGCACGCGGCCTCGCACCGGGTGCGCGGCATCCCCGAGCACGACTGAAGCGTCCGGCGGGCGGGCACGTGGGCACCGCAATGGCGGGCGAGGAGCCGGTCGCCACCCGGCGGCGGCCCACGGCAGCAACCCGTACGCAGAAGCGCCGACCGGCGTTTCCGCTGGTCGGCGCTTCAGTAGCCCGGCGAAAGGCTATGTGGCCAGGGGCGGGGTCGAACCGCCGACCTTCCGATTTTCAGTCGGACGCTCGTACCAACTGAGCTACCTGGCCGTGTTGCTCGGTTCATGCTACCCGCACGGCGGGTTCTCCGCCGGGAGGGTCACATGCCCCGATACGCAGAACGCCGCGCAGGGCGCGGCGTTCTCCGCTGGCGGTCCTGACGGGACTTGAACCCGCGACCTCCGCCTTGACAGGGCGGCGAGCACTCCAACTGCTCCACAGGACCTAGCTTTGTTGCCTCCGGCCGAAGCCGGACCGTGCCCCCAACGGGATTCGAACCCGTGCTACCGCCTTGAAAGGGCGGCGTCCTGGGCCGCTAGACGATGAGGGCGGCCCCGCCATCATTGCACACTCGCAACTTCAAGCGGACTTGCTCCCATCCGGCCCCGCCGGAGGCTTGGATAGCTTACGTGATGATCGGTCCGTCGACCAAACCGGTATGGCCCTAGCCACAGCGCCCCGCAAAACCGCAGGTCAGGGGGCTCTAGCGGAGCCGGGCGACGCCGTAGCGGCGCTTCAGGTCGGCGATCAGGCGTGGGCAGGCGGCCAGCGTGGCCGCCCGATCACCGCCGCCGTCGTGCAGCAGCACGACGGAGCCGGGGCGGGTCGCGGCGCGTACCCGCTTGGCGATCGTCGCGGCGGTCGGCTTGCCCCAGTCCTGCGGGTCGACGTGCCAGTGCAGCGACCGCATGCCGAGCTGCTTGGCGACCGTCACCACCTCGGCCGTCCACCGGCCGCCCGGCTGCCGGTAGAACGGCACCTTGGCGCCCGGCACCGCCGCCCGGATGGCCGCGTTGGTGCGCAGGAGGTCCCGCCGGATCTCGGCGGCCGGCCGTCGGGCGAGATCCAGATCGTGGTTCCAACTGTGGTTGCAGAGCTGGTGGCCCTCCCGCACGATCCGCCGGACCAGGTCGGGATGGCGCCGGGCCTGCTTGCCCACCACGCAGAAGGTGGCGGTTACCCGGGCCGCCCGGAGGCGGTCGAGGACCTTTGGCGTCCAGGTCGGATCCGGCCCGTCGTCGAAGGTCAACGCCACCGTCCGTACGCCGGTGGTGCGTCGCAGCCCCGCCGGCAGCTTGGTCGGCAGCGGGCGGACCAGGCGCCGGGGTGGGGTGGGGCGGCTGGGTCGCGGGCCGGCCGACGGCGCGGGCTCGGCCGGCAGCGGGGCGGAGGCGACGGGTGCGGGCCCGGCGGCCCGCCGGCCGCTCGTGGTGCCGTCGCCGCAGCCGCCGAGGAGGAGGACCAGTGCCAGGCCGGCGGCCAGCACGGCGCGTGGGCGCATCGTTCGCTCCCGGAGGGGTCGGGGTCGGCGGACCTCCCGACGCTAGTGGACGGCGTCCCGCCCCGGGATCCCCGGTCAGTCCGCCGACGCCTGGTCCAGCGAGTCGCGCAGGGCGAGCGCCAGCGAGACCGCCTCGGTGAGGTCGACCGGCCGGACCACCCCGGCGGGCAGCGAGTCCGCCAGCCAACCCGGCCCTGCGGCGAGCACCAGCAGCGGCCGGCGGGGCGCGGCGAGGAGGGCGTTGAGCTGGGCGGGATCGGCGGTGGCCCGGGTGTGCGACCAGATCACCACGGCGGCCGGCCCGGTCCGGTTGACGGCCTCGAGCAGCGCGGGCAGCGGCATCCGGGCGCCGAGCATCCGGTAGCCGACCCCCGCCTCGGCGAGCGCGGCGGCGAGCGCCTCCAACGGCAGGGTGTGCTGCTCCTCGTCGGCGCAGGAGAGCACGATGCGCGCCGGCCCGGCGGGCGCGGCGGCCCGGGCGACCACCGCGAACGCCTCCGAGACGCAGCGCGACATCAGGTGCTCGACCTCGACGAGGCCGCCGGTGGCGACGTGCCGCTCGCCGATGCCGAAGAGCACGGGACGCAGCAGACCTTCCCAGGTGGCGATCACACCGTTCGCCTCCAGGCTCCGGGCGATCGTCTCTCCGATCGCCACCGAGTCCAGCCGCATGGCGGCGCGGGCCAGCCCCCGGGCCGCCGGTCCGGCCCGGCCGACGGGGATCGTCGAACCGCCGCCGTCGCGGCCGGCGACGGCGCGCACCCGTGGGGGTACGGCCGCGTCGGCGGGCACGGCGTCCGGCGCCCGGCGGGCCCAGCGGGCCGCCTCCGCCGGGGTGACCCCCTGGGCGGTGAGCCGCCGCATGACCTCCAGGCGCGCGAGGTCGGCCGGCGTGTAGCGCCGGTGGTGCCCGGGTACGTGCTCGCTTGGCCCGAGGCCGTAGCGCTGGTGCCAGGTGCGCAGGGTGGTCACGGCCACGCCCAGCCGTCGGGCGACGGCTCCCGCGCTCAGCGCCTCATCGGCCACCCGACCGCTCCGACGCGTCGTTCGCCGGCGGGCCGGACGGGATGCCGGGCTGGCCCGGCGGGCCGGCGGCCGGCCCCGACGGGTGCAGCAGCCGGTTCACCACCCCGCCCAGCCAGGGGGCGTACGCGCGGGGGTCGGCGTCGAGGTCGGCCGTCAGCGCGGCGGGGTCGGCCCAGCGCAGCTCGGCCACCTCGTCGGGATCCGGCAGCAGTGGGCTGCCCGGCCGGAACTCGCCCCGCAGGACGTGGTCGTACTCGAACTCGACCCGACCGGTGGCCGGGTCCTCGGCGTAGTAGATGTACACCCCGACCTCGGTCAGCTCGACCGGGTCGGCGCCGAGCTCCTCGCGCAGCCGGCGGTTGGCGGCCTCGACCAGGGACTCGCCGGGCGTGGGGTGGCCGCAGCACGCGTTGGCCCAGCGCAGCGGGAAGCGGGTCTTGACCGCTGCCCGCCGTTGCAGCAGCACCCGGCCCCCGGGGTCGACGAGCAGCACCGAGAAGGCGCGGTGGAGCTGGCCCGGGGGCTGGTGGGCGGCCGACACGGTGGTCTCGCCCCGCGCCAGTCCGGCGTCGTCCACGAGCTCGACGAGGTGCGTCTCGCGGCTGGTCACGGCAGGTGTCTCCCTGTTGCGAGGGGGCGGGCCATCAGGCATCACCGGTGATGCGGCCGGCGGCTAGCTTGCCGGAGATGAGCACCATGGGCACGCCGACGCCGGGCTGGGTGCCCGAGCCGACGAAGACGACGTTCGACAGCGTCCGGTGCAGGTTCGACGGGCGGAACGGGCCGGTCTGGAAGAGGCTGTGCGCGGCGGCGAACGGGGTGCCGGCGGCCATGCCCTGCTCGGCCCACTCGGCCGGGGTCACGGCCCGCAGCACCTCGACGCCGGCGCCGAAGCCGAGATAGCCGCGCTCCTCCAGGGTGCCGACGAGCTGATCGGCGTAGCGCTCGGTGAAGTCGCCCCGCCAGTCGAACGGCGCCCGGTCGAGGTTGGGCACCGGGGCGAGCACGTAGTAGGTGTGCCGCCCGGCCGGGGCCACCGACGGGTCGGTCCGGCTCGGGTTGGTGACCAGCAGGGACGGGTCGCTCATCAGCTGGCCCCGCCTGATGACCTCATCGAAGGTGCCCTTCCACGACCGTCCGAAGTGGATGTTGTGGTGGGCGATCTTCCCATATCCCTGTGTCGACCCGACGTGCAGGACCACGCAGGAGGGGGAGTAGGTGAGCTTGCGCGGGCGGCTCGGCGGCAGCAGGTCACGGTAGGCGACCGGCAGGTCGGGGTTGAGCACGACCACGTCGGCCGGGATCAGCTCGCCGTCGGCGGTCACCACCCCGGTGGCCCGGCCGTGGGCGGTCTCCACCCTGGTCACCGTGGTGTCGTAGCGGATCTCGACGCCGTGCTTCTCGGCGGCGCCGGCCATGCCGCGCGAGACGGCGTGGATGCCGCCGCGCGGGAAATAGACCCCGGCGACCGAGTCGAGGTACGCGATGACCGCGTAGATGGCCAGCGCGTCGTGCGGGGCGAGGCCGGCGTACATGGCCTGGAAGGAGAAGATCCGCTGGGTGCGCGGGTCGCGGAAGAACTGGTTGATCTTCGTCTGGAGTCGGCGGAAGGCGCCCCCGGCCAGCAGCTTGACCAGGTTGCCGGTGAGCAGGTCGGTGGGGGCGTCCAGGTTGCGCTCGATGAAGTCGGCGCGTTCCCACTGCCAGAGCCTGCGCGCGTAGTCGACGAAGCGCAGGTAGCCGTCCGCCTCGCGCGGGCCGCACACCCGGGCGATCTCGGCGGCCATCCGCGTGGTGTCGGTGATGACGTCCAGCGTCGACCCGTCCGGGTAGTACGCCCGGTACGCCGGGTCGAGCGGGGTGAGGTCCAGCCAGTCGTCCAGTTCCTCGCCGACCGCGCCGAGCGCCTCGGCGATCAGGTCGGGCATGGTGAGCACGGTGGGCCCGGTGTCGAACTCGTAGCCGTCCACGCTGAGCCGGCCGGCCCGGCCGCCCGGCACCGGCTCGCGCTCCAGCACGGTCACCTGCCGACCGCTGCCCGCCAGGTGCAGCGCGCAGGCGAGCCCGCCCAGCCCGGCGCCGACGACGACCACCCGGTCCGTACGCCCGTCAACGGTGCGCACGCGACCACCTCCTTGTGCGAAGTTGACCATCATGCCCGCCGGTTGGTGGCGGCGGTGGCGAGACCGGTCAGCGCGGTGCGCGCGGTCTCGTCGATCGACGCGGTGCCGAGCGCGCCCAGCGCCTCGGTGACCCGGTCGGAGATCATGCGTTCGACCCGGTCGACGGCCCCGGTGTCGGCGACCACCTCGGCGAGGCGGGCGACCTCCGCGTCCCCCACGCCGCCGCCGAGGCCGTCCAGCACGAGCCGCTGGGCCGGCGTGGCGAGCTGCCGGGCCAGCATGAGCAGCACGGTCGGCTTGCCGGTGCGCAGGTCGTCGCCGGCCGGCTTGCCGGTGGTGGCCGGGTCGCCGTAGACGCCGAGGAGGTCGTCGCAGAGCTGGAACGCCTCGCCCACGGCGAGCCCGTAGCGGGTGTACGCGGCGGTCAGCGGGGCGTCGTCCCCGACGCCGGCCAGGCGGGCGCCGAAGAGCAGTGGCCGCTGCACCGTGTAGCTGGCGGTCTTGTAGCGGGCCACCCGCAGGGCCCGGTCGACAGACCAGTTCCCGGCGTCGCTCTCGCCGAGCACGTCGAGGTACTGCCCGGCGATCGTCTCCACGCGCATCTGGTCGTAGCAGCGCCGGACGTCGAGCAGGCGGGCCGGCGGCAGGGCCGCGTGCGCGAGGAGCCGGTCGGCCCAGACCATGCAGAGGTCGCCGATCAGCACCGCGACCGACTCACCGAACCGACGCGGGTCGCCCCGATGGCCGGCCGCGGTGTGCCGGGCGGCAAGCGCCTCGTGCACGCTCGGCTGGCCCCGGCGCGTCGCGGAGGCGTCCATCACGTCGTCCTGCACCAGGGCGAAGGTGTGCAGCAGCTCCAGGGCGGCGAAGGCGGGCAGCACCGGCGGCAGCGAGCCGGTGCCGCCGGGCACGCCGCGCCACCCCCAGTAGGCGAACGTGGGGCGGACGCGCTTGCCGCCGGCCAGCACGCAGTCGCGGGCCGTCGCGGCGAATTCCCCCATCGCCGCGTCGATCTCGCCCAGCGCGTCGACCTCCGGGGCCAGGAAGGCGGCGAGGGTGTCCTCCACCGCCGTGACCAGGTCCTTCGTGTACGCGGCCAGAACCGCGCGCACCGGATCGTCCCCGTCGGCCGGGCCGGCGGGGGCCACGCGGAGCGAATTACCCGCAACTGCGTCGTTGGCCATGCGGCCGAGCGTACCCTAGGCTTACGAGTTGCGTCGATTCATGCGTCGAAATTGAGGAGGGCCGGTGGAAACCGATCTCACCGCGGCCTATGGCCGCTGCCGTGAGCTGCACAAACGGCACGGCCGCACCTACTATCTCGCCACCCGGCTCCTACCCGCTTGGAAACGGCGGCATGTCCACGCCCTGTACGGATTCACGCGCTACGCCGACGAGATCGTCGACCGCACCGAGGAACTGCCCCCCGCCGAGCGCGCCGCGCGACTCGACGACTGGGCCGGCCGCTTCGTCGCCGGACTGCACGGCGAACCGGTGGACGACCCCCTGCTTCCGGCCGTGCTGCACACGATCGCCGTCTTCGATCTCGACCGGGACGACTTCGCGTCGTTCCTCAAGAGCATGGCGATGGACCTGACGGTCACCTCGTACCGCACCTACGGGCACCTGCTCGACTACATGGAGGGCTCGGCGGCGGTGATCGGCACCATGATGCTGCCGATCCTGGGCAGCTCGGACCCGGCGGCGGCCCGGGAGCCGGCCCGTCAGCTCGGCTTCGCCTTCCAGCTCACCAACTTCATCCGGGACGTGGCCGAGGACCTCGACCGGGGGCGCACCTACCTGCCCGACGACGACCTGGCCCTGTTCGGCGTCACCCGCGAGGAATTGGCCGAGGCGCGCGCCCGGGGCCGGGCCACGCCGCGGATCCGGGAGCTGATCGCGTACGAGGTGAGCCGCGCCCAGGCGCACTACACCGCGGCGGCCCCCGGGATCACCCTGCTGGCGCCCGCCTCGCAGGCCTGCATGCGCACCGCGTACGCGCTCTACGGCGGGATCCTCGACGAGGTGGCCGCGCGGGACTACGACGTCTTCGCCGACCGGGCGCTGGTGCCGCAGCGCCGCCGGCTGACGGTGGCCGCCCGCGCCCTGATCACCCCCGCCGGCACCCCCGTGGTGATCCCCGGACCCGCGCTGGCGCCCGGCCCGTCGATCCCGTCCACCCCGTGACGGTCCCCTGCCGCTGACCGGCCACCCCCGGTTCGTCGGAGGCGACCGGATGGTCAGCGGTGGGCGACCGTCAGAGGCAGGAGTGCAGGGCCTCCACCAGGGTGTCGACGCGGTCGTGGTCGGCCAGGCGCGAGGTGGCGTAGGCGAAGGTGTAGCCGCGCCCGGGGTCGGCCCAGGCGGAGCTGCCGCCGATCCCGCCCATGCCCCAGCTGCCGTCCTCCTCCCACTGCATGCCCAGCGTCCACCGGGTACGCCGGCCGAGCAGCAGGTCGTCGCCGTCGTACTGGACCCGGGTCGCCTCAGCCACCAGCTCCCGGCTGAACAGCCGCACCCCGTCGAGGACGCCGCCGGCGAGCAGGCCCGCGTACAGGCGGGCCAGGGCGCCGGCGGTCGAGTGCAGGTTGACTGCCGGCACCTCGGCGCCGCGCCAGAGCGGGCTGTTCACCACCGTCAGGTCCCGGCCGCCGGGCGGGTTGTCCAGCGCCCGTGCCCAGAGCGAACCCGGCTCCCCGGCGACCCGATCCGGCCAGCCCGGATCGCCGTAGCGCAGCTCGGCGCAGCGCCGCTGGTCCGCCTCGCCGAGACCGAAGCCGAGGTCCAGCCGCCACGGACCGGCGATCTCCTCGGCCAGGAAGCGGCCCACCGACCGCCCGTCGACCCGCCGCACCAGCTCGCCCACCAGGTGCCCGTACGTCCAGGCGTGCTCGCCCGCGACGGACCCGGGCGGCCACTCGGGCTCGGCGGCGGCGAGGTCGGCGCAGAGCAGGTCCCAGTCGGCGACGGCGGCGGCCGGCCGGGGCACCGGGAACGCCGGCAGCCCGGCGGTGTGCGTCAGCACCTGGCGGACGGTGGCCGGGGCGCGGAAGCCGGGCCAGTGCTCGGCGACGGCGTCGTCCAGGTCGAGCCGGCCCCGGTCGACCAGCGCCAGCAGGCAGAGGGCGGCCACCGGCTTGGCGACGGAGTAGACGTTCACCAGCGTGTCCGGCAGCCACGGCCGTCCCGGTGACCGCTCGCCGCCGACGACGTCGACCACGGGCTCGCCGTCGTACCAGATCGCCAGGCCGGCCCCGGTCTCCCGGCCCTCGGCGAGCAGTTCGGCGAAGCGGTCGTGGACGGCGGAGAAGCGTGCGCGCATCCGGCCACGGTAGGAGGTCGGGACGTCGGCGGGCAGCGCAATTCCGGCGCGGCCGGCTGGCCGGCCGCCGGGCGGTGCGCGATGCTGGCGGCATGGCTGATCCGGAACTGGTGGACGTGGTCGTGGTCGGGCTCGGGGTCGGCGGCGAGGAGGTGGCCGGGCGGCTCGCCGAGGCGGGGCTGAGCGTCGTCGGCGTCGAGCGCGACCTGGTCGGCGGGGAGTGCCCCTACTGGGGGTGCGTGCCGAGCAAGATGATGATCCGCGCGGCCAACGCGATCGCCGAGGCCCGCCGCGTCGACGGGCTCGCCGGCTCCACCGAGGTGCGGCCCGACTGGGCACCGGTGGCGAGGCGGATCCGCGAGGAGGCCACCGACACCTGGGACGACACCGTGGCGGTGCAGCGGTTCACCGGCAAGGGCGGCCGGTTCGTCCGGGGCACCGCCCGACTCGACGGCCCCGGCCGGGTGCGCGTGGGCGAGCGGGTCTTCCAGGCCCGGCACGGGATCGTGCTCGGCACGGGCACCAGGCCGTCCGTGCCGCCGGTCGACGGCCTGGCCGACACGCCGTACTGGACCAACCGGCAGGCGATCGAGGTCGAGGAGCTGCCGGAGTCGCTGCTGGTGCTGGGCGGCGGCGCGATCGGGCTGGAGCTGGCGCAGGTCTTCGCCCGGTTCGGCGTACGGGTCACCGTGGTCGAGGCGCTGGACCGGGTGCTCGCCCTCGAGGAGCCGGAGGCGTCCGAGGTGGCTGCCGCCGCGCTGCGCGCCGACGGGGTGGAGATCCACACCGGGGTACGGGCGGAGCGGGTCGGCCACGACGGGCGCGCCTTCACCCTGCGCGGGGCGGGTGGGGCGGAGTTCACCGCCGATCGGCTGCTGGTGGTGACGGGCCGCCGGGCGCACCTGGACGAGCTGGGTCTGGACACCGTCGGGGTGGACGCCGGCCGGCGCTACCTGACCGTGGACGACCGGCTGCACGTGACCGAGGGGATCTGGGCGGTCGGCGACGTCACCGGCGAGGGGGCGTTCACGCACGTCGCGATGTACCAGGCCGGGATCGTCGTCGCCGACGTGCTCGACCACGCCCGGCGCGCCGACGCCGGGGCCGATCCCAGCGGCACCGCGAGCGCGACGGGTGGCGCGGCGGGTACCGGGGCGGGCGGTTCCGCTCGTGCGGTGCCGCGTGCCGACTACCGGGCGCTGCCCCGGGTGACGTTCACCGACCCCGAGGTCGGCGCGGTCGGCCTCACCGAGCACCAGGCCCGGGAGCGGGGCGTCAACGTGCAGGTCGGCCTGGCCCGGTTGCCGTCGTCGGCCCGGGGCTGGATCCACAAGGCCGGCAACGAGGGCTTCGTCAAGCTGGTGGCGGACGCCGACGAGGGCGTGCTGATCGGCGCGACCTCGGTGGGGCCGGCCGGCGGCGAGGTGCTCTCCGCGCTGGTGGTGGCGGTGCACGCGGCCGTGCCGCTCGCCCGGCTCCGGCAGATGATCTACGCGTATCCGACCTTCCACCGGGCGATCGAGGACGCGTTGCGCGACATGTCCTGACCGGACCGGACCGTCGGGCTGCCGGCTGAGGGACAGGGCGCGGCAGCGGAAAGCAGTCGCTCGACAGACGGCTGCTCATTTCTTGCAAGGCGATGACGTACGATTGCGGCCGTGACGAAGCGGTTGACCGAGGTTGCCAAGAAGGCGGGCGTCAGCGAGGCCACCGTCAGCCGGGTGCTCAACGGCCGGGACGGGGTCTCCGAGGCGACCCGGACGGCGGTGCTGACCGCGCTGGACGTGCTCGGCTACGAGCGGCCCACCAAGCTGCGCGGGGAGCGGGCCCGGCTGGTCGGGCTGGTGCTGCCCGAGTTGCAGAACCCGATCTTCCCGGCGCTCGCCGAGGTGGTCACCGGATCGCTCGCCCAACGCGGCTTCACCCCGGCGCTCTGCGCCCGCACCATCGGCGGCGTCTCCGAGATGGACTACGTGGAGATGCTCCTGGACCACCAGGTCTCCGGCGTGATCTTCGCGGGCGGTTCGTACGCGCTCGCCGACGCCCGGCACGACCACTACCGCCGGCTGACCGACCGGGGCCTGCCGGTGGTGCTGGTCAACGCGGGCGTGGACGAGCTGGGCTTCCCCCGGGTCTCCACGGACGACGCCGTGGCGGTGGAGCAGGCGTACGGGCACCTGCGCTCGCTCGGTCACGACCGGATCGGGATGGTGCTCGGTCCGGAGGGCCACGTGCCGTCCCGGCGCAAGTTGGACGCGATGGCGCGGGCGGCGGGCTGGGGCGACGACACGACGTACGTCGAGCGCTCCAGCTTCTCCATGGAGGGTGCGCGGGTCGCCGCGACGAAGCTGGTCGAGCGGGGCGTGACCGGCATCATCTGCGCCAGCGACGTGCTGGCCCTGGGCGCCATCCGGGCCGCCCGGCGGCTGGGCCGCGTGGTGCCGACCGACGTGTCGGTGGTGGGCTTCGACGACTCCGCGTTCATGACCTGCACCGACCCGCCGTTGACCACGGTGCGCCAGCCGATCGAGACGATGGGACAGGCCGCGGTGGACCTGCTGGTCACCCAGATCGAGGGTGTCGGCGTGCTGCACGACGAGCTGCTGTTCGAGCCCGAACTCGTCGTACGGGGCTCCACCGCGCCCGCCCCGGGTCGCTGATCCGGATCCGCTCCGGCCCGGTCACCGGCCGCAGTTCCCGTCGCCGACCGATCCCCCTGAACGTCGACTGACCCCTCCGGTCGCGGGCTGCCAGCCCGGCCGCCGAACGACGCTTTGGCCGTCGACTGCTGCTCGCAATCGGCGGCTTCTTCGCGTTGCTACGTCGCCGCCGACGGCCGGCGGCAGACCGTCTGTGGCGTCTGTCCGCCGTCCGTCCGGCGTCCGTCCGGCGTCTGTTTCGCGTCGGCGGGGGCCGTCCCGCGTGGCTGGCGCTGTCTCGCGTCGCCGGGGGCCGTCCCGCGTGCCTGGGGGCCGTCGCGCTCCACGGGGTGCGCGTATCGCGCCGACCGCCCCTGTCCGCCCGTGGACGCCGGCCCAACCCGGGCCCCGGGCTGGGCGCTGGTCCGAACCAGGGGCCCAGCGCGGATCAAAGGGGCGAAGCCTCTCAATCCGATAGCGTTCCAAGATCCTGTTCGAATCTGACGTCACACGGTCGCTTCTTTTCAGATTGGAATCGAAACCTTGCTGGAGCAAGTCCACATAGCTACAGTGACTCCACTCACACCTGGCCCCGACGCACCTGGCGGGGGCAGGTCGCATGGCAGACGCAGATCAATGACGGCGCTCGGCCCGGGTGACGACCACCTCGGCTCGGCGCACGTCATGGAGACACCCGTTCCCGAAGGGATGGACAGATGTCCGTACCGCAGTACCGGAAGGCCGCGGCCTTGGCGCTCGCGGCCGGCCTGGGGCTCACCCTTGCGGCTTGCTCCACCAAGAGCGACGACGCGACGAGCGCAGCCGGTGGCAAGGTCACCATCACCGTCGACTGTCAGCCGGTCGGCTCCCAGAAAGAGCTGTTGAAGAACTGGAACGACGACGTCGCCGAGTTCCAGCGGCAGAACCCCGACATCGTCGTCAGGAGCGTGAGCGTCGGCGAGCAGTGCAACAACCCGCCGGACTTCACCGCCCGCCTGGCCGGCGGCACCGTCACCGACCTGTTCTACGGGTACATGACCGACCTCCAGCAGGTGCTGGACTCCGGCCAGGCGATGGACATCACCGAGTACGCCAACAAGGACACGATCCCCACCTGGGACAGCGTCGACCCGGCGCTCAAGGAGGTCTTCAGCGACGGCGGCAAGCTCTACGCCGTCCCCGCGAAGAACTACTCGATGGGCCTGGTCTACAACAAGGTCCTGTTCCAGCAGGCGGGGCTCGACCCGAACACCCCGCCCAAGGCGTGGCCCGAGGTGCGGGCGGCCGCCAAGAAGATCTCCGCCCTCGGCAACGGCATCGCCGGCTACTCCGAGTACAGCGCCGGCAACACCGGCGGCTGGCACTTCACCTCCCTGCTCTACTCGCAGGGCGGGCAGGTGCTGACCGAGGACGGCAAGAAGGCCGACTTCAACAACGCGATGGGCAGGCAGGTCCTGCAGAACCTCAAGGACATGCGGTACGGCGACAACAGCATGGGCAGCCGCCAGTTGCTGCAGTGGGGCGACCTGCTGACCAACGCCGCCGCCGGCAAGGTGGGCATGTTCATCGGCGCGCCGGACGCCACCCAGGCGATCGTCAGCCAGTTCCAGGGCAAGTTCCAGGACTGGGCGATGGCCCCGCTACCCGGCCAGGACGGCCCGGCGAAGGCGACGCTCGGTGGCGGCGAGGGCTACTTCTTCAAGAAGGGCCTCTCCCCGGAGCAGGTCAAGGCCGGCCTGAAGTGGATCGCGTACCAGAAGCTGACGCCGGGCAAGGGCCAGTTCGACTACGTGCGGGCCAAGCCGCAGAACTACCCGGTCGGCCTGCCCCAGCCGCTGCTGTTCGCGAACGGCAGCGACGCGCAGAAGCAGGAACTCGAGCTGCGCAAGGCGAACGCGAACGTCGACACCGCGAACTTCGCGCTCTTCGAGGCCGGCCCGGTCCCGATCAAGGGCGAACCCCGTAACGCGCAGGCGATCTACGCGGTGCTCGACGCGGCGATGTCCGGGGTCCTGACCAACCCGAACGCGAACATCGACGCGCTGCTGAAGACGGCCGAGGACAAGGTCAACAAGCTCCTCGCCGCGGAGAGCTGACCCGACGGGCGTGGGGGCCGGTGCGCCGGCCCCCGCCCCTCGGCAGCACACGTCCGGTCACCGATTCACCAGGAGTTGCCTTGGCGATCCTCTCCGCCCCGGGGACCACCACCTCAGACACGGGTCGTCCCACGTCGCCGTCGCCGGCGGGGCCGCGGCGTACGAGCCTCGGCCGCAAGGTGCGGGACAACCTCACCGGCCACGCGTTCCTCATCGGGGCGGTGCTCTGCTTCGCGATGTTCTCCTGGTACCCCATGATCCGCGGCGTCGTGATGAGCTTCCAGCGCACCCGACGCGGCGAGACCACCTGGGTGGGCTGGGACAACTACACCCGCATCATCGACGACCCGAGTTTCTGGACCGCCTGGAAGAACACGTTCACCTTCACGGTTCTCGCGCTCGTCCTGGGCTACGTGGTGCCGTTCTTCGTGGCGATCCTGCTCAACGAGTTCCGCCACGCCAAGGGCTACCTGCGGATCCTGGTCTACCTGCCGGTGATGCTGCCGCCGGCCTCGGCGCTGTTCCTGTTCAAGTTCTACGCGTACGACCCCAGCGACGCGGGACTCTTCAACGCGATCCTCAAGGCGCTGCACCTGCCGACGTCGCAGTGGATGCAGTCCCCCGAGATGACGATGCCCGCCATGGTGCTCGCGTCGACGTGGATGAACATGGGCAGCGCGGTGCTGATCTACCTGGCGGCGCTGCAGAACATCCCCGGCGAACTCTACGAGGCCGCCGAGCTCGACGGCGCCGGGCTCTGGCGGCGGATCCTGCACGTGACCGTCCCGCAGACCCGGCTGATCCTCGCGCTGCTGGCGATGCTCCAGATCGTCGCCACCATGCAGCTCTTCATCGAGCCGCTGATCCTCGCCAACGGCGCGGGCGCGGAGGACTCGGCGACCTCCGTCGCGTACCTCATCTATCAGCACGGGTTCTTCCAGAACGATCTCAACGGCGCCGCCGCGCTCGGCGTGATCATGCTCGTGGTGCTGGCCGGCTTCTCCGCCGTCTACGTGCGGCTGACCGCGAAACAGGACTAGGACGGACGAGGAATGGCACAGGACTCCGGAACCCGGACACTCGTCTCCCACGCCCAGCTCAGGCGGGGGCGCGGCAGGATCGTCTACTGGGCGCTGCTGGCCGTCGTCGTCGCGGGATTCACGCTCGTCTTCCTCGGGCCGCTCTACTGGATGGTCACCGGCGCGCTCAAGTCCGGCCAGGAGATCGCGCAGACCCCGCCGTCGCTGTTCCCGCAGGACCCCCAGTGGCAGAACTACGCCGACGCGTGGCACAACCTCGACCTCGCCAAACTGCTGTTCAACACGTTCTACTACGCGACCGGCGCGGTGCTGTTCCAACTCGTCCTCGACACCGCCGCGGCGTACTCCCTGTCGAAGCTCCGGCCGATCTTCGGCAACGTGATCCTCGGCCTGATGCTGGCGACGCTGATGATCCCGGCGATGGTCCTCATCGTCCCGCAGTACGTGACCGTGATCGACCTGCCGATCCTGCACGTCAACCTGCTCGACTCGCCGTTCGCGATCTGGCTGCCCCTGGTCGCGAACGCGTTCAACATCTTCCTGCTGAAGCGGTTCTTCGACTCGATCCCGGAGGACCTGATGGCGGCGGCGCTGATGGACGGGGCGACCCCGCTGCGCACGCTCTGGTCGATCGTCCTGCCGATGTCGCGCCCGATCCTCGGCGTGGTCTCGATCTTCGCCGTGACGGCGGTCTGGAAGGACTTCCTCTGGCCGAAGCTGGTGATGCCGTCGCCCGAGACGCGGACGGTCAGCGTCGGCATCTACGCCTTCTCCGGCGGTACGCCCATGAACGTGGTGATCGCGGCGTCGGTCATCGCCGCCATCCCGACCGTCGTCATCTTCCTGATCTTCCAGCGCAACATCATGTCCGGCCTCACCACGGGCAGCCTCAAGGGATAGCTCCCGGCGCAATCTCCCCGCGGCGGACAACGACCGTCCAACCCGGGGCCACCTCAAGGTCCGGCGAACCCGCCGACGCACTGACGCAGAAAGCAGGTGCTCGTGTCCACAGCAGACAACGGTCCGTGGTGGCGTGGAGCGGTGATCTACCAGGTGTACCCACGGAGCTTCGCCGACGGCGACGGCGACGGCATCGGCGACATCGCCGGCATCCGGTCCCGGCTGGACCACCTGTCCGCGCTGGGCGTCGACGCGATCTGGTTCAGCCCCTGGTACCCCTCCCCGATGGCCGACGCCGGCTACGACGTGGCCGACTACCGCGACATCGACCCGGTCTTCGGCACGCTGGCCGAGGCGGAGGCGCTGATCGCGGAGGCGCACGCCGTCGGCATCAGGACCATCGTCGACGTGGTGCCGAACCACTGCTCCGACCGGCACCCCTGGTTCCAGGCGGCGCTCGCCGGCGGGCCGGGCGCACCCGAGCGGGAACTGTTCTGGTTCCGTCCCGGCCGGGGCCCGAACGGCGAGCGGCGGCCCACCGACTGGGTCGGCGAGTTCGGCGGCGAGACGTGGACCCGGACCACGAACCCGGACGGCACCCCCGGGGACTGGTACCTGCACCTGTTCGCCCCCGAGCAGCCGGACTTCAACTGGGAGCACCCCCGGGTGCGGGCGGAGTTCGAGGACATCCTCCGGTTCTGGTTCGACCGGGGGGTCGACGGCATCCGGATCGACTCGGCCGGGCTACTGGTCAAGGACGGGACGCTGCCGGAGACCCTGCCGGACCGGCCGCACCCGTTCCGCGACCTCGACGGGGTGCACGAGATCTACCGCGACTGGCGGCGTATCGCCGACGGGTACCCCGGCGACCGGGCACTGATCGGCGAGGTGTGGATGCCGGACCGGCAGCGGTTCGCCAACTACCTGCGCCCCGACGAGCTGCACGCGGCGTTCAACTTCGACTTCCTCGGCTGCGCCTGGGACGCCTCGGCGCTCCGCGAGAGCATCGACGGGACGCTGAGCGCGCACGCGCTGGTCGGCGCCCCCGCCACCTGGGTGCTCTCCAACCACGACGTCACCCGGCACGTCACCCGCTACGGCCGGACGGACACCACGTTCAGCTTCGCCGCCAAGCGCGAGGGGATCCCCACCGACCTGGAGCTGGGCACCCGCCGGGCGCGGGCCGCCGCGCTGCTGTCGCTGTCGCTGCCCGGCGCCGCCTACGTCTACCAGGGCGAGGAGTTGGGCCTCTGGGAGGTCGAGGACATCCCCCGTGAGCTGCGGCAGGACCCCATGCACGTCCGCTCCGGCGGGGTCGATCCCGGCCGGGACGGCTGCCGCGTACCGATCCCGTGGTCCGGCGAGACGCCGCCGTTCGGCTTCAGCCCCGACGACGCGACGGCCGCGCCCTGGCTGCCCCAGCCGGCCGACTGGAAGGACCGCACCGCCAGCGCCCAGACCGGCGACGCCCACTCGATGCTGGAGCTGTACCGGGCCGCCCTCGCCATCCGCTGCACCGAGTCGGCACTCGGCGACGGGAAGCTGAGCTGGCTGCCCGCCCCCGAGGGGGTGCTCGCCTTCCGGCGGGCACCCGGCTTCGCCTGCCTCGTCAATCTCTCGGACGCGGCGGTGCCGCTGCCGCCCCACACCGACCGGCTGCTGGCCAGCGGGCCGCTCGACGACGACCGGTTGCCCCCGGACACCGCCGTCTGGCTGCGTACCGCCGAGGCGACACCCGCCCCGACGGCCGCGACGGACACGCGGCCCGCGCCGGCCTGACCGACGGTCGCCGGCGGCCCGTCCCGGCCGCCGGTACCGCCCACCCCGCCGGCCCGCGCCGGCCGAGGCCGACAGGGAGGTACGCGCACCGCACCGCACGACACGGGGGACCTGGCCATCCAAGGAAAGGGAGCGCCGCTCATGGCCGACCACACCACCGGGCACCACCAGCGAAGACGCCGCATCCGCGCGGGGCTCGCCGCCCTCACCGGAACCGCCCTCGCCGCCGCCTCGATCTCCGTCGTCGCGCTGACCACCACCGCGACCCCGGCCCGCGCGGCGGGACTCTCGCCGTTCGACATCCCGGGACGGGGCGCCACCGTCCCGTTCGTCGAGCAGGAGGCGGAGGAGGTCGCGCACACCGGCACGAGGATCGGCCCGGACCGGCGCTACGGCACGCTGCCGTCCGAGGCGTCCGGCCGGGAGGCCGTCACCCTCGACGCCGTCGGGGAGTACGTCGAGTTCACCCTGACCGCGCCCGCCAACGCGGTGACCTTCCGCTACAGCCTGCCGGACAACGCCGCCGGCACCGGCCGGGACGCCAGCATCGACCTGCGGGCCAACGGCACGCTGGTCAAGGCGGTGCCGGTCACCTCGCGGTACGGCTGGTACTACGGCGGCTACCCGTTCAACAACAACCCGGGCGACACCAACCCGCACCACTTCTACGACGAGACCCGGACGATGTTCGGGACCACGTACCCGGCCGGCACGAAGATCCGGCTCCAGGTCTCCTCGACCGCCCAGTCGCCGACGTTCACCATCGACCTGGCCGACTTCGAGCTGGTCGGCGGCCCCGTCGCGAAGCCGACCGGCGTGCTCGACGTGGTCACCGACTTCGGCGCCGACCCGACGGGCGCGACCGACTCGACCGCCAGGTTCCAGGCGGCGGTGGACGCCGGCCGGGCCCAGGGGCGGGCCGTCTGGATCCCGACCGGCACGTTCACCCTCTTCGACCACGTCGTGGTGGACGGGGTGACGCTGCGCGGGGCGGGCCCGTGGTACTCGGTGCTCGGCGGGCGGCACCCGACCGACCGCAAGCGGGCCGCCGGCATCTACGGCAAGTACGTCCCCGGCGGCGGCTACAGCGGCGAGATCCGGCCGCACGAGGCCGGCGGTCCCAGCCGCAACGTCACGCTGCGCGACTTCGCCATCATCGGCGACATCCGGGAACGGGTGGACGAGGACCAGGTCAACGCCATCGGCGGAGCGATGTCG
Organism: Micromonospora sp. SD12; assembly: GCF_052068495.1. Classification (NCBI taxonomy): domain Bacteria; kingdom Bacillati; phylum Actinomycetota; class Actinomycetes; order Micromonosporales; family Micromonosporaceae; genus Micromonospora; species Micromonospora sp. SD12. The sequence continues at coordinate 345,076 of NZ_JBQHDF010000001.1, read as the reverse complement.
AACTCGGTGGTCGACAACGTCTGGATGCAGCACACCAAGGTCGGGGCCTGGATGGACGGCCCGATGGACAACTTCACCATCCGCAACAGCCGGATCCTCGACCAGACCGCCGACGGGGTGAACTTCCACTGGGGCGTCACCAACTCCACGGTGACCAACACGTTCGTACGCAACACGGGCGACGACGCCCTCGCCATGTGGGCGCAGAGCGTGCCGAACGTCAACAACTCCTTCACCCGCAACACGATCGGCGTGACGATCCTCGCCAACCACCTGGTGACGTACGGCGGGCGGGACATCAGGATCACCGACAACGTCACGGCCGACTCGGTCACCAACGGCGGCGGCATCCACGTCGCCAACCGCTACCCCGGCGTCACCGGCCCGACCGCCGTCTCCGGGACGATCACCGTCGCCCGTAACACCCTGATCCGCAACGGCAACTCGGACTACAACTGGCGCTTCGGCGTCGGCGCGATCTGGTTCTCCGCGCTCAACGAGCCCATCCAGGGTGCGGCGATCAACGTCACCGACACCGACATCCTGGACAGCTCGTACGCGGCGCTGCACTGGATCGAGGGGCAGACCAGCGGGATCAGCTTCACCAACGTGCGCATCGACGGCGCGGGCACGTACGCCCTCCAGGTGCAGGCGCCCAGCCAGGTGTCCTTCACCAACGTGCGGGCCACCGGGATCGCCCAGGCCAACCCGATGCACAACTGCGTCGGCAGCGGCTTCCAGATCACCCAGGGCACCGGCAACTCCGGCTGGTACACGGCGACGCCGTACTGCGGGCCGTGGCCCGAGCCGCAGTGGGGCGGCGGGCCGACCAGCCCGCCCCCGACGACGCCGCCGACCACCGCGCCCCCGACCACCCCGCCGCCGACCGGCGGGAACCTGGCGCAGGGCCGGCCGGCGACCGCGTCCAGCACCAACCAGAACTACGTCGCGGCGAACGCGGTGGACGGCAACGCGGCCAGCTACTGGGAGAGCGCCAACAACGCGTTCCCGCAGTCGCTGACCGTCGACCTGGGCGCGGCGCGCACCGTCGACCGGGTGGTGCTGAAGCTGCCCGCCGGCTGGGAGCGCCGGACCCAGACGTTGTCGGTGCTCGGCTCGACCGACGGCTCCTCGTGGGCCACCCTCGCCGGGTCGGCCGGGCGTACGTTCGACCCGGCCGGCGGCAACGCGGTGTCGATCAGCGTGCCGGCCGGCGAGCGCCGGTTCGTCCGGGTCACCGTCACCGGCAACACGGGCTGGCCGGCGGCGCAGCTCTCCGAGTTCGAGGTGTACGGCGGCGGCCCCACCACCCCGCCGCCCACGACCCCGCCACCGACGACCCCGCCGCCGACCAACGGGAACCTGGCGCTCGGCCGACCCGCCGCGGGAACCAGCCACGCCGACGTGTACGTGGCGGCCAACGCGGTCGACGGCAACCCGAACACCTACTGGGAGAGCGCCAACAACGCGTTCCCACAGTCGCTGACGGTGGACCTGGGCGCCAACCGGTCGGTGTCCCGGGTCGTGCTGAAGCTCCCGCCGTCCTCGGCGTGGCAGACCCGCACCCAGACGCTGTCGGTGCTCGGTTCCACCACCGGCTCGTCGTTCACCACCCTGAAGGCCTCCGCCGGCCACACCTTCGACCCGGCCAGCGGCAACACGGTCACCGTGACCTTCGCGGCGACCAGCCAGCGGTACCTGCGGCTGACGTTCACCGGCAACAGCGCCTGGCCCGCCGGCCAGCTCAGCGAGTTCGAGGTCTACTCCGGCTAGCCCGGTGGCCCGGCGCAGCGCCGCCCCGACCCCCCTCCCGCACCGTCCCCACCTGTCGCGGCACGACGGGCGTACCCCTGCGCCCGTCACCGGGCAACGCACCCGCACCCCACCCCCGAAAGAGGTGTAGCGACACCATGTCCAGACTCGGCACCAGACCCGGGACCGCGCCGACCGGCGCGCGCCGTCCCGTCCCCCGGTCCATCCGCCCGGCCAACCGACGGCTGCTCGCCGGCGTGCTCGCCGGGCTGCTCTTCACCGCCGTCCCGGCCGTGACCCCGGCGGACGCCGCGCCACCGGCGGACCCGGCCGCGACCGCCGCCCGCGCCGCCCTGCTCGCCGGGCTCTCCGCCACCATGAGCGCCAGCAGCCACAACCAGAACTACGTGGCGGGCAACGCCAACGACGGCAACGCCGACACCTACTGGGAGAGCGCCAACAACGCGTTCCCGCAGTGGATCCAGGCCGACCTCGGTGCCACCGTCAGCGTCGACCGAGTGGTGCTCAAGCTGCCGCCGTCGTCGGCCTGGCAGACCCGCACCCAGACGCTGTCGGTGCTCGGCTCCACCAACGGCTCGTCGTTCAGCACCCTCAAGGCGTCCGGCGGGTACACGTTCAACCCGGCCACCGGCAACACCGCGACCGTCAGCTTCACCGCGACCAGCACCCGGTACGTCCGGGTACAGGTCACCGGCAACACCGGCTGGCCGGCCGCCCAGTTCTCCGAGGTCGAGGTCTACGGCGCCGCCGGCAACCCCGACACCCAGGCGCCCAGCGTCCCGGGCAGCCTCGCGTACACCCAGCCCGCCAGCGGACAGATCCGGCTGACCTGGTCCGCGTCGACCGACAACGTCGGGGTGACCGGGTACGACGTCTACGCCAACGGCGCGCTGCGCGGCAGCGTCAACGGGTCCACGCTGACGTACACCGACAGCCAGCCGGACAGCGCCACGGTCTCCTACCACGTCCGGGCCCGGGACGCGGCCGGCAACCAGTCGGCGAACAGCAACACCGTGACCCGGACCGGCACCGGCAACCCGCCCGTCGGCACCAACCTGGCGGTCGGCAAGCCCATCACCGCCTCCGGGCACGTGCACACGTTCGTGGCGAGCAACGCCAACGACAACAACGTGGCCACCTACTGGGAGGGCAACGGCAACCCGAGCACGCTGACCGTGCAGCTCGGCGCCAACGCCAACCTCAGCCAGGTCGTGCTCAAGCTGAACCCGGACTCCGCCTGGGGGGCGCGTACCCAGAACATCACCGTGCTCGGCCGGGACCAGGGCTCCTCGACCTTCACCACCCGGGTCGGTGCCGCGAACTACAGCTTCAACCCGACCAGCGGCAACACGGTGACCATCCCGGTCTCCGGCGCGGCGGCCGACGTGCGGCTCTCGATCGCCTCGAACACCGGCGCCCCGGCCGGCCAGGTCGCCGAGTTCCAGGTCATCGGCACCCCCGCGCCGAACCCGGACCTGACCGTGACCGGCATGTCGTTCAGCCCGTCCGCGCCCGTGGAGACGAGCACCGTCACGCTCTCGGCCACCGTCCGCAACGCCGGCTCGGCGGCCTCCGGCGCCACCAACGTCAACTTCTACCTCGGCACCAACCGGGTGGGCACCGCGCCGGTCGGCGGCCTGGCGGCGGGCGCCTCGACCACGGTCACCGCCAACATCGGCACCCGGGACGCGGGCAGCTACCCGCTGAGCGCGAAGGTCGACGAGTCGAACAGCGTCGTCGAGCAGGACGACACCAACAACAGCTTCACCAACCCGGGCCCGCTGGTGGTCAGCCCGGTCGCCAGCTCCGACCTGGTCGCCTCGGCGATCGCCTGGTCGCCCGGCACCCCCGCCGCCGGCAACACGGTCAGCTTCTCGGTGTCGATCCGCAACGCCGGCAGCATCGCCTCCGCGTCCGGCGCGCACGGCATCACGCTCACCGTACTCAACGAGGCGGGCACGGTCGTCCGTACCCTGACCGGCTCGTACTCCGGCGTGATCAACGCCGGGGCCACGGTCGGCCCGGTCAACCTGGGCACCTGGACGGCCGCGAACGGCAAGTACACCGTCCGGGTGGTGCTCGCGGCCGACGGCAACGAGCTGCCGGTCAAGCAGGCCAACAACACCAGCGACCGCGCGCTCTTCGTGGGGCGCGGCGCCAACATGCCGTACGACATGTACGAGGCCGAGGACGGCGTGGTCGGTGGCGGCGCCAGCGTCGTCGGGCCGAACCGGACCGTCGGCGACCTCGCCGGTGAGGCGTCCGGCCGGCGGGCGGTGACCCTCAACTCGACCGGCAGCTACGTCGAGTGGACCACCCGGGCCAGCACGAACACCCTGGTCACCCGCTTCTCCATCCCGGACGCCCCGGGCGGCGGCGGCATCAACTCGACGCTGAACGTCTACGTCAACGGCAGCTTCCACAAGGCCATCGACCTGACGTCCCGGTACGCCTGGCTCTACGGCAACGAGGCCAGCCCGGGCAACTCGCCGAGCGCGGGCGGACCGCGGCACATCTACGACGAAGCCAACGTCATGCTCAACTCCACGGTGCCGGCCGGCAGCCGGATCCGGCTCCAGAAGGACCCGGCCAACACCACCACGTACGCCATCGACTTCATCAACACCGAGCAGGTGGCGCCGATCGCGAACCCGGACCCGGCGCGCTACACCACGCCGACCGGCTTCACCCACTCCGACGTGCAGAACGCCCTGGACCGGGTGCGGATGGACACCACCGGCAACCTGGTCGGGGTATACCTGCCGGCGGGCAACTACTCCACCGCCAGCAAGTTCCAGGTGTACGGCAAGGCGGTCAAGGTGACCGGCGCGGGGCCCTGGTACACCCGGTTCAACGCGCCGTCCGCGCAGGACAACACCGACATCGGGTTCCGGGCCGAGAACTCGGCGGCCGGATCGTCCTTCGCGAACTTCGCCTACTTCGGCAACTACACGTCGCGGATCGACGGGCCGGGCAAGGTGTTCGACTTCGCCAACGTGTCGAACATCGTGATCGACAACATCTGGAACGAGCACATGGTGTGCCTCTACTGGGGCGCGAACACGGACCACATGACGATCAAGAACTCCCGGATCCGGAACATGTTCGCCGACGGCATCAACATGACCAACGGGAGCACCAACAACCTGGTCAGCAACAACGACGCCCGGGCCACCGGTGACGACAGCTTCGCGCTGTTCTCGGCGATCGACGCGGGCGGCGCGGACATGAAGGACAACATCTACGAGAACCTGACCTCGACCCTGACCTGGCGGGCCGCCGGCGTGGCCGTCTACGGCGGCTACGGCAACACGTTCCGCAACATCTACATCGCGGACACGCTGGTGTACTCCGGCATCACCATCAGCTCGCTCGACTTCGGCTACCCGATGAACGGCTTCGGCGCCAGCCCGCCCACCCGGTTCGAGAACATCTCGATCGTGCGGGCCGGCGGGCACTTCTGGGGCGCGCAGACCTTCCCGGCGATCTGGGTCTTCTCCGCCTCGAAGGTGTTCCAGGGCATCCGGGTCAGCGACGTCGACATCGTCGACCCGACCTACAGCGGCATCATGTTCCAGACCAACTACGTCGGTGGGCAGCCGCAGTTCCCGATCACCGACACGGTCTTCACCAACGTCTCCATCAGCGGCGCCCGTAAGAGCGGTGACGCCTACGACGCGAAGTCCGGCTTCGGCATCTGGGCCAACCAGATGCCGGAGGCGGGGCAGGGCCCGGCCGTCGGGTCGGTCACCTTCAACAACCTGCGGCTGAGCAACAACGCGGTGGACATCCAGAACACCACCTCGACGTTCACCATCAACCGCAACTGACCCGCCCCGGCCGCCCGTGGTGGCGGCCGGAACCCCGGGCGGTGCGGCCACCGAACGCGCGGTGGCCGCACCGCCCGGCCCCGTCCGGCCTCCCGCCCGGCCGTCGGCGTGGCGCGCGCTGGTCGCGCCTTCGCCGATCAGTGGGCGGGGCGCGGTGCCGGCCGGACCTTCGCCCGGTCAGTGGGCCGGGGCGTGCCAGCCGGGCCTTGCCCTGGTCAGTAGGCCGGGGCGCCGTGCCGGCCGGCGCCGGCGGCGAACCGGGCCGCCCCGGCGGCGGCGTCGGCGGCCAGCGAGTCCATCCCGTACGCCAGCTCGCCCGCCATCGCCTCAGGCTCGGGCAGGCCGGCGCCGGCGAGCAGCGCCGCCCGGTCGTTGCGCAGGCAGGTCTGCGGGTGCCGGGCGATCTCGGCCGCCAGCCGCTCGGCCGCCGCCCGGGACTCACCCGGCGCGACCAGCCGGTTCACCAGCCCCATGGCGTACGCCTCCTCGGCCGGCACCGGACGGCCGGTGAGGATCAGGTCCATGGCCCGGCTCTCGCCGATCAGCCGGGGCAGTCGGACCGTGCCCCCGTCGATCAGCGGCACCCCCCAGCGGCGGCAGAACACCCCGAGCACCGCGTCGGACTCGGCGACCCGCAGGTCGCACCAGAGCGCCAGTTCCAACCCGCCGGCCACCGCGTGCCCGGAGATCGCGGCGATCACCGGCTTGCCGAGCGTCATCCGGGTCGGGCCCATCGGGCCGTCCCCCTGCGCCTCGACCCGGTTGCCGCTCGGCGTGCCGATGGCCTTCAGGTCGGCCCCGGCGCAGAACGTGCCGCCGGCCCCCCAGAGCACCGCCACGGAGGCGTCGGGGTCGGCCTCGAAGGCACGGAACGCGTCGGCCAGCGCCCGGGCCGTCGGCCCGTCGACCGCGTTGCGGGCCGCCGGGCGGTCCAGGATCACCGTGGTCACCGCCGCGGCGCGTTCGACGCGTACGCCCATTCCGACAGCATGCCCCCGGCGGTGCCGGCGGCGCCAGGGGTGTCAGCGCGGGGCGGGCCGGGCCGGGCGGACCAGGGTGGCGCCCAGCGCGGCGCCGACCACGCAGGCCACCCCGGCGGCCTGCGGCCAGGCCAGCAGTTCACCCAGCAGCACCAGCCCGACCAGCGCGCCGATCGCCGGCTCCAGGCTGAGCAGGATCGCGAAGACGCGGGCCGGCATCCGGCGCAGCGCCGCCATCTCCGCCGAGTACGGCAGCACCGACGACAGCAGCGCCACCGCCGCGCCCAGCGCGAGGGTCCACGGGTCGAGCAGGGCCGTGCCGCTGCCGGCGACCCCGAACGGCAGCACGGCCAGCGCGGCGACGGCCATCCCCAGCGCGAGGCCCCGGCTGCCCGGCACCCGGGCGCTGACCGCCTTGCCGAGCAGCACGTAGCCGGCCCAGCCCACCGCGACGGCCACGCAGCACAGCAGCCCCAGCCGGTCCACCCCCGTCCCGCCGAGCCCGCTGATCAGCAGCACCCCGCCGCCGGCCAGCGCCGCCCATGCCACGTCGGCGAGCCGGCGGCTGGCGGCCAGCGACACCAGCAGCGGCCCGGCGAAGCCGATGGTGACCGCGACGCCCAACGGCACCCGGTCCAGGGCCGCGTAGAAGGCGAGGTTCATCACCGCCAGGGCCAGCCCGAACGCCGCGACCAGACCGGCGGTACACCAGCCCAGGCGCAGCCCCGGCCGGGCAAGGACGAGCAGGATGAGCGCGGCGAAGCCGAGCCGCAGCGTGGTGGTGCCGCTCGCACTGGTGCTGCCGAAGAGCTGCTTGGCGACGGCCGCGCCGACCTGGGTGGAGAGCATGCCGAGCAGCATCAGCAGCGGGGGCGGCACGGCCCGGGGCTGCCCCAGCGCGAGCGTCAGTCGGGTCGCCGGTCGACCGGCCGGCAGCGGGCGGGAGGAGAGTGCGTACACGCGGACCACAGTGGTACCGGAGCGTGCGGCCCGCGACCGGATTTTCACTGCTGCGGGTGCAGTGCGCCGCCCGCCGGACCGGGGCGGGCCGGGCGGCGCTAGCATCGCCGACGGCACGATCATGTGAGGTGCCCCGCGCGAGCGGGGAGAATCGGGAAGCCGGTGCGAATCCGGCACGGGCCCGCCGCGGTGACCGGGGAGCCACCGTCCACGCGTACGCGCAGCCACTGGCCCGCCCGGGCCGGGAAGGCGGACGGCCAGGCGTCGATCCGGGAGTCCGAAGACCGGCCTCGCGTCCGGTGCCCGCGTCCGGCGTGGCGTGGGCCGAGCGCAGCGGGAGCCTGCCTTGGATCTGTACGACGTCATCCACCGCCGTCGGGACGTACGCGCCCAGTTCACCGGGGCGCCGGTGCCCGAGGAGACGCTGCACCGGGTGCTGGCGGCGGCGCACGCCGCGCCGAGCGTCGGCTACTCGCAGCCCTGGGACTTCGTCGTGGTGCGCGACCCGGAGCTGCGCCGCCGGTTCCACGGGCACGTGCACACCGAGCGGGACGCCTTCGCCGCGACGCTCGACGGGGAGGCGGCCGAGCGGTTCGCCCGCATCAAGATCGACGGTGTCCTGGAGTCGACGCTGTCGGTGGTGGTCACCCACGACCAGGCGCGGGGCGGCCCCGCCGTGCTCGGCCGGCACGCCATCGCCGACACCGGGCTCTACTCGACCTGCCTCGCCATCCAGAACCTCTGGCTCGCCGCGACCGCCGAGGGGCTCGGGGTGGGCTGGGTGTCGTTCTACCGGGAGCCCTGGCTCGCCGAGCTGCTCGGCATCCCCGACGGGATCCGGCCGGTGGCGTGGCTCTGCCTCGGGCCGGTCACCCACTTCGAGGCGGTACCCGACCTCGCCCGGCACGGCTGGCGGCAGAAGCGCCCGCTGGTCGAGGCGATCCACCACGACCGCTGGGCGGCACGGGAGCGCTGACCTCGGTGGGGGCGTCCCGTTACGGGCCGGCGGGGCGCTCCTCACGTACCGTTGCGGATCCGTCACCGCCGACCGGTTTGCGGCGGCTCCTGCCGGGAAGTCGGTACGGGTGCGAGCACTCCTGACGAAGATCGAACAGGCATCCGGTCTGGACCGGGTCGGCGACCGGTTGCAGCGCGCCGTCCAGGCCACCCTCCGACCGCAGCGGGTCCGTGACCTGCTGCACGGCGTGTGGCTGGGCCATCCGCTGCACCCGGCGATGGTGCAGGTGCCGGTCGGGGCGTGGATCAGCACGGCGGTGCTGGACCTCATGCCGGGGCAGCGCCGGGCCGCCACCACGCTCTGCGCGGTGGGCACCGTCAGCGCCCTCCCGGCCGCCGTCGCCGGCCTCAACGACTGGGCGGCACTGGCCCGCGACCAGCGGCGGGTCGGCCTGGTGCACGCCGCGTCCAACAGCGTCGGCCTGGCGTTCTACGCCGGTTCGGTGGCCGCCCGGATGACCGGCCGGCACAACCTCGGCCGTACGCTCGGCTTCCTCGGGCTCGGTGCGGCCAGCATGGGGGCGTACATCGGGGGGCACCTCGCGTACAAGCAGGGCGCCCAGGTCAACCAGAGCATCTCCGAGCTGCACCGGATGAGCGACGGGTGGCACTCCCTCGCCGACATGGCCACCCTGCCGCAGCGTCAACTGATCACCCGGGAGGTCGACGACGTCTCGGTGATCCTCTACCGGCACGGCGACGAGGTGACCGTCATGCTGGAGCGCTGCCCGCACCAGAGCGGTCCGCTGGGCGAGGGCGAGGTGCAGGAGATCGACGGGCACGCGTGCGTGGTCTGCCCGTGGCACGGCAGCGCGTTCCGCCTCAACGGCGGCGAGGTGGTGCACGGCCCGTCCGGCAACGACCAGCAGGTCCTGCCGACCCGCATCGTCGACGGCGTCCTGGAGACCCGTCTTCCCTGACCGGCCCCGGCCGCCGGCACCTCCGGCCACGGCCTTCCGGCCGCCGCGCCCCGGCTTCCCGGCCGCTGGCGGCCCCGGCCTTCCCGGTGTCGATCAAAAAGGTTCGGGTCACGGGCGGCGGTGACGGCCGATCGAGGTGTCGCGGGCCGAGCCCGGGTGGGCCCGGCCGGCCGGCGGGTTGGCGACGGGCTGGACGGGGCCGTGACGGGTGCCCGCGGTCAGTTCGTCGTAGGCGTCGGCGCCGGTGGCCGCACCGGGGGCGGGCGTGATCGCGCGACCGTGGCCGGTGGGGTGCGCGGAACCCTGACCGGTCGGGCGTACGTAGGTGCCGGTGCCCGTACCGCCCCGGCCGACCCCGATCGTGCTGCCGTACGCGGTGATGGCGGCACCCCGGTGACCCGCGCCGCGCTGGGTCGTGGTGGCGCCCCGGCGAGCGGTGGCGCCCCGGCGGGCGGCGGTCGTGACCCGGCCCGCGCCGGCCGGTACGTGACCCGGGCGGCGACGTAGGCCCAGGACCGCGCCGATCTGCGCGCCGACGATGCTCGCGACCGCCAGGACGGCGGAGACCGCGAGAGGCCGGTTCACCCGATCGGGGTCGCCGGCCCGGGCGGCTCCCACCGTCACGGTCGGGGCCTCACCGGCGTTCGTTCCCGCCGGGGGCGGCACGGGGGCCTCGGCTGCCGGCGGAGGCGGCGTCGCCCGCTCCGGGGCAGCCTGCCCAGGTGCCGGGCGAGCGGGTGCCGGGCGAGCGGGCTCGGGTGGGGTCGGGCGGGCGACGAGGCGGCCGGTGGCGTGCCGGCGGGCACCCCGGTCCTCGGCGTCCCCGGGCAGCTTCAGCAGCTGACCCGGGTGGATCCGGTCGGGGTCGCCGAGCCGGTTCAGCTCGGCCAGCTCCCGGTAGTCGGCGAACCCGTCCAGGTAACGCCGGGCTACGGCGCCCAGGTGGTCGCCCCGGGCCACCCGGTAGACCGCCTGAGCGTCGTCGGAGGTGACCGGGGCGGACGAGGCGACCGTTGCCGGCGCCGCCGGCAGGGCGTACGGGCCGGTCATCGCCGTCGCGGCGCTCGCCGCCGGGCTGGCCGCGAGGATCAGCGCGACCGAACCGACCAGCGCGGCGGCGGCCCGCTGCTGGCGACTCATCCCGGGCAGCCGGGGCGCGGGTCGGCGCAGCGTCTGCGCGCCGAGCTCGACCAGCACGGAGAAGGCGAACGTGGCCCAGCCGAACCAGCCGGCCAGCGCCAGCGCCCGCAGGAAGAGCCGCCCGTCGTCGCGGCTGGTCAGCGTCGAGCCGACCTCGGCGAGGGTGGGCAGGTGGTCGGGCAGCGGATTGCCGGCGAGGGCGAGCAGCGCCACCGGCGCGCCGACCAGCACCGCGCAGAGCACGACGAGCGCGCCGAACCCGGTCAGGATGCGTTCGGTCCGCCGTACGGCGGAACGCCCCGATGCGGCCATGGCTGCCTTCCCTTCCTACGGTGCCCCGGTGAGCGGCCGCGCGGTCGCCTCGCCGGAGACGGTGACGGTCTCGTCGAAGCCGAACAGGCCGAGCATGGCTCGGCGGTGCGTGACGGTGACGCGTACCCGGACCCGGGTCTCACCGTCGACGACCGGGAAGCTGACGGCGTGGCCGGCGGCGCCGGCGGCGGACAGATAGTCGGCGACGGCCCGGCGGGCCTGGGGACGGTTGATCCGGGTCGGCCCGCCCTCGATGGCGGTGGCCCGGTCGATGGCCTGGCCCCCGGCGCGGGCGGCCTCGGCCGCGAGGTTGTCGGCCCGCTGCAACGTACGCAGCTGGCCCGCGCCGTCGAAGGCCAGGCCGATGACGGAGAGCACGCCGACCATCGCCACGGCGAGGAAGACGCTCACCCGGCCCTGGTCGTGCCGGCCGGCCGTGGCGGTCATCCCCGGCTCCGGTAGCGGTCCAGCGGCGACGTGAAGCTCGCCGACACGCGCTTACTCGCGGTCATCCCCGGCAGGACGGACAGGCGCAGGTCCCCGTAGGAGACCGTGCACGCGATGCGGACCGTGACCGAGGCGTCCTGCCCCGCCGGGCTGCGGAACGCCGCGTCGAAGCTGGTGGGGGCGCCGCGCACCGCGCCGCTGAACGTCACCTCGGGAGCGCCGGCGCAGTTCAGGCCGCGCCAGTCGAGCTGCCGGCGGGCCGCGTCCCGGGCCTCGGCGCGGGCGGTGCGGGCGTCGCGGGAGATCGAGGCGGCGCGGGCGGCGTCGTGGGCGGCGGCGTCGATCGCCTCGGCGGCCACGGCCGTACGCCCGGCGACGCCGGCCAGGACGATCAACGCGATGAAGGCCGGGGCGAGCACCGCCACCTCGATCGAGACCGAGCCCCGCTCGGCGGTACGGCTCACGGCGTCGTCCACCGTTCCACGGTCCCGTGCGCGGTCTGGCGTACGGGGAAGCTGACCCCGGGGACGACCGACAGGGACCGACCACGCACCGTGCAGGTCACCTCGGTCGCGGCGGTCAGGCAGCTCGGTGCGGGATCCTCCCAGCCGACCAGCCAGCCGCCCGAGGCCCGCAGGAACCGGACGGCGCGGGCCTCACCGGCCCCCGCCGGCGCCTGGTGCAGCCGCTGCGCGTTGACCCCGCTCTGCGCGGCGTTGAGCGCCGTGGAGCAGGCGACGAACCAGGCCGCGGTCTGGATCGAGGCGAAGAGCAGCAGCAGGATCGCCGGCATGGCCACCGCCAGCTCGACCGGGTTGGCCCCCCGTTCGGCCCCGCCGGCCCCGAGCCGCCGGACGGCGTCCGCGCCGAACCCCCGGAGGGTGGCCAGGGCGGTACGCCGGGCGACGGTGGCCGCCCGGCGTACCGGGGTGGGGTCCGCTCGGCGCACGGCCCGGCGTTACTTCGGGTCCTGGTGGGTGGGGATGTTGTCCATCCAGTCGTTGGCGGCGCCGAGGGCGGCGGCGGTGACCGCCATCGCGACGGCGACCAGACCGAAGATGATCACTGCGGTGGGTACGGGGCTGTCGCCCCGCTCGCCGTCCTCGCGCAGCTCGGCCAGGCGTGTCGTCAGCGCGACGTGCAGGCGGGTGATGACGGACATGACGTGCTCCTTCTCTCGGGGTCGGATCACAGGCGGGCGATGAACGGATAGACGGCGAAGCCGAGCAGGACGAAGACCAGCAGCGCCCCGGGGATGTCGAGCCGGCTGGTCACCCCCTCGGCCCGGGCCAGGTTGTCGGTGCGGATCTGGTCGCGCAGCGAGTCGGCGCGGCTGCGCAGGGTCTCGTGCACCTGCGCGCCCTCGCTGCCCGAGGCGCGCATGATCGCCCCGACGTCGCCCAGTTCCGGGATACCGATGCGCTCGGCGAGGTCGCGCAGCTCGTCCCACGGCGAGTGCATCTGCATCTGCGCGATCCGCAGGGCCTCGGAGATGCGGTCGAAGACCCAGCCGTCGCAGACCGCCGCCGCCCGTTCCAGCGACTGCACCGGCCCGTGCGCGGCGGAGAGTTGCAGGGCGACGAGGTCGAGGTAGGTGCAGACCGCCTGGCGGAACTCGTCGCGCGCCTTGTCCGCCCGGTCCAGCACCGACCGGTGCGCGACGAGGGCGCAGAGCAGCGCCAGCCCGAGGCTGCCGAGCACGGGTACGACCACCGGCAGCCGGACGCCGACGGCGAACAGGGTGACGCCGAGCAGCGTCGGCGCGGCGAGCCCGATCAGCGCGGAGAGCAGCATCGACAGGGCGTACTGCTCGGGCGACCGGTCGATCAGGGCGAGCTGTCGGTGCGGTGGCCGCAGCCAGCGGGACAGCCCGGTGAGCCACTCCAGCCGCCGGTCGGCGGGCGCGGTGAGCTGCCCGACGCCGGCCGGTTGGTGCAGCCGGCGCAGCGCGGGCCCGAGCGCGGGGGTGGCCGGCACCAGCTCGCGGACCACCAGGAAGGCGCCCAGCCCGACCGTCGCCCCGGCGCAGACGGCGACGGCGAGCTGCCAGTTGAGGACCACGGAACCGATCACGCGAGCACCTCTTCCGGTTCCGGGGCCGGCAGGAAGCGCGCGGGCCGGCGCGGCTGGCTCATCGACCGCACCCAGGCCAGCAGGCCGACGAAGGCCGCGCCGAGCGCCGCCATCACGAGCTGCCCGAAGGGCGTGCCGTACGGGCTGATGTATTCGGTGTTGAGCAGCCCGTACGCGACGGTGGCCAGGGTCATCCCGGTGAGGAAGCGGACCGCGAAGCGGGGCTGGGTGCGCTTCGCCTCGATCTCGCGGCGGGTGGCGACCTCGGCCGCCGCCGCGTGCGCGATCGAGCCGAGCACGTCGCCGAGGCGTTCGCCCCGGTCGGTCACGTGCAGGATCAGCGCCGCCACCACCTGGTCGCAGACCGGGTCGCCGATATCGTCGGCGAAGGCGAGCAGCGCGGAGCGGGCCAGCCAGCCGGCCTGGAGACGGGCGGCGAGCAGCCGCACCTCCTCCTGGATCTCCTCCGGCGCGGTGGTGACCGTGCCGATGATGGTCTGCTGGAGCCCCTGGCCCGTGGCGGAGACGTCCTTGAGCCTGCGGGTCCACTCGCCGACCGCCTCGATGCGGGCGATGGCCCGCTGCTCGGCCTTGCCGACGGAGAACAGCCACGGGGTGCCCGGGACGGCCACCGCGACCAGCAGCCCGACCACCGGCAGTCCGGTGACGAGGAAGGCCAGCGCGCCTGCGACCAGGGCGCCGACCAGCAGTGCCTGGTGGGCCCGCTGTTCGCGCGGGTTGGCGCTCGGGCCCTTCCACAGCCGGCCCAGGCCCCGGCCCGCGCCGGGTCCGCCGCCGGGCGGTCGGCGGGTGCCGACCAGCGCGACGACCGCCAGCAGCAGCCCCGCGACGCAGGCGGCCCCGGAGGCCACCGCGACGAGTTCGACGTTGTCCAGCACCGACGTCACCGCCGTCCGAGCCGGGTGTGCCGGGGCCGCCGCCACGCGCCCGTGCCGGCCTCGATCCACCGGCTGAGCAGCCGGGCGTCGTAGCCGACGCGCAGGAGCTGGGCGCGGATCCGCTCGGGCAGGTGCCGGGGTACGGCCCGACCGTCCGGCCCGGGCCCGAACACCTGGGTGGTGGTGATCCGGTTGCCGTCGCCGACGCCGATGACCTCTTCGACGTGCGAGACGAAGCGGTGCTTGCGCCCGCCGATCGCGGTCTCGTCCTCGACGGTGACGTAGACGATCAGGTCGAGCGCGTTGCCGGCCATCCGGCGGGCCTGGTCGACGGTCATCTCCCGGCCGTGTGCGAGCGCCAGCTCGATGATCCGCTCGCTGACCCCGGCGGGCGTACGGGCGTGGATGGTGCACATCGAACCGCGGCTGGTCGTCATGGCCTGGAGCATCGGGACGATCTCCCGGGACCGGACCTCGCCGACGATGATCCGCAGCACTCCCATCCGCAGGGAGACCGGGATCAGGTCGGCGATGCTCACCTCGCCGGCCGGGCGGCCGTCCGCCCCGCGCTCGCCGTGCCCCTCCCGGGCCTCGAAGCTCATCACCGCCCGGTGCTTGAGCCGGCGGCGGGCCGGCAGCAGCTCGCGGCTCTCCTCCAGCAGCACGTACGGCTCGTCGGCCGGGATCTCGTCCATCAGCGCCCGGATCACGGTCGTCTTCCCGGCGCCCGCGAGGCCCGCCACCATGATGTTCAGCCCGGCGCGCATGGACGCGCGGAGGAAGTCGCGCACCAGCGGGTCGACCATCTCGTCCAGGTCGCCCCGGCCACCGGCGAGGTCGTCGAGGCTCACGTCGAGGGTGTTGTGCTTGCGGATCACCGCGTACGGGCGGTGGCTGACCAGGAACACCGCGGCGAGCCGGCTGCCGTCGGGCAGTTGCAGGTCGAGGGTGGGCTTGGAGGTCGACAGCGAACGCTCGGTGGCCCCGGCCCGGCGGGCCGCCGCCTGGAGGATCTCCACCAGCTCGTCGTCGCTGTCGGCGATCGGCTCCACCCAGTCGACCCCGCCGCCGTGCCGGGTGACGCGCACCTGGTCGCAGCCGAGGATGTGCACCTCCTCGATGGTGTCGTCGACCAGCAGCGTCTGGAGGCGGCCGAGCCCGGCCAGCTCGGCGGTCACCTGGTCGAGCAGGATCCGCTCCTCGCCGGCCGCCATCGGGGTGCCGGCCCGGCGCACCGCGTCGGCGTACTCGGCCACCACCGTCACCGCGAGCCGGGCGCGCTCGGTGTCCTCCTCGTCGACGGTGAACTCCCGCCCGCGCTGCCACAGGGCGAGCCGTTCGCTGAGTTCCCGGCGCAGCTCGCGGACCACCTGGAAGTCGACCCGGGCGCGGGGCGGGGGCTGCTCCGGCCGCGGCGCGGTGACCGGCACCGGAAGCGGCACGGGATGGTGGCGCCCGTTGGGCGGGGCCAGCGGCGGGGCGGTCGAGGTGGCGCCGGGCGGCTGTCGGCGGGGGTCGCCGGAGACCGGTTCAAACCGCATCCGGTACCCCCTGCGACACGGGCCAGGCCAGCCGGGCGCGCCGGCGTTCCAGCAGCGCCCCGACCGGCACCTCCAGGGCCCCGGCCGCGCGCATCAGGGGCCGCCCGGCCCGCACCGTGCCGCCGAGGCTGAGCACCTCGGCCGTACGCGGGTCGTGCGGCAACCGGGCGATGACCGGCAGCCGCAGGGCCTTGCTGACCTCCCCGCTGCCGTGGCCGTCGCCGACCAGCAGCAGGCGCAGGGTGCCCGACGGCACCCGGTGCTCGGCGAAGTCCCGCTCGATCGTCCTGACCATCGCCCGGGTGCCGGAGAGGTCGGGGAGTCGGGCGCCGCTGACCACCAGCACCACCGAGGCGGCGCGCAGGACGGGCCACGGTGGACCGACGACGTGCAGCCGCCCGCAGTCCACCACCACGTCGTACGGCGGGTCGCCGCCCTCCAGGGCGCCGAAGAAGTCGGCGAACCGCTGCCAGAGCGGGATGACGCTGCCGGCCTGGACGGGATCGACGACGCCGGGCAGCAGCAGCCGCTCCCGCTTCGGCGCGTCCAGGTCGACCAGCTGCGACCAGAACGCCGACTCCAGGTTGCCGTCGCGTAGTTCCCCGACCGCCAACTCGCCGATGCCCCGGGGGCCGTCGAGCGCGCCGCCCAGGTAGCCGGCGAGGATCGAGCCGCCGGCCGGGTCGCACTCGGCCAGCACCAGCCGCCGGTGCCAGCTCAGGGCGCAGGCCAGGGCGGTGGTGGTGACGCCCGGCGAGCCCTTCGCCGACACCAGCGCGATGATCGCCATCCTCAGGCCGCCTCGGTCAGTACGAGGGCGATGCGCTCCTGGCTGGACAACGCGACGACGGCCGGCACGTCCCGGACGGCGAGCGCCAGGTAGACCACCACCTCGTCGTCCCGGTCGGACGTGACGGCGTCGATGACCGTCGCCTCGAACCGGGTGGCGGCGCCGGCCGGGCGGTCGTCGTTGCCGTCCGGCGTGCTCACGAGCAGGACCTTGTCGCCCGGGTGGAGCCTGCGGGCGGGCACCTCGGCGGGGCCCAGTCCCAGCGCGAGCTGCTGCTGACCGGGCCCGAGCAGCGGGGCGTCGGTGAGCTGGGCCATGGTCAGCAGCGTGCCGGGGGTCAGCGACACGGCGGCCCGCTTGCCGACCACCTCGTCGAGCCGGCCGGCGGGCACCGGGGACAGCCCCTGACCGCCGGCCACCTGCACCGGGAACAGGTCGTCGGCGCTGATCTGCCGGCCGACCTCGACCGGCCGGGCCACCGCCAGGTAGCTGCCGGTGGCGCGTACCGAGGTGACCGCGAACGCCGCCCCGAGGCCGCCGAGGGCGATCAGCAGCACGGCCAGGCCGAGCAGCCCGGGCCGCATCCGGCGCTGCCGGACCACCCTGGGCGGGGCGACCGGCGCGTCCACCGGTCCCGTTCCGTTGCGGGTCGCCACACTCATTGAGCCACCACCTGTAGTTCGTTGATCCGGACCGGCACCGTGCCCGTCGTCCGGTTGACCGGGATGACCCCGCTCTGACCGCCGCCCTCCCAGGTCACCGTCCAGTACGTCGTGGCGCGTACCCGGTAGTCGCCGGCCTTCGGGTAGCCGCTGTGGTAACCGCAGTCGGGGGACCGGCGACCGGCGAGCGGGCCGTCGGCCCGGTACGGGGTGCCGGCGCCCCGGCAGGTGACCTTCCGGCCGTCGCCCATGTCCCAGACGATCCGGTCGAACGTCGCCGTGATCCGTACGGTCAGACCCCGGTCGGTCTCCGACGCCTGCTGGACCGGCCCGAAGTACTTCCGCTCGTCGTTCCTGCCCCACATCCAGACCGGCAGCCCGACCAGGCCGGGACCGTTGCTGCGGCGGGGGGCGACCGCGATCCGGGGCGCCGCGATGGTGATCTTCGCCAGCGCCCGGCGGGCGAGTTCCTCGGGGTCGGGCGGTGCGCCGAAGCCGGGCGGCGGGGTGTCCCGCAGGACGTTGGTCTGGGTGCCGGTGTCGCCGCCGTTGCAGGTGCGCGTGTACCACCGCTGGCCCTCGGGTGCCTCGGGCTGCGGCTCGGCGATCTTGTAGTAGCAGCCGTCGCCGTTGTTGAACCAGCCGAGCACGTCGTCGTAGCACTTGACGGTGCGGCCGTTCCACTGGCACTTGCCGCCGCCGTCCCCGCCACCCGGGTCGCCGCCCCCGCCGTCGCCCCCGCCGCCGGGGTCGCCGGGGTCGCCAGGGGTGCCGGGGTCGTCGTCCCAGACGCTGCAGTCGCTCTGCCCCGGCGGACACTCCGCGCCGGGGTCCGCACGCCCGGCGGCGATCGCGGGCACGGCCGCCCCGAGCGCCAGCAGCAGGGCCAGGCCGGCGCCCGTGAGCGACCGGCGGGCCGCCCCGCCCCGGCCGTGCGTCGGATCGCCGGGCTCCGTCCGGCGTCCGTCCCCGGCGGTACGGATCCGTCCCGCCCGCGTCAGCACGGCAGGTCCTCGTGGGAGACGCCGGCGTTGATCAGCCAGCGACCGTCCGGGAAGCGGGTGGCGGTGGCGGTGGCCAGGTGCCGCGTGCCGCCGGTGCCGGGCACGACCCGCTTGTCCCTGGCGTAGACCAGCCGGTAGCCGGTGGCGTCCAGGCAGTCCTGGATCTCCACGGTGGGCGGGCTCGAATCCAGGCTCACCGAGGTCACGGTGGGGTCGGAGACCAACGTGCCGGTACGCATCGCGCCGTGCTCCTTCGCCTCGCGGATGGTCAGCCGGACCCGGGTCAGCAGCGGGTCGGCGAGGAACCGGGGCAACTCCGGATGGTGGGGATCGCCGCGTCCGCTCGCCGCGCGCGAGGCGGCGAGATATCCGGCGTACGCCTCCAGCGCCGCCCTCCTCGCCGCCTGTTCGTCGGCGGCCGGGCGGGTGGGGGCGGGTGCGTCCCCGGCGGTCGCCGCGCCCGGGTCCGGTCCGGGCTCGACGCCGCAGGCCGGGGCCGCGCCGAGCGCCGCGATGGCGAGCAGGCAGGTTGCCCATCGGCCGAACCGCCGTCCGCGCACGTCGTGCCTCCTCGGTGGGGACCCGGGGCCGGCGTGCCGACCTCCGGGCATGCGGCGGCGCGCCCGGAAGAGGTCGTCCGGACCTGTCGGAAAGCGCCGCTGCATTTACCCTTGTGGATCTATACGAATGCGATGTCCCGCTTCGTCTCGTCGTCTCGATGTGGGTTGCACCACACCCAAGGGGCGAGCATAGGCTGACGTTCGCCGATGCAACAGAGGCAATTCAATCGAACACCGTGAGTGATGAAGGGTGGTGGCGGCGGGTGGTGGCGGCTGGTGGGGGCGGGCGGTGCGGCGGGGGTCGGCGGGGCGGCCGGCGTGACGACGGCGTGGAAACCGCGCGCTGCGGGCAGAGCGGCATCGTGGCGGCGGGCTGTTGTCCCGGACGTGGCGGCTGGTCCGATCCGTCCCCCAGCGAATCGCACCGATATTCCGTTCGCATGGGATTCCCGCGCGGATCGGTGCGCCATTTCCGCGCGCCGCGCGGTGCGGCGCGCGGGAGGGGCGGGGGTCGCCTCACCTGTCACTCGTCGGCACCTGGCCCGCTACCCTGCGTGTTCGTGTCCGGCGCGGCGGTCGGGGGGCGCTCGTGGCGCTGACCGGGCCACCGACGGTGGCGGGGCCGACCGCGCCGAAGCTCGCCGCGCGCGGGGGGCCGCTGCTCGCCGCGCTCGCGCTCGCCCCGGCGCTCCGACTCGTCGCGATCCGGCACGCCGTACCGCCGGGGGTGGCGGTCCGGACCGGGTGCGACAGGTGCGGCGCCCCGATCGGGCTGGCCCGGCCCTGGCCGGCGCTCGGCCCGACGGCCCGGTGCGGGCGGTGCGGGGCGCGCGTCGGCCCGCCGCCCGGCGCGGTGGAGTTCGCCGTCGTGGCGGCCGTCGGGGCGCTGGTGCTGCTCGGGTCGTCCGCCCCCGTGCTGGCGGCCACGGCCTGGTGGCTGGCCTGGGCGATCCCGCTGGTCTTCGTCGACGCGGCCGTGCGCCGGCTGCCGGACCGGCTCACCTGGCCCGCCGCGGGCGGGACCTGGCTGCTGCTGGGGCTGGCCGCCTTCGCGGGGGCCGGCCCGGGGCCCTGGCTGCGCGCCACAACGGCCGGCGTCGCGCTGGCGCTCTTCTTCGCCTCCACCACGCTGCTGCTCGGCCGGCGCGGGTTCGGCCTCGGCGACGCCAAGTTGGCGCTCGGCGTCGGCGCGCTGCTGGGCTGGTACGGCTGGGCCGTGCCGGTGGCCGGGCTGGTGTGCGCCCTGCTGCTCTCCGGGGCGGTGGGTATCGCGCTGCTGGCCACCCGCCGCGTCGGCTGGCGCAGCGACCTCCCCTTCGGCCCGTTCCTCGTCCTCGGCGCCCTCGCCGCCCTCCTCCTGCTCTGATCCGCCCTCCGCAGGCCGCCCTCCGCCCTGCGGGCGCAGGCCGCCCCGGGTTCCGCGTACCCGCTGCGGTCAGCGGCGGGACGTCGGGGAGGCCGGGTCGCGGACGGGACGCTCCGCCTGGCGGGCGCGGCGGTGCAGCAGCCCGGCGGCGGGGCGCGCGAACAGCGGCGTGAGCAGCGCGGCGAACAGGGCGCCGAGCAGGACGCCGGCGAGCACGTCGTGCGGGTAGTGCACGCCGACGAAGGTGCGGGAGAACGCGGCCAGCGCCGCCAACGGCAGCGCCACCAGCCCGACGCGGCGGGACAGCAGCAGCGTCGCCACCGCCAGTCCGCCCGCGATGGTGGAGTGGTTGCTGGGGAACGACCAGTCGCCCGTCGGCGGGCACTCGCCGGCGATGATGGCGAGCTCGGTGGCGAGCGCCCGGCAGGGGCGTTCCTGGTCGACCACCGTCTTCAACAGCTCGCTGCACCCGTACGCGAGCACCACCGGC
Organism: Micromonospora sp. SD12; assembly: GCF_052068495.1. Classification (NCBI taxonomy): domain Bacteria; kingdom Bacillati; phylum Actinomycetota; class Actinomycetes; order Micromonosporales; family Micromonosporaceae; genus Micromonospora; species Micromonospora sp. SD12. The sequence continues at coordinate 324,312 of NZ_JBQHDF010000001.1, read as the reverse complement.
GCGGGCGACACCAGAGCGTACGCCCGGTCGCGCGGCCCGCCGCCGAGCCGGGACACGGCGGCGATCAGCCACAGCGCGCCGAGCAGCAGGATCGCGCCCTCGGTGAAGTGCTCGGCGAACCACTGCACCGGTTGCGGGGTGTCGGCGGCGAAGTCGACGATGTCCTGGTACCACTCGACACTGATCTCCGGAACATCGGGCGTGTCCACATCAACCATGATTCACCTCACCGATCGTTCATACCTCGTTTAGCTCCCAGACAACCCTGGAACATCTGGAAGTCGGGCGCAGTGTGCATTGGTCGGGGGACGACCCCGACCTTCGTCTCAGCGACCTCTCAGCCCGGTCTGCTTCGATTGGCCCCGGTACGTCGGACTCCCTGGAGGCGCAGTGCACGACACCCCCATCGCCGATCGGCCGCCGACCGGACCGGCCACGGGGGACGACGAGGCCTGGCGGATCCGGCGTACGGAGGGGGACATGGACCGCCTCGCCGAGACCGAGTCGATCTTCGCGTTGGGCAACGGCTGGGTCGGCTGGCGCGGCACCCTGGACGAGGGCAGGCCCTACGGGATGCCCGGCACCTACCTCAACGGCTTCCACGAGCGGCGCGAACTCGACTACCCCGAGGACGGCTACGCCTTCCCCCAGTTCAGCGACACGGTGATCAGCGCGCCGAACGCGGCCCTGATCCGGCTCTGGGTCGGCGGCGAGCCGCTGGACGTGCGCACCGGCACCCTGCGCACCCACGAGCGGGTGCTCGACCTGCGGGCCGGCGTGGTCGAGCGGCACACCGAGTGGATCTCACCGGCCGGGCACGGCGTACGCGTGCGCAGCGTCCGGCTCGTCTCCCTGGCCCGGCGCCCGGTGGCCGCCGTCCGGTGGTCCGTCGAGCCGCTGGGCGACGCGGTCGAGGTGCGGGTCTGCGCCGACCTGCTCGCCAACGAGCGGGTGCCGGAGCGCTCCGACGACCCCCGCGCCGCCTCCGTGATCACCGACCCGCTGACCGCCGAGTACCGGCACTCCGACGGGTACGACGGCGTCCTCGTCCACCGCACCGGGCACAGCGAGCAGCGGGTCGCCGTGGCCGTCGCGCACGACGTGCGGGCCCCGGACGGCTTCGCCCCCGGCGTCGACTGCACCCCCGACCGGCTGCGCCTCACGCTGGTCGGGACGCTGCGCGCCGGGGAGCGGCTGCAACTGACCAAGTTCGCCGCGTACGAGTGCACCCCGGTGGACGCCGTGCCCCCGGCGGAGCTGGCCCGCCAGGTCGTGGCGGAGGCGGACGCGGCCCGCGCGGAGGGCTTCGACGCGCTGCTGGCCGGCCAGCGCGCGGCGCTGGACGTGGCCTGGCAGACCGCCGACGTGCAGCTCGACGGCGACGACGAACTCCAGCAGGCCATCCGGTTCTCGGTGTTCCACCTGCTCCAGGCGGGCCGGGCGGACGGCGACCGGACCATCCCCGCCAAGGGCCTGACCGGCAACGGCTACGACGGGCACGTGCTCTGGGACACCGAGGGCTACGTGCTGCCCGTGCTGACCTACCTCGACCCGCCGCTGGCCCGCTCGGCGCTGCGCTGGCGGCACGCCCACCTGCCGGAGGCCCGCGAGCGCGCGGCGGAGCTGCGGCTGACCGGGGCGAGCTTCCCGTGGCGCACCCTCGGCGGGCGGGAGTGCTCCGGCTACTGGCCGGCCGGCACGGCCGGGCTGCACCTCAACGCCGACGTCGCCGACGCGGTGCTGCGCTACGTCGCCGCCACCGGCGACGAGGAGTTCCTCGCCGGGGCCGGGCTGGAGCTGCTGGTCGAGACGGCCCGGCTCTGGCACGGCTTCGGCCACTGGTCCGACACGGGCACCTTCCACCTGCACGGCGTGACCGGTCCCGACGAGTACAGCGCCCTGGTCGACGACAACCTCTTCACCAACCTGATGGCCCGGCGCAACCTGCGCGGCGCCGCCGACGCCGCCGAGCGGCACCCCGAGGCGGCGGCCCGGCTCGGGGTCGAGGCGGCCGAGGTGTCGGCCTGGCGCGCGGCGGCCGACGCGGTGTTCATCCCGTACGACCGCAAGCGCGGGGTGCACCAGCAGTCGGCCGGCTTCACCGAGCAGCCGGAGTGGGACTTCGCCAACACCTTCGACGACGACTACCCGCTGCTGCTGCACTTTCCCTACCTGGAGCTGTACCGCAAGCAGGTGGTCAAGCAGGCTGACCTGGTGCTCGCCATGCAGCGCTGCCCGGGGGAGTTCACGGCCGACGAGAAGGCCCGCAACTTCGCCTACTACGAGGCGCGCACCGTGCGGGACTCGTCGCTGTCGGCCGCCCCGCAGGCCGTGCTCGCCGCCGAGGTCGGGCACCTCGACCTGGCGTACGACCTGTTCGCCGAGTCGGTGCTCCAGGACCTGGCGGACCTGGGCGACAAGACCGGCGACGGGCTGCACCTGGCGTCGCTGGCCGGGGCGTGGCTGGCCCTGGTGCAGGGCTTCGGCGGGCTGCGCGACGACCGGGGGGTGCTCTCCTTCGACCCCCGGCTGCCGGCGGCGATCGATCGGCTGGCCTTCAGCCTGCGCTGGCACGGCCACCGGCTGCGGGTCACCCTGACCTCCGGCGAGGCCCGCTACGAGCTGCCGGACGCCGACCCGGGGACCGGCATCGAGGTGTGGCACCACGGCGAGCCACTGCGGGTCACCGGCGCCGGGCCGGTGACCCGGCCGATGCCCGAGGTGCCCGATCCGGGGCCGGAGCCGCCCTCCCCGCCCGGCCGCCGCCCCACCCGCCGCTCCGCCGGCGACCGCTGAGGCGGGACGGCGCGGCTGGGTAGGGTGGCGCGGTGTCGGATCTCCAGCGGCTCGCCGCCCACCACGCCGCCGCGCTGCTGCGATTCGAGCGCGAGAACCGGCAGTGGTTCGCGCGGTCGGTGCCGGACCGGGGCGACGCGTACTTCGCCGACTTCGCCGCGCGGCACGCGGGGCTGCTCGCCGAGCAGGAGACCGGCGGCTGCCACTTCCACGTCCTGGTCGAGCCGGACGGGTCGGTGCTGGGCCGGTTCAACCTGGTCGACGTCGCCGACGGCGGGGCCGAGCTGGGCTACCGGGTGGCCGAGCGGGCCGCCGGGCGCGGGGTGGCGACCGACGGCGTGCGCCGCGTCGTGGCACTGGCCCGCCAGGCGTACGGGCTGCGCCGGCTGACCGCCGAGACCACGCTGGACAACGCGGGCTCGCTGGCGGTGCTCCGGCGTACCGGCTTCACGCCGGTCGGCGAGGTGTCACTCGACGGGCGCCCCGGGCTGCGGTTCGCCCGCGGGCTGACGGCCGACGACTGACGCGCCGGACATCCGCTGCCGGACGGTCTCCAGCGCCTCGAAGGCGTACGCCCAGTTGTGGCACTTGAAGCTGCGCAGCCCCTCGATCGCGGTGCGGCAGTCGGTGCAGCGCACCCCGGCGATCGCGTCCGGCACCTCCGTGTTGACGTACCGGCGGTCGCCCAGGATGACCGTCGCGATCATCATCCGGTCGTGCACGCCCGAGAGGGCGGAGGAGACGATGTCGTACCAGTTCACCCGGCGGCTGCACTTCGGGCAGTCCGGCTGGTCGCCGCTGACCCACAGCGGGGCGCCGATGCTGCGCAGCGGCATGCCGAGCAGCTTCTCGATCCGCCGTACGTCCGACTCCGGGGTCGTCCACCGGTGCCGGCCGGGCAGCGAGGCGGGCGAGTCGTAGACGGCGCGGAACAGGACCGGGTCGACCTCCACGGTCTCGCGCTGACTGGTCATCGGCGTGCCTCCTCCACGGTCGGTGCCCGCACCGTCGTGGCGGGTGGGGCGCGTACGATCGGATCAACGACGACCGGGGGTCCGGTGTTGTGTCCGTCCGGCGGCGCGGGGCCGGCCCAGGTCTACGCCTCGCGGGGACGCAGGCCGCGCAGCGCGGTGTCCACCACCTGGTCGGCGTACCCGTGCGTCAGCGGGCCGGTGCGGTGGAGCCACCGGTTGAGGAGCGGACCGAAGATCAGGTCGACGGCCACGTCGAGGTTGACGTCCTCGGCGAGCTGGCCCGCGCGGCGGGCGGCGCGCAGGCGTTCCTTCTTCAGCTCCCGCATGGGCCCGTCCAGCCGCGTCGCGTAGTCGGCGGCCAGCGCCGGGTCGTGGACGATCTCGGTGTGCAGGGCGCGCATGGGCAGGTCGTAGCGCGGGTCGTGCAGCTCGTCGACGGTGGCCCGCAGGACCAGCTTCAGGTCGGCCGCCAGGTCGCCGGTGTCCGGTAGGGCGCCGCCCTGGCCGTCGTCGGTTGTGAGGGCGAGGAAGGCGTCGAAGAGCAGCGCGCCCTTCGACGGCCACCAGCGGTAGATCGTCTGCTTGCCGACGCCGGCGGCGGCGGCGATGCCCTCGATGCTCAGCTTCGCGTAGCCCACTTCGCCGACGAGGTCGAAGGCGGCGGCGAGGATGGCGCGGCGGGCGGTCTCGCTGCGTCGGCTGGAGTCGGGGGCGACCTTCGGCGTGGGCACGGGGCCCAATCTAGCAAGCGATGAGACGAGACGGTCCGTCTTGACAGTGCAGGTCCGTCGGGTAGTGTCAGCCCTCTCAACAAGACGAGACGGTCCGTCTCGCCAAGGAGGAAGCAGGCATGGAAGCCTCAGTCACCGCCGTACCGCGCGTCTGGTTCGTCACCGGGGCCAGCCGCGGCCTCGGTCGCGCCTTCACCGAGGCCGCGCTCGCCGCCGGCGACCGGGTCGTCGGCGCGGCCCGGGACGTCTCGCCGCTCGACGACCTCGCCGCCCGGCACCCCGACCGCCTGCTGGCGGCGCGCCTCGACGTCACCGACCGCGCGGCGGTCGTCGACGTCGTCGACCGGGCGGTACGGCACTTCGGCCGCCTCGACGTCGTCGTGAACAACGCCGGAGCGCTCTTCATGGGCATGGTGGAGGAGTTCACCGAGGCCGAGGCCCGCGCCCAACTGGACCTCAACTTCTTCGGCGCGCTCTGGGTCAGCCAGGCCGTCCTGCCGCACCTGCGCGCCCAGGGCGGCGGGCACGTCGTGCAGGTCTCCAGCATCGGCGCGCTCGGCGGTTTCCCCAGCACCGGGCTCTACAGCGCGAGCAAGTTCGCGCTGGAGGGCATGAGCGAGGCGCTGGCCGCCGAGGCCGCCCGCTTCGGCGTCAAGGTCACCATCGTCCAGCCGGGCGGGTACTGGACCGACCTCTACGTCCGCAGCACGACGGCCGCCCCGAACCCCGCGTACGACCCGCTGCGGGAGGAGCTGGCGCGGCAGTGGGCCGAGGGGTCGATCGACAGCGAACCCCGGCTGGCCGCCGAGGCGCTCATGAAGCTCGTCGCCAGCGACGACCCGCCGCTGCGGCTGCTGCTGGGCAGCATGGTGTACGACCTCGCCTTCGACATCTCGAAGCGACGCATGGACGTCTGGGCCGGCTGGGAAGAGGTGAGCCGTGCCGCCGAGCAGGCGGTCCCGGCCCCGGGCGCCGGGCCGACCTGACCTCCGGGGCGCGCCGCCGGGCATGGGAGTACGTGCCGCGCGGCACGTACCGGTGGTGATGATCGCCACGCGGGAGGGAACTCTTCCGTAACGGAAGAGTAGGGTCCGTCGGGTCGCCGCGCCGTGCGCCCTCCGAATGGAAATGGCTGTATGTCCCCTGTGCTGTCCCTGGCCTCCCGCCCGCGCCTGCCCCGCCCGTCCTGGCTGTCCCCGAAGGTGTTCCGCACCGAGGTCCTCGCCGGCCTGGTCGTCGCCCTGGCGTTGATCCCGGAGGCGATCTCCTTCTCGATCCTGGCCGGGGTCGACCCCCGGGTGGGCCTCTTCGCCTCGTTCACGATGGCCGTGACCATCGCGATCTGCGGCGGCCGCCCGGCGATGATCTCCGCCGCCACCGGCGCCATCGCCCTGGTCGTGGCGCCCCTCGCCAGGGAGCACGGCCTCGACCACCTGATCGCCGCGGTGATCCTCGGCGGCGCGATCCAGATCCTGCTGGCCGTGCTCGGGGTGGCGAAGCTGATGCGGTTCATCCCGCGCAGTGTGATGGTCGGCTTCGTCAACGCCCTGGCCATCCTGATCTTCGCCGCCCAGGTGCCGCACCTGCTCGGCGTGCCGTGGCTGGTGTACCCGCTCGTGGCGGTCGCGCTGGCGATCATGGTGGGGCTGCCCCGGCTCACCCGGGCCGTCCCGGCGCCGCTGGTCGCCATCGTGGTGCTGACCGTGGTCACGGCGACGACCCACCTGGCGGTGCCGACGGTGGGCGACGAGGGGGCGCTGCCGGACAGCCTGCCAACGCTCGGCCTGCCGCAGATCCCCTGGACCATGGACACCCTGGCCCTGATCGCCCCGTACGCCCTGGGGATCGCGCTGGTCGGGCTCATGGAGTCGCTGATGACCGCGAAGCTGGTCGACGACATCACCGACACCCCGTCCAGCAAGACCCGGGAGTCGTGGGGACAGGGCGTGGCGAACATCGTCACCGGGTTCTTCGGTGGCATGGGCGGCTGCGCCATGATCGGCCAGACGATGATCAACGTGAAGGCGTCCGGTGCCCGTACGCGGCTGTCGACCTTCCTGGCCGGCGTCTTCCTGCTGATCCTGGTGGTCGCGCTCGGCGACGTGGTCGCGGTGATCCCGATGGCCGCCCTGGTCGCCGTGATGGTCATCGTCGCGGTGTCGACGTTCGACTGGCACTCGGTCGCCCCGGCCACGCTGCGGCGGATGCCGTACGGCGAGACGACCGTCATGGTGACGACCGTCGTCACCACCCTGGCCACCCACAACCTCGCCGTCGGCGTCGTCGTCGGCGTACTCACCGCGATGGTCGTCTTCGCCCGCCGGGTCGCCCACCTGGTGGAGGTCACCAGCGTCCTCGACCCCGACGGGACGACCCGGATCTACTCGGTGCACGGCGAGCTGTTCTTCGCCTCCAGCAACGACCTGGTCGGCCAGTTCGACTACGCCAACGACCCCGACAGCGTGGTCATCGACATGACGCACGCCCACGTCTGGGACGCCTCCTCCGTCGCCGCGCTCGACGCCGTCACCACCAAGTACGCCGCCCGCGGCAAGACCCTGGAGATCGTCGAGCTGAACCGTCCCAGCGCCCACATCCACGGCACCCTCGCCGGCCGGCTCGGCGTCGGCCACTGATGGCCGCCGGCAACCGTACGGCCGGCCCGCAGCCGGTCCGCGGCCCGGCTGCGGAGCCCGTCGGCGATGCGGCTGCGGCCCCCGTCCCCGGCCCGGCTGCTGCCCCCGACCCCGGCCCGGGCGCGGTGGTGGAGCCCGTCGGCGGTGCGCCCGAAGGGCGGCTGATGCAGATCGGTGAGGCCGCCGAGCGGGTGGGGCTGAGCATCCGCACCATCCGGCACTACGAGGACGTCGGCCTGATCGTCCCCTCGGCCCGCAGCGACGGCGGGTTCCGCCTCTACACCGCACCCGACCTCGACCGGCTCGCCGTGGTCAAGCGGATGAAGCCGCTCGGCTTCAGCCTCGACGAGATGCGCGACCTGCTCGCCGTCCTTGACGCCCTCGACACCGCCGAGGGCGCCGACCGGGCGGCGCTGCTCGACCGGCTCGGCATGTTCCACGCCGCCGCCACCGCGCGCGTCGGCGCGCTACGCGACCAGCTCGCCATGGCCGAGGGCTTCGCCGACACGCTGCGCGACCGGCTGCACCAGCACGGCGGCCCGCGTACCTGAACGGACCTCGTCCGGCCCGGGCCGGCTCCCGCGAGCCGGCCCGCTCTCCCCGCTCCGGCCCGCCGTCCCCGCCGTCCCGCTCCACATAGGAGTCTTGTGGCGGGGGCGCACTACGCTCCGGGCGACCTGAAGGAGAGGGAAGATCAATGCGTAGGACCCTGTTGCCCGTCGCGGCTCTCGCCCTGGTGGCGGCGCTGAGCGGTTGCGTCACCATCACCGCACCGGCGGACGACCCGGAGCCGGTGGCCTCCGGACAACCGACGGTCAGCACCGGCGTGGCGGACGACGGGACCGCGGACCCGGCGCCGTCGGCCGCACCGGACACACCCGGAGCGCCCGCCACGCTGCGGGCCCTCACCTGCGAGCAGCTCAAGACCGCCGCACTGGGCAACGGGACCGAGCGGTACAACGGCTACGCCGAACCGATCCCGCTGGTCGACGGCATGTGGTCCGGCGAGGACGGCACCGTCGTCCACATGCAACAGCCCTGCGCCATCGGCGACCTGACCGGCGACGAGGCGGCCGACGCGCTGGTCCCGGTGCTGATGGACGGGGGCGGGACCGGCAAGTTCTGGCAGATCGTCATGTACGGCAACATCGACGGTCGGCCCGTCTACGTCACGATGGTCGACATCGGCGACCGGACGCCTGTCGAGTCCGTCTCGATCAGCTCCCGGCGGGCGACGGTGGTCTACCTGACCCGCCCCGAGGACGCGTCCGCGGCGGAGGTCGCCGTCAGGCGTACGGCCGTCTACCAGCTCAGCGGCAGCCGGCTCGTCGAGGTCAGCCACACGGACACGCCCTACACGCCCTGAGGGCGCGGCCCGGAACGGCACCACCGACGGCCGGGGCCATGCCCCGGCCGTCGGTGCCGCTCAGGCCAGCGCGTCGAGGGCGGCCACCTCCGCCTCGGACAGGCGCAGCCCACCGGCGGCCAGGTTCTCCTCGAGATGAGCCACCGAACTGGTACCGGGAATCACCAGGATCGTCGGCGAATGGGCCAACAACCAAGCGATCGAGACCTGGGCCCGGGTCGCCTGGTGCGCGTCGGCGATCCGGTCCAGGACCTTGGCCCGGGCCCGGTCGAGGGTCGGTCCGAAGGGCAGGCCACGCCCGCCGGGGCCGAGCGTGCCCGCCGCGAGCGGGAAGTACGGCACGAAGGCGACGCCGTTCTCCTCGCACAGCCGCAGCACGTCCGCGCTGCCCCGGTCGAGCAGGTTGAACCGGTTCTGCACGGCCACCACCGGAGTCGTGGCCAGTGCCTGGCGAAGTTGCCCGGTGGTGACCCCGCTGAGCCCGAGGGCGCCGATCACCCCCTGCTCGCGCAGCTCGACCAGGGCGGCGACGGACTCGCCGAAGGCGTCCCGACCGGCCGGGAGGAGCCCGTCACCACCCACCCGCAGGTAGACCAGCTCCAGCCGGTCCTTGCCCAGTCGGGCGAGGTTCTGCTCGACCTGCGTACGGAGCTGGTCGGGCGAACCGGCCGGCCGCCAGTCGCCCCGGCCGTCCCGGACGACACCGACCTTGGTGCCGATCACCAGGTCGTCCCGGTACGGGTGCAGGGCCTCGCGGATCAGCTCGTTGGCGACGTGCGGCCCGTAGAAGTCGCTGGTGTCGATGTAGTCGACGCCCAGCTCGACGGCGCGTCGCAGCACCGCCAGCGCGGCGCGTCGGTCCCTCGGCGGTCCCCAGCAGCCCGGCCCGGGGAGCTGCATGACCCCGAACCCCAGGCGGTTGACGTCCAGCTCGCTTCCCAACCGCAGCCGACCGGGGGCCTCCGTGGGCCTGTTCGTCAGAGTCACAGTGGCTCCTCAACGCTGTCTCTCCATGTCCGATGGACATCATCCACCACCCATGGTGACCCTTCGGGGACCTTCGGCGACCGTGTGCCTCCGCAGGCGCCGTCGGGTCTCCCGGCGGTCGGTGCCGGCCCGTCGGGCGGGCCGGCACCGCCGCACGGTCAGAGACGTACCAGTCCGCCGTCGGCCATGATCGTCTGGCCGGTGACGAACGCGGAGTCGTCGCCGGCCAGGAAGAGCACGGTGCCCACGACGTCCTCGGCCTCGCCGGGACGCTTGATCGCCTGGAGCCCGCTGACGTGCTGGAGGGCGCCGTCGCCGATGACGCTCTCCGCCAGGCCCGGCGTCCGGGACAGGGTGGGACCGACCGCGTTGACGGTGATGCCGAACGAGGCGACGTCGCTGGCCAGCGCCCGGGTGAAGCCGATGGACCCCATCTTGCTGGCGATGTAGTGGGTGAAGCCCGGCAGGGCGAGCCCGACCGAGTTCGAGGTGATGTTGATGATCCGGCCCCACCGGGCCTCGCACATGTGGTCCAGGACGGCCTTGGTCATCAGGAACTGCGAGTCGAGGTTGACCGCCATCACCCGACGCCACGCGTCGTAGTCCAGCTTGAAGACGTTCTTCGCCGGATAGATGCCGGCGTTGTTGACCAGGATGTCGCACCGGCCCATCCGCTCGGTGACCTGCTGGCCGATCCGGCGTACGTCGTCGGGGTCCGACACGTCGCCGATGAGGCCGACGGCCTTGCGGCCCTCGGCCTCGATCATGCCGACGGTCTCGACCGGATCGACGATGTCGACGGCGACCACGTCCGCGCCCCGGTGGGCCAGGGCCCGGCAGATCGCCTGCCCGATGCCCCGGCCGGCACCGCTGACCACGGCGACTCTTCCCTCGAAGCCTGTCATCACACCCTCGTTCAGCCTGTGGGACAGGCGCTAGTCGTCGGTCAGGGTCAGTGCCCCGGACGGGCACAGGTCCACGGCGGTGCGGGACTTCGCCGCCAGTTCGCCCTCGGGCAGCGTCCGCCGGAGCACGACCCGCCCGTCGTCGCCCTGGTCGAAGAGTTCCGGGGTCGACAGGGCGCACTGCCCGGCCCCGACGCACAGTTCACGGTCCACGACGAGCCGCATCTCCTGCTGCCTCCCGGTCACCACGTCACCGGCACCCGGTCGACGCCGTAGATGTTGGAGTCCCTCTTGAACGGCAGTTCGTCCACGTCGACGGCCAGCCGTAGCCCGGGGATGCGGGTGAAGAGCGTCCGGAACACGATCTCCAGTTCGGCCCGGGCCAGGTTCTGGCCGATGCACTGGTGGATGCCGTACCCGAAGGCCATGTGGTTGCGGGCGCCCCGGCGGACGTTGAGCATGCCGGGGTCGGGGAAGGTCGTCTCGTCCCAGTTGGCCGAGGCGAACGACAGCAGCAGCCCCTCCCCGGCGGCGATGGTCACCCCGCCGACCTCGATGTCGGCGGTGGCCACCCGGGGGAGGGCGTCGACGACGCTGAAGTACCGCAGCAGTTCCTCCACCGCCAGCCCCATCGCCGACGGGTCGGCGGTGACCTCGGCCAGCTGGTCGGGGTTCGCCAGCAGGCCGGCCACCCCGAGGGAGATCATGCTGGCGGTGGTCTCGAAGCCCGCGACCAGCAGCAGCATGGCCAGGCCGACCAGCATGTCGTGGTCGAACAGCGGCGTCTCGCGGTTCTGGAGGATCAGGCGGCCGAGCAGGTCGTCGGTGGGCTCGGCCTCCTTCGCGCTGACCAGCCGGTTGACGTAGTCACGCAGTTCGCTGCTGGTGTCCTGACGCTCCTGGGCGGAGACGTTGCGGCGCAGTTGCGCGTTGGCGCTGCGCTCGATCAGTTCCCGGTCGGCGTACGGCATGCCGAGCAGCGTGCAGATGGCGGTGGACGGCACGGGCAGGGACAGCGCCGTCACGATGTCCGCCGGCTTCGGCCCGGCGAGCATCTCGTCGACGCACCGGTCCACGGTGTGCTGGATGTGCGGCCGCATCTCCTGCGCCCGGCGGAGGGTGAACTCCCGGATCAGCATCCGCCGCTGCGGCCCGTGCTCCGGCTGGTCGAGCCCGATCAGCGAGCGCCCGACGGCGGCGATGTTGCGCCGGGTCTGCGGGGTCACCGACTCGGTCAGCGGCATGTTCGGGTGATGACGGTTCGAGCTGATCCGGGGGTCGACCAGCAGCCGCCGGACGTCGGCGTACCGGGTGATCAGCCAGGCGAGCTGGCCGTCCGGCACCCGGACGAGGCTGACCGGCTCCTTGGCGCGGAGCTCCACGTACTCCTCGGGCGGATCGAACGGGCAGGTGCGGGTCATCGGGAAGTCAGGCGCGTCGACGGTGGACGCCGTGGCCCCGGCGCCCGGTGTGTCGATGGTCATGATCGTCTCTTTCTGTGGCCGTGGTTCAACGCGGAACGGCGAGGGCCGGGGGCCGCTCGCCGGGCGGTGGCTGTCGGTGGGTGCGACCGGCACGCCGGTCGGCGGCGGAGGACGAGACACCCCCGCCGCCGACCGGTCGTACGGGCTAGCCCGGGTGCGCGGCCAGGTGTTCGAGCAGGACGGTGGACAGGCGCTCCGGGGCCTCCTCCGGGATCCAGTGCGACACGCCCTCGAACGTCTCGAACCGGTAGGGGGCCGACACCCAGTCGCCCGTGCCCTTCGCCGCCGCCGGCCCCACGCCGGCGTCGGCGGTGCTCCACACGTACAGCGTGGGCACGGTGACGGTGCCGGCCTCGACCTCCTCGGGACGGGTCGCCCGGTACCAGTTGAGCATCGCCGTCGCCGCCCCGGGCGCGGCGATCCGCGCCACGTACTCCTCCAGCTTCTCGGCCGGCACCGCCCGCGCCAGCATCTGACGGACGCCGGCGGCGTCGTTCGCGAGCAGCATCTGCTCGCCCTGACCGGGTTGACGGAACATCGCCAGGTACGCCGAGCGGCGCTGCTGATCCTCGTCGTCGCGCAGCGCGTCGCCGAACGGGCGGGGATGCGGGACCGACACCGCGGTCAGCGTCCGCAGCCGATCCGGGTGCCGGTCGGCCAGCGCCCAGGCCACCGCGGCTCCCCAGTCGTGCCCGACCAGGTCGAACCGCGCCCAGCCGAGGCCGTCGGCGATCCGCAGCACGTCGGCGACGAGTTCGTCCATCCGGTAGTCGTCGCTCTCGTCCGGCCGCACCCCGGGCGAGTAGCCGCGCTGGTCCGGGGCGACGGCGCGGTGACCGGCGTCGGCCAGGGCGGCGAGCTGGTGGTCCCACTCCCGGGCGCCCTGCGGAAATCCGTGCAGCAGCAGCACCGGCCGCCCGTCCCCGGGCCCGGCGGCGAGCGCGTCGAAGGTGCCCACCGTCGTCGGGATCCGCAGTTGTTCCGTCACAACACTCACCTCAACTGGTCGTCGGGCCGGCCCCGTACTCCCTGGTCAGCTTCTCCAGGACGGGAATGATGTCGTTCGGCGTCGGTACGCCGGTGATCTCCCTGCGCAGCCGCTCCGAGTTCTCCCGGAACGACGGGTCCTTCAGGACCAGGGCCAGGTCCTCGGCGAGGGCCTCCTTGGTGAGGTGGTCCGCGTCGGCCACGAAGCGGCCCGCGCCCTGCTGTTGCAGCCCGTTGGCGTGGGCGACCGGACCCCACCACTGGAAACCCCAGTGGGTGCCGGGAATGATCAGCTGTGGCACGGCGCAGTCGAGCGCGGTGGAGAAGGTGCCCGCGCCGCCGTGGTGCACCACCGCCGAGCAGGTGGGCAGCAGCACGCTCAGCGGGACGAAGTCGACCACCCGGACGTTGCTGGGGAGCCGGTCCACGGTGGCGAGCTGCTTCGCGTTGAACGTGGCGATCACCTCGGCGTCGATGCCGCTGACGGCGTCCAGCAGATCGGAGGTGGGCGCCTCGGTCCCACGGCCGTTGCGGTGCGACTCGCCGAGGGTCAGGCAGACGCGGGGTCGCTCCTGCGGCTGGCGCAACCAGTCGGGGATCCGGGCGGGCGGGTTGAAGGGGATGGGCCGGATCGGCACGAAGTGTGGCCCCTCCGGCCGCCACTGCCAGGGCGGCATCGGGTCGATGCTCCACTGGCCGACCGCGACGTCCTCGTCGAAGCCTGAGCCGTACCCCTCCAGCACGGGCGCCAGCCAGTCGCGCAGCGGGTCGCCCTCGCCGCGGGTGGCCTGCCGGAGCTGCGTGATCGCGTCCGGGCCCATCATGATCCGGGCCTGGGCGACCCCGCACACCTTCGCGGCGACGGGTGCCGCGTAGACCATGGAGTCCCAGAGCACCAGGTCCGGCTGCCAGGCCCGGATCAGGTCGACCAGGTCGGCGATCATCGCCTCGGTGGAGAAGAGCGCGAACCCCCACGACGCCCGGGACAGCTTCTCCAGCGCCCCGTCGCGGCTCAGGTCCTGCTGGAGCGGCATCTCCTGACGCTCGCCGGGGGCCATCACGATGGGCTGGGCCTCGTCGGCCCGCCGCCCCGGATAGAAGTCGGGCATCGCCGTACGGACCTGGCCGACCTCGGTCGGAACGAAGCCGGCGGCCATGATGGCGTCGGCGATCTCGGGTTGGCTCGCGATGCGGACCTCGTGCCCGGCTGTCCGTAGCGCCCAGGCCAACGGCGCCATGATGTGCAGGTGTGCCCTGTTGGCGTGCGGTACGAACAGGACCTTCATCCGGTCTCCTTGACTATGGTGTCCAACCGTCGACAGGCGTGGCCTCGGGTGCGTGGCGCCGACGCGAGGGGGCGGCACCCGGCCGGCGGGATCGCCGCCCGGTCGGCGACGTCGCGCCGTCCCATGATCTCGGTCAACCGCTGAGCGCACATCTCCTCGAATGCCTTTCTCGGAGCGGCTTTGGCCCGCTTACCTGCGGAAGTTGGACGACTACAGTAGGTGATCGGTCGAATCGCACTCCAGGAGTTGACAGCCGGACGGGGGCAGCCGGGGCGCCCGGCTCAGCCGGCGGCGAGCCGCCGGGCGATGTCGGCGCGGAGCGCCTTCTTGTTGATCTTCCCGACGGGGGTGACCGGCAGCTCGTCGACGACCTCCAACCGCTCCGGAAGCTTGAAGTGGGCGACACCGGCGCGCTCCATCAGGGCACGCACGTCCCCGAGCGACACCTGCCGCCCCGGCTGCGGTGCGACGTACAGGCAGACCCGCTCGCCCAGCTCGGCGTCGGGCATGGCCACCGCCGCGGCCAGCCGTACGCCGTCGAGCTGGTAGGCGAAGTTCTCCACCTCCTCGGCCGAGATCTTCTCGCCGCCACGGTTGATGAGGTCCTTGTCCCGGCCCTCGACGACCAGGTTGCCGTCCGGACGCAGGCGGACGATGTCGCCCGTGCGGTACCAGCCGTCGGGGCTGTACGCCAGGGCGGTCAGCTCCGGCGTGCGGTAGTAGCCGCGAGGCGTGTACGGGCCCCGGGTCAGCAGCACCCCCGGCTCGCCCGGCGACACCGGGGCGCCGTCCTCGTCCACCAGCACGAGTTCGTCGGCGGGGCAGATCGGGCGGCCCTGGGTGTGCCAGATGACCTCCGGCGGGTCGTCCGGGCGGGTCATGCAGAGCAGCCCCTCGGCCATGCCGTACACCTGTTGCAGGCGGCAGCCGAGGGTCGGCGTGATCCGGACGGCGACGCTGTCCGCGAGCCGGGACCCTGCGGCCTGTAGCAGCCGCAGCGACCCGAGGTCGTGGCTGACGTCCTCCTCCCGGTACTCCAACCACCGCTGCACGGCCGCCGGCACCAGCGAGGTGAACGTCACCCGCTCCTGCTCGATCGTCTCGAAGGCCCGCTTCGGCGCCGGGGAGGGGAGGATGACGACCCGGCCTCCCACGAGGAGCGTGCCGAGGATGCCCGGCCCCGCCATCGGGTAGCCGTGAGCGAGCGGCAGGACGGCGAGGCACACCGTGCTCCGGTCCAGACCGCAGATCTCGGCGGCCCGGCCCGCCATGTACGCGTAGTCGTTGTGGGTCCTGGCGATGAGCTTGGGAATCCCCGTGGTGCCGCCCGAGAGCAGGAACAGGGCGACCGCCGTGCCGTCCGGGGCGGTGCCGTCGAGCTCCCGGCGCGCTCGCGCCACGTCGTCGGCGGGCCGGCACAACCGAGCCAGGTCGACGCTGTCGGGACGCAGGTGGGTGCCGCTCACGAGCACGTGCCGCAGGGTGTCCGACCCGGCGGCCACCTCGTGCGCCAACTCCTGGTGGTCGAAGCCCTTGACCTCGTCCGCCACCACGATCGCCCGGGCCCCGGTGAGTTCGGCCATGGCGGTGAGCTCCCGCCGGCGGTGCGCTGGCAGGGCCATCACCGGAAGGGCGCCGAGCCGGAAGCAGGCCACCATCAGGACCACGAACTCCCAGCAGTTCGGCAGCTGCACGATGATCCGGTCGTCGGCGCCGATGCCGAGGGCGCGCAGCCGGGTCGCGGCCCCGTCCGCCCGTGCCGTCAGGTCCCCGAAGGTCAGCCGCGTCGCGCCGTCGACCAGGCAGACCGCCTCGGGGTCGATGTCCGCGGCGGCGTAGAGGTGGGCGCCCAGCGGGCGGCCCGACCAGAAGCCGTCCGCGACGTAGCGGGCCGCCACGTCCTCCGGCCAGGGGACGACGTCCGCGCGGGTCGGCCGGATCGGGTGCGTAGACATCTCGTCCTCCTGCGGCGTAAGGGATCCGCGCGGTCGGCGGGGTGCGTGCCGGTCGACGCGCCGAATGCGCCGGTCTCCGTGAGGAAACGGTACGGACCGATGCGCCCGGAGCCTTCTCCTGAAATGCTCGGCCCGGTGACCGCAATCTCCGACAAGAATCGAATGGGGGCGCGGACTCCCGTTCGGTCGGGCGGTGGTGGTGCGCATTCTCGCGCCGAAGTGGGCCGCCCGGCACATCGCACACAGGAAGATGCTGGGCCGATCCGCCCGCACACATGATGTGTCGCAGTCAATGTCGGTGTCCGCCCCTGTCGATGCGATCCGTGGGCTGGGGGAATCTGCTTCGACGGTGACCAGCTCGCGGCCGGTGCGAGCGCGGGCGGTGCCGCCGGGCCCGGTGGCCCGCCCGCCGGACGGCGGCCACCGCACCGACGCTTTCCGTGGCCCTGACAACGGCGGAACCGATGACAATTCCGAACGGTGGTAATCACTGGATTCGATCCTGCAAGCGGATCCGGTCGGTGACTGGGAGAGGAGCCTGGACGTGAGCCAGGATCGGGAGATTTCTGACGCAGTGGCTATCGTCGGCATGAGTTGCCGATTCGCCCCTGACCTTGACTCCCCGGAGAAGTTCTGGGAGTTTCTGGCCGGCGGCCACAGCGCCGTTAGCGAGATGCCGGACAAGCGCTGGGAGCCGTACGCCTCAACCAGCCCGCAGGCGACGGCGATCATGCGCCGGACGACCCGCCTGGGCTCGTTCCTCAAGGACATCGAGGGTTTCGACGCCGACTTCTTCGGAATCTCTCCCCGCGAGGCGGACTTCCTCGACCCGCAGCAGCGCATCGTCTTGGAGCTGTCCTGGGAGGCGCTCGCGGACGCCGGCATCCCGCCGATGTCGCTGCGCGGGAGCGACGCCGGCGTCTTCGTCGCCGCGAACTCGAACGACTACGGCCGGCGCCTGTTGGAGGACATCCCGCGCACCGGGGCGTACGCGGTCAACGGCACCACCTACTACGGCATCGCGAACCGGGTCTCGTACTTCCTGGACCTGCGCGGGCCGAGCCTGGCCGTCGACACCGCCTGCGCCGGTTCGCTGACCGCCCTGCACATGGCCTGCCAGAGCCTGCGCGAGGGCGAGACGCCGGTGGCGATCGTCGGTGGCATCAACATCATGGCCACCCCCGCGCTGTTCGTCGCGCTCGACGCGGCCGGCGCGACGGCGCCGGACGGGCGGAGCAAGGCCTTCGACAAGGATGCCGACGGCTACGGCCGCGGCGAGGGCGCCGGCGTGGTGGTGCTGAAGCGCCTGGTGGACGCCCTGAGCGACGGTGACCGGGTGCTGGCCGTCATCCGTGGCAGCGGCGTCTTCCAGGACGGCCGCTCCGACGGCATGATGGCCCCGAACGGCACGGCCCAGGAGCACATGCTGCGGCGGACCTACGCGCGGGCCGGCATCGCGCCGGAGACGGTCGACTACGTGGAGGCGCACGGCACCGGCACGCCGGTCGGCGACCGGGAGGAGGCACAGGCCCTCGCCGCCGTCTTCGGTGCCGACCGGCCGGCCGACGACCCGTGCCTGATCGGTTCGGTGAAGCCGAACATCGGCCACGTGGAGGCCGGCTCCGGGATCGCCGGAGTGATCAAGACGGTGCTGGCGCTGCGGCACGAGGAGATCCCGCCGAGCCTGCACCGGGAGCCGAACCCGGACTTCGACTGGGTCGGCTCCGGGCTGCGCCTGGTCGGCGCGCCGAAGCCCTGGCCCACCGGCGGTGAGCCGCGCCGGGCGGGGGTCTCCAGCTACGGCGTCGGTGGTTCGATCTCCCACATCATCGTCGAGGAGGCGCCGGCGGTCACCGCCGAGCCGACGGACGCGTCCGAGGGGGCCGGGCTCCAGCGCGAGCTGGCGGTGTTCCCGGTGTCCGCGATGTCGGAGGCCGGGCTCGCCGGGATGGCCGCCCGGACGGCCGACTGGCTGGAGGCCAACCCGACGGTGGCGCTGGCCTCGGTCGGGCACACCCTCTCCCAGCGTCGCTCGCACCTGGCGCAGCGCGCCGCCGTGGTGGCCGGCTCCACCCGTGAGCTGGCCGAGCGGCTCCGCGCGCTGGCCGACGGGCAGCGCTCGCCCGGCGTGGTCACGGCACGCGTCGCCGCCGGCGAGTCGTCCCCCGTGGTCTGGGTCTTCTCCGGGCACGGGTCGCAGTGGCCCGGCATGGGCCAGCAGCTGCTGCGCGACGAGCCGGTGTTCGCCGAGACCATCGACGCCCTGGCCGACGTGTTCCGGGACGAGATCGGCTGGACCCCCCGGGAGGCCCTCGCGTCGGGAGGCCCGTGGAGCAGCTACGAGGTGCAGGCGCTGACCTTCGCCACACAGGTGGGTCTCGCCGAGGTGTGGCGGCGGCACGGGGTCAGCCCGGGCGCGGTCATCGGCCACTCGGTGGGCGAGATCGCGGCCGCCGTCGCGGCCGGCAGCCTGGACATGATCGAGGCCGCGCGGTTCGCCTGCCGGCGGGCCACGGCCCTGCGGCGGCTCCAGGGACAGGGCGGCATGGCGCTCGTCGGCCTCTCCTTCGCCGACGCGCAGGCGCGCCTCGCCGGGCGTACGGAGGTCGTCGCCGCGATCTCCGCCAGCCCCGAGTCGACCGTCGTCTCCGGTGACCGGGAGGTCGTCGAGCGGCTGGCCGAGGAGTGGCGCGGCGAGGGCCTGGGGGTCTGGCGGGTCGACACCGACATCGCCTTCCACAGCCCGCACGTCGACGCGATCGTAACGGAGGTCGCCGACGCCGCCCGCGAGCTGACCGTCCGGCCCGCCCGGGTCGATCTCTACAGCACCGCCATGACGGACCCGCGGTCGACCGCCGCGCGGGACAGCGACTACTGGGCGGCCAACCTGCGCCAGCCGGTACGGTTCGCCGAGGCGGTGGAGGCCGCGCTCGCCGACGGCCACCGGCTCTTCCTGGAGATCTCGTCGCACCCGGTGGTGACCCACTCGATCCGGGAGAGCCTGGAGCGGGCCGGGGTGGAGGAGGCCACCGTCATCCACTCCCTGCGCCGGGAGACGAACGAGACCGAGACGCTGCTGGGCAGCCTCGCCGAGCTGCACTGCCACGGGGCGGCGGTCGACTGGTCGCGGGAGCACCCGGCCGGTGAGCTGGTCGACCTGCCCGCGATGGCCTGGCAGCACCGGCCCTACTGGATCTTCCCGGAGGCGCACGCCGACGCCGGCCCGGGTGGCGGCCACGACCCGGACAAGCACAGCCTGCTCGGTGGTCGGATGACGGTCAGCGGGGCGCCGCCGCGCCAGGTGTGGCAGACCCACCTTGACATGGACAGCCGGCCGTACCCGCTGGACCACGAGGTGGTGGACGTCGAGATCACCCCGGCGGCCGTCATCATCAACAGCTTCGCCCTGGCGGCGGAGCAGGACGGCCGGCTGCCGGGCCTGGCCGACATCGTGCTGCGTACGCCGTTGGCGGTGGCGCCGCCGCGGATCGTCCAGATCGTCCTGTCGGAGAACACCGCCCGGCTGGCGACCCGGATCGCGGGTCAGGGCGACAGCGCGAGCGAGGACGAGGAGTACGAGTGGATCACGCACTCCACCGCGACCATCGACTGGAGCACGGACCTGGTCGAGGGACGGGTGGACGGCGGCGCGGTCAAGGCCCGCTGCCCGGAGGAGTGGTCGTGGCAGCGGGTCGACGACATGTTCCGGCGGATGGGCGTCGGCGGGTACGCCTTCCCGTGGGACGTGCACGAGCTGCGCCGCAACGGCACCGAGCAGCTGGCGGAGATCACCATCGTGCCGCCGCCGGCGGAGCGGGCCACCAGCTGGGCGCACGTGATCGACGGCGCGCTGACCATCAGCGCCGTGCTGGTGACCCCCGAGTACGCCCGGCACCAGTGGATGTCCTCGCACATCGACTCGGTCGTCTTCCGGGGGGACCCGCCGGCGAAGATCACCGTGCACTCGGTGCGGTCGCCCCGCTCGCCGGAGGACACCGTGGACGTGTCCGTCGCCGACGAGACCGGCCGGGTCGTCTGCCAGGTACGCGGGCTGCGCTTCTCGGCGATCTCGGACGAGGACAGCTCGGTCGCGGCGCCCCGGGAGCTGGTGCACGAGATGGTGTGGCGCCCGATGGAGCTGACCGACGACAGCATCGCGCAGGAGCTGACCCGGCTGGCCGTGGTCGGCACCGGCGCCGGCGCCGACGGGCTGGCCGCGCGCCTGATCGGCGCGGGGCTGGACACCCGCCAGGTCGCCACGCCGGACGACCTCGCCTTCCTGCCCGTCTCCGAGCTGGACGCGGTGCTGGTGGTGCCGGCGGCGGGCCAGCCCGACGAGGCACCCGAGGAGGCGGCCGAGCGCTGCGGCT
Organism: Micromonospora sp. SD12; assembly: GCF_052068495.1. Taxonomy (NCBI): domain Bacteria; kingdom Bacillati; phylum Actinomycetota; class Actinomycetes; order Micromonosporales; family Micromonosporaceae; genus Micromonospora; species Micromonospora sp. SD12. The sequence continues at coordinate 303,835 of NZ_JBQHDF010000001.1, read as the reverse complement.
GGACGCTGATCCGCTCCGCGCAGGCCCTGATCGAGGCGAAGGCGGCCAGCGGGGACCCGAGCGCTCCGCTGCCCAGGCTGTGGCCCGTCACCCAGGGGGTCCGGGACGCCGCCGCGGAGAGCGCGCTGGCGCACGGCCCGATGTGGGGGATCGCCCGCATCATCGCGGGTGAGCAGCCGGACATGTGGGGCGGAGTCCTGGACGTCGACGCCGTCGACGGGGACACCGTCGAGAAGATCATGCTGGTCCTCCGGCAGCTCGGCGGGAGCGAGGACGTCATCTCGGTCCGGGCCGACGGGGTGTCGGTGGCCCGGCTGAGTCAGATCGAGCGCCCCTCCGACGGGGCGGCCCTCCAGTGCCGGCCGACCGACACGTACCTGATCACCGGCGGCCTCGGGGTGCTCGGCCTGATGGTCGCCCGCTGGCTGGCCGACCGGGGCGCCCGCCGGATCCTGCTGGCCGGCCGGCGGGGTCTGCCGCCGCGCGCGGAGTGGGGACGGGAGCAGAACAACCAGACCCGCCGGCAGATCGAGGGCGTGCTGGAACTCGAGGCGCTCGGCGTCACCGTCCGTGCCCTGGCGCTGGACATCACCGACGCCGACGAGGTCGCGGCGGCCCTCGACCCCGCCTCGCACGGGATGCCGCCGGTCCGGGGCATCGTGCACGCCGCGGGCGTGGTGCGCGACGCCATGGTCGACAAGGTCGACCGGGAGGGGCTCCGGGACGTGCTCGGCCCCAAGGTGCACGGCGCGATGGTGCTGCACCGGCTCTTCCCCCCGGGGTCGCTGGACTTCTTCGTGATGTTCTCCTCCTGCGGGCAGTTCACCCGGCTGACCGGCCAGACGACCTACGCGGCGGCGAACTCGTTCCTCGACGCGCTGGCCGCCCACCGGCACGCCAGCGGGCACCACGAGACGACCAGTCTCGGCTGGACGTCGTGGCGCGGGGTGGGGATGTCCCAGTCCATCTCCACCACGATGATGGAGGCCAACTCGCGGGGCCTCGACGCGGTCTCGGTGACCGAGGCGTTCCGGGCCTGGGCGTTCGCGGACCGGTTCGATACCCCGTACCAGGCCATCCTGCGGGTGCTGCCGACGCCGCCCAACGCGCCCCGGATGCCGATGCTGCGGGAGCTGACCGCGACCAGGTCGGAGACCGGCGACGTCGAGGCGCAGGGACCGGTCGTCGACTGGAGCCTGCCGGAGGAGGAGCTGCGGGCGCAGGTGACGGCGGACGTACGCGAGCAGGCCGCCGCCGAACTCAACCTGGCCCCCGCCGACCTCGAACTGCGGCGCCCGCTGGTCGAACTGGGGGTGGACTCGGTGATGACGGTCGCGCTGCGGGTGCGGCTCCAGCGCCGCTACGGGCTGGACCTGCCGCCGAACATCCTGTGGAACAAGCCGACCATCACCGCGCTCGCCGAGCACATCATCGACGCGCTCCGGCCGGCCGCCGACGCCGAGCCCGTCCCGGCGGGCGCGGCCGGGGCCCCGGCCGCCTAGGGCCCCGGTCGGGGTCGGTGCCGGGCCCGCACCGACCTGACGGGCTCCGCGCGCCGGAGTCCGACAGGTAGCGAGGTCTCCGGTGGAGGGTTGCGTTCGACCCTCCACCGGAGACCTTCGCGTACGCCACGACGCCGGGTGGACCGGTGCCGGAGCCGGCGCTGCGGCCGGTCGATTCAATGGCTGCCGTGCGCGTCGGCATTGGCCGAACAATGGGTCCTCCCTCGTCGCCCTGCGGTTCGCACGCAGAAAGATGTCCGTCCCCACCACAAGCGTGAGGATGGTGGTGGAGAAACGGATTACGCCGGCCGACCGGCGCTGTCCGGTCTCGCATCTCGTTATAGGAGAAGGGGTCACCGAAATGTCCACGACCACCGCTCAGAAGAAATCCCTCGACGCCTATTACGGGCCCTTCACCAGTGATCTGGAGAAGGAGGTCCTCAGCGTGCCGCTGCGCCTGGTTGGGGCGTGGTCCCACAACGACGCCGACGGGGTGGCCGACGTCTTCACCGAGGACGGGATCCTCATCCTTCCCGGTGACGTCTACAAGAAGGGCCGGGACGAGATCCGCTCGTTCATGGCCGCCGCGTACGCCGGCCCGTTCAAGGGCACCGGGGTGACCGGCAACCCCGTCGACCTGCGCATCGTCTCCGACGACGTGGCCCTCATCCGTACCCACGGCGGGATCCTCGCGGCCGGGCAGGCCGAGATCGCGCCCGAGCTGGCCGTGCGGTCCACCTGGGTCACGGTGAAGAAGGACGGTCAGTGGCAGCTCGCCGGCTACCAGAACAGCCCGCGCGGCGAGGGCGCCACCCTGCGCTGGTGACCGATCCGAGGAGAAGGAGAGCAGGATGAGCAACGACGCCGCAGCGCTCGTGGCCGGGGCCAAGGAGTGGGCGACGCTGTACGGGGACTACTCCAACGGTGAGGAGGGTGCCGTCCTCACCGCGCCGCTGAGGTTCCGCGCCGCCTGGGCGGCCAACGACTCCGGGGCGCTGGCCGACATGTTCGTCGAGAACGGCAGTTTCCTCGCCGGCGACCGGCAGCTGATGAACCGCGAGGAGATCCGCTCGTACATGGCGGAGGCATTCGCCGGCGGACTCAAGGGGTCGAGGTTGGTCACCGACGTCCGGGAGATCCGGATGCTGACCGATTCCGTCGCCATCGCCATCACCGACGGCGGCATCATTCCGGACGGTCAGGAATCGCTCGGCGACGCGGACCGGATCCGCATCATGTGGGTGGCCGTCAAGCAGAACGGCGACTGGCGGCTCGCCTCGTACCAGAGCAGCCCGGTGACGGGCTGACCGGTACGCGGACCGCACCGGGTCATTTCCGGAATCGATCTTTCGATGGTGGCATCGACCGCCGTCACCACCGGGACAGTCACGACAGGAGAGAGGGTCCATGACCACGAAGGCACGGTGGGGCGACGCCTCGACGCTGCTCGCCAAGGCCGGTGTCCAGGAGGACACCTCCTACTACGGTCAGTTCACCGCCCCGGACGAGAAGGCGGCGCTGACGGCGTGCATGCGCGTCCAGGCGGCCTGGGCGGCGAACGACGCGGACGCGTTCGCCGAGGTGTTCACCGACAACGGCAGCCTGCTGATGCAGGACAACCAGCTGGTCAGCCGTGAGGAGATCCGGGAGTACATGGCCCAGGGCTTCGCGGGCGGCCTCAAGGGCGCGCGGGTGAAGGGCTGGCCCATCGAGGTCACGTTCCTCTCCGAGGACGTCGCCATGGTCGTCACCGAGGGCGGCATCATCATGGCGGGGGACACGGACATCGCGTCGGAGAACCTCATCAGGGCCACCTGGGTGATCGTCCGGCAGCCGGACGGCCAGGTGAGGCTGGTGTCGCACCAGAGCAGCCCGGTCAAGGGCTGATCCGTCGCCGGTCGGTGCCCGCGCGCCGACCGGCTCAGTCCACCCGTTGCGGGGCCGTGGTGACGGCTGCACGAAGTCGTCACCACGGCCCTGTCGTGTCCACCCCGCCCGCGAGGCGGCTCCGCCCGACGTGCCGTACGCCCGGGGGTGGTCGCCGCGGACGGACAGGGACCCGCGGCACGTGGTGCCGCGGGTCCCTGCGGTGCGGACGGACGTCACATGTCCGGGCCGCCGGCGCTGAGGACCGGGCGCACCTCGACCATGCCGAAGTTGGCCTCCGGGATCCGGGCGGCGTGCTCGACGGCCTTCTCGATGCTGTCGCACTCGATCAGGTAGAAGCCGGCGACGTACTCCTTGACCTCGGGGAAGGGGCCGTCGGTGGTGCTCACCTGACCGTCCTTGACCAGGACCCGCTTGGCCTGGCTCTGGTCGGCCAGCGCGTCGGACACGATCAGCTCGCCCGACTCGGAGAGGTCCCCGACGAGGGACATGTGCGCCTTCATGCCCACCGCCTGCTCGGCCTCGGACATGTTCTGCCAGGCGTCCCGGGTCTGCTTGTTGTGGTTGATCAGGATCATGTACTTCATTGCTTGCCTCCCGTGGGGCTGGACGAACCTTCCACCCCCATGTCGAAACCGATCCCGCAGCTTCGACATGCAGACGGATGCACTTGAAAGTGCGCCGACGTCGAGGGAGGTCTACATGAGCACCGGTACAACACCGCGCCGGGACGACGCGCCGAGTGCGCCCGGGGAGGGCACGGATCCGCGCCGGTGGCGCGCGCTCGCCCTGCTCGGGTTCGTCCAGTTCATGTTCGTGATCGACATGACCGTGGTGAACGTGGCTCTGCCCCGGATCCAGGACGATCTCGGGATGTCGCGGGCCGGCCTGGCCTGGGTCGTCAACGGCTACGTGCTCATGGCCGGTGGTCTGCTGCTCTTCGGCGGCCGACTGGCCGACCTGTTCGGCCGTCGGCGCATCTTCATGACCGGTGTGGTGATCTTCGCCGTCGCCTCGGTCACGTCCGGCGCCGCGATGAACTCCGAGATGCTGATCTTCAGCCGCTTCCTCCAGGGCGTCGGTGAGGCGATCGCGGCCCCCGCCGCGCTGGGCATGGTCTTCCTGCTCTTCTCCGAGCCGGCTGACCGGGTCAAGGCGGTCGGCATCTGGGGTGGTCTCTCGGGCATCGCCGGGACCCTGGGGCCGGTGGTCGGTGGCCTCATCGCCAACGACACGAGCTGGCGCTGGATCTTCTACATCAACGTGCCGGTCACCATCTTCGCGCTGATCATGGTGCCCCGGCTGGTCTCGGAGACCAGGATGGAGCGCCGCGGCCAGCGGCTGGACTTCACCGGCATGCTGACCGCGACCGGTGGTCTGGTGGCCATCGTGTACGGCCTGTTGCAGGCCGCCGAGCGGTCGTGGGGCGCCTGGCAGGTGCTCGTGCCGCTGCTCGGTGGTGTCGCGCTGCTCGGGCTCATGGTCCTGATCGAGGCGCGCGCCTCGGCGCCGCTGATCCCGCTGCGGTTCTTCGCCAACCGCACCCGCGCCGTGGGTTACCTGGTCGGTCTCGCACTGTCCTGCGCGTTCTTCGGGTTCACCTTCCTGGTGACCCTCTTCGAGCAGCAGGTGCTCGGCTACTCGCCGCTCAAGGGCGGGCTGTCCTTCATCCCGGTCGGCCTCGGCATCGCCTTCGGCGTCGGCCTGTCCACCGGGATGATCCCGAAGCTCGGCGTGAAGCCGGTGATCATCATCGGTCTCGTCGGCGCCTCCGCCGGCCTCATCTACACCAGCATGATCGATGTCGACGCGACCTACACCGCCAGCATCATGCCGGGCATGATCGTGCTGGGCCTCTTCTTCGGTCTGGCCATGCCGGGCACCGCCAACACCGCCCTGTGGAAGGTCACCACCCAGGACACGGGCCTGGCGTCGGCGATGCAGAACGTCATGCAGCAGGTGGGTGGGGCCCTGGGCCTCTCGGTCCTGGTCGCGCTGGCCCTGCGGTTCGGCAACAGCCAGCTGGGCGAGGGCGCGGCGCCCGCGGTGGCCGCCACCGAGGGCTACGCCCTGTCGCTGCGGATCGCCGCCGGTGTGCTCCTGGTCTGCGCCGTGGTCGTCCTCCTGGCCCTGGAGCGGATCACCGTGTCTCCGGAGCTGACCGGGGCGCCCCGGAAGAGCGAACCCGAGCAGGTCGCCAGCGACCCGACGCCGAGTCACTGAGCACCACGGCTTCCGGGTCCACCGGTCGCGGCCTCCGGGTCTCCCGGCGCCGCGTCCGACCCGCCGGCCGGGGCCGCCCGGCCCGCGACGCGAAATGCCCCGCCGCGAATGCGGCGGGGCATTTCGCTCGGTGGGTACCGGCTTCAGTGAGCGGCCACCGGTGGCGTCGTCTCCGGCGCCTTCTCAGCCGCCTCGCCCTTGCGCCGACGCCCGTTGAGCAGGCGCCCGATGAAGGTGTAACGCACCAGGTAGCGGTAGCTGACCAGGGTCAGCGGGTAGGTGACCAGCAGGATCAGCGGGTACTTGACGAACCACGGCAGGCCCACCTGGGCGACGGCCGTCTGCAACGCCATGACCACCGGCAGGTGGATGATGTAGATCCAGTACGAGGCGTCCGAGACGTAGCGGATGGCCGGGTTGGGCTTGGACAGGTACCGCATCGCCAGCCCCATCAGCGCCATCGTCCAGGCCCAGATCGCGAGCACGTAGACGACCGCGTAGACGATCTTCTTGGTCCCCATCGGCTCGGCCTCGTCGGGCGGGATGGTGCCCGCCATCGCGAGCGCGACGCCCGTGAGCACCACGGCGATCGCGAGGTTGCGCAGCCCGCGCCGCTCCCAGAAGCGGAGCAGGTCGATCTGCCGGTGCAGCAGCCAGCCGAAGCCGAAGGCCGTGCCGTAGGCGACCACCGCCACCGGGTTCGGGACGACGCCGTTCTCCGCCGGCGGTACGCCGTACCAGATCTCCCAGTCGTCCTTGAGCAGGAACGCCACGAGCAGCGGCGCCCCGATCACCACCGGGGTCAGGTCGGTCTTCACGATGGTCCGGATCACCGGGTCGACGACCCGCGACCGCAGGTTGCCGGCCTTGTCCAGCGACACCACGATCCCGCGCACGACGAGCGCCGCCACGTAAAGCATGAGCAGCCAGTAGAGGAACCACAGGTGGGTCAACGGGAAGGTGCTCGGGGTCATGGGCGTGGGACCGGGCACCTCCTCGCCGGCCTGGTTGGCGGCCCAGATGATCACCACGACGGTCGAGACCATCATCAGCGGCCAGAAGACGACGAAGGGCACGAGGATCCGTACGGCCCGGTTGCGGATGAAGCCGCCGGTGCCCCGGCGGTGCAGCAACATTCGCGCGAAGAAGCCGGCGATCAGGAAGAACAGCGTCATCCGGAAGACGTGCACCACGAAATAGACGCCGTTCATGGCTGGGCTGGTGGACACGTCGCCCACCACCCAGGTCCGCGGTTCGAGAAAGGAAAGTGTCGTGTGGAGGACGACTCCGAGCAGTAGGGCTCCCGCCCGTACCGCGTCGAGCGCGTGGAGCCGTTCGGAGTTGCCGGTGGCGGTGCTGGGGACATTTGCTGTGGGGATGGCCATGTTCTGCTCTCCACTATCCAATCTTGCCGGGACGGCCTCCGTTTACGTGACGTCGTACCGGTTGCCGATCGGTCCCGACAGGGCAGTCCGGTCGGTGCCGCGTACGGCCGTGAGTAGCGGGGTGGCCGACGCTAGCCGAATGCTTCCGGGGAGATTACGCGGTCGCGTCCGCGAAGATAATCCTCGATACCGTTGAGTGTCTTCCGACCGTCAGGACGATTACCGACGCCATCCGGATAAGAGCTGGGCGCGGGCCAGGGATGGCGCTGCGGAACGAGCTGGGAAATGCCCTCTGCCCGCCGAATGAAGACGCGTCGAATGGCGGCCCGGCTTATTGCCGAAGCCGGATTCCGCCCGTTGTCGAGAATAGGCTCCAGTCGAGAGCACGCCCCCGTCGTCGGATGTCGTCAACGAGCAGACCCGGCTCTTCGACGCCGGGGCGGCGGCGCCCCGGTCGCAAGCGACACCGACCTGCCGCGTCCATCCTGGACTGATCGAGGGGGTGCGGACATCTCCGCAATTGCGGAGTTGACATCCGCGAGCCGGTGGCGGGGGACCGGTCGGGTCGACCGGGAGGGTGGCTGCGGGCGGGCGGGGGTCAGCCGCTGGTCGCGTTCCGGGCCCGCGAGTAGAGGTAGCGCTGCTCGGGCAGGCTGAGGGTCTCCCGGGCGGCCAGCTCGTAGTGGGTGCGGGCTGCCTGCCGGTCACCGGTGAGGTCGAGCAGGTGGGCGCGGACCGCGTGCACGCGGTGGTGGCCGGCCAGGGCCGGGTCGGTCTCCGCCGCCGTGAGCTGACGCAGCGCGGCGTGCGGACCCTCCACCATGGCGACGGCGACGATCCGGTTGAGGGCGACCATCGGACCGGGCGCGATGCGCTGCCACAGGTCGTACAGGCCGAGGATCTGCCGCCAGTCGGTGTCCCCGGCCCGGGGCGCCTCGTCGTGCACGGCGGCGATGGCGGCCTGGATCTGGTACGGACCGACCGGGGCGTTGGCCAGCGTCCTCGTGATCAGGGCGATCCCCTCGGCGATGGCCCGGCCGTCCCACAGCGAGCGGTCCTGCTCGGCGAGCGGGATCAGGGCGCCGTCCGGGCCGGTGCGTGCCGGGCGACGGGCGTCGGTGAGCAGCATCAGCGCCAGCAGCCCCGCCACCTCGCCGTCGTCGGGGAGCCGGGCGTGCAACTGCCGGGTCAGGCGGATGGCCTCCGCGGTGAGTTCCATCCGGTTGAGGGCGGCCCCGGAGGAGGCGGTGTAGCCCTCGTTGAAGATGAGGTAGAGCACCTCCATCACCGCGGCCACCCGCTTGGGACGCTCCGCCGGTGAGGGCATCCGGAACTCGGCCCCGCTGGCCCGGATCCGCTGCTTGGCGCGGCTGATCCGCTGGGCGACGGTGGACTCGGGCACCAGGAACGCCCGGGCGATCTCGGCGGTGCTCAGCCCGCCCACGGCGCGCAGGGTGAGGGCCACCTGCGAGACCTGGGTGAGCGACGGATGGCAGCACAGCATCAGCAGGGCGAGCGTGTCGTCGGCCTCGGGAACCGGGCCGGAGCCCGGGGACGCCAGCGCGGCGGCGGTCCGCTCGCGGCGCCGCCGGGCCGCGTCGCTGCGCCAGAGCTCGGTCCAGCGGCGGGAGGCGACGGTGGTCAGCCAACCGATGGGGTTGGCCGGCACACCGTCCGCCGGCCACTGCACCGCCGCCGCCAGCAGCGCCTCCTGTACGGCGTCCTCGCAGGTGTCGAAGCCACCGTGACGGCGGACGAGCGCGGAGAGGACCTGTGGCGCGTGTTCGCGCAGCAGGTCCTCGACATCCGTGGCGGTGCTCACCGTCCCGTGGCCCCGGTGCCGAGCACCGGGCGTACCTCGACCTGGCCGAAGGCGGCCTCCGGAATCCGGGCGGCGTGCGCGACAGCGCTGTCGATGCCGTCGCACTCGATCAGATAGAACCCGGCGAGATACTCCTTGACCTCGGGAAACGGGCCGTCGGTGGTGGTCACTCTGCCGTTCTTCACGAGGACCCGCTTGCCGCGGCTCTGGTCGGCCAGCGCCTCCGACACGATCAGCTCGCCGGTCTCGGCCAGCTCGTCGCCCAGTGCGGCGTGAGCCTTGAGACCCAACTCGCGCTCGGCCTCGGACATGTTCTGCCAGGCGTTCCGTGTCTGCTGATTATGGGTGATCAGGAGTAGATACTTCACGGTACCTCCATGGGTCTCGCCCATTATCCCACCACTGTGTCGAAACCGACGGGAACGCCTCGACATCAGCCCGGCGTGGACGTCATGCGCGACCGGTGGCGAATTCGGTGACCGTGGCCGCGACGTAGTCGATCATCTCTTCGGTCAACGCGGGATAGACGCCCACCCAGAGGGTCTGCTCGGTGATGATGTCGCTGTTGGTCAGGTCACCCACCACCCGGTACGGCTGATTCAGATATCCCGGCTGCCGGGTCAGATTACCGGCGAACAACTGTCGGGTGCCGATCTTGCGATCCTCGAGGAAGGCCACCAGTTGCGAGCGGGTGAAGGGGGCGTCCGGGGCAACCGTGATCACAAAGCCGAACCAGCTCGGCTCGCTGCGCGGCGTGGCCTCGGGCAGCAGCAGGTGCGGTACGCCGTCCAACTGCTCCCGCAGCCGACGCCAGTTGCGGCGCCGCAGCGCGGTGAAGTCGTCCAGCTTCGCCAACTGGGTGAGGCCGAGCGCGGCCTGAAGGTCGGTGGCCTTCAGGTTGTAGCCGACGTGCGAGTAGATGTACTTGTGGTCGTACCCGGCCGGCAGGTTGCCGAGCTGGTGCTTGAAGCGCTTCAGGCAGGTGTTCGAGTCCCCGGGCGCGCACCAGCAGTCCCGGCCCCAGTCGCGCAGCGACTCCACGACCCGGGCGAGCGCCAGGTTCGACGTCAGGACGCACCCGCCCTCACCCATCGTCAGGTGGTGCGCGGGATAGAAGCTGACCGTGGTGAGGTCACCGAAGGTGCCGGTGAGCCGGCCGTCGTAGGTGGAGCCCACCGCGTCGCAGTTGTCCTCGACGAAGAACAGCCCGTGTTCCCGGGCCAGCTCGGCGATCTCGGTCGCCTCGTACGGGTTGCCCAGCGTGTGCGCCAGGACGATCGCCCGGGTCTTCGGCCCGATCGCGGCGGCCACCCGCTCCGCCGTGGTGTTGTACGTGCCCAGCTCGACGTCCACGAAGACCGGCAGGAGGCCGTTCTGGATGATCGGGTTGACGGTGGTCGGGAAACCTGCGGCGACGGTGATCACCTCGTCGCCGGGGCGGAGCCGCCGCTCCCCGAGCACCTCGGAGGTCAGCGCGGTGACCGCGAGCAGGTTGGCGGACGAGCCGGAGTTGACCAGGTGCGCCTTGCGCCGGCCCAGCGTGCGGGCGAACCGTGACTCGAACGTGCGGGCGTAGCCTCCGGCCGCGATGCGCATGTCCAACGCCGCCTCGACCAGGGCCACCCGGTCGTCGGCGTCGAGCATGGCACCGGAGGGCCAGATCTCGGTGACGCCCGGCTCGAACGCCCGGTCGGGTTGCACGTCCTGGTGGTACTTGCGTACCTCGTCCAGCAGCAGGGCCTTGCGGTCGCTCATGGTGTGTTTCCTCTCCTGGTCACGACAAAAGGTGCGACGGACGCGGTGGTTCTCGGACCGGCGCTGGGGCCGGAGGTGGTGGGGAACGGCAGCGACCGCGCCGACGTTCACGAACCCGCCGTCGGTCGGCCGGGCCCGGCGGCCGTGATCGGCCTCAGCGGCGACCGGTGAAGGTGGCGGTGCCGACGGCCGGTTCCGCCGGCCGCCCGGGTCCGGCCGCGGCTCCGCCCGCCACCATCCGTTCGAGTACGCCGACGACCTCGGCGGGGGTCGGCTGAGCGGCGATCTCCCGGGCCACCGTCGCGGCGGCCGCGCGGAACCGGGGGTCCGCGAGGACACGACCGGCGTGGTCCGCCACCCCCTCCGGGGTGGCCTGCTCCAGCCGCAGCGACAGGCCGACCCCGGCGTCGACCACCGCCTGGGCGTTCTCGAGCGCGTCGTCGAACCGGGGCAGGACGACCTGCGGGCACCCGGCGGCCAGGCCGGTCAGCGCCGACCCCTGGCCGCCGTGGTGGATCAGGAGCCGGCAGCCCGGCAGCACCTCGGCCAGCGGCACCCGCCCGGCGTGCAACACCGTCTCCGGCAGCGTGCCCAACTCCTCGGCCACCGCGTCGTCGACCGCGATCACCAGCTCACAGCCGAGCCCGCCCAGGCTGTCCACCAGCCGGCGCAGGAACCCGGCCGCGCCGTCGGTGGAGAGCTGCGGGATCACCGTCCCGAGGGTGAGGCAGACCCGTGGCCGGGTGCCGGGCGCGGACGCCCAGGCCGGCACCACGGCGGCCCCGTTGTAGGACACGTGCCGGAGGCTGAGGTCGGCACGGGCGTGCGGCAACCGGAGGCTCGGCGGCCACGGGCTCAGCCTCAGCCCGGGTGTCGGGAGCCCGGGCAGGCCGAGTGCCCGCAGCTGGTCGCGGAGGACGTCCTCGCCCGCCGCCCGGTACTCCGTCAGCTCCGCCACCCCCCACCGGAGCTCTGCGTGGGGTGTGCCGGCTGCGGCTGCGGCGACCGGACCGGCGAGTTCGGAGCGTTCGTTGACCACCAGGTCGGGGCGCCAGGACTGGACCAGGGCGTGGGTGTCGGCCAGGTTCCGCGACGCCATCGCCCCGAACACCTCGCCGTGGGCGTACGGGGCGTTGTCGATGCCGTGCGCCGCGGCCGGGGCGGCCAACTCGCTCAGCGCCATCCCCGGCCCGACGGGCGCCGCCGGCAGGCCGGCCTGCACGACGCTCGGTACGAAGTGCTCCGTGGTGGCGACCAGCACCTCGTGCCCCGCCGCCCGGCAGGCCCAGGCCAACGGCACGAGCGGGAAGAGGTGACCGTGCATCGGTGCGGTGGTGAACAGCACGCGCATCTGAGCTCCACGGTCGAGGAAGGTGGGGCCGGTGCCGTTCCGCCCGGCGGCGGTTCCTACCGGCTGCTGATGTTGCGGCTTGATCGTGACAGAGGAGCGGATGCGCGACATCTCCCCGATTGCCCTATCTGGCAGAGATGTCGCACATCCGCTCGTCAGCGACTCAGGATGCCGGCCGGAGCGTCACCACGCTCGGCAGACCGTTGTCCGCGGTGGTCTGCACCCCGGCCGTACGCGGACCCATCACACCGATCCCGTCCATCCGCACCACCGGAGCGAACCAGGCCAGCTCGGTCGTCCGGGCGACCGCCTGCTTGAACAGCGCGGACTGCTTCCCCTGGTCGGGCTCGGCGATGGCCTGGTCGAGCAGCCGGGCCAGCTCGGCGTCGGCGGTCGCGAACGGGTTGAACGGGTTGGGCACCGGACGCATGAAGTCCAGCGACGACAGGTAGGTGGGCAGGTTGCCGTAGCCGAAGCCGACCACCGGGAACTTGCGCGACAGCACGTTCTCCAGCCACTGCTGCACCTGGGTGTCCGTGGTCAGCTCCACGTTGACGCCGATCTTCTTCCACTGCCCGATCACCGCCTGGGTGACCACGCCGATGCCGGGGGTGTGCGCCTCGACCTTCAGCGTGAACCCGTTCGGGTAGCCGGCCTCGGTCAGCAGCTGCTTCGCCTTCGCCGGGTCGTACGGGTAGCGGTCGTCCAGCGCCGGTTGGTAGCCGTCGAAGCCGGGCGCCGCGGTCTGGCTGGTCGGGTGCGCGAAGTCACCGAAGACCGTCTTGGTGATGGTGGCCCGGTCGATGGCGTGGTTGAGCGCCTGGCGGACGCGGACGTCCTTCAGCGCCGGCGCCACGGTGCCGTTCCGGTCGGCGAGGACCACGCCGACGAGGGCGACGCTGGCGGTCACGTGCCGCAGACCGGCGGCCTTGACCGCCGGGCCGGCGTCGGCGTTCAGCGCGGCGTAGTCCACCTGACCCGACTGGATCGCCTGCACGGTGGAGTTCGAGTCGGGGATGATCCGCACCACCACCTTCTTCCAGTGCTGGTCCGCCTTGTTCCAGTAGCGGGGGTTCGCCACGTACGTGTAGTGGTCGTTCGGCACGGTCTCGGCCGCGTCGAGCACGTACGGCCCGGCGCCGAAGGTCCGCTGGGCCAACTGGTCGGGGTCGGCCAGCCCGGCCGGCGAGATGATCGAGCCGGACAGCACCGCCTGGCTGAAGATCTGGCGCATGGAGGGGTTGGGCGCCTTGTTGGTCACCACCACGGTGCTGGCGTCCGGGGCGGTGATGCTGGTGATCGTGCCCGCCCAGGTCTTCGCCTTCGGGCTGACCTTGCGCATGTACTCCAGGGAGGCCACCACCGCCTTGGCGTCCAACGGCGTGCCGTCGGCGAAGGTCAGCCCGGGGCGGAGCTTCATCTGGAAGGTCTTGTTCTGCTGGTCGACGTACCCGAACGACTCGGCGAGCTCACCGGTGAAGGTGCGGTCGGCGTTCATCCGGATCAGGGGTGCGTAGGCCAACGCGACGGTCGGGATGTTGTTGAGGTCGATGTTGGCCTTGTACGGGTCGAGGTTGGGTGGCGCCGAGATCGCCAGGGTCAGCGTCTGGGTGTCGGCGTTCGACGCGCCGTCGGTGGCGGCGCCGGAGCATCCGGTCAGCGCCGCGGCGGCCAAGAGCGAGGCGGCGGCCAGGAGACGTACCCGGCGCGTGCCCGCTCGTAGGACATGACGAGACATGGTCGTCCTTTCCCGGCGTACCGCCGGTGTCGGAGGGGGTTCGGCGAGTGGTGGTCAGTGGGCCATGGATGCGACCTTGGGCCGGGCGAGGTCCGCGATCTCCCGTTGCCGCAGGCAGGCGACCTGGGAACCACTCCAGGCCTGGGTGAGCGGGGGGCGCCGGCGGGTGCACTCGTCGACGACGTACGGACAGCGCGCGGCGAAACGGCAACCCGGCCCGCCGGCCGGTGCCGACCGCTCGACGGGCTGGTCCGGCTGGACGGGCGAGTCGGCTCCCGTCCGCGCCCGTGCCGGGTCGGGCACGGGCGCCGCCGCGATCAGGGCCCGGGTGTACGGGTGCGCGGGTCGGGAGTAGACGGTCTCGGCGGGGCCCGACTCCATCACCTGGCCCCGGTAGAGCACCACGACGCGGTGCGACAGGTGGCGGACCACGGCCAGGTCGTGCGCGATGAACAGGTAGCTCAGCCCGAGTTCGGCCTGGAGGTCGGCGAGGAGGTTGATGACCTGTGCCTGCACCGACACGTCCAGGGCGCTGACCGGCTCGTCGCAGATCACCAGCCGGGGTATGCCGACCAGCGCCCGGGCCAGCACGATGCGCTGCCGCTGCCCGCCGGAGAAGTGCGCGGGGTAGCGCTGGGCCGTGTCGGTAGGCAGGCCCACCCGGCGCAGCGCGGCCTCGATCAGCTCCCGGCGTCGGCGCGGCTCCACGTCGCGCCGGGCCAGGAGCGGCTCGACCAGGCTGTCGCCCACCGTCCGGGCCGGGTTCAGCGAGCTGTACGGGTCCTGGAACATCATCTGCAACGCCGCGCTGAGCTGCCGCCGCCGGCGGCGGGTGGCCCGGGTGATGTCCTCGCCGTCGAAGGTGACGGAGCCGGCGGTGGCGGCGGCCAGCCCCACGACGGCCCGGCCGATGGTCGACTTGCCGGAGCCGGACTCGCCGACCAGGCCGACGGTCTCGCCCTCCGCGACGGAGAGGCTCACCCCGTCGACCGCGCGGAAGGCGGTCCTTCCCCGGCCGTACTCCACGGTCAGGTCCCGGACGTCGAGCAGAGGGTGTCGCGTCACACTGCAACCTCTCGCTGGAGATCGTCGTCGGCACGCAGGCAGCGCGCGACGTGTCCCGGTTCGGGTCGGCTCAGTCCGACCGGCTCGCGGCGGCACCGCTCCTCCACGAGGCGGCACCGGTCGGCGAACCGGCAGCCGGTCGGCCAGTCGGACGGCGCCGGCACCGTTCCCGCGATGGTCGGCAGCCGCCCGTCGGGTGCGGCCCGGTGCGGATCCGCGGCCAGCAGACCCATCGTGTACGGGTGGCGCGGGCGGCTGAACATCCGCGACACCGGGCACACCTCGACCACCTGCCCGGCGTACATGACCACCGCCCGGTCGCACAGTTCGGCCACCACGCCCAGGTCGTGCGTGACCAGCAGCACGGCCATCCGGCGCTCCCGGCTCAGCCTGCGCAGCAGGGCCAGGATCTCCGCCTGGACCGTGACGTCCAACGCCGTCGTCGGCTCGTCGGCGATCAGCAGCCTCGGGGAGCCGGCCAGCGCGAACGCGATGGCCACCCGCTGCGCCAGCCCGCCGGACAACTGGTGCGGATAGAGCCGGGCGACCCGTGCGGGGTCGGGCACCCCCACGTCGCGCAGCAGGTCCAGGACGCGGTCGGCGGCCTCCGCCCGGCGGACCCCGGTGTGCCGCCGGACCGCCTCGGCGAGTTGCGCACCGGCCCGGACGGCCGGGTCGAGGCTGACCATGGAGTCCTGCGCGACGTATCCGATCCCGCGTCCGCGCACCTCCCGCCACTCGCTCTCCGAGGCCCGCGCCAGGTCGTGGCCCGAGAAGAGGAACGCGCCGCCGGTGACCCGCCCACCGCCGGGCACCAGGCCGAGGATGCTGAGCGCGGTCACCGTCTTGCCGCAGCCGGACTCGCCGACCAGGCCGACGATCTCGCCGTCGGCGACGTCGAACGACACGTCGCCGACAACCGGGGCCGCGGGCGCGCCGGGCGGTCCGGAGCGCACCGGGATCTCCACCGACAGGTGCTGGACCGACAGCAGGACGCCCTCGGGCACCAGGGTGGCCGCGCCGTTCGGCGCCGGTTCCGATCCGCGCCGCGGCGTGGACCGGACCAGCTTCGACGAGGACCAGGACTGCGTGGCGGTGTCCCGTACGGCGTCACCGAGCAGGGTGAAGGCCAGGACGGTGATGGCGACGGCGAGGCCGGGCGGGACCAGGGCCCAGGGGTGCTGCACGATCACGTCGCGCGCCTCGTCGACCATGCCGCCCCAACTCGGCTGCGGCGGCTGCGGCCCGAAGCCCAGGAAGGCCAGCCCCGCCTGGATGACCAGGGAGACCGCCGCGATCAGGGAGGCCTGGACGATGACGAGGCCACGCAGCCGGGGGAGCACGTGCCGGCGCAGGATCTGCCCGGAGGACAGCCCGGAGACCCGGGCCGCCGCGATGAACAGCTCCTCCCGCGTGGACCGGGTCGCCGTGCGTACCACCCGGATCAGGCCGGCGGCCAGCAGCACACCGAAGGTGACCATCGCGATGGTGACGTTCTCCGGGAACACCGCCACCACCACCAGCAGGATGATGATCGCGGGGACGGCGAAGAGCAGGTCGGAGACCCGCAGGATCGCCGCGTCGACCACCCCGCCCAGGTAGCCGGCGGGCAGACCCAGCAGCACACCGAGCACCGTGCTGGTCAGCACCGCGACGAGGACGCCCCACAGCGTCGTCCCGGCCCCGTGCACGAGGCGGCTGAGCAGGTCCTGACCGAGGCGGTCGGTGCCGAGGGGGTGCTCCGCCGAGGGCCCCTGCAACGCGGCGATCAGGTCCTGTTCCAGCGGGTCCCGGTCGGTGACCAGGTCGGGGAAGAGGGCGCACACCGCCACGACGACCAGCCACAGCAGGGCGGCCACGGCCAGCGGCCGGCGCAGCAGCCGCAGCGCGAAGCCCTCCGGCCCGCTCACCGGTGCCGCACCCGGGGGTCGAGCCAGGCCTGGCAGAGGTCCACCAGCAGGCCGATGACGATCACGATGAGGGTGAAGTAGACCACCGCGCCCTGCAACACCGGGATGTCGTGCTGGGCGGCGGCCAGGGCGGCGCCGGAGCCCAGCCCGGGCAGGCCGAAGATGTTCTCGATCAGCACGGTCGTGCCGAGCAGGCTGGCGGAGATGACCCCGAGCAGGGACACCACCGGCACTGCGGCGGTCCGCAGGGCGTGCCGGTAGACGATCGACCGGCGGGACAACCCGTTGGCCTGCATGACCCGGACGAAGTCGCGGTCGAGGGTGTCCAGCATGGAGTCGCGGGTCTGTTTGGCCACCGCCGTGACGGCGGCCAGCGAGGTGGCCGCCACCGGTAGCACCAGGGACCCCAGCCAGTCGCCCGGGGACTGGGTGACCGGGACGTACCCGGTCACCGGGAAGAGCGGCCACCGTACGGCGAACCAGGAGACCAGCATCAGGGCCAGCCAGAATCCCGGTACCGCGAGGCCGACCACGGAGAGCACGTCGACCATCCGGCCGAGCGGGCCGCCGCGGACCCCGCTGAACACGCCGAGGCCCACGCCCAGCAGCATGGCGGTGAGGGTGGCGAGGACGATCAGGGAGAGCGTCGGCGCCAGCCGCGCGTTGAGCATGGGCCCCACCTCGGCCCCGGTGATCACGGAGACGCCGAGGTCGCCCTGGACGGACCGGCCCAGCCAGCTCACGTACTGGTGCAGCAGCGGCCGGTCGAGCCCCATCTGCTGGTGCAGCGCGTCGACCTGCTGCTGCGGGGCGAGCGGGCCGAGCACCGAGCGGGCCGGGTCGCCGGGCACGAGCGACACCAGCAGGAAGCAGAAGAAGGAGACGACGAACAACATCGGCAGGGCCCACGCGAGGCGCAGGGCGACGAGACGGAGCACGGCCACCACCGAGCCTCTACATGTACGTTCCGGGACGGGTCGGGACCGACGACGTCCGCGCCGTTACTCCGACGGCGCGGCCCTGCGGGTTCGGGAAGCAGGTGCTCTGCGCGTCGGGTCGGGCGTCGGTGATGGCGTCACGCTCCCAGGTCGGTCGGCCTCGGGTCTGCGGTGGATCACCGCCGCGAAGCCGTGTCGACTCTCCCAGAACGGGGGCGTGCTGTCTTACGCGCGATTGCTCAACGGTGGAAACCTGGCCGGTAGAAATCTCATGCGGGTACATCCGTCCTGAAGGGACTGTCCCATCGGGTGGCAGGGGTCCCCGGTCCGGCCCCGCCGGGGTGGTACCTCCGGCGGTCGGACATCGACGAGTACGGAAGTGCCAGGGCCGATCAGCCCGCGGTGTGCGCCAGGATGGCGGGCACCACCGTCTCCCAGGTGGCGGCCGGGGGCATCTGGTGCCCGACCCCGGCCAGCGGCAGCAACCGGGCGTCGGGGATCTCGTCGGCCAGGGCCTCGCCGTGCCCGAGCGGGAACAGCGGATCCTCGGTGCCGTGGATCACCAGGGCGGGCACGGCGATCCGGGACAGCGAGGAGCGGTAGTCCGACCCGCCGTCGATCATCCAGTGGTTGGCGAGGCTGGCGGCGATGTCGCCACTGCGGTCGAACATCCGCCCGGCGATGCGGCGCAGCCGCGTCTCCTCGATGGCGAGCGCTCCGGCCAGCGGGCGCTGACCGGCGACGACGTGGTCGATCACCGCCGCCCGGTCGGTCCAGTCGGGCGTCGGCCGCTCCTCGGCGAAGCTGGCGAGCAGCGCCGGCGAGATCGGCGGCAGGTCGGGGTGGGGACGCTTGTTGACCCGGAGCGCCGGACTGGTGGAGAGCAGGGTCAGCGAGGACACCAGGTGGGCGTGCTCGATGGCGAGACGCTGCGCGACGGCGCCGCCCATGGAGACGCCGCAGACGTGCGCCGGCCCCACCCCGAGCTGCTCGATCAGCCCCGCCGCGTCCGTGACGAGATCGTCGAACCGGTACGGCGGTTCGCCCGACGGGAAGCCGGTGGACCGGCCGGTGTCCCGGTGGTCGTAGCGGATCACGAACCGCTCGCCGGCCGCCAGCCGCCGGCAGAGGTCGTCCTCCCACCAGTCCATCGAGCACGCCGTACCGCTGATCAACAGGACCGGCGACGCGCCCGGGTCGCCGAAGGTCTCGACGCAGAGCTCGACGTCGTTGGCCGGGATGAACAGTTCCTCAGCCGCGCGTACCCGCTGGGACGTCGCCCGTGGCGTTGTCATGTCGTCTCCTCTTGCCCTGGATCGCTGGGGAGTAACCGCTGTGCGACGTCCGTCCCGATGATGTCGAAGCCGAGCCGCCGGTCACGACATCCGGCCGGAGATCGTCGGGACCAGCCAGGCCGCGGATGCGGAGGAGCACCTGCCCCCGGCGTCCCCGCCGGGCCGGTCCGCATGCCCAGGATTATCGGGTACGGGCGGGCCGACCCGTCGACGATTCGCCGCACACACGGACGGTGCCCCCCGATTCGGAAGGCCGGACGTGGATCCGGTCACCGAATCGGAGGGCACCTCGTGTCGTACGGGCTGTCGCCGACGACGCGGTGGATGGCGGGTCGGGTCAGCCGCCGGCCCGCGCCGCCGCCGCGAGGGCGTCGTCGTAGCGGGGATGCTGGCCGATCTCCGGCACGTACTCGACGTACGCCAGCCGGTCCCCGGCATCGACCACGAAGACGGCGCGGGCGAGCAGCCGGAGTTCGGCCACCGCCACCCCGTAGGCCGTGCCGAACGAGAGGTCACGGTGGTCGGAGAGCGTCTCGACGCCGCTGAGGCCGGCGGCGCCGCACCAGCGCTTCTGCGCGAAGGGCAGATCCGCCGAGACGGTCAGCACGCTGACCCCGTCCAGCCGGGCGGCCTCCTCGTTGAACCGGCGGGTCTGCTGGTCGCACACGTCGGTGTCGAGCGACGGCACCACCGAGAAGATCCGCGTCGTCCCGGCCGACGAGGCGAGGGTGACCGGGGTGAAGTCGTTGGCGAGCACGGTGAAGTCCGGTGCGGTGTCGCCGACGTGCAGTTCCGGGCCGAGCAGGGTGATCGGTCGGCCGCGAAAGGTGGTCACGCCGCTACGGTGCACGGCTACGGTCATGCGGGTCTCCTGTCCGGGTCGGGGACGGCCAGCCGGTCGGCTGGCGGTCAGCTGGAGGCGTCCTGCGCCTCGGGGGTCCGCGCGCGGGCGCGATCCACCACCGCCGCGATCCGGTCCCGCAGCTCGTCGAGGTCGGCGGTGGTGACCTCGCCGTCCTGCCAGCGGGCCAGCGGGTCGGTGCGGAACGTGTCGTGCAGCCGCCGGAGGTCGTCCCGCACCCCGGCGAGGGTGGCGGCGAGCGATTCGTCGCCGTGGTCCGCGACGAGACGCCCCGCCGGGACCAGGTCGGCGTCGAGCTGCTCCAGCCGGGGCACGACGGTCGTCCGGACCGCCTGGGCCGCGGCGACCAGCACGGCGGTCCGGTGGAACAGCTCGTTCATCTGCTCGACCGCCGCCGCGACCGTCAACCGGACCCGGCCGTCCTCGGTGATGTGACGCTGGGCCAGCGGCGGCGGCGTTCCCTCGACCAGGATCGACGCCTGACTCAGCAGGGCGCTGATCCGCTCCAGGTCGGCGGCGGTCGGCCCACGGTCGACGGCCAGCGGGCGGGCCACCTCGTCGACGACCGCCGAGTAGGCGTTGAAGATCTCCCACAGCCGGGCCAGATCGGCCCGCGCCCGGTCCCTGCTCTGCCGGCTTCCACCGGTCAGTTCCGTCCCGACGAGCGGCTGCCGCTCGAAGCCGCGCTCGAGGTCGACGAGGTTGGCCTGGATGGCGTCCCGGTCGGCCACCACCGTGGCCACGGTGGTGGCGGCCTCGTCCCCGCTGAGCACCACGGCGGCGGGCGTCGCGACCAGCGGGGCACGGGGCAGCGCGCGCGGGCGTGCCGTCCCCCGCCCGAGGAGCCGGTCGACCCGCGCGGCCAGCGGCTGTTCGAGCAGGTAGTAGCTGAGCGAGGCGAGGAGCACCGCGCCGCCGAGGGTGACCAGTTCCAGTTCCCAGAACCCGGCCTGGCCGTACAGCTCCCGGATGGGGCGCACCTCGCCGCGCAGGATGTTGCCGGGTTGCAGGTAGAAGTGCATCACGGCGAAGTGCCACAGGTACACGCCGTAGGAGACCCGCCCGAGGTGGACGATCGGCCGGGCGGTCAGCACCGCGTGGACCGGCCGGTAGGGCGCCGCGCCCGGCGAGATCAGCGGCAGCGACGCCAGCAGCCCGAAGAGCGCGACCATCACGTACGTCATGAACAGGCCGCTGGTCGAGTAGATCGCGTCCATGCCGATCACGCTGAACGGGCGGGCGCAGTTGACCAGGTAGACCAGCAGCGCGCCGAACCAGAACAGGTGGGGACGGGCCGCCGCCGCGCGGAGCAGCCGGGGGGTGTCGGCGGGCGACACCTTGGACAACGCCAGCAGGACGGCCAGCGCGATGCCGATACCGATGGTGGGCGCGAAGCCCTGCGGCCACCAGAACACCATCCGGTTGTCCCAGCCGTTGCCCTTGACCAGGAACAGCCAGCCGACCCCGACGCCGATGAGCACCGGCACCGGGAGCAGCAGCCGCCGGGCCCGGCTCACCGGCGTGGCGCCCTTGGCCGCGAACCGGTGGGTGGCCGCGGCGATCAGCGGCAGCGCCAGGTACCACTGGACCATGCTGGGCACGGTCCAGCTGACCTCCATCCCGTTGATGAAGTTCGGTGCGAACGGGGTGGGCGAGTAGATCTGGAGCAGCAGGATCGGCCGCAGGACGTACCAGAGTCCGTCGACCGCGTCCCGGTTGAGCAGGACCAGCACCACCAGGTACATGGCGTAGTACGCGGGCAGCAGCCGCATCAGCCGGCGTACGACGTTGCGGCCCTGCGGGGGACGCTCGGTGCCGGCGATGATCGCCTTGGCCAGGGGCAGGTACAGGAACAGCGCGGGCAGGACGAAGAACACCCCGATGAACGAGGGCAGCCCGCTGACGAAGAACGCGCCGAGCCAGTTGCTCGGCGGGCGTGGCGTACCGAACGCCTTGGTGCCCAGCAGCCCCGAGAACATGGCCACGTGGACGGTCAACAGGGCCAGCGCGGCCAGGCCCCGGATGCCGAAGATCGCCGGCGACCGGTCGCCGCCGGTGCCCGCACCCCCGCTGCGGCGTACGTCCCTCGTCATGACGCTCACGTCATCGTCCTTCCAGTCGGGCGGGCGAGGCGCACAGGCGACCGACCGCACGTGGTGTCGTGCGGTCAGCTGATGACGGACTTCACGAACCGCAGGGTCGTCCGGACGTCCGGGTTGTCGGCGATCTCCCGCACCCGCTTCAGCTCCGGTACGCGGTCGATGACGAGGTCCCGCAGGGCCTTCAACTCGTTGGAGTTGACGCTCAGAGTGGTGGAACCGTCCTCGTTGTGAGTCAACTGGGGCATCTGTCCGTCCTCATCTCGCAGCCCACCCGACGGCGGGGGCGGTGACTGCGACCGCCGGTATGACGATGGTCCGAGGCCGACACCGGATTCACCTTCGAGAATGCGCTGGGGCGTGCCGGTCGCGCGGGGCGGCGGGGATTGGGCACGTTGGAGGAAGATCCGGCCGGACGCCCGGTGGTTGCATGAGCAGCACACGGCCGAGCCTCACGACACGGGCGGTGCGCACGGGCGATTCGGTGGCCCTGCTGCGGCTCGGCGCCGCGACGGTGGACGCGACCACGTCCACCCTCGCGAACCGGGCGACCCCACAGGAGGCATCGGAGCGATGGGCGACCAAGTTGGAGCAGGCACGGGCGACCGGGACGGCGGGCTGGTCGGTCGGTTGCTGGCCGCGATCCGGGGACGGCCGCCGGCGGCACCGACCCCCCGGCTGATCGGCGAGCGGGCCGTGGTGGCGGGCGGGAGCATCGCGGGCACCCTGGCCGCCCGCGTGTTGTCCGAGTGGTACCGCGAGGTCGTGGTGGTG
The DNA here is from genome assembly GCF_052068495.1 of Micromonospora sp. SD12. Taxonomy (NCBI): domain Bacteria; kingdom Bacillati; phylum Actinomycetota; class Actinomycetes; order Micromonosporales; family Micromonosporaceae; genus Micromonospora; species Micromonospora sp. SD12. Next base: position 281,229 of record NZ_JBQHDF010000001.1, on the reverse strand, counting down.
GACCGGGACGAGGTGCTCGGCGCGGTCGGCCCGCGGCGCGGCGCCTCGCACGCCGTGCACGCGCACGGCCTGCACGCCCGGGGGTACGGCATCCTCGCGGAGCTGTTTCCGAACCTGCTGGAGGACGCGCGGGAACTCGGCCTGCCGGTGCGCGACTTCGGTCTGATGCGGTGGTACTTCGACGGCCGGCCGATGTACCGCACGGAGACCGGCCTGCTGTCGATCGCCGGCAACCGCCCGGTCCTGGAGAACTACCTGCGTACGCGGGTGGCGGAGCTGCCGAACGTCACCTACCGGCAGTCCACGGAACTGCTCGGGCTGCTCTCCTCGCCCGATCGGGGCCGGGTCACCGGCGTACGGCTGGTGGAGCGGGGGGAGGGCAAGCAGGCGTTCGAGGTCGGGGCCGACCTGGTGGTGGACGCCACCGGCCGGGGTTCCCGCCTGCCGGTGTGGCTGGCCGAGCTGGGGTACGAGCGCCCGGCCGAGGAACGGATGACGATCGGCCTGGCCTACACCACCCGCACCTACCGTCGGGCGCCCGGCACGTTCGACGGCCCGATGGCGATCAACCCGGTGGCCTCGCCGGCCCACCCCCGGGGCGCCTTCTTCGGCCAGACCGCCACCGGGGACGTCCGGCTGTCGCTGACCGGGATCCTCGGCGACCACCCGCCGACCGATCCGGACGGTTATCAGGAGTACGTCCGGTCGCTGCCGGTGCCCGACATCTACCAGGCGGTCGAGCACGCCGAGCCGACCAGCGCCCCGATGTCGTTCACGTTCCCCGCCAGCGTCTGGCGGCACTACGAGCGGCTGTCCCGGTTCCCCGCCGGCCTGGTCGTACTCGGTGACGCGGTGTGCAGCTTCAACCCGGTCTACGGGCAGGGGATGACGGCGGCGGCGATGCAGATCACCGCCCTGCGGCGGCACCTGGCCCGCGACGTCGCCGCCGACCCGCGCCCCTTCCTGCGGGACGTGGCCCGACTCATGATCGACCCCTGGCAGATCTCGACGCGGGGCGACCTGGACTTCCCGGGGGTGGTGGCGCCCCGTCCCCTGCGTACCCGGATCTACAACGCCTACCTGCGCCGGGTGCAGTACGCCAGCACGAAGGATCCGGAGGTCACCCGGGCGTACATGCGGTTCGCCGGCCTGATCGACCGTCCCCGGGAACTGTGGCGGCTCCGGCTGCTCGCCCGGGTGCTCTGGCTGTCGCGGGACATGCCGGCCCCGTCGGCGCGTACGCCTGCGGCACCTGCCCGGGAGCGGGTCGCCGCGGCCCCGGTCAAGGCCGACCGGGTCGACACGTAGGGGTGGCACGGCCCGGCCGACGGGACCTCGGCCGGGCCGTGAGCCTCACTGTTTGCCGCGGTCGCCGCCGTCCACCTCGTCGGTGGACTGCTGCGTCGGCCCTTCGGGTCGCGGCGGTGGCCACGGAAGGTACGGCCGGGTGTTCCGTCCCGGCCGGGACGGCCCCGGGGCCCGGGTCGGGGTGGGCCGGCTGGGCCGTACGCCGTCGGTCATGCGACGTGGCCGCGCGGAGACCACCAGCGAGCGACCGGCGCCCTCGCACCGGGCGTGGTCGCCCACCGGGCCGTACGGCTCGACGGTCGGCCCGCCGGCCCGCGCGTCGAGGAGCCCCTCGCCCGGGGGAGCGTCGGCGACGGCGTGCACCACCGGTGGGTCGAAGGCCTCGCGCGGACGGAGGACGAGGTCCACGGGCCGGGGCGGGGCGCCGCGCTGGACCACGACCGGCCCGTGGGCGCCGACGAGCAGGTCGCGGGGCGCGTCCGCGGCCGGGGGCGTGCCGGCGCCCGGGTCGACCGCGTGCGCCATCAGGTACCACTCGCCGGCCGGCACCTGGTCGAGGACGAACGGTCCCGGACCCGGCAGGAAGACCGAGCGCACCGGCTCGCCCTGTTGGATCCGGCTCGGGAAGAGCCCCAGGAAGATCCAGTACGGACTGGTGCCCGGCGGCGTGCGCACCTCGCCGCGCAGCGCCGGGCCCGTGCCGGCGGGCGGGGGCGTGCACTGGTCGGTACGGGGCCGGGGCAGCACCCCGCCGAGCCGGCGGTAGTTGGTGGGTGAGGTGCCGACGCTGCTGCTGAAGCGGGTGCTGAACGTGCCGACGCTGGTGTAGCCGACCAGGTGACTGATCTCGGTGACGCTCAACGAGGTGGAGACGAGCAGGTACTTCGTCCGTTGCAGGCGCAGCGCGGAGAGGAAGCGCCCGGGGGAGACCCCGGTCATCCGGTGGAAGACCCGGCAGAAATGGAACTTGCTGAACCCGGCCGTGCGTGCCATTTCGTCCACGGTGAACTGCTCACCCACATCGCTGTGCATTTTCTCGATGACGCGCTGGATCGCTGTTCTGACGTGATCTTCCATCATGCCCCCAACGAGAGGAAATGTCGGCGAACAGGTCCCTGACGCTACCGTTGCGAGAGACCCTGTCGTTGGTAATGATTTGGATTTTGGTCATGAAAGGCCCGCCTCGCCATGCGCGAGTGCGGTCGGGTGACTGGTTGCCAATTGCCGAGTTGCGAAAACAATGTCCGCGCCTCAATGGGCCAACTCGATGCTATGTCAACGGAAAGTGGCGGTCAACGTTGCGGAAAGTAGTCGAATGACTGGTCCGCATATCAGACTCAGGCGGACTATTTCCGTGCGATTACCGCCCGCCTCGCGATGATTCATAGGGCTTTATGGCATTTGAGCCATAGCCTGCCTATGGTGGATCTGTAGACTATGGGAGAGTTGTTCTATTAGTACGGTTAGTCCGCTCTGCGTACGCCCAGGACGAGGGCGCCCGAGCGTCGCCAAAGGCGCCCTGACATCGGAGGTTGTCTTTGTATCACGTGCGTCGGGGCGTCCTCGCGGAGGATCGGCGGGGAGCGGCACGCGGCGCGAGGAACGGCGGATCACCCGAGGTGGGGACCGATGGCCGGCGCGAAGGGTGGAGCGTGCGACTCCGGGGCGGAGCGGAAGGCAGACCATTCACGGGGCCCTGTAATTGTTGTTACGGCCCTCCGCTGCGCGCGGCAGAAAGGGGGATCCGCCGGCGCGCCGAAGAGGGCGCGGACCGTCTTCCGGACGGGCGGCGGTCGGCACCCCGATGCGGAGAGCTGGCGGCGACTGAAATGTGTCGCGTTTGCGACAAGAGGCGGGCGCCGATGTGTGCCCGTAGCCCTTACGCGTCCGCCGGGGGGTGATCGGAGCGAAAGAGCGCCACGGGAATCGGCGCCCGCCTGGTCGGTGGTGCGGTTCTACTGATCCACGAGTGCGTAACCCGCCTCGGTGGAGATCTTGTCCTCCTGCCACCAGTCCCGGTTCGACCGGTACCAGTCGATGGTCGCCGCCAGACCGGCCCGGAAGTCCGCGTACTCCGGGGCCCACCCGAGCTCACTGCGCAGCTTCGTGCTGTCGTTGGCGTACCGCAGGTCGTGCCCGGCCCGGTCCCGGACGTGCTCGAAGTCGCCCGGATCCCTCCCCATGAGCTGGTTCACCAGTTCGACGACCTCCCGGTTGGTGCGGGTGTCGCCCGAGCCGATCAGGTACGTCTCGCCGATCCGGCCCCGGTCCAGGATCAGGTGCAGGGCCCGGTTGTGGTCGTCGACGTGCGTCCACTCGCGGACGTTGACCCCCTGGCCGTACAACCGGGGCCGCCGGCCCTCGATGATGTTGGTGACCTGCCGGGGGATGAACTTCTCCACGTGCTGGTAGGGGCCGTAGTTGTTGGCGCAGTTCGACAACGTCGCCGCCACCCCGTACGAACGCACCCACGCCCGGACCAGCATGTCCGAGGCCGCCTTGGTGGCCGCGTACGGGCTCGACGGGTTGTAGGGCGTCCCCTCGTGGAACAGCTCCGAGCCCTCCAGCGGCAGGTCGCCGAAGACCTCGTCGGTGGAGATGTGGTGCAGCCGTACGTCGCGCCGGCGCACCGCCTGGAGCAGCGCGTACGTCCCGATGATGTTGCTGTGCACGAACGCGTCGGCGTCCCGCAGCGAGTTGTCGACGTGCGACTCGGCCGCGAAGTGGACCACGATGTCGCTGTCGGCCACCAGCCGCTCGACCAGTTCCGCGTCGCAGACGTCGCCGTGCACGAACTCCACGTCCTCGGCGACGGACCGGTGACCGGCGTAGGTCAGCTTGTCGAGCACCTTGATGCGGTAGCCCGGGTGGTGCTCCAGGGTGTGTCGCACGAAGTTCGTACCGATGAAACCGGCTCCGCCGGTGACGAGCATCCTGGTCACACCAACGCCCCGAACTCCTCGGCGATGTCCATCACGTACCGACCGTAGTTCGAGCCCGACATTCCCGTGCCCAGCCGGTAGCACGTCTGCGCGTCGATGTAGCCCATCCGCAGCGCCGTCTCCTCGATGCAGGCGATGCGTACGCCCTGCCGCTCCTCCAGCGTCCGCACGTACTGGCTGGCCTGGAGCATCGCCTCCGGCGTCCCGGCGTCCAGCCAGGCGAAGCCGCGGCCGAGGTCGATGAGCTTGGCCCGGCCCGCCGCGACGTACGCCCGGTTGACGTCGGTGATCTCCAGTTCCCCCCGGGCCGACGGGCGCAGGTTCTTGGCGATGTCGACCACGTCGTTGTCGTAGAGGTACAGGCCGGTGATCGCGCGGTTGGAGTGCGGCCGGGACGGCTTCTCCTCGATGTCGACCAGCTTGCCGTGCTCGTCGGTCACGCCCACGCCGTGGCGTTCCGGATCCTTGACGGAGTAGCCGAAGAGCGTGCAACCCCGCAGGTCCCGGACCTCGTCGCGGAGCAGCTTCGAGAAGGCGGTGCCGTGGAAGATGTTGTCGCCCAGGACCAGGGCGCACTGGTCGTCGCCGATGTGGTCGGCGCCGAGCAGGAACGCCTCGGCGATCCCGCGCGGCTCCGGCTGCGCGACGTAGGTGAGGTCCAGGCCGAGGTGGGAGCCGTCCTTGAGCAGGGTCCGGAACTGCGGCAGGTCGGCGGCCTTGCCGATGATCAGGATCTCCCTGATGCCGGCGAGCATGAGGACCGAGAGCGGATAGTAGATCATCGGCTTGTCGCTGATGGGCAGCAGCTGCTTGGACACCGGGATGGTCAACGGATAGAGCCGCGTACCGGATCCTCCGGCCAGGACGATTCCCTTCACGGGCGAGCTGTCCTCCTCAACTGTGTCATGTCAGTGACGGTCGAACGGGCTGGACGACCTCGGGCGGAGCGGATGAGCTGGGCATCGACGGCCCGAACCCCGGGTGGTGAGTCCCATGGACCGGACTTCGTCGGCGGGCACGTCGCGGCGGCGCCGACCATGGACACACCCGGGCACCCGGTCGTGTCATGGCCTCGCGAGGACTGCGACCCGCACGTCCCGACGGCGAATCCCCGGCGTGCTGCCGGTCGTCGCCACCCGGGACGCGGTCGGTCGCGACTCCCCCGATCCCAGGACCTTGATCCTGAACGCTCGGACGAAGGTGCGCACCTTCTGAGTTGCCCGACGCGGTTCCGTTCTGCGCGCACCACGACGGCGGCTCACCCGAACGGACACGTCCGCCACCGTCTCGACGTGTCGCTGACCTGTCCATGGCCGTGCCCAGGCGAGGGAGCCGATGGCGGGAACGCGGCTGAGGCCCGGGCTGGCGGGTGGCGAGCCGGTGTCGCGCGGTTTCCGTCTCAGCCGGCCGGGGCGGGTGGTGTGGTGGTGGCGCGGGCGAGGATGCCGATGGCGGCGATGGCGCAGCATCCAGCGATGGCGGCGAGTAGCGGCACGTACCCCGCGGCGGTGTGTAGGAGGGTGGCCGCGGCCAGGGGCGCGGCGGCCTTGGCGATGGTGACGGGGGCGGTGAGTCGCCCGGCGATGGTGGCGTAGGCGGTGGTGCCGTACCGGTCGGCGAGCAGGGCGGGAGTGGCGAGGCTGGTGATGCCGAAGCCGAGTCCGAAGCCGACGACGGTCGCGGTGGCGCCGGTGCGGGTGCCGGCGAGCAGGGGCATCGCGAGGACGGCGGCGGCCTGGATGGCGAAGACGGCGGCGACGATGGTGGTGACCCGCAGGTGTCGGCGGGCGGCGGTGAGGACGAGCCTGCCGGTGACGGACAGGACGCCGAGTAGGCCGACGGCGGTGGCGGCGAAGGTGGTGGGGTGCCCACGGCTGACGAGGTAGCCGATGAGGTGCACGGTCATGGTGCTGGTGGCGGCGCCGTGGGCGACGAGGCTGCCGGCGAGGATCCAGAACCGGGCGTCGCGCATCGCGGCGGTGGCGACCGCGCGCCGCTGGGCGTGCCCGGTCCGCGTGGTGCTGGCGGGTGCCGTCGTCGCTGTCGGCGGACGGCGAGCGCGTGCAGGGGCACGGTGAGCAGGCCGTGGATGGCGGCGAGGACGAGCAGCGTGTCGCGCCAGCCGAGGTGTGCCTCGAGCAGGCCGGTCAGGGGCATGAAGATGGTGCTGGCGAACCCGGCCACGACCGTCACCGCCAGCAGCGCCGTGGTGCGTCGGTCAGGGGTGAACCAGGAGACGATGACGGCGAAGGCGGGTTCGTAGAGGACCATCGCGCTCGTGATCCCGATGCCGGTCATGACGGCGTAGAGCTGGCTGATGGTGTGGACCTGCGACCAGGCCACGAGCAGGGCGGTCGCGGCGAGCGAACCAGCGGTCATGAGCGCACGTCCGCCGTGGTGGTCGAGCCACCGGCCGACGGGGATGGCCGTGAGGGCGCCGGCGAGGACGGAGGCGGTCAGCGCGCCGGTGACGGCGGTGGTGGAGACGCCGAGGGTGGAGGCCATCGGGGCCAGCAGGACCGCGTAGGCGTAGTAGAGGACGCCGTAGCCGACGGTCGAGGTGACGGCGAGAGCGGCGACGATCCGCCAGCCATGGGCGTGGTGCCCGCCGACCGTGGGGCCGGCGGGCACTGTCGTGGTGGCGGGCATCAGCTGCCGCAGCAGCCGCCAGCCTGACCGCCAGCGGGTGCGGCGTCGAGGGTGACCAGTTGCAACGGTGCGGCCAGTAGCCCACCGGAGACGCCGGTGGCCAGCCCTCGTCCCGCCGGCTCGGCGTCCCGGGCTGGCCCACAGCAGCTGTCGCTGGTCGCCGAGTCGTCGGGGTTGCTGTTGCATACGCCGGTTTCGGGCAGGTCGAGCTGGACGTCGCGGGCTGCCCGCCAGTCACCGGCGAGGGCGGCGACGACGGAGCGGACCTGCTCGTAGCCGGTGGCCATGAGGAAGGTGGGGGCCCGGCCGTAGCTCTTCATGCCGACGGCGTAGTAGCCGGGCTCGGGGTGGGACAGTTCGTCCACGCCGTGCGGGGGGACGGTGCCGCAGGAGTGCTCGTTCGGGTCGATCAGTGGGGCGAGGGCGCGGGTGGCGCCCATGACCGGGTCGAGGTCGAGCCGCAGTTCGGCGGCGATGGAGTGGTCGGGGCGGAAGCCGGTGGCCGCGACGACGCGGTCCACGGTGACCGGTTCCTCGCTGCCGTCAGCGTGCCGGACGAGCACGGTGACGCGGTCGTCGGTCGGGGTGAGGGCGTGCACGGAGAAACCGGTGAGCAGCCGGATGCGGCCGGCGTCGACGTGCGTGCGCAGCCGCGAGCCGAGCGCGCCGCGCGCCGGCAGGGCATCTGCGTCCCCGCCGCCGTAGGTGCGCGCCGGCGAGGAGGATCGGATCGCCCAGGTCACCTCGGTGCCCGGCTGTTCGGCGGCCAGCTCGGCGAGGGACAGCAGGGTGTTCGCGGCGGAGTGACCGGCGCCGACGACGAGGGTGTGCCGGCCCGCGAACCGGTCCCGGTCGGCGCCGAGGACGTCCGGCAGCGCGTGCTCCAGGTACCTGGCCGCGTCGCGCTCGCCGCGGGCGGGCAGACCGGAGGCACCGAGGACGTTCGGGGTGCCCCAGGTGCCGGAGGCGTCGACGACCGCCCGGGCCAGGACCTCCTCGCCGTCGGCGAGGCGGACGAGGAACGGGGTGGTGTCGCGGCCGGCGGTGCGCAGCCGGTCCAGGCCCAGTCGGCTGATCGCCTCGACTCGGGTGCCGTAGCGCAGGTGCGGCTTGAGAGCCGGCAGCTCCGCGAGGGGCTGGAGGTAGGCGGTGACGAGTTCGGCGCCGGTGGGTAGGGCCTCGATGTCGGGGGCGACCCAGCCCGCGTCGTCGAGGAGCCGGCGGGCGGCCGGATCGATGTTGTACCGCCATGGGGAGAACACCCGCACGTGCCCCCACTGTCGCACCGCCGCGCCCGGGGTATCGCCGGCTTCGAGGACGGTGAAGGCGATGCCGCGTTCGTACAGGTGCGCGGCGGCGGCCAGACCGACCGGGCCGGCGCCGATCACCACGACGGGCAGTTCGGTCAGCGTGCTCATCAGGTAACTCCTCTGTCTTGAAGACTGTCGAATCAGTTGGGCGGACGGGCGCTCTGCCCGGGCTGGGGTTGGTCAGGTGATGGCGGGGCTGCGTCGTTCGAGCAGGACGACGTCGCGCCATCGGCCATGGTGGCGCCCGACGCGTTCGCGGGTGCCGACGATCCGGAAGCCGGCCCGCCGGTGCAGGGCGAGGCTGGCGGCGTTCTCGGGGAAGACGCCGGACTGGATGGTCCAGATGCCGGCGGCTTCGGTGGAGGCGATCACCGCATCGAGGAGCAGCCGCCCGGCGCCTCGGCCCTGGGCGGCGGGGTCGACGTACACGGAGTGCTCCACCACGCCGGCGTAGACGGCGCGCGTCGAGGTGGGCGAGACGGCGATCCAGCCGAGGAGGTCGTCGCCGTCGACGGCCACGAAGCGGTGCGCGGGCAGCTTCGCGGCGTCGAACGTCGCCCAGGTGGGTGCGTCGGTCTCGAAGCTGGCCTGTCCGTCGTCGAGGCCCGCCTGGTAGATGGTGAGGACCCGCTCGGCGTCGCCTGCCGCCATGGGGCGGACGGTGATGTCGGTCATCAGCAGGCTCCGTTCGGGTGAGGAGCGGGTCGGCCCATGACGACGTCGGCGGCGGAGGGGAAGCAGCCGACGCAGGCGTCGTTGATGCGGTAGTGCCGGGCCGTGCCGACCGGGTCGACGAGGACGAACCGCACCTCGGTGAGGATCTTCAGGTGCTGTGAGACGGTGGACTGGGCCAGGCCGACGGCGGCGACGATCTCTCCCACGCTCATCGGCCTGGCGTGGCGGGCGAGGTACTCGACGATCTGCACCCTGGTCGGGTCCGCGAGAGCCCGGAACCACGACGCGTATCGCTGTGCGGTCGCCCGTTCGAGTAGCTCGTCCACACCCATCCGCCTCCTTCTATCGTCTATCGCCGATTGGCGATGAAGTGTAGCGGGTGCGGAGGCGGCCGGCGCAGGGGTCGCAGAGCCGCACTCCCGCCGACCGCCGAGCCGTGCCGGGCATGAGGATCCCTCTTCCGTGGCGCCTGTCTCGACGTTTGTCGAATCAGAGAGTTGCACGCTGATTAGACGTCTGTCAACCTAGAGGAATGTCAAAGCAGCCGGCGTCGCTTCCCGTCATCGACCTCACCGCCGACACGCCGTGCTGCCCACCGCTGGCGCAGCGCCGGGTGCCGGCCGAGACCGCCGCTGTCCTCGCGCCGGCGTTCAAGGCGCTCGGTGATCCGGTGCGCCTGCAGTTGGTGTCGATGATCGCTTCGGCCGAGGGCGGGGAGGCCTGTGTCTGTGACCTGACCCCCGCGTTCGACCTGACCGGGCCGACCATCTCGCATCACCTCAGGACGCTGCGCGAGGCGGGCCTCGTCGATGCCGAGCGGCGGGGCACCTGGGTGTACTACCGGGCCCGGCCCGCCATCCTGCGCCAACTCGCCGCACTGCTCACCGTCGAACCGGCCGCCGACGCTTGAGCCACGGTCGGCGCCCCGCACCGCGCAGGCCCTCGGCCACGGCGGCGACGACGTACGCGGCGTCGCGGCCGACGCCGCGCAGGGTGTTCGACGAGAACGACCGTTGAAACTCCAACCCCAGGTAGACCAGCCCGGGATGGGTGGTGGAGACCCCGCTGATCTGCCGGGGCGTGCCGTTGGGCGTGAGGGCTCCGAGCGTGGCGAGATAGCCGAGGTTCGGGCGGTAGCCGGTCGCGAAGATGACCGCGTCGACCGGCTCGGTTGCGCCGTCGGGCCAGCGGACGCCGTCGGGGGTGAAGGCGGTGAACATGTCCCGCCGGGGGAGCAGGCCGGAGGCGATGGCGTCGCGGTATGCGCCGGTGTCGAGCACGGCGGCGTGACGGACCAGGCGGGTGAGCGCCGGGCGCGGAAGGCGGTCCGCCCCCGTGACGTGGAGCCAGTGATGCAGGTCCCGGCCGCGGATGCGCTGGGGCACGAACCGGACCGGCGCCCGGGTCGCCAGCGTGACCCTCGCGAGCGGTGCCAGTTCGTGGGCGACCTGGACGGCGGAGTTGCCGGCGCCGACCACGACGACCCGCTTGCCGGCATAAGGCTCGGGCCGCCGGTAGTGCGCGACGTGCCGCACCTCGCCGGTGTAGTCGACGCGGCCGGGCAGCTCCGGCAGGTGCGGGTTTGCGAAGGAGCCGCTGGCGGCGACCACGCCCGCCGCCGCGATCTCGTCACCAGCGCGGGTGTGCACCAGGTAGCCGCCGCCCGGGCGTTGCCGCACGGCGGTGACACCGACGCCGGTACGGATGTCGGCATCGATGTCGCGGGCGTAGCGGCGCAGGTAGCAGACGACCTCGCCGCGCGTCGGGTAGCGGTCCGGATCCCTCTCGTCGAACGCCCTGCCGGGCAGTGCGCTGTAGCGCGCCGGGGAGAACAGGGTGAGGCTGTCGTAGTAGTCCGGCCACGAGCCGACCGGCTCCTCCCCCGCTTCGAGTACGACCGGGCGCAGACGCGCGGACAGGGCGGCACGAGCGGCGGCGAGGCCGGACTGGCCGCCGCCCACGATGATCACAGGTTCCGAGGAGGCGCTCACCTCGTCATCATATTGTCATTTCGTTGAATGACAATATGATGACAGTGCGGGAGGGTGGAGCCATGGACCACTCGACACCCGCAGCCGAGGCGCGAAGCGCCGGGCCGACCGGGTTGGGTTCGGACACCCAGGAGTTCCTGAAGGCACTGGGTAGCCCGACGCGACAGCGGATCATGATGCTGTTCGCGCGGGGCGCCGAGCTGTCGGTCGGGGAGGTGGCCGAGCTTGCGGGCATCAGTCAGGCCACGGCGTCGCAGCAGTTGACCCTGCTGCGCCGGGGGCGCGTGGTCACCTCGCGCCGCGAAGGCAAGACCGTGTACTACCGGGCCGACCGCGACGGCGCAGTCGCGGCGCTGGCCGAGCTCCAGTCGTACCTGATGACCTGCTGCTGACGACGCCGTCCGCTCCCCGGCTGGCCGTACCTTGTGCACCCGGGGGAGCCGCCGCGCCGCGACCCTTGTTGTTCGCCTCCCGGGGAACTTGTCGTGATCCAGCCCTCGTTTGACCGGCCTATGGGTGGTGTTGCTGCAACGATGCAAGACGTGGGAACTGCGAAGACTACGACGCCTGCCATGTCGCCCCTTGCCGGCGAGCCGATCAAGCGTGCCGATGCCGAGCGGCTCGCGGGAGTGCTGAAGGCGTTCGCCGACCCGGCCCGCCTGCGACTGCTCAGCCTGATCCAGTCGTCGCCGGAGGGCGAGGCGTCCGTGACCGACCTCACCGCGCCGCTCGGTCTCTCCCAGCCCACCGTGAGTCACCACCTTCGGATCCTCACCGAGGCCGGTCTGCTCGAGCGTGAGAAGCGTGGCGTCTGGGCGTACTACCGCCTGGTGCCGTCCGCGATCGCCGCGATCGCGGACCTGTTGACGCCACCCCGCAAGCGGGCGGCGAAGAAGGCCCGCTGACTGGCACCGTCTGAGCTACGGCTCAGCCTCCCCCGCCCCGGACCGCAGCGGCGAGTGCTCCCCGGCTGCGAAGCTGCTCAGGGGCGTCGTCGGCGACGACCCGCCCGCCGTCGAGGACGACGACCCGGTCGGCGCGCATGATGGTGGCGAGGCGGTGGGCGATCACCAGGGTGGCCCGGCCGTCTCCGGTGGACTCCAGGGCGGCGGCCAGGTCCGCCTCGGTCGCGGCGTCCAGGTTGGCGGCGGCCTCGTCGAGGACGAGCACCCGTGCGCCGGTGATCAGGGCCCGGGCGACGGCGACCCGGGCCCGTTGACCGCCGGACAGTGCCGCCCCCCGCTCGCCGGCCGGCGTGTCCGGACCGGCCGGTAGCGCGTCGAGGAACGGTGTGAGCTGGGCGGCGCCGGCTGCGGCACGAACCTCCGTGTCGGTGGCGTCCGGTCGGCCCAACCGGATGTTGTCGGCGATCGAGCCGGGGAACAGGTGGACGTCCTGCGGCACCACGGTGACCGTGCGCCGCAGGTCGGCGTCGCCGAGGTCGCGCAGGTCCACGCCGCCGACGGTGATCTGTCCGGCGCTCGGGTCGTGGTGGCGCAGCAGCAGGTGCGCACACGTGGACTTGCCCACCCCGGAGGCGCCCACCAGCGCGACCGTCTCACCGGGCCGAACGGTGAACGACACGCCCCGCAGCACCGGCCGGTCCGGCAGGTACCCGAAGTGCACGTCGTCGAAGACCACGTCGCCGCTCGTGGGTGCGGGTACGGGTCGAGCCGGTGCCGGGACCGGCGAGGGTGCCTGGAGCAGGGCGTCGATCCGGTCGGCTGCGGCGCGCAGGGTGCCGGCCTCCTTGAGCAGGAGGGCCAGTTGACTGGCCGGGCCGAGGACCGCCCCGGCGAGGACCAGCGCCACCGGGCCGGCGGCGACGTCGAGCCGCCCCGCGCGTACGCCGTCGAGAACCACCAGCACCGCGCCGATGCCGGCGGCGGCGACCAGCGCGTCGATCAGCGCGGTCTCCAGGCCGGCGCGGGCGGCGTTGCGCCGCTGGACCCGCCCGAGCCGCCGGGTACGGGCGGCGAGGTGGGCGCGGCGCCGCTCCAGCGCTCCGAAGACGGTCAGCTCGCGCAGGCCGTGCACGGTGTCGACGATGTCGGCGGTCAGTTCGGCGGTGGCGACGCGAACCTGGGCGCCGTGCCGGTCGGCGTGCCGGCGCAGCAGCCAGGGGGTCACTGCGATCAGAGCCGCGGCGGGCAGCACCACAGCGGGTAGCCAGGGGTCGATCCAGGCCGCCAGCGCGGTGCCCGCGGTGAGGACGACGGTGGCGGTGAGCAGTTGCGCGATGGTGTGCGCGAACAGCCACTCCAGGGTCTCGATGTCGGACAGCGCGACGGTCGCCAGGTCGCCGGAGCGACGTCCGCCGAGGCCGCCGGGGGCGATCCGGGTGATGGCGTCGTAGACCCGGGTGCGCAGGTCGGCGAGGATGCGGTAGGCGAGGTCGTGGGAGACGTACATCTCCCACCAGGTCGCCACGGTGACGATCGCGACCAACGCGCCGAGGACCGCCGTGACCACACCGACCGGGGTGGGGACCCCTGCCACGGCCCGACCCACCAGGGTGGCGCCGAGCACCGCCGCGGCCAGCCCGGCGAGCTGCCCGAGGAGATTCGCCGCCAGGGTGCCCCGGAACGCGCGGGGATGCCCGGCGATCGCCGGCAGCAGCCGGCGCAGCGCCCCGGCACGTCGACCGTCGGTCGGCCGGTCCGGCGCGGTCATCCGGCCGCCTCCTGCGCGGCGACCAGGTCGGCGTACGCGGGGCAGGACGCCAGCAGGTGCTCGTGGCGGCCCGTGGCGACGACCCGGCCGCGTTCCAGCAGCACGATCCGGTCGGCGTGCCGCACCGCGTCGAGCCGGTGGGCGATGATCAGGCAGGTCTTCCCCCGGGCGGCCGTGGCCAGGGCGTCGAGGATCTCGGTCTCCTGCCGTACGTCGACGGCGGAGGTCGCCTCGTCGAGGATGAGCACCGGCGTGTCGGCGAGCAGCGCCCGGGCGATGGCCAGCCGTTGCCGTTGCCCACCGGAGAGGGACCCGCCGCGTTCGCCGACCTGGCTCGCGTACCCCTGCGGCAGCGCCCGGATGAAGTCGTGCGCGCCGGCGGCGCGGGCGGCGGCCACCAGGTCCGCGTCCGTGGCGTCCGGGCGGGCCAACCGCAGGTTGTCCGCCACCGAACCGTGGAACAGGTACGTCTCCTGGGCGACCACGGTGACCGCGCGGCGCAGCGCCTCCCGAGTGAGATCGCGCAGGTCGGTCCCGTCGACGGTGATGCGACCGGCGTCCGGATCCAGGTGCCGCAGCAGCAGGTTGGCCAGGGTGGACTTGCCGGCGCCGGAACGGCCGACGACCGCGACGGTCTCACCGGGGCCCAGCCGCAGGGTCACGTCCCGTAGCGCCGGTTCGGGCCGGCCGGAGTAGTGGTGGCCGACCGCGTCGAAGACCACGGCCGGTACGTGGTCGAACCGGCGGTCCACCTCTCCCCGGTGCACGACGCCGGCCGGGGCGTGGAGCAGCTCGCTCAGGCCGTCGACCGCGGTGACGCCGAGGTAGCCGGCGTGCCAGTGCGCGCCCAGGTCGCGTACGGGCCGGAAGCACTCCACCGAGACGAGCAGCACCAGGAACACGGCAGCCGCGTCGGCCCGCCCGGCGTACGCGGCGACCGCCGCGGCCACGGCCGCGGCGGCGAGACCGGCCTGGATCAGCAGGGCGCTGACTCCGCTCTCGATCAGCGACAGGCGCAGCTGCGCCATGGTGGTGGTGTGCAGGTCGTGGGTGCGTCCCAGGATCCGGTCCCGCATCCGGTCGACCGCGCCGAACGCGCGCAGCGTCGCCGCGCCCTGGAGGGTGTCGAGGAAGTCGGCGGCGAGCGCGGTGAACGCCGCCCACCGGCCGCGCCCGCGACGTAGCAGGGTGGCGTCCCAGACACGGGGGACGGTCAGCACCAGCACCACGGCCGTGCCGAGCAGCGTGGCGGCGACCGGCTGCACGGTGGCGAGCCAGGCCACCAGGGCGGTCGGCACGGTGATGGTGACCAGCACCTGCGGCAGGTACCGGCGGTAGTAGGCGTCGAGCCCCTCCACGCCGTCGACGAGGGTGGCCTGGGTGCGGCCGGTGCGGGATCCGGCGAGCCACGCCGGGCCCAGCTCGGTGAGCCGGGCGACCAGCCGGTCGCGCAGCCGCGCCCGGATCCGGGCGCCGGCGGCGGCGCCGGCGACCTCGCGGCACCAGAGCAGCGCCGCCCGCACCACGATCACCCCGAGCGCGCAGGCCAGCAGGGTGGTGGCGGCGGCGAGGTCCCGCCGGGCCGTCGCCGCCAGCGCGCCGGCGACCAGCAGCGCCTGACCGACGTACGCGGCCGACACGGCCATGCCCAGCGCCGCGCACCCGACGACCGGTCCGGTGACGGCACCGGCCAGCCGGACCAGTTCCCGGTGGACGATCACCGGCCCGCCAACGGCTCGTCGGCCAGCGCGCGGACCGTGCCGGTGTGCGCGTCGGCGAGCACCCGCCCGCGTACGCCGAACACGTCGGCGAGCAGCGCCGGCGTGACCACCTCCGCCGGCGACCCGTCGGCGGCGACGCGGCCGCCGGCGAGCGCCACCACACGGTCGGTGAACCGGGCGGCGTGGTCCAGCTCGTGCAGCACGGTCACCACGGTCAGACCCCGCTCGGCGTGCAGCCGGCGTACCAGCGACAGCACCTCCAACTGGTGGCGGACGTCGAGGAAGGTGGTCGGCTCGTCCAGCAGCAGCACCGGGGTGCGTTGGGCCAGGGCGAGCGCGAGCCGGACCCGCTGCCGCTCTCCGCCGCTGAGCGTGTCGACCTGCCGGTCGGCCAGCCCGGTCACGCCGGTCGCGGCGAGCGCGGCGGTCGCCTCGGCGTCCTCGGGCCGCCAGAGCATGCCCAGTGGCCCCCGGTGCGGGTAGCGGCCCTGCGCGACGAGCTGCCGGACGGTCAGCCCGGGTACCGGCGGCAACTGCTGGTGCAGGACCGCCACCTGCCGGGCGACGTCCCGCCGCCGCTGCCCGTACGCCGGGCGACCGTGCAGCAGCACCCGGCCGCTCTCGGGCTGGTCGGAACCGGTGAGCAGCCGCAGCAGGGTGGACTTGCCGCAGCCGTTGCGCCCGACGAGCGCGACGGACTCGCCGGCCCGGACGGTCAGCGACACCCCGTCGAGCACGGCCCGGTCGCGGTAGCGGTAGCGGGCCTGCTCGACGGTGAAGACCGGTGCGGTCACGACACCTCCACGTGCGGGGAACGACGGGCGACGACGACCAGCGCCGCCGCCCCGAGCAGGGCGGTGACCGCCCCGGCGGGCACCCCGAGCCGCTGCCCCGCCGACCCGGACTGCACCAGCACGGTCAGCGCCTGGGCCACCGCGTCCGCGCCGACGACCGTGATGGCCCCGAGCAGGGCGGCGGCGGGCAGCGCCCGGCGCAGGTCGGCTCCGCAGAGGGCGCGGGCGACGTGCGGGACGACCAGCCCGACGAAGGCCAGCGCGCCGGCCAGCGCGACCGCGCCGGCGGCCAGCGCCACCGCCAGGGCCAGGCCCAGGGCACGTACCGGCCGAGGCGACAGCCCGAGCGCGGCGGCATGCCCGTCACCGGCCGCCAGCATGCCCAGCCCGGCGGAGCACAGCCAGGCCAGCACCAGCGCCGTGGCCAGCCACGGCCAGGCGATGGACACATGCGCCCAGACCCGCCCGTCCACGGAGCCGACGAGCCAGCGCAGCGCGTTGCCGAACCGGCCCGGTTGGTACGCCAGCAGCAGCGTGGTGAGCCCGGCCAGGGCCGCCGAGCCGAGCAGCCCGTACGCCGCGACCTGTGCCGGGGAGCCGTCGCGGGCCAGCACCCACATCAGCGAGCCGCCGACGGCCCCGCCGAGCAGCGCCGCGACCAGCGCCCCGGCGGCCGAGTCGGCCGGAACCAGGCCGAGCTGGATGCCGCCGAGCACCCCCAGCACCGCACCGGGATTGACCCCGGCCAACTCCGGTGCGGCCAGCGGATTGCGCAGCACCGCCTGCAACAGCAGCCCGGCCGCGCCGAGCCCGGTGCCCGCGAGCAGCGCGGTGACCAGTCGGGGCAGCCGCAACTCGACGAGGATCCGCTGTTCCAACGGATCCAGCTGCGGCCAGTCGATGCCCCGCCCGACGGCGAGTTCGGCGGCCGCCGCGACGATCAGCGCCGCACCCGCCCACCACCACCTCACGACGCGCCCCGACGGCGGAGCAGGACCAGGCCGGACAGGATGCCGACGGCGGCGGTCCACGCACCCAACGGGGTCTCGGCCGGTGCGAACGCGTGCCGGGCGGCCAGGTCGGCGACGGTGGTGAACAGCGCGCCGAACGCCGCCGCCCAGGGCAGCAGGGCCCGGGCGTCCGCGTCCGGGCGTACCCGCCGGGCCACGTGCGGGGCGACGAACCCGATCCAGGCGATCGGACCGCACGGGCCGACGACCACGGCGACCAGGACGGCGGCGAGCCCGAGCACCGCGACGCGTGCCCGCCCGACGTGCAACCCGAGGGCGCCGGCCGCCTCGTCGCCGAGGCGCAGCACACCGAGCGCGGGCAGGATCGCCACGACCAGCGGCCCGCAGAGCAACAGCCACGGCAGAGTGAGCCGGGCATGGTCCCAGGTGATCCCGGTGAGGCTGCCCACCAGGTAACGGAAGAGCGTGTCGTACTGGAGCCGGTCGGCGGCGGCCATCACCGCCAGCAGCACCGCCTGCAACGCGGTCGACATCGCCGCGCCGATGAGCAGGACCGCACCGGGACCACGGCCGGTACCGGCCGCGGCCAGGCAGAGCGCCCCGCCGCCGAGGGCCCCGGCCAGGGCCACCACGGGCTGCGCCGCCGCCGGAACCGGAAGCGCCCACACCACCACCACGGCGGCGGCGAGCGCGCCGCCGGTGGAGACGCCGAGCAGCTCGGGTACGGCCAGCGGATTGCGCAGCGCGGCCTGCATGAGCAGCCCGGCCACCCCGACCGCCGCCCCGCCGAGCAACGCCAGCAGCAGCCGGGGCGTCCGCAGTTCCCAGAGCACCACCCGGGCGACCTCGGCATCGGCAGGCAGGGCAAGAGCAAGGGTCAGCAGGATCGCCGCCGCCAGGGTGGTCGGCAACGCGACCGCCGCCGGCCACCGAGGAACCGTCCGGGCCGGTGTGAGCGCCGCGCCGGTGGCCGTTGCCGGCGCCGTCACGCCGTGGCCTTGGCGACCGCCTCGTCGAGGATCAGGCCCAACGCCCGGGTGCCACGGCCCGACGCCCACAGTTCTGCGGGAACCTCGTGGGCGCGGCCCTCGCGTACCGCGGTGATCCGCTTCCACACCGGGTTCTCGGCGTACTGGGCGGTGACGGTCCTGGCGTCCGGGCCGAAGGTGAACGACTGGATGAACACGATGTCCGGGTCCCGCGTCAGGATCTCCTCCACGCTGTACGCCTGGGCGGTGTCGAAGCCCCCGCCCTTGCTCGGCCACGGGTAGTCGAAGACCTGGGAGAGCAGGTGACCGAGCAGGTCGTCGGAGGTGTTCACGCCGATCGACGTGCCCCCGTACATCGCCAGCGCGGTCGTCTTCCGCAGGCCGCGCTGGTCGGCGGCGGCCCGGGCCGCGGCGAGCCGGTCCCGGAACCTCTGCTCCGCACCCGCCTGTTGCGCGCCCCGGTCGGTGAGCGTGGCGATGTCGCGCAGGTAGCGCACCGAGTCCTCGTAGGTCTTCACCTCCACCAGCCACAGTGGCGCGAACTTCTCGATCGCGGGCCGCAGCTGGTCGTGTACGCCGGCCAGGCCGATGACCAGATCGGCCCGCGTGGCGGCGATCGACGCGACGTCCTCGTTGCCGAAGGTGCCGGGCAGCGCCGGCACCGCCGCACCGGCGGCACCGAGGTAGTCCGGGCGGGTGAGGAGCTTGGGTGTGGTCGTCGCCGCGGGGGTGAGGCCGAGTTCGACCAGGGCGTCGTCGCACAACCCCGTGAGGCAGACGATCCGCTCCGGCTTCGCCTTGAGCGTGACGGCGGCGCCCTTGACGTCGGTGACGCTGAGCCGGTGCGTGACCGGCTCGACGGGCGGCGCGGAAGGGACGTCCGGCGTGGTGGCGGGAGCGGGGTCGGCGCTGCCGCAGCCCGTCAGGACTGCTGCGGCGACGAGGAGGGCGGCGAGGGCGTTGCGATGACGTGTCACGGCCTGCACTTCCGATAGCGAGTTGACCGTCAGACGATAATGGTTTTCATTGCTGACGGGCAAGGCTGCTCGTGTGATCCGCCTGACGGGCGGACGCTGCGGCAGGGCCGGGCACGATCGCCGACGTCCGGGGCGGCCTGGAACGGCAGCCCCGGACGGGGATGGGCGCTCCGCGGGTCAGGCGGGGGTGACGTTGACCTGGAGGATCCAGGTGACGCCGAACCGGTCGGTGAGCATCCCGAAGCCGGGGGCGAACTGCGACGGACCGTACTTCTCGATGACCTCAGCGCCGTCGGCGAGCCTGTCCCACAGCGCGCTGACTTCTTCGGCGGTGTCGCCGCCGACGGCTACGAAGAACCGCTCACCGGTCAGCGTCATGCCGTTCTCGCGCGTGGTGGCGGTCGGCGCGGTCGTGGCCGGCGACTGGCCGGGTGCGTCGTACGCCATGATGCTGAAGCCGTTCTCGGCGGTGACCTGGCCGAAGACGACCTTGTCGGCGTCGGGTAGTTCCTTCGGCATTCCGAAGTCGCCGTATGCGACGACCGTCAGGTGCCCGCCGAACACGGACTGGTAGAACTCGAGCGCCCGACGGGCATCGCCACGGAAGTTCAGGTGCGTGGTGGCGGTGATGGCCATGGTGAAGACTCCGTAATCCAGGGGGTGGCCGGTGCTTCCGGCCGGGAGACCAACCCTCACCGCAGTAGGTGCCAGGATGTGACACCTACTGCGGGGAGAATCAGGTTCATGCCGAAGACGTCCGCCCGCCTGCTGACCCTGTTGTCGCTGTTGCAGGCCCGGCGGGACTGGCCCGGCACGCTGCTGGCCGACCGGCTCGGCATCAGCCTGCGCACCGTCCGCCGCGACGTCGACCGGCTGCGCGAACTCGGCTATCCGATCGCCGCGGTCAAGGGCCCGGACGGCGGCTACCGGCTCAGCGCCGGCACCGAGCTGCCGCCGCTGCTGTTCGACGACGAGCAGGCCGTGGCCCTGACCGTCGCCCTACAGATCGTCGCCACCACCTCGGGCGACGGCCTCGCCGAAGCCGCGGCCCGGGCGCTGACCACCGTCCGGCAGGTCATGCCCGCCCGGCTCCGAAACCGCATCGAGGCCCTGCGGGTCACCGCCGTCGAACGGCCGACCACCCGACCGACCGCACCGGTCGACGGCGACCTGCTGCTCGCGCTCAGTGCCGCCGCCCATGCCCGCGAGATCCTGCGCTTCGACTACGGCGCCACGGGCGCGGACACGCCTCCGCGCCGCGTCGAACCCCACCACGTCATCACCTGGGACGGACGCTGGTACCTCATCGCCTGGGACCTCGACCGCGACGACTGGCGTACCTTCCGCGCCGACCGGATCACCCTGCGCACCCCCAACGGGCCACGCTTCACCCCACGCGAACTCCCCGGCGGAGACGTCGCCACCTACCTCATCGGCACGTTCCGTGGAGCGGGCGACGGGGGCGGGTGGCCCTGCCAGGGCACGGTGATCCTCGACCTGCCCGCCACCACGGTCGCCCAGTACACCCGCGAAGGCATCCTCGAAGAGGTCGGCCCCGGCCGCTGCCGCCTCACCCTCGGTTCCTGGTCCTGGCCCAGCCTCGCGGCCACCATCGCCCGGTACGACGCCGACATCGAAGTCGTCGGCCCCGCCGAACTGACCGAGGCCTTCGCACACCTCGCCCGTAGGTTCACCAGAACCGCGGCGCTACCTCGGTCGGAAGGCTCGTGATCGTGAAATTGGCTGCGCGGCACGGTCGTGCGTGCCGTTGAGGTTGCCGGGCTGTCAGCCGCTGAACCGCTGAATCAACGCTACGAGGGCATAGTCCACCCCAACCCACGCAGCCACTTGCCCGGCGCGAAAGAACGCCGTACCGGCGAGGAGGAATCTGATTCTCGCCTGCTCAGCCTCGTCTGGGGTCGGCGATCTGCTATCGATGAGTTTGCCCAGCTCATCCGGTGCGCCGGTGACGATATCTGGTCGAGTTGGCTAAGCTGTTAGCTAAACGAGGAGGTCGAATGATGTCGGCTGAAGCCGTGCACTACAACATGCATGATGCCAAGACCCACCTGTCACGCATCATCGAACGGGTGGAACGTGGCGAAGAGATCATCATCGACCGCGCGGGCACTCCGGTGGCGAAGGTGGTGCCGCTGGTACGGCGGGCCAACCGCACCGCAGTCGGCTCCCTCGCCGGGCAACTGGACCTCTCGGGCGACTGGGATTCCCCTCAGACCAACGCCGAGATCGCCGCTGACTTCGGCATCGGCGCATGACCCTCCTGCTGGACACTCACGTCGCGCTCTGGGCCATCACCGGCGATGCGACCCTCGGCACCGAGTTCCTCGACCAGCTACGTCACGATCCAGACATCTCTCTCTCCCCGGTCAGTCTGTGGGAGATCACCATCAAGCAGAGCGTGGGAAAGCTTGCAGGACCCCCTGACCTCGCCGAGCGGGTAAGGGACATGGGCTTCCGTGAACTCCCGGTAACTCATGCCCACGCCATCGCCGCCGGCCGCCTGCCACCCCATCACCGCGATCCCTTCGACCGCATGCTCGTGGCACAGGCGATCACCGAGAACTTGACCCTGGCCACCCGCGACGCGTCGATAGCGTTGTACGACGTGGACGTCCTCAAGGTGTGACCGGACGAGGTCGTCCCGGCACGCCCGAGTACCCGTCGGAGAAATGCGTCGTCGCTCGCCCATCTGCACCGGGTGGGAGTCGGGCTCGGGCGGTGCGGTTACGGCCGGAACACCGGCATGGCCCGCGACCACCCGGATCCCGAACCCCTCCGTCCGGGCATCCGTTCAGGTGGGCCGCCAGGGACTCGAACCCTGAACCTATGGATTGCCGGCGAGCCGGCCTTCTGCGGCGTGGTTCGAGGTCATCCGGGCTGCTGGCGTGCTTCTCGGCCGGATTCGGCTGGCACGGTTGCTGTACTTCGCTGCTGTACTGCTGGCGCTCAGACGAGGCGCTGGATGCGGACCTTGGGCTGCTCGTTCCTGAGGTGGCCCTGCTTGTGTTGGCGGACCTGCTCGTCCCAGACCTCCTGGTCGTAGTCGGGGTCGGGTGGGATCCACTTGTGGGAGCCGTCGCTGTAGTGGAACTTCTCGTCGCCGCGTCGCAGGATGCTCATCGCGTCCAGCCGACGAATCGGTGGTGCAGGTTGCCGGCGGGGACATCAGCCAGGTCCTGGGCGGCGTCGACGAGCTGGGCGGCCAGATAGAGGGCCAGCGACACCGGGGCGCGGTCGTACTCCGCTCGTAGCTCGCGCCTTCGGGTCTGGCAGGGCCAGTCGGCACCGCATCCGCCGCATGCCCAAGCCGGTGTGACCGGGAGGTGCGTCGTCATTGCGGCGCATCCTGGCTCGGCCAGTGGCCGCGGTTGATCGGGATGGGATGACGGTTGCGGCAGGGTAGGTCGCTTCCGCAGCGGCAGATGCGCCGCCAGTACCGCCAGGACCAGACGGGCCGGTGTCGGCGGGCGAGGGTCAGCGCCGCCGCCAGGACGTACTCGTCGTAGGACACACGCCGCAGGCTGTTGTTCTGCCTCTGGTGGCAGCCGGCATCTCGCGCGGTACCTGCGGTCGAACCAGTTGCATCGTTCGGTCTGGTCATTCATGCCTCCCGCCGACGCTGGGGTCCCGTGGGCACCCGGTCAGCCGTTTCCGGAGACCGGGCACCCACGGCAGGACGACCCGGCCGCCAAGCTGGGTAGTCCCACGAGCAACTTAGGACGCAATGTGCGCAGGGTCAACAGCTGCGACACATAGCGTTGTAAGTCGAGCGGTAGGTGTGGTCTGCTTGCACCAGCCGCCAAGCTGGGAGCACCACCTATGTCTGAAGCTGCCTACCTACAGGTCGCCCGAGATATCCGCGAGCAGGTCAGCTCCGGCGAGTTGAAGCCGGGCGACAAGCTGCCCTCGTTCGCCGCCCTCTGCGAGCACTACAAGGTCAGCAACACAGTGATTCGCGCCGCCATGCTCGTGCTCAAGGCCGAAGGGCTGATCGACGGCCGGCAGGGTAAGGGCGTCTACGTCGCCAACACGCTTCCCCGGTAAGGGCGGTTGCCCACCGAGGCTCAACACCTCGCCTATCCGCTCTTTGTGGATCGTCCGACGTCGTCTGTCCGCGTTCGTGAACCTCGGGCGACTGTCCGCACGCCTCCGCCGACGGGCGCCCCTGCGCCGGTGCTGTCGACAGCTCCACCCGACCCAGACTGTCGTTCCAGCCCATGACCCTTGGGGTGTCGGTTCGTGCAGTTCCGCTGGAAGTAAGGGCCCCAGCTTCCCGACCTTCCATGCGATCCCCGGCACGGCTTCTGAGCTGCTGAAATGCCTTCCGTCGGTTTCCGGCATCTTCCGTCGTTACTCGCGCTCGGTTGTGCCGGATCTGTGCCCGGCCCTGCCGGAGGTGGCACTACGGGAGTGCCTGCTGGAGGCAGTACCGTCAGCGCGTGAACCCCTTGGTCAAGTGGAGCCCGACCAACATCGGCAACGATATTCATGGCGGCCAAGTGCCGATCTTCCCAGATGTTCTGCCAGGCTGGCGGCTTGTGCGGGAGTGGCGCGCTACGGTGCGCGCCTTCGCGGACCAGTGGGCGTCCTTGAGGACCGCGGACGGGGAGTTCTTCTCTGAGTATCCGGCGACGATGAACGGCTGTAGCAACCATCGCTTCCGCCTCCGGTGGCGAAGTATCGACGGAGTTCCTGTCCGGTTCGCTTGTGGGACCGTCGCAAGCGACGTGGGCACCCTCGTCGAGGAGGAGCTACCCGAGCCGACAGCGCAGGGATGGGCACAACTCCACGGCTGCGGATGGCCCCTGTGGCGGTACGTCTTGCAGAGGGACGGCAGCAACCTCGGCGATATCGTCGTCGAAATCCAGCACTGGGAAGCCGGGGTGTAGGGCTACTCGATGGGTACACCGGCTCTCTGCATGAGCTCCTTGGCGTAGCCCGTAAGCACCAATCCGAGGGCGCTGTTGCCGGCGCCTACGATGGTGTCCACGGTCCGCATGAGCATGGTTCTCACGATGTGTTTGTCCGGCTGGCTCCGCTGCAGCTCCCCTTCGATGACTTCCGCGTTGTGCTGCACGGCCGCCGCTTGCTCGCCTGACAGACCCAGGACAGGCAGCGCTTCTGTGATGGCCTGGATCAGGGCTGCGAGTTCATCGCTGGCGATGCCGGTTGTCGTGGCGGTCTGAGTGACGCGCTCGCTGGCCCAAGAGACGTTGCTACCGGACACCGGCCCGTGGAAGTGGGTGATGTTGGCGGGCTGTTCCTTCCCCCGGTTCACGTACGCGGCCACGTCTCCTCCTGCCTCGACACACTCCTGCCCTTTCCGGGTGAGCTGGGCCGTGAGTGGTCTGTCATTCGTTGGGTACCGGCGGACGAGAAGCCCTTCGGCATGAAGATGGTCGACCACGGTTCGGAAGAGTCGCCTCGGCAGGCGATCGCCTTCGAACATGGCGTAGTCGGTGGACTCGATGCGGTCTGTCTCGCACCAAAACTCACCATAGGGGTCTTTCTCATACAGCCATCGGAGAAGCCCGGTCGCGGCGGCGGCCCTGCGCCGAGCCGGATCGTCTCTCCGAGCACGACGGGCCTCCACGTCTGTCCGACCCGCATCGGTGATGAACGCTGATATTCCGTCGAACCCCATGCTCTCCGCCAGCCTGATGAGCCCTTCCTCGTCCAAGGCTCGGAGCGTGCCGCGCCACAGGTTCTGCGCCAGCTCGTCGGGCTCTTGTCCCAGGAACTCAACGATGCTTGCTACGTCGCCCGGATAGTCGTATAGCCAGTCGAGAAGCTGGGCTCGGCGTACCTGGCTGCTAGTCAAGACCCATCTCCTTTAGGCGCAAGGTTCGAAGACGCCCTTCAGGAGGGCGGGCGACATGACGAGCCTAATGGCTGCCGGGTTGGCGTCAGACCGCCGGAAGCGCCGCCAGTACAGGCCCACATCTAGCTCAGGCCTGACCCCAGCCCCACCTCCGGGCCGTCGGCGGTCGCCGTCGATCTACGCATTACGAGTCGGTGGCCCGGCGCTGGTCCACCGCTTGGTCCTCGTGCCCGACACGGTGTCCCGGTTCGCGATCGTCCGCTCATGCTCGCCGGTTTGGCTGCTCGTTTGGCTGCCCGGCGGGACCTTGACGCCTCGCTTACAAGCTCTGTGCACCCCGTCCGTACTTGTTCGGGGGCGGCTGCACGCTCGGAGCTTCGTCCAAGGCAGGGCTCGTCAGTCTGCTGCTGTCCGGCGCGGTTGCTGTCAGCGTTGCTGTCGACAGCCGCGCCGGTACTCGTGCTCGGTTGTGCCGGCTCTGTTCTGGTTGACCATGATGGACCGTTGGGCTTGTTCGGCGCGGTAAGTGCCTGGGCCCGGCGCATCGACTACTCGGTAGACGACCAGTAGCGACTGGTCGGGGAGCGAGCTGGTGAAACAGCACCCGGCGGACCCGGCATGTTCGACCGGCCACGCCCCGATGGCGCTACGAGCTGTTGCGGGTAGGCCCATGACCACCTCGCCGCTGCACGAGAAGGTAGTACTGGAGGACGTGCCTGGCGTAAGGTGCCGAACGGCCTTACGACCTCGCGCTGAAGCTCTGTTGCACCGCCCCCCCAGCCCGTTCACGGCTCCAGTAGCGGGGTATCCGCTAGACCAAGGTCGGCGTCCAGCAGCCGTGCCCTGGGTCTCACAGCAGCCTGTCCCTGCTCGGGGAATCTCTGGAAGGCTGGACAGGTTGACGTCTTGTAAGCGAAGCGGGCGATCGGAGAGTGCAATGGCAACGGTTGAGCTGACGACGGGCAACTTCGACGAGCTGACCGAGAAGGACGGCATGGTCCTCGTCGACTTCTGGGCCGACTGGTGCGGTCCCTGCAAGCGGTTCGCCCCGGTCTACGAGCGCTCGTCCGAGAAGCACCCGGACATCGTCTTCGGCAAGGTCGACACGGAGGCGCAGCAGGAGCTGGCCATCAAGTTCAACATCAGCTCAATCCCGACCATCATGGCGATCAAGGACGGCGTGATCGTGTTCGCGCAGCCGGGCGCCCTGCCGGAGTCCGCCTTGGAAAACCTGATCGAGCAGGTCGAGAAGCTCGACATGGACGAGGTGCGCAAGCAGATGGCCGAGCAGGGCCACAAGCACTGAGCAGACGCTAATCCGGCCGCGGCCGGGCCCCATCACTTGGGGCCCGGCCGTCGCTGTCTTCGGGCCGCAGATCATTCGGGTCACCGACTTGGACCAGCGAGTGATGGACGACGTGCTGGACGGGCAATGCAACGCTTCTACAGCTCGGATCCTGCTAGCCGGGCCGAACAGGCCGACAGCGTGCTGCATCGCGCTACTGCCCCGGCTACCCAGGGACGTTGATCAACCTAGTGATGGGTGGCCGGTGAGATCCGAGACCAGGAATCGCCTCCATATGGGCAATCCGGACGGACCGGTCCGCACGTGAGCCTTTCGGTCGATGCGACCCGCCCTCGCATTACGTACGCTCGACTCAATCGAGGTCGGGAACATGCCGGGAGGCGGCCATGTGATGCGAGAAGGACGCAGCTAGTCTCTGCCCTGGCCACATTTGCGCCTCAGCTCGGCGGGCCGATCCATAAACATCTCGACAACTAGAAAAGGCTCACGCGGGCGCTGGTCGCTTGCAGATTGAGTCGGGAGAAAGAGCGAGTGTCCCTCGACGAATACTATCGGCGGTTTGGATCAAGCTTCACGCAGCCATCCGAACGACTCTTTATTGACGAGCTTCTCTATCCGCTCCTTGGGGAGCAAATCAATGAGGTTGTACCCCAATACTCGTTCCTAGACCGAGCAGGGAAGCGGCGCAGGATCGATTTCGCATACCACGGCCCTCGCGAGCGCCTAGCGTTCGAGGTAGATGGGGAGACGTATCACGCCGAGGGCCTTATCCCTGCCTCAGAGTTTGATGATAGCCTGTTCAGGCAAAACGAAATTCTCGCCCAGGGCTACAGGCTCCTTAGGTTCTCCTACAGTCAGCTGCAATCACCGTATTGGCGGCCGCTCGTAGTCGACAGCTTGAAGGCACTATTCACTGCACACGCGCCAGAGCTTCTCCGAGCCACTACGGTCAACCCCAATCGTGTGCAGCTCGAAGCCTTGGAGGCCCTCGAATATTCCCGCACCGTACGAGGATGGGAAAAGGGCATAGTCGTCCTACCCACTGGTACGGGGAAGACAATCTTGTCTGCGCTAGACGCGAAGAGGTTCGGTGGACGCGTCCTGTTCGTTGTCCACCGCCTCGACATCCTCGCACAGAGCGTCGAAGCATATCGTCAGGTGTGGGGGAACCTTGATGAAGGAATCCTGACAGGCGAGGAGCGACGCAACCTGCATCGATGCGATGTGCTGTTCGCATCAAAAGACAGTCTGCGTAGAAGCGCGGAAATAGCGGAAATCGACCCTCGCGCCTTTGACTACATCGTTATCGACGAGGTACACCACGGCCAAAGCCCTTCCTACGAACCTTTGTTCCAATACTTCAAGCCCAGGTTTATGCTCGGCATGACCGCAACTCCTGAACGAGCCGACCGCAAGGACATCTTTGAACTTTTCGACTACAACAAAGTCTACGAGATTCCCTTGTCGGAGGCTATTGAGCGGGGTTACCTGGTTCCCTATACGTACGTCGGACTCACAGACGATATTGATTACAGCCGCATCAGGTATCAGAACCACCGCTACCGGGTAGACGATCTGGAACGTCTGCTGATCGTTCCGGAGCGGAATGATGCGATCCTGCAGAGCTACTTGGACGAAGGCTTGGGAGCCGGAGACAAGGCCATTGGCTTCTGCGTTTCAATTAAGCACGCAGATCGTATGGCCAACTTCTTCAGATCTCAAGGCGTTACCGCGGCGGCGATTCATTCGAATAGTGAGCAGCGTGACGAGTTAATTCAGGCTTTCCGTGACAACCGGATTCAAGTGGCCTTCACGGTGGACCTCTTCAATGAGGGCATCGACTTTGCTAACGTGCAAGTCCTGCTCTTTCTTCGGCCGACTGAGTCGAAAACGGTTTTCATGCAGCAACTGGGCCGCGGACTCAGGCTGTCCGCAGGCAAAGAGCGAGTGCGAGTTCTGGATTTCATCGGCAACTACAAGCGAGCAAACCAGATTCGCAAGTATCTCGCTAAGTCCGTCGAGCGTCGCGACGAGACGGGGGCAGACGGCCGCCGTCAGAAGAAGCTTGTATACCACTTTTCGCCCGGTTGCGTGGTTAAGTTCGACCCCGTCGTGGAGGAGATCCTCAACCAGCAGGATGCTGCCGAGTTCGCTGTGGACAGACAGGATCTCCGCGAAGCGTACTTCGCCTTGGCTGAGCAACTCAACCACAAGCCGTCGAAGTCAGAACTCGACAGCCAGGGGCAATTTTCCAGCCGCCTCTACGTACAGGCATGGGGGACCTGGCGCGACTTCCTCCGTGATGTCGGTGAGTACACCGAGGCCAGTTACCACTATCCGCAAGGTACTCACCTAGGGCACATCCTGTCCATTCTCTGGCACTTTGGACTGCCAAGTAGGGAGGGCACGGCCTTTGCCGATCGGTACATTCGGCTCCGTGGCGGGTTTGACCAAGATCGCCTCGGCACCTATCAAAGACAGTTAAAGTACAAGTTGCAGGCCGCAATGGAACTCGGCATTCTAGAAGACGATAGGTCTATACCTCCCCAGGAGGACCGGTCCCCTACTCTCACTCCGACTGGCCTCCAGCTCCGCCAAGCCCTACACAAAGATCTCGCTGCGCTCGACCTCGCCTTCAAGAGGGATGCGAGCGGGCTGCCGAGTTCCCGCATGGCAGAAGGCGAGGGAGTCTACAACCAGGCCATCCTGGCTGCCATACAGCGCGATGCATCGGCGGCGCGGGTGGTTCGCCATGTGTTGCTGAAAATGCCGGCAGTCCAACAAATGATGGCCTTCATCTACCAGATAGCCCGTGAGCCGGTGATTGAGAAGTCGATGATTTACTCTGACTTTTTCAATGCACCCTTTGTGCAAAGGTTCTGCGAACGAGAAGGTATTGAGCAGGCGACTCCCGAGGCGTCGCGCCGGCGTTGCCCTTTCCTGCTGAACGTCCTGGCCGCCTGCGGAATCCTTAGAAACTCTCGTTCAGAGGTCTTAGTCGATAAGCTCTTTATCACTCCGGCACTCGTGAAGTCTCATGAGTCGGAAGACCGGGCGGGCTCAGTCAGGCGATTGCGGGCACTGCAAGCTGCGTGGCCCGACAAGACTGCTACACTCTCGGACGAGGATTTGGTGATTCTGCGCGAGTTGTTCGGGCGTCGACTCCTTACGTCAGGCTACGCTTGGAACGACTTAGAAGTCGACGAGGAGCTCTAGAGGCATGCCGAATAGGTCTCATTTTAACAGCGGCCACATTGGGATGAACGCCCTGCGGAAGCAGGGTAAGGCGCATGGTTCAGAAGCAGCGATCGATCACGGTCGGCCAGACGTCACTCGCCATAGCGTTGTGACGATGGATTGCTTGGACCTTCTTAGTTCAATCCCTACCGGGTCGGTTCAGCTGATCGTCTGCGACCCGCCGTACAACATCCAGCTTGCGCATTGGGATGCACGCGCTGACTACCTGGATTGGGCGCGGAAATGGCTGTCAGAGGCAGAACGTGTACTGAGCAACAGCGGCAACCTTGTAATCTTCGGCGGTCTTCAGTACCAAGCGGAGGCCGGTAGCGGGGACCTGCTGACTCTGCTAGCTGACATGCGCACTCGAAGCGCCATGCGTCTTGTCAACCTGATCGTTTGGAATTATCCAAATGGAATGAGCGCTCACCGATTCTTCGCGAGTCGCCATGAAGAGATTGCCTGGTTCGGAAAGACCTCGAAGTATTTCTTTGACCTGGACGCTGTTCGTGAGCCCTTTGACGAGGAGACGAAGGCTCTGTACCTGCGAGACAAGCGGCTCCGACCGGAGAGCGTGGAGAAGGGCAGAAATCCGACCAACGTCTGGCGCGTGCCACGCCTCAACGGGAACGCCAAGGAGCGGGTGGGCCATCCGACACAGAAGCCGAAGGAGTTGGTGCGGCGGCTCGTGAAGTCGCTGTCATACCCTGGCTCGGTAGTGCTCGATTTCTTCGCTGGTAGCGCCGTCACAACCTTGGTATCAATTGAAGAGGGCCGTCATAGCATCTCGGGCGATGCCGATGAGTCGCTCCATGGCTATTTGAAGAAGCAACTGGAGAATGCGTCGTTGGGAACCCCCAACCTGTTCAGCGAGCTGGGTAGGTACGAGGTGACGGAGACGCTCGGCAGCGACCACCCAGTCTTTTCCGGCTCTGGTATCGAGAATGCCGTGGCGAGTTCTAAACGAGCCCGTCCCACGAACGACTGATGCCTGCGTGATTTCGTCGTTTTGTTGATCGCCGAACACGACCAGTGCCATCCCGTCTGCCATCGACCCGCCCACCTGGGGAGCGGGCCTCCGCCCGGCCCGCCACGTCAAGCGGACCTTGACACAGGTTCGGACGCTGGCGGGTCGGGCGGTGGTCTGCTCGGCTCGCCCGGGTCGCTGGCAGGCGGGATGGCCTACCGCAACCACCCACGGACCGCGCCCCGCCGACGCAGCCCCGGCCATCCTGGAGCCGGAGCGCCCCCGCCGGAGGCGCAGTAACCGCAACCCCGTGACCACCGCCAGCTCGCCGACGCGGCCGGCGTGCGCTGCCCTACGCCGCGCGAGACTCGTGGCCGCGCGGCCCGGCCGGCTGCCGGCTCACCCTTCACCGGTCAGCACCCCTGTCGTTCTGCGGCGGCCCCTTGGGCTTTCCGCTTTCCGCGCCAGCCGCCGGGCGTGTTGGGTGGCCGGAGTCGGAGCGCCAGCGGAGCGACGGACGCGCGCCCAGGCGGCGGCGCGTGCGGCCCGTTGCGGGCCGCCTTGATAGACGTATAGAAAGTCCTCCCACACCGGCGGCAGCCGGCCGGCAGCCGGCCTGCCCGGTCTCGGGGCCTGCGTGACACTCTCCCGATCGAGGGCCGGGCGATCACAAGCTGTCGAGGTTGACCTCGTGCATCGTGCCGTCCGGTCCCATCCGGAACCTCTGCGGCGGTCCAATGGTCCGTAGCACCTCCGCGTACAGGGCTTCACGCGCGGCCTGTTCCTCGCCGGTCGGGTCGGTCACGCGGAAGCCGTGCAGATGAACGGTTTCCGTGTCGATGTCGTCCGGGTCTGGATAGCCTTCGATGGCGAAGCCGAAGAGCGCGCGTAGCGCTTCCTCGCCCAGCTCAAGCGGATGAAACGGCAAGGGGTACGGGTCCTGGTTGGGCCAGCCAGGTACGGGTTCGACGGGATGCTCACCCGCCCAGTAGGGCAGCTCGAAGTCGTACGGCTTGCCGATGTTCTCGCGGATGCCGCCGCTATCAGGCGACAGGCTCAGCGATCTGATGAGCACGCCGTCCTCCCAGACTGCGAAGGCAAGTGAGTCGGAGACCGAGTGCATCCCGTGCATGATGATCCGCCTGCCCTCACCCGCTTGACGAAGGTGGTCCGGCAGCTCGGACGGGCGGTCGAGCACCAGCCGCCGGCTGCAATACAGCTCGGCACCGGACAGCACCGTGGCGTAGGTGACGTCATCTGGGGGGTAGGTGTCCTCAAACAACGTGCCGTCGTCGGCGGGCTCGACGGTGTAGCCCGGGTGGACCTGACGTACCAGCGCCTCGGTCTCGGCTCGCGCCGAGCGGGTTGCCCCAAGCAGCGCGGGACGGAGATCTCCATCGGCAAACGCCAGCAGGGCTGTCTTCGCGCCCACGTCGCTCCTCCAGGTCGGCTGCGGACAAGCGCCTGGACACTACCTGCCTGCAAGGTCTTCTAGTCGGACGTGTCAGCCACGTCCTGAGACTGATCTGACACGCGGATTATGAGGCCCGACAGGCCGGCAGCCGGCCGTCCCGCCATTGCCGCTGGGTCACGGTGGGTTGACGTGTCGGTACCCGGTGCTACTCTGGCGCTTGTCGAGCACGCCAGCGCGGCCCTCTGGCCAGACCGCTGGACTCGGCGTCGGAGATTCCGAGCGGCCTTCCCGCCGCTGATGCGGGCCAGGTCCCGCCGGCTCTCAATCGCACCGGCCGCTGTGCCGGTTCCCCGAATCCGCTGAGCGGCCCAGTACGGCGTCCCTGCCGTCCACGATGGCCCGGATTTGCTCACCTCCACGGGTGGGGGCAGCCTGCGGCAACCCGCCAAATGCCGACATCCCAGGCTCCCCACCCCGTGCCGGCCCTCATCACCGGGCCCACGAGCGCAAAGGACATGACCTATCGGCGGGAACTGGCATCACCAGCCAACCGCCCTCCGGCGTGAGCCGCCCTTCCGGCGGTGCCAGGAGACACGACGAACACCACCAGCGGACAAACGTCCACGGCTGGTGGTGCTTCGTCTTCCGTCCCTGCCACCCCGTGAGGAGAGTCGTGTCCACACCCCTCGACCTGTTCCGTCCCGGCGTTGCCAGCGGCCGTGACGCCCAAGCCCTGCACCGTGCCGCCATGCCTGAGTTCTCCGGCTGGCTGGAGCACACCCGCACCGCTGGCGGCTGCGCCCGCCCTGTTCGCCTCACCGGCACGATCGCCTCTGTCGATCGGCAGACCGGCCGGGTCTTGGGCGAGCAGCACACCGACGAGATGCCCGACGGGGCGCTCTACAAGGCGTGCGGCAACCGCCGTGAATCGCACTGCCCCGACTGCGCCTGGGTCTACCAGGGCGACGCCTACCAGGTCGTGCGCTGCGGCCTGACCGGAGGCAAAGGCGTCCCCGCCTCGGTCGGTCGGCACCCGGTCGTCTTCGCCACCTTCACCGCGCCGTCCTTCGGCCCGGTCCACCACCGCCACGTCCCCCGCCACACCTGCACCAACCGGCAGCGCTGCGACTGCCGTCCGGCTCCCTGCCGTGCCCGGAGCAGCGCCGGCACCTGCCGGCACGGGCAGCCGGCGGCGTGCTTCGCCCGTCACGACGCCGACGATCCGCGGCTTGGGCAGCCGCTGTGCCTGGACTGCTACGACCACGGCCACCAGGTCGTCTGGAACTACTTTTCGGGCGAGCTGTGGCGGCGCACCAAGCAGGCCATCGAACGGCACCTCGCCGCGCTGTGCCGCCGACGCGGCATCCCCTTCGCCCAGGTCATCACCGACTCCGGAAAGGTGCGCCGGCTGCCGCCGGTCCGGGTGTCGCACGGGAAGGTCGCCGAAATGCAGCGGCGGGCAGCCGTGCACTTCCACGTCCTACTGCGCCTCGACGGCGTCGACTCCGACGACCTGGACGCGCTCGTGCCGCCGCCGGCCGGCATCACCGCCGACGACCTGGAGGCAGCCGTCTACGCCGCCGCACGCCAAATCACCGTCACCACGCCCCCGCACCCCGACCAGCCACGGGGCTGGGCGGTCGCCTGGGGCGAGCAGGTCGACGTCCGGCGCATCAACAGCGCCAGCGGCGAACTCACCGACGGCAAGGTGGCCGCCTACCTGGCCAAGTACGCCACCAAGGCCACTGAAGCCACCGGCCACCAATCGACCCGACTCACCCCTGCCACGATCGACGACTACGCCGATCCGGAAGGTGACCACCTCGCCCGCCTGATCGACGCCTGCTGGCACCTCGGGCGGCTCACCAGCAGCGAAACACCCAGCGGCGCCGCAACGGCCGGCGACCGTCAAGGCAGCCTTGACACCAAACCGAACGCCTACGCCGGGCTGCGTCGCTGGGCGCACATGCTCGGCTTCGGCGGTCACTTCCTCACCAAGGCCCGCCGCTACTCCGTCACCTTCGGCCTGCTTCGGGATATCCGCGCGACCTTCCGCCGCGCCGAGGACGACGACCCCACCGACACCGTGACGGTTGGCGTTCTCACCTACGCCGGCTCCGGGTGGCTCACCGACGGCGATGCGCTCCTGGCCAACACCGCAGCCGCCCAGCGCCGGCAGGCCAGACGCATCGGCCGGGAAGAACTCGCCCACGAAGCCTGGCTCGTCGGGGCCGCCGCATGAGCAGAGACCTCACCCCGCGCTGGTACTCGCCCGCCGAGGTCGCCGTTCTGCTCGGTTTCGGCATCTCCAAGGTCAAGATGAAGATCGCCACTGGCGAGCTGCGCTCCATCAAGGACGGCAAGTACCGCCGCATCCTCCCCGAATGGGTCGACGACTACATCCGTGACCAGGTCGAGCGGCAGGAGGCGGCCTGATGCCGGGACGTAGTCGAGCCAACGGCGAAGGCTCCATCTTCCCGTACCGGAACGGCTTCGCCGCGTACGTCTGGGTCGAGAAGCCCGACGGCAAGCGGGGCCGGAAGTGGGTCTACGGCAAGACCCGCGAGGAGGTCCACGACAAGTGGATCAAGCTGCACGGCCAGGCCAAGACTGGCCCGGTGGCGACGCGCTCCCCGACCGTCGGTGAGTACGCCGGCTACTGGCTGCGCGAGATCGTCAAGCCGAACCTTGCCCCAGGCAGCTACGTCACCTACGAGGTGGTGGTCCGGCTCTACCTCGTGCCGGGACTGGGCCGGAAGCGCCTCGACAAGCTCCGGGTGAGCGACGTCCAGACGTGGATCAACGAGGTCGGGCGGACCTGCCAGTGCTGCGCCCAGGGCAAGGACGAGCGGCGCAAACCCGCCCAGCGTCGTTGCTGTGCCCTCGGCCGCTGCTGCCAGGATCGGCCGTCGCCAACGAGCGTCACCCATCTGCGGACCGTGCTCCGGACGCTGCTCTCCCATGCGATCACCGAAGGGCTGATCACCCGCAATGTCGCGTCCCTGGTGAAGCTGCCACCGGTACGCAAGCGCAAGCGGAAGGCATGGACGAGCGACGAGGCGCGGCGCTTCCTGGAGTCGGCCCGCGCCGACGACGATCCGCTCTACGCCGCGTACGTCCTGGTCCTGGTGCTCGGTCTGCGCAAGGGCGAGATGTTGGGGCTCACCTGGGCCGACGTCGACCTCGACGCGGGGGAGTTGACCATCGATCGGCAGCTCCAGCGGGTCGGTGCCGAACTGCTGCACCGGGAGACGAAGACGGCCGCCTCGGACGCCACCCTGCCGCTGCCGGACATCTGCACCGTGGTGCTCGACCGCCGCCGTGCCGCCCAGAACGCCGCCCGGGACGCCGCCGGCCCGGCCTGGCACCCCTCCGACCTGATCTTCACCACCCGTTACGGCCGTCCGGTCGAGCCGCGCAACTTCAACCGCTTCTGGGACCGGCGCTGCGACGCGGCCGGCGGCCGGCGCATCACCGTCCGGGACGCCCGGCGGACCTGCGCCTCGCTCCTGGCGGACCTGGACGTGCATCCCCGGGTGGCGATGCAGATCCTTCGGCACGCGCAGTTCGCCATCACCATGGAGATCTACACGGTGGTGTCGTCAGCGGCCACCCGCGACGCCCTCAAGCGGCTTGGCAGCGCGCTGGACCGGTGAACGGCCTACTGCTGTACTTCGCTGCTGTACCGGCCCTGATCGCGGCGTTCAAAAGCTCGGTCAGGGCCGGTGACCTGCGGAAAAGTGGGCCGCCAGGGACTCGAACCCTGAACCTATGGATTAAAAGTCCACAGCTCTGCCATTGAGCTAGCGGCCCGCGCGCTCAGGTTACCGGAAGGCGGCCGGTTGCGACTCTCGGCTTTCGCGCCGTAGGAGGAACCGGCAGCTCAGGCGAGGAGCGGGCCTCGCCGTCCATGGCGGGGCTTTCGGCGTACGGGAAGAGTCAGGCCGGGCGGCGCGGACGGTGCCGGGAGGTCAACTGCCCTCCCGGCCGCGGCCCGCTGAGGGCCTTTTGGATCTTGGCGGGCCGGGGTCGGACGTGGTCCGGCGATCGATCCCGAAGCAGGCTGGTGGGACTCCGGTTGGACCCTATCGGAGAGTCGGCGCCCGCGGTGTCCCTCCTCGTCGTCGTGCCGGCTCGTCGGCGCGCTGCTGGGCTCGCCCAGAGCCGTGACCAGCGGCTCTACCAGGGGTGTTGACTGGCCGAAGCTGCCGCAAAAACCGGGCCATGGGAATGTAACAACTTGGGAACAACGCGAGCCGCGTTCTTGTCGGCGGTTTGTTAGCCGCCTGTACTAACCGTGTGACGTGCATTGATGAGACGGGGACCACGCCGCCGGAGCCGCAGGGCCGCGCGGTGGGGACCGTGCGGCGAGACCGGGTTCCGGCCCGGGTCCGCTCCGGCGAGAAGGTGCTCCCGGAGCAGGCCCGTGTGCACAACCGCGAGTTGCTGCTGCGCATGCTCTACCGGGAGGGGCCGCACAGCCGGGCGGATCTGGCGCGGCGCACCGGGCTGACGAGGGTCTCGGTCTCGGACGTCGTGAGCGACCTCCTCGCGGACGACCTCGTGGTCGAGGTGGGTACGCGGGCGGGGACGCGGCCCGGGAAGCCGGCCATGATGCTCGAGTTCAACGAGCACGCCTACCAGGCGATCGCCGTGGATCTGAGCCACTCGACGCTCTACCGGGGCGCCGTGTTCAACCTCGGCGGCTCAGTGGTGGCTCGTCAGCAGGTCGAGATCGAGGGCAGCGCCGGCGCCGACGCGTTGGCGAAGGTCGTCGGTCTCGTCGGGGCGCTGCGCGAACAGGTGACGGCGCCGCTGCTCGGCATCGGCATCGGCACCCCGGGCATCGTGGACCTCGGTGGCGTCGTCCTCAGCGCACCCAACCTGGGGTGGAAGGACCTCGACCTCCGCTCGGTGCTGACCGGGCGCTTCGCCTGCCCCGTGGTGGTGTCGAACGACGCCAACGCCACCGCGCTCGCCGAGCGCAGTTACGGCGAGAGCGCGGCGGACACCCTCCTCGTGCGGGTCGGTGTTGGCGTGGGGGCGGGCCTGCTGCTCGGCGGCACGCCCGTCCTGGGCAGCAGGTTCGCGGCCGGCGAGATCGGCCACGTGGTCGTGGACACCGCCAGCGAGCGGGCCTGTGTCTGTGGAAAGTTCGGTTGCCTCGAGACCTGGCTGTCGACCCGGCGCATCCAGGAAGACCTCTCGGAAGCCCGTACCGATGCGGAGCACACCCGGGTCCTCGCCGCCGCGGGCGAAGCCCTCGGTTCCGTGCTGGCCCCGATCGTGGCCGCCATCAACGTCTCGGAAATCGTCCTCAGCGGGCCGCACCGGGTGCTGGAAGGACCGCTGGCCGCCGCGGCGATGGAAACCATCCGACAGCGCGCCCTGACAGAGGTCCACGGCGACATCGTCCTGCGGCTCTCGGAGCTCGGCGACGACATCGTCCTGCGCGGCGCGACCGCCATGGTCATGAGCCAACAACTCGGGATCGCCTGAACCGCACGATCCGATCCCCGTCACTTGGAGCGACGCCGACCGGCGCTGGCTTTGCAGCAATAGAAGGGAACACGGTGCAACTGACACGCACGCTGACGGCAGCGTTTGCCGTAGTCGCTCTCGCCCTCGCCGGTTGTAGCGGTGGCGGGCAGGCGAATGAAGCAGGCTCGTCCCAGCTCGTACTGGGCAACAACGGCGACGTGCTGACCTGGGACCCCGCCGAGATGAAGGAAGGCGCGGTCATCCACTACGCGGAGGCCGTCTACGACCCGCTGCTCCGCAAGACGCCCGAGTCGAAGATCGAGGGCAACCTGGCCACCGCGTACGAGTACAACGCCGACCTCACCGAGCTCACCCTGAAGCTGCGCGACGGCGTCACCTTCAGTGACGGCGCCGCCTTCGACGCCGACGCGGTGAAGGTCAACCTCGAGGCGCGCAAGAAGGGGGCGGGCAGCGCCTCCGAGGCGGCCCGGGCGATCGAGCGCGTCGAGGTCGTGGACAAGGCCACGGTGCGCCTGCACCTCAGCGAGCCCAGCCCCGGCCTCCTGGCCGCCCTGGCGACGTACCTGGGATACATGGCGAGCCCCACGGCGCTCAGCTCGGGCACCATCGCCTCCAACCCGGTGGGCTCCGGGCCCTACACGTACGACTCCGGCGCTTCCGAGAAGGGCGTCAAGTACACCTTCAAGGCGCGCGACGGCTACTGGAACCGCGAGGCGTTCCCCTTCGAGAACGTCGTGATCCGCCCGTACGAGGAGTTCACCGCCCGGTACAACGCGCTCGCCACCGGCCAGATCCAGTTCATGTACGGCACCTCCGACATGGTGCCGAAGGCCAAGACCGACGGGCTCACCGTCAAGACGGTGCCCGGCGAGTGGCAGGGGATCATCCTCCAGGACCGTGCCGGCAAGGCGTCGGCGGCACTCGGCGACGTGCGGGTGCGGCAGGCGATCAACCACGCGCTCGACCGCAAGGCCATCCTCGACACCCACTACGGCGGCTTCGGCCAGGTCTCCACCCAGACCTTCAACCCGTCCAGCGAGGCGTGGGTCCCGGAGTTGAACGCCCGATACCCGTACGACCCGGCGAAGGCGCGCGAGTTGCTGGCCGCGGCGGGCTACGGCAGCGGCTTCAAGATCAAGATTTCGTACAGCGAGGGCTTCATGTCCCCGCTGGTGCCGATCGTCACCCAGTACCTGGGCGACGTGGGCATCACGGTCGAGCAGGTGCCGGTCAACGGCTTCGCCAACGGCGGCCTGGAGACCCTGAAGGGCCAGCCGGCGTTCATGCTCTCGTTCTCCACGAACATCCCGGCGTGGACGGACGTGCTGAACAAGCTCACCCCGACCTCGCTGTGGAACAACTTCAAGTACACCGACGAGACCGTCACCCGGCTGCTCAAGGAGATCCCGGCCGCGCAGGGTGACAAGCAGGCCGCCCTCTACAAGGAGCTGAACACCCACCTCGTCGAGCAGGCCTGGTTCGCGCCGATCGTCACGCAGGAGAACGTCTACCTGTTCAAGTCGGACATCGACGTGACCATGCAGCAGGCGCAGCTCATGCCGAGCCTCCGCTTCTTCGCCCCGGCGAAGTAACCGCCGATCAACCCCGGATGGGTCGGACGACGGGCCGGCCCATCCGGTGGATCACTACAGCTCATCTAGGAGGTAGCAGGCATGCTGGGCTTCATCGGTCGGCGGTTGGCCACGGGCCTGCTGCTGGCGTTCTCGGTCGTGACGGGGATGTTCTTCTTCCTCATGCTCACCGGCTCCGATCCGGCCCGGGGCGCGTTGGGCCTCTACGCCACCGAGGAACAGGTCGCGGTCAAGCGGGAGCAACTCGGCCTCGACCGGCCGCTCGTCGAGCAGTATCTGAGCTGGCTGAGCGGGGTCGTACGCGGTGACCTGGGGGTTTCGTCCGCGCAGAACGCCGAGGTGAGCGAGCTCATCGTGACGCGGCTGCCGGTCACCGTCTCCCTCGCGTTGGGTGCCGTCCTGGTGGCCGCGGTGCTGGGTGTCGTGCTCGGGCTGCTCGCGGCGACCCGACCCGGAACGTTCGACCGCGTACTCCAGGTGTTCATGGTGTTCGGTTTCAGTCTGCCGAACTTCTGGGTCGCGATCATCCTGGCCCTGGTCTTCGCCGTGCAACTGGGTTGGTTCCCCGCCACGGGCTACGTCCACCTGGGCGACTCACCCGGCGGTTGGCTCTGGTCCATCACCCTGCCGATCGTCGCGCTGTCGATCGGTTCGATCGCCGCGATCGCCCAGCAGCTGCGGAACTCCGTGATCACCGTCAACAGCCAGGACTACGTCCGTACGCTGCGCAGCCGGGGTCTCTCGCAGCGCGACATCCTGCTCACCCACGTCCTGCGCAACGCGGCTCCGCCGGCGCTGACGATGCTCTCCCTCCAGTTCATCGCGGCGATGAGCGGCGCCGCCATCATCGAGCGGGTGTTCGGCCTCCAGGGCATCGGCGCCGTCGCCATCAACGCCTCGGGCAACAGTGACATCCCCGTCATCATGGGCGTCCTGCTCTTCACCGTGCTCGTCGTCGTGCTCGTCAATCTCGCGGTCGACATCCTCTACGCCGCACTGAACCCGAAGGTACGGAACGCATGAGCGCCGACGTGACGGCCCGCGCGGGCCTGACAGCCAGGAGATTCCGCTCCTTCCTGCGTAACCCCATGGGCGTGGTGGCGGGCGGCGTCCTGCTGGCCATCGTCGCGGCGAGCATCCTCGCGCCGCTGCTCGCCCCGCAGGACCCGAACCTGGTCGTGCTCTCGGAGGCGCTCCGACCGCCGAGCGGCGACCACCCGCTCGGCACGGACGGAAACGGGCGGGACATCCTCAGCCGCCTCCTGTGGGGCGGCCGGGTGAGCCTCCAGGCGGGCGCGATCATGGTCGCCGTCGCTCTCCTGTGCGGCATTCCCGCAGGTCTCCTCGCCGGCTACCACGCGAAGCGGTTCGACGGGGTGTCGAGCTGGATCTTCAACATGCTGATGTCCCTGCCGGAGATCCTCATCATCATCGTGGTCATCGCCTCCCTCGGCAGCGGCCTCGCCCCGACGATGATCACCCTTGGCGTGCTGGCGTCGCCGGACATCTTCCGGCTGACCCGGAGCGCCGTGATCGCGGTGCGCGAGGAGCTCTACCTCGACGCCGCCCGCGTCGCGGGGCTGTCCGACCTGCGCATCATCTTCCGCCACGTGCTCTCCGTGGTGCTGGGGCCGGTCCTCGTACGGTCCTCGTTCATCTTCGGCATGGCGATCATCGTCCAGTCCGGCCTGGAGTTCCTCGGCTTCGGCGACCCGCAGCGCCCCAGCTGGGGTGGCGAACTCAGCAACGCCTTCCAGAACTTCCAACGCGCGCCCGAGCTGGTCATCGCACCCGGCGTCGCCATCGGCCTCACGGTCATGGCACTCGTGCTCTTCGGCACGGCCCTGGCGGATTCGCTGGGGGTCAGCCGCAAACCCAAGGCCAAGCAGGCGACGCGGTCCGCCCGCCGGGACGACAAGACGGTCACCCAGGGCGAAACCGACCGTACGCCCGCGACCGCCCTCCCCGCGGACACCCTGCTCCGCGTCGAGGACCTGTCGGTGCGGTACGTGACCGAGGACGGAGCCACCAAGGACGTGGTGCGCGGCGTGTCGCTGCACGTCGCGCGAGGAGAGGTGCTCGGCCTGGTCGGGGAGTCCGGCTCCGGGAAGTCCCAGACGTCCTTCGCGATCCTCGGACTCCTGCCACCCGACGCCTCCGTGTCCGCCCGACACCTCTCCCTCGACGGGCAATCCCTGATCGGGCTGCGCGAGGGCGAGTTGCAGAAGCTGCGCGGGCCGAAGATGGCCTACGTACCGCAGGAGCCGATGTCCAACCTGGACCCGTCCTTCACCATCGGTGCCCAGCTGACGAAGCCGATGCGGCGCAAGCTCAACCTGTCCAGGAAGGCCGCGACCGAGCGGGCCCTGCACCTGCTCGAACGCGTCGGCATTCCCGACCCCGCCCGCACGCTCGCCGCCTACCCCCATCAGCTCAGCGGCGGAATGGCACAGCGGGTGCTCATCGCGGGCGCCGTCTCCTGCGATCCCGAGCTGCTCATCGCGGACGAGCCGACCACCGCCCTCGACGTCACGGTCCAGGCGGAGGTCCTCGAACTCCTCCGTGACCTGCAACGGGAGCGCAACATGGGCCTCATCCTGGTCACCCACAACCTTGGTGTGGTCGCCGACCTCTGCGACCGGGTCGCGGTGATGCGGGACGGCCTCGTCGTCGAGCAGCAACCGGTCGCCGAACTCTTCGCCGACCCGCAGCACGAGTACACCCGCATGCTCTTGGACGCGACCCTGGAGGACGCCCCTCCCCGGCGGTCGCGCGACGACCTTCAGGAGGCGCAGTCATGAGCACCCGCGACGATTCCGGCGCCCCACTGCTCGACGTCCGCGACGTCAATGTCGTCTATCGCGGGTCCCGGTGGCGCAGTCCGTCCTTCCACGCGCTGCACGACGTCTCCATGCAGATCCGGGCGGGAGAGACGGTCGGCCTGGTCGGCGAGTCCGGCTCGGGGAAGACGACCCTGGGCCGTGCGCTCCTGGGGCTCGCCCCGATCAGCGCCGGCACGGTCACGTTCGACGGCGCCGACATCACCCGGGCGAACCGACGCGCCCGCCGGGCCCTGAGCCGGGACATCCAGGTCGTCTTCCAGGACCCGTACTCGTCGCTCAACCCGGCGATGTCCGTCGAGAGCATCCTCGCCGAGCCGCTCAGGGCGCAGGGGGTGCCCGGGGCCGAAGCCTCCGCGCGGATCGGTCAGCTGCTGGGCCAGATCGGCCTGGAAGCCGACGCCGGACGACGGTACCCGCGCGAGTTCTCCGGCGGGCAACGGCAGCGCATCGCCATCGCCCGCGCCCTCGCGCTGAAGCCCCGACTCATCGTCTGCGACGAGCCGGTGAGCGCCCTCGACCTCTCCACCCAGGCACGCATCCTCGACCTGCTCATCGACATCCAGGAGCAGACCGGCGTCGCGTACCTCTTCATCTCCCACGACCTGTCGGTGGTGCGCTACATCTGCCACCGGGTCGCGGTCATGCTCAAGGGCCGCATCGTGGAGACCGGTGACGGTGACACCGTCACGTCACGACCGCGCCATGCGTACACGAACCGGCTGCTCATGGCGTCGCCCATCCCTGACCCGGCACGCCAGGCGGAACGACGCCGCCAGTACGCCGCGCTCTCGTCCTGACCCCTCCAACCCGACCGAAGGAAGTACCCGTGCAGTTCGGCTTCAGCTCCTACTCCTTCTACCAGCACCTGCGCACCGGCCGGATGAGCCTCCTCGAGGTCATCGACTGGATCGGCGCCAGCGACGCCACCCACATGGAGATCGCGACGGTGTCGCTCTCCCCGGAGATCTCCAACGACACCTCCACCCTCGACCAGGACCCCGGATTCGTCCAGGAGATCAAGACCCGCGCGGCCGACCAGGGCGTCACCCTGTCCAACCTCGTCGTCCCGGCCGACCTCCTCGGCGAGGACGCGGCGAAGAACATGGCGCGGGTCAAGCGGCACATCGAGGTGGCGGCCGCGCTGGACATCACCCTCTTCCGCCACGACGTCGCCAAGTGGGCCCACCGGGCCAAGGACGTCGCCGAGTTCGAGGCGCTGCTGCCCCGCATGGTGGAGGCGTGCAAGGAGATCGCCCAGTACGCCGCCCCGTACGGCATCACCACCAGCGTGGAGAACCACGGGCTGCTGATGAACGGCGGTGAGCGCGTACGCCGGCTCATCCACCTCGTCGACGAGC
Organism: Micromonospora sp. SD12; assembly: GCF_052068495.1. NCBI lineage: Bacteria > Bacillati > Actinomycetota > Actinomycetes > Micromonosporales > Micromonosporaceae > Micromonospora > Micromonospora sp. SD12. The sequence continues at coordinate 238,168 of NZ_JBQHDF010000001.1, read as the reverse complement.
CGAACTTCAAGACGACCCTCGACGTCGGCAACTTCATGTCGGTGGACGACAACCCGGTGGTGGCGGTCGCCGAGAACGCCCCGTACGCCAGCATCGTGCACCTGAAGGACTTCTACGTCCGCTCGCAGTACCCCGGCGACGGCTGGCACCACACCCCGGGCGGCACCTACCTGCTCGGGTCCATCGTCGGCTACGGCGACCTCGACATGCGCAGGATCGTGCGGGGCATCGTCGACGCCGGCTACGACGGCTTCGTGTCCATCGAGTTCGAGGGCATCGAGGAGTGCCTGATGGCCAACCCGATCGGTCTCGCCAACGCGAAGCGGCTCTTCGCCGAGGCGGAGGCGGCCAAGTGAGCCGGCTCGGCGTGGGCGTGATCGGCGTCGGGAGCATCGCGGAGATGCACCTGGGCGCGTACGCCGCCAACCCGGACGTCCACCTCGTCGGGGTGTTCGACGTCAACCACGAGCGGAGCGCGCAGAAGGCCGAGACCTTCGGCGTGACCCGCGTGCACCCGACGCTCGACAGCCTGCTCGCCGACCCCGAGATCGACGCGGTGAGCATCTGCACGTGGAACGACAGCCACGCGGAGATCGCCACGGCGGCGCTCGACGCCGGCAAGCACGTCCTGGTGGAGAAGCCGTTGAGTCGTACGGCCGGCGAGGCCGAGGCGCTCGTCGAGGCCGTCGAGCGCAGCGGCAGGCACCTGGAGGTCGGCTTCGTCCGGCGCTTCGGCGCGAACGCCAAGGTCCTCAAGTCGTTCGTCGACAGCGGGCTGCTGGGCGACGTCTACCACGCCCGCGCGACGAACATCCGACGGCTCGGCAACCCCGGTGGCTGGTTCGCGGACCACAAGCGGTCCGGCGGGGGGCCGCTCATCGACATCGGCGTGCACGTCCTGGACCTCTGCTGGTACTTCATGGGCACCCCCAGGGCCGTCACGGTCAGCGCGGTCACCCACGCTCGGCTGGGCAACCGGGCGAACGTCACGTCGTTGTCGCGGTACAAGGTCGCGGACTACGACCCGGCCCAGAGCGACGTCGAGGACTTCGCCGCGGCCTTCATCCGGTTCGACAACGGGGCGTCCCTGACGCTGGAGACCAGCTACTCCCTGCACGCGATCGAGGACCGCCTCGAAGTGGCGGTGTTCGGTGAGCGCGGTGGCGCGGAACTCGAACCGGAGCTTCGGATCGCCACCGAGATGCACGACACCATCCTCAACGTGGGACCGCAGATCGACCACCTCAGCTTCGACTTCGCCGAGGGGTTCGCCAACGAGATCGCGCACTTCGTCTCGCTGTGCCTGGGAGAGGCCGAGCAGGTGGCCCCCGTCTCCCACGGCACGGAGATCATGCGCATGCTCGACGGGATCTACGAGTCGGCGCGGGCCGGCCACGAGATCAGGCTGTCCTGACATGGTCCCCATCGGAGGAACCGTGCGGGTGGGGGTCGTGGGGTGCGGAAACGTCAGTTCCCGCTATCTGGCCAACCTCGCCGGGGAACCGGCGGTCACCGTCGTCGCCTGCGCCGACGCCGACCCGGCGCGCGCACGGGCGCTCGGCGCCGCCCACGCGGTGCCGGAGGTGCACCCGGTCGACGACCTGTTGGCCCATCCGGAGATCGACCTGGTCCTCAACCTGACCCCACCCAGGGCGCACGCCGAGTTGACCCTGCGCGCCCTGGAGCACGGCAAGCACGTCTACACGGAGAAACCCCTCGCGACCACCATGGCCGACGGTCACCGCATCGTCGAGGCCGCCCGGGCGCGGTCGTTGCAGGTCGGCACCGCTCCGGACACCTTCCTGGGAGTCGGGGCGCAGACCTGCGCGGCGCTGCTCGCCGAAGGCGCGATCGGCACCCCGACCTCGGTGAACGCCGCCATGATGAACGCCGGGCCGGAACGGTTCCACCCCGAGCCGGAGTTCCTCTACCAGGAGGGCGCCGGACCCCTGTTCGACATCGGTCCGTACTACCTCACGGTCCTGACCGAACTCATGGGTTCCATCGTCCGGGTGGGGGCGCTGGGCGCGACTGCGCGTACCGAGCGCGTCGTGTTGGCCGGACCCCGCGCGGGGTCGACCTTCAGCGTGCAGACACCCACCCACGTCAACAGCGTCCTGGAGTTCGCCAGCGGGGCCATGGGCATGCTGGTGACCAGCTTCGACGTCGTGGCGACGCGTACGCCGCACCTCGAGATCCACGGCACCGAGGGCACGATCGTCGCGGCGCAGGCCAACTCGTGGGGCGGCCCCGTGCTGCTCAGGGGAGCGGGCAGCACCGACTTCGTCGAGGTGCTCCCCGGCCCACGCGACTCCGACGGATTCATGGGGATGGGCCTGGTCGAGATGGCCAGGGCCATCCTGACGGGGCAGCCTGCGCTGGCCGCGGCGACACGGGGGCTCCACGTCCTGGAGGTGCTCACGGCCATCGCCGCCGCCGCCCGGGACGGCGGGGGTTTCACGACGATCAGTTCGCGGCTGGACACCCCCGACCGACGTGACGTGGGTGTCGCCGGGTGAGGGCCGGCCGAGCGCGGGCAACCGCCGCCGGATACGCCCGCCCGTCGTGGGCGGGCGTATCCGGGCGTACGGGACGAGGCAGGCCCGGGGCGTCGCGCAGATGTTGAGCGGCTCTGCCATGGGCGGGCGGGACAGCGTCCGGTTGACTGGTGGGACGACGACGGGGGAGGACCACCGATGACCGAGACGATCCGCATCGCAGCCCTGGCCGGGGCGACGCTGACCACCGGGCTGGTGGCGGGGCTGTTCTTCGCGTTCACCTGCGCGGTCATGCCGGGGCTGGCCGCCACCGACGACCGGACGCTGGTCGGCACCATGCAGTCGATCAATCGGAAGATCCTCAACGGCTGGTTCCTGAGCGCCTTCCTCGGCGCGCTGCCGCTGCTCGCCGCAGCCGTCGCCACGCATTTCACCCGGGGCGGGCCGGTCCTGCTCTGGACCGTCGCCGCGCTGGCCTGCTATCTGGTCACCTTCGGCGTCACCATCCGCCTCAACGTGCCGCTCAACGACCGGCTGGAGGCCGCCGGCCCGGTGGACCGGATCGCCGACCTGGGCGAGGTGCGGGCCTGGTTCGAGGCGGCCTGGGTGCGCGGGAACCTCGTCCGCACGATCTCCTCGGTGGCCGCGTTCGGCTGCCTGATCGCCGCACTGCTGGCCGAACGGGGCTGAGCTACGCCGCGCCGAGCCGGCCCGCCGCCACGGCAGCCCGCGGGCCGCGGAGCACCCGGCCGACGGCGCGGCCGAGAGGCGGCAGGCATGGGCGGTCGACGGCGGGGAACCGTGTCCGCATGAGGATGAGCAGCACTCCGGCCGTGGCGGCGTCGAGCGAGGAGACGGGCCCGGACGGCGTACGGGGGCCGGCCGGCGAGGTGCACGCCTGGCTGCCGGGGCAGAACCAGACCGTGTGCGGGCTTCCCCTGAGCCGGACCCGGCTGCGCCGCTTCCCGCACGTGCGGTTCGAGTACACCTCGACGGACGTGCTCACCGAGACGGACCCGGTCGGCCGGATCTGCCCGCGCTGCCTCGCCGCCTCGCAGGGTCGCCGGGGCGGGCAGAAGAACTGGGTCCGCCACTCGCCCCGCCCCTGACGGGCGCCACTCGCCCGGCCCCTGGAAGCGGGCCGATCGCCCTACTCCTGACAGTGGTCGTGATCGGCGATTGACTCGGGGCTGACCGGGTACGGGGCGGACATGCGGATCGTGGTGGTGGGGGCGACCGGCAACGCGGGCACCGCCCTGTTGCGCCGGCTGCGGCGGGAACGCGGAGTGGATCTCGCCGGGGTGGCCCGCCGGCTGCCCGGGCCGGAGTGCGGTGAGCCGTACGACCAGGTGGAGTGGCACTCCTGCGACGTCGGCCTGCCCGGCGCCGCCGACCAGCTCGCCGAGGTCTTCGCCGGGGCCGACGCGGTGGTGCACCTGGCCTGGCAGATTCAGCCCAGCCACGACCAGCGCGTACTGCACCGCACCAACGTGGGCGGCAGCGCGGCCGTGATCGACGCCGTGGTCCGCGCCGGCGTGCCGGCCCTGGTGTACGCGTCGTCCGTCGGCGTCTACGCGTCCGGCCCGAAGGACCACCCGGTCTCCGAGCGCTGGCCGGCGACCGGGGTGCCCGGCTCGTCGTACAGCCGGGACAAGGCCGAGGTGGAGGCGCTGCTCGACCGGGCGGAGCGGGAGCACCCGGACCTGCGGGTGGTGCGGCTGCGGCCCGGCCTGAACTTCCAGCGGGCGGCGGCCACCGAGATCACCCGCTACTTCCTCGGCCCGTTCGCGCCCGTCCGGCTGCTGCGCTTCGGCCGGATCCCGCTGGTGCCGACGAACCGGCGGCTGCGGATGCAGGCGGTGCACACCGACGACGTCGCCGACGCGTACGCCCGCGCGGTCCTGGGTGACGCGCGCGGCGCGTTCAACGTCGCCGCGGACCCGGTGCTGACGCCGGAGCTGGTGGCCCGGCACTTCCACGGTTGGACGGTGCCCGTCGCCGCCCCGGTGCTGCGCGCCGCCGCCGCGCTGACCTGGCGGGCGCGGCTGCAACCGATCGACGCCGGTTGGGTTGAGCTGGCGCTGCACGCGCCGCTGATGTCGAGCGAGCGCGCCGAGACGGAGCTGGGCTGGCACCCGCACCACGACGCGCTCAGCGCACTGAAGGAACTCTTCGCCGGCATGGCCGACGGCGCGCACGCCGCCGGCCCGCCGATGTCGGCGGCCGGCGACCTCCCTGGCCGCCCCACCGCCCTGCTGCGTGGCCGCCCCGCCGGCCACGGCAACCCCTACTGACACGCCCCCGCCGGCCCGCGTCACCATTCGGGTCGATCAAGAGGGTTGCGCCTCGAATCGACGCCCCGGAGGACGCAAACCTCTTGATCGACAAGGCGGAGGGCGGGAGGGAACGGGGTCAGAAGTCGGCGAAGACGTACGGGTGCTCGCGGGGGAAGAGGCGGCGCAACTCGGCGGCCGCCTCCGGCGACACGTCGCCCAGCCCGCGCAGACCCACCTCGACCGGGTCCAGCACCCCGTACGCCAGGGCGGAGATGCCGGCGGCGGTCAGCGTGCTGGTTGGCGGCGAGCCGGCCGTGGCGGCGGAGCCGGTGACCAGCTCCAGCGTGCCGGTGGTGCCGTCCAGCAGGTACGACCCGGCCAGCCACCGGTCGCCGGTCAGCTCCACCCGCACCCGGCCCGGCCCGACGGGCAGCCCGGCCAGCGCGTCGACCGACAGCAGCCGGGCCATCGGCGCGGAGGAACCCGGCCGGGCCACCTGCGCCTCGACGTGCACGGCCAGGTCGGTCAGCCACAGCTCCGGCACCTCGTCGACGGGCACCTGGACCGTGACCCGCTCCACCTGGTCGACGTGCCGGCCGAAGAACTGCAACAGCAGCGCCCGGGCGACCGGGTCGGCGGCGAGCAGGTCACCGGCGGCGAGCGTGCCGCCGTGGTCGTCGATGCGGTAGATCACGGCACCGGTGACCGTGCCGCCCGTGCGGGCCGTCAACAGCCAGTGCTCGTCGCGGTCGCGCAACCCCACGTCGCGGTAGCTGGGGAAGATCGCGAAGCCGTGCCGCTCGTTCAGGCACCGCTCGGTGAACCGGCGCCAGTCCTGGTAGCCCTCGCCGATGCGCTGCCAGCCGACCTCGCCGGGCAGGTCGGCGCCGAGCAGCTCGCCCAGGTCGGCCGGCGAGAACGTGACCGTACGCGGCTTCGGCAGCCCCACGTAGCCGAACCGGGCGTAGAACGACGGCCGGAACGGGTAGAGCGCGCTGAGCTGGTGCCCCTCGTCGCGCATCTCGTCGAGGAGCCGGTGCAGCAGGGTGCGTACGTGCCCGCGCCGGCGGGCCAGCGGATGGGTGGCGACCCCGGCGACGCCGGCCATCGGCAGCACCTCGCCGCGCACGTTCTGCCGCATCGGGATCGCCGAGGCGGCGGCCAGCGTGACGCCGCCCTCCTCGACGACCAGCGTCCGGTTGCCCTCGTTGTAGGGCAGGTAGCCGCGGAACTCCTCCGCCCGGGCCGCGCTGCGCGGCGACGCCTCGAAGGCGTACGCGCCGAGCGCGAAGCTGGTGGACAGTCTTTCTTCGGCGTTCACCCGGCGGACGGTCATCCGCCCATCCCATCCCGACCCGGCGGTCGCCGCAACCGCAATCGCCGGTGACCGGACCGGCGGACGGTCAGCCGATCGGCAGGTGTCGAAGGTGCCGGCGGCGGCGCAGCCGGACGCTGAACACGGCCGCCACGGTGCCGATCAGCAGCGCGGTGACGGCCAGCCCGTGCAGCGACCCCCGCGCCAGGTAGCCGGAGTCGGTGTGGTCCACGGCCCAGGTGGCGATCTCCCGGCTGGACCAGAACGGGGTCAGCTTCGCGCCGGTGCCGGCCGGGTCGATCAGCATCTGCACCGCCACCACGGTGAGCAGCAGCAGCGTCCCCTCCAGCTCGCGGGGGAGCAGCGCGCCGATCAGCATCCCGAAGGGCGCGGCCACCCCCACGCAGCAGAGCATCGCCACCGCCACCCCGCCGTGCCGCAGCTCGGGCGCGTCGACGACGGTGAGCACGAAGAACGGCACGGACAGGATGAGCCCGGTCGCCCACAGGCCGAGCATCCGGCCGAGGTAGAGGTCGTGCGGGCGGTAGCCGGCCAGCCGCAGCCGGGGCTCCAGCTCGCGGGCCGCGCCGGTGGCGAAGAGGGCGGCGGTGCTGACGGCCCAGCTGATGCCGAGCAGCAGCGAGCGTACGGACTGCCCGACGTGCGAGTCCCGCCGGATCAGCCAGAACGCCAGCGGCATCAACAGCAGCAGCAGGAGCACGCCCCGACGGCGCAGCAGCTCCCGCAGGGTCATCTCGGCGACGGTGACGAGCCGGTTCACGCACGCCCTCCCTGGGTGGCCGGGGTCAGGTCGAGCACCAGGTCGACCCGGTCGAGTTGGTTGAGCAGGTGGGTCACCACGACGATCGCCCGTCCCTCGTCGCGCAGCCGGGCGAGCTGGTCCCAGAAGTTGACGTACGTGCCCCGGTCGAAGCCCTGGTAGGGCTCGTCGAGCAGCAGCACGTCCGGCTCGCTGAGGGTGGACATGGTCAGGTTCAGCTTCTGCCGGGTGCCGCCGGAGAGGTTGCGGGCGAGGACGTCGCCGTCGGCCTCCCAGCCGAGGTGGCGGGCCGCCGCCCGACCGGCACGGCGGGCCGGCCCCCGGGCCACGCCCCGGCCGGCGCCGATCAGCACGAAGTGCTCGTCGGGCAGCAGGAAGTCGGCGGTGCCGCCCTGCTGGGGGCAGTAGCCGACCCGGCCGGAGACGGTCACGTCCCCGGCGTCGGGGGAGACCAGCCCGGCGCAGACGCGCAGGAAGGTGCTCTTGCCGCAGCCGTTCGCCCCGATCACGGCGGCGATCTGACCGGCCCGGACGGTCAGGGACGCGTCGCGCAGGACGGTGTGTCGCCCGTACCGCTTGGTGATGCCCCGCGCGTGCAGCCGGACCGGTCCGGGGCGCGCAGCGGGCGAGGTGCCGATGGTCTCGACGATCGCGGCGGCGTAGTCCTGCGGCCGGCCGAAGACGGCCCACGGGTCGCCCCCGCCGTCGCGCAGGTGCGCGGCGGCCTCGGCGACCACGTGCCGGGCGGCGTCCGCCCGGACCCGGCGCCGGTCCAACTCGGCCGCGAACGCCCGCAGCCACTCGTCGGCGTTCATCCGTCGACCCCCTTCGTGACGAGGCCGGTCACCGGGGCGACGAACGCGAGCCAGGCGCTGCCGCCCTGGCGCAGGGTCGCCCGCCCGCTGTCGGTGAGCCGGTAGTACTTGCGGGCCGGACCGGACGCGCCCTCCCGCCAGTCGGCGGTGACCAGACCGGTGCGTTGCAGGCGCAGCAGCACCGGATAGAGCGTGCCGCCCTGGATCGGCCCGATGCCGGCGGCCTCCAGAGCCTGGGCGAGCTGGTAGCCGTAGGACTCGCCCTCGCGCAGCAGGGCCAGGACGCAGAGGTCGAGCACCCCGCGCAGCCACTGCCCGCGCCGGTCGGAATCCACCCGAGGAACATAGCGGTACTACCTAGCTGGCACAACTACCTAGCTGCCGGCGGCTGACCGCGACGGGAGCCGGGACGTGCTCAGACGGCGACGACGTCCGAGACCACGACGGTCACGTTGTCCGGCGCGCCGGCCTGGTGGGCGAGCTTGACGAGCTGCTCGCCGCACTGGTGCCGGTCGCCGTACGTGCTCAGCGCGGCGGCGATCGTGCCGTCCTCGACGTAGTCGGAGAGCCCGTCGCTGCACAGCAGCAGCCGGTCGCCGGCCACCACCGTGAGCACCCCGATCGCCGGGGGCGTGTCCGAGCCCTGCACCGCCCGGGTCACCAGGGACCGCTGCGGGTGGTGCCGTGCCTGCTCGGGCGAGAGCGCCCCCTGGTCGACCAGCGCCTGGACGAAGGTGTCGTCCCGGGTGAGCTGGGTCAGCTCCCCGTCGCGCAGCAGGTAGCAGCGCGAGTCGCCCACCTGGGCCAGCACCAGCGCGTCCCCGGCGAGCAGGGCGGCGGTCAGCGTCGTACCCATGCCGTCGCGCGCCGGGTCGACCGTGATGGCGGCGTGGATGCGCCGGTTCGCGGTGCTCACCACGGCCCGCAGGGCTCCGGCCGCCTCGTCGGGGGTGGTGGGCGGGCTCAGCTCGTCCAGGATGCGGATGACGATCTCGCTCGCCACCTCGCCCGCGGGCAGGCCGCCCATGCCGTCCGCGACCGCGACGAGGCGGTCACCGGCGAGGGCGGAGTCCTCGTTGTTGGTGCGGACCAGGCCGATGTCGTTGATGATGGCCGAGCGGAGGATCAGCGTCATGGGGTCAAGCTTGCCAAGAACACCCTCCCGCCGTCTCTACGCACTACTGCGTAGGGTTGGGGAATGATGCCGGTGTCCATGGTCGGGCGCGCCGGTGAGCTGGTCGAGCTCGACCGGGCGTGGTCCACCGTGGTCGATTCCCGGCGCTCCGCGCCGGCCGTCGCGGTGCTCACCGGCGAGGCCGGGGTGGGCAAGTCCCTGCTGGTCGCGGCCGCCCTGGACGCGTTCACCCCCCGACCGGCGGTGGTGCTCTCCGGCGCCGCCCGCGTGCACAGCCCCGCCCCGTACGACTGGCTGGCCGCCGTCCTCACGGGCCGCGACACGAGCCGGCTCGACCTGCCGCCCGACGCGCTGGCCTGGCTCGCCCAGCAGCCCACCGCGCCGCGCGAGCGCTACGCGCCGGGCACCCTGCTCCGGCTCGCGGTGCGGGTCGTCCGGCTGCTCGTCGGCGCCGGCCCCGCCGTACTGGTGGTGGAGGACCTGCACGCCCTCGACCCGGCCAGCCTGAACCTCGTGGGCGAGCTGGCGACCGCCGCCGACCTGCCGGCGCTGCTGGTGGTGGCGAGCCGGCCCGCCGAGGACGCCGTCGCGCCGGACCTCGCGGTCCGCGCCCTGGCCCGGCTCTGCGGCGTCCGGGGCGCCGTCCGCCAACACCTCGGACCGCTGCTGCCGGCCGAGGTCGCCGAGGTGCTGACCCAGGTGTACGCGGACCCGCGCCCGTCCGGCCGGCTGGTACGCGCCGTCTGGCAGCGCACCGGCGGCAATCCGTACGCGCTCACCGAGCTGCTCGCCGCGCACGCCGGCCGGGGACCCGAGGCCCTGCTCCGGCCGCCGCCCGCCCCGCGAGCGCCGAGGGTGGCGCCGCAGCGACCCGCCGACCCGGTCGACGCCGAGCTGACCGGGCGGGAGATCGAGGTGCTGGGCTGCCTGGTCGCCGGGATGTCCAACAAGCAGGTGGCGCGGGCCCTCGGCATCTCGGTGCGGACCGTCACCGTGCACGTGTCCAACCTGCTGCGCAAGACCGGGTCCGCGTCGCGTACCGAGGCGGCGATCTGGGCCGTGCAGCGGCGGCTGCCGGTGCCGACGCCGGTCGACGGCTGAGCGCACGCCCGACCGGGCCGGCGCGGCCCGCATCGCCGGCGGATGCTCAGCGGCGGGGGTAGCGGAGCAGGAGGCTGGCGGCGACCTCCTCGTCGCCGACGGCGGCGTACACGTGCGGCACGTCCGAGGTCCAGCGCAGGTGCCCGCCGGCGGCGGCGGTCAGCGGCGCGTCGACCGGGCCGGCGCGTAGCACGCCCGAGAAGACGGTGACGTGCTCGGTGACGCCCCGCTGGTGTGCGGGGGAGAGCTGCTCGGGGCCGGGCGAGACCAGCATCCGGTACAGCTCGTAGGTGGCGTCGCTGTCCTCGAAGACCTCCAGCAGGATGGCGCTGACGGCAGCGCCGCGTACGACCGGCCCGGCCGCCGGGCCGGAGAGCACGGCCGTCAGCGGTACGCCGAGCTGCGCGGTGATCGCGTAGAGCGTCTCCAGGGTCGGGTTGCGGGTGCCGTTCTCCAGGCCGGAGAGGGTCGCCTTGCCCACCCCGGCGAGCCGGGCGAGGGCGGACAGCGACATCCCGCGCTCCTCGCGCAGGGCGCGTACCCGGCGACCGACGGCCTCGGCTCCCGGATCGGGGGCCGATCGGTGGACTGGTGACGTCTGCGGCACCCCGCTATGGTGCTACAGGTTGTTGTTCCGTAAACGGAACGGTCGGGGGAGTGGGATGGCGGGACTGTCGCAACCGGTGCTGGCGGGCGTGGTGACCGCGCTGGTCGGGTTCGCCAGCTCGTTCACGGTGGTGCTGGCCGGCCTGCGGGCCGTCGGCGCCTCGGACGCGCAGGCCGCCTCCGGGCTGCTGGCGGTGTGCGTGGCCTCCGGGCTCTCCGCCGTGTGGCTGGGCCTGCGGCACCGGATCCCGATGAGCGTGGCCTGGTCGACCCCGGGCGCGGCGCTGCTGGTCGCCACCGGTGCGATGCCCGGCGGGTGGCCCGTCGCCGTCGGGGCGTTCCTCGTCTCGGGCGCGCTGATCGTGGCCGCCGGGCTGTTCCCCGCCCTAGGGCGGGCCGTCGCGGCTATCCCCCGGCCGATCGCCGGCGCGATGCTCGCCGGGGTCCTGCTGCCGCTGTGCACCGCCCCCGTCCGCGCGCTGGTCGAGGTGCCCCGGCTGGCCGTCCCCGTGGTGCTGGCCTGGCTGCTGCTGCACCGGTTCGCCCGGCGGTGGGCGGTGCCCGGCGCGCTGGTCGTCGCGGTGGCGGCGATCGCGCTGACCACCTCGGTCTCCGGGTTCGGTGGCGCCCGGCTGCTCCCCGCGGTCGAGCTGACCGCCCCGGCCTGGAACGTCTCCGCGATGGTCGGCCTCGCGTTGCCGCTCTTCCTGGTCACCATGGCCGCGCAGAACGTACCGGGAATGGCGGTGCTGGTCGGCTACGGCTACCGCCCACCCTTCGGCGCCGCGCTGCGCGCCACGGGGCTGACCACCGTGGTCGCCGCGCCCGCCGGTGGGCACGCGGTCAACCTCGCCGCGATCACCGCCGCCCTGGCCGCCGGCCCGGACGCCCATCCGGACCCCGACCGTCGCTGGATCGCCTCGGTCACCGCCGGGATCGGGCTGGCCCTGCTGGGGCTGGGCGCCGGTGCGGCGACCGCGCTGGTGGCGCTCGCCCCGCCGGTGCTGATCGAGGCGGTCGCCGGGCTGGCGCTGCTCGGCGCGTTGGCCACCGCGCTCACCTCGGCGCTGGCGGAGCCGGCGGCCCGCGAGGCCGCGGTGGTCACCTTCGTGGTGACCGCCTCCGGGGTGGCCCTGCTCGGCGTGGGCGGCGCGTTCTGGGGCCTGGTCGCGGGCGGGGTGATGCTCCTGCTCTTCCGCCGGCGCTCCGACGGGCCAACCGCGCCGGAATCGCCATCCGGACCCGTGACCGAGCCGGCCGGGCCGGCTGCGGCTGCGCCGGGCGGGCCCGGGCCGGGTGCGGCCGAGTCGGCGGAACGACCCCTCCGGGTGCCCGCCGTCAGCGGCACGGACCTGCGTGCGACCTTCAGCGGTGGCAGTGCCACACCAGCGGCCGGTACACCTGGTTCTCGAAGACGGCACCCACCACGGTCAGACCGTCGTCGCTGATCCCGTTGGCCGTGTACGTGCCCGCCTCGGTCGCCCGGACATCGGGCCGGCCCGGCAACCGGCGGGACGTGCCGTCCGGGGCGACGACCTGCGGCTCACTGCCGCCGACCAGCAGGTCGCCGTTGCCGGCGATGCCGCTCGTCCCCGGGAACGGCAGGAGGCTCACCGCCCCCGTCGTGAGATTCCAACGTACCGGCAGCATCTGCACGGCACCGCCCTGCTTGGCGCCGGGAACGATGCCGATCGCCCATGCGCCGTGCGCCGACTCGACCGTTGCACGCGGGTAGCCGTCGGGCACCGCCAGCGCCGCCCCGACGCCCTGCGGCGTCCACCGGTAGGGCAGTTGGCCCATCACGCCGACGACCGTGCCGTCCTCGGTGATCCCGGTCGCTGCGGATCCCGGCCGGCCGATCAGCCGGTACTCCTGCGGGCGGTCCGCCGACCACAGCACGGCGTGGTGCGAGTCGCCGGCTCCCCTGGCGGTGCCGACGATGTCGCCCCGGCCGTTGACCGCGTGCACGAGGACCGCGTGGTAGCCGGGTGGGGTGGCCAGGAAGCGTAGCTTTCCATCCCGGTGGACCCATCCGGTGCCGTCGCCGTTGGTGCCGACCACGACGCCGCCGGCGTTGACTGCGGCCGCGTGCCGCGCGCCAGCCGGCAGGACGGCTGCCCGGCCGTCGGTCCACAGCACGACCCGCCCGTCCTCCTGCCCGGTGCCGATATCGCCGACGATGTACCGCCCGGTGGGGTCGACGTGGTTCGCCACCGCGACCGGACCGTCGATCGGCTGCGGCAACCACGACGCCTCGCAGGTGACCGGCGGGACCGGGGCGGCCGACGCGGTCCCGGCCGGTGACGCCGCGAGGGCCGGCGTGGCCGGAGCCGGCCGGCTGGCGGCCCCGCCGAGCTGGACGGCGCCCACGACGCCGAGCCCGGCCATCACCGTCACCGCGGCGATCCCGCCGACGCGGCGGCGCTGACGGCGGCGCCGGCCGTCCCGGACCGCGCGGCCCACGTCGACCCGAGGCTCGGGAACCGGCGCCGCTTGCAGCAGTGCGGCCAACCGCTGGTCGTCCAACGCGGTCATCTCGAATTCCTCCCGGACATCTCGGTGACGTCGAGCACCTGGCGGACCGCCACCAGCGCCCGCGCCGTCTGCGATTTCACGTTGCCTTCGGAGCAGCCCATCGCGGCGGCCGTGTCGGCCAGCGACAGGTCACACAGGAACCGCAGGACCAGCACGGTGCGCTGGCCGCGAGGAAGGCGGGCGAGCGCGGCGAGCAGGCTGTCCCGCTCGGCCAGGTCGTCGTGCGGCGTGACCGAGGGGCGCTCCGGCTCCGGCATCCATCCCAGCAGCCGGACCTTCGCCCAGCTCAACCGCTTCTCGTCAACGAGCTTGTGGACCAGCATCCGGTGCACGTACGCGTCGACGTTGTCGGCCCGGCTGGCGCGGCGCCAGTTCACGTACAGCGCCGTGATCGTCTGCTGCACCACGTCGTCGGCCAAGTGGGCGTCGCCGCACATCAGGAACGCGGTCCGGTGCAGTCTCGGCAGTCGCGCGGAGACGTACTCCACGAACTCACGCTCGGCATCCGCCATCGGGGCTCCCTCCTCCGCAAGCTCGACGGGTCCGGACGACCGTCGGGTTGCGTCAGGCCGAAGCTCGGCGGGATGCCAGATCAGCGGCGGTGGCCGGTGCGCCGCCGGCCAGGGCCGTTCCTCGCGTCGTTCACTCCTCGGGCGGCAGGTCGCGGGCCGGGACGTCGAGGCGTACCTGGTCGTCGGTGACGGCGGCGATCTGCTCGGCGAGCACGTAGACCGCGCCGGTGCGGACCAGGTCGGTGGAGACCTTCAGGTAGCCGCTGTGTAGCAGCCGGGCCGCCAGGTCGGCCGGCACGTCCGGCTCCTCGACGGCCGTCGACTCGATCAGCTCGTCCAGGCTGCTGCCCGGGTCGGCGGTCGGCGCCTGCACGGTCACCGCGTTCGGGTCGCCCCGCTGGACCAGGTCGACGGTGCCGACCTCGGTGCCGTCGACGTCGACCACCCGCATGCCCGTGGTGACCCGGGAAACTGTCGCCTGTCGCTCGGTGTCCTGCTGCTCCATCCTGGCGCGGTTCCCGGACCCCGCTCCGGCTAAACCATCGTCGAGATCTTGGACAGTTGTCGCTCGGGCCGAACGGCAACTGTCCAAGATCTCGTGGTGGCGTACCGGTCACACCTCCGGGGACCAGGCGCTCGGCGGGCGGGGGGAGAGTTCGCGCCAGGTGTCGGTGCCCTGGAGCAGCGCCCGGACGGTCTCCTCGGCCTCGTCGGCGGTGCCGTGCTCGTAGAAACGGGAGACGCCCTCGGAGCCGCCGGCGCGCTGCTCGACGTGCCACCGGTCGCCGTCCACCCGGAGGAAGACGTCGCGCCGGGCCAGCCGGCCCCATTTCCCGTTCCACCAGTGCTTCCGCTGCTCCATGGCGGGACTCTATCGAACAGGCGTACGAAAATGTGCGGCCCCCGCGGGATTCCCGCAGGGGCCGATGTGCGTGCGCCGGGTTCAGCGCGGGGTGGGCGGTTCCTCCCGGCGGCCGAGGACGTCGTCGAGCGCGCCGCGCTGCTGCCCGGGGGTGGTGTGGCCGGCGGCGACCAGGGCGTCGCGGATCTCGGTGAGCAGCCTGACCTCCTCGCTCGGGGCCTTCGGCGGCGGCTCCTCGCCCCGCTTGCGCCGCTCGGCCAGCTTGTTCATCGGGAACACCACGAGGAAGTAGAGCGCCGCCGCGGTGAGCAGGAAGGTGATCAGCGCGTTGACGAAGGCCACCCAGTCGAACGGAATCTCGCGGAACGTCGGCGTGGACCCGGTGAGGCCGTTCTTGCTGCCGGTGAGCAGCGCGATGAGCACCCGGACCAGCGGTTCCAGGAACGACTTGGTGAGCTGGGTGACCACGCCCGTGAACGCGGCGCCGATGACGACACCGACCGCCAGGTCGACGACGTTTCCGCGCATGATGAAGTCTTTGAAGCCCTTGAGCATCCGTACTCCCGAGGTGTCCGGTCTTCCGTCCGGCACAACCTATGCCCCGGGCGTGGGCTCCAGAAAAGCGCCGGCCTCGATCGCCGCCCGGTCCGGGTCGCCGGCCCGGATCGCCTCGACCAGCCGGGAGTGGTCGGCGTAGCGCTCCGGCTCCAGCGCGCCGCCCATCGACTGGGCGATCGTGCTGTGCAGCGCGGTGCCGACCGAGGCGTACAGCTCGGCGAGCATGCCGTTGTGCGCCGCCGCGACCACGGCGGTGTGCAGTGCCGCGTCGGCCGCCACGAACTCGTCGAACCGGCCGTCGCGCCAGGCCGCCTCACGGGTGGCGAGCGCGCCGTCCAGGGCCGCCAGGTCCTCGGCCGTACGCCTCAGCGCGGCGAGCCGGGCGGCCTCCACCTCGAAGGCGCGGCGCACCTCGACCACTTCGGCCATCCGGTCGGCGGTGAGCCGGCGGGCCACCGCGGGGGCCAGTTCGTCGGTCGACACCACGTACGTCCCGGAGCCCTGCCGGCACTCCAGCACCCCGGCGTGCACCAGCGCCCGCACCGCCTCGCGGACCGTGTTGCGCCCCACGCCGAGCGCCGCGACGAGTTGCGGCTCGGTGGGGATCCGCCCGCCCAGCGGCCACTCGCCGCCGAGGATCCGCTCCCTGAGCTGCGCGATGGTCTGCCGCACCCGGTGCCCCCGGGGTGGCGGGGCGGCGGAATCAACCGACGGTGGCACTGGTTACAACACCCGCCAGGAATTCATCCCATGATTGTAGGTTCAGACGCATGACCCCGCCAACCACCGCCGCCGTCGACGCCGGAACCGCGCCGCGTTCCGCGCGGGAGACGATCGCCGGGCCGGACGACGTGCCCGCGCCGGCGGATGCGACGGCTCCTGCCGCCACCCCCGCCCCGGCCGGACCGGTCGCCGGTGGGCTGCTCGTGCTCGTCGGCATGCTGCTCGTGGCGCTCAACCTGCGGGCCGCCATCACCAGCCTCGGCGCCCTGCTCGACGAGGTACGCGGCGGCCTGGCCCTCTCCGGGGCGCTGGCCGGGGTCGTGACCACCCTGCCCGCGGTGGCCTTCGCCGTCTTCGGGTCGCTCACCCCCCGGCTGGTCCGCCGGAACTCCCCGGCCCGGGTGCTGGTGGTGGCGATGCTGATCCTCGCCGCCGGGCAGCTCGTCCGGGTCGGTACGGACTCCGCGCTGGTCTTCATCGCCGGCAGCGCCCTGGCGCTGGCCGGGATCGCGGTGGCGAACGTCCTGCTCCCGCTCCTGGTGAAGCAGTACTTCCCGCACCGCATCGGGCTGGTCACCGGGGCGTACTCGATGACGTTGACGGTGGGCGCGACGGTGGCGGCCGCGGCGGCGGTGCCCGTGGCGCACCTCTTCGGCACCTGGCGGGCCGGGCTCGCCGTCTGGGCTGGGCTGGCCCTGGTGGCCGTACTCCCGTGGGTGCCCCTGGCGCTGCGGGCGCGCGCGGCCCGACGGGCGGCGACCCCGACGGCGGCGGCGCCCCGCCCCGGGCGGATCCGGCCCGGGCGGACCCGGCTCGGCTGGGCGATGGCGGTCTACTTCGGGACGCAGTCGCTCGGCGCCTACGCGATCATGGGCTGGCTGGCCCAGCTCTTCCGCGACGCCGGCTACCGCCCGCAGGACGCGGGCCTGCTGCTCGCCGGCGTGACCGCCCTGGGCGTGCCGATCGCGCTGCTGATGCCCACCCTGGCCGGGCGGCTGCGCACCCTGCACCCGCTGGTGCTGACGCTCTCCGCCGCGATGGCCCTGGCCTACGTCGGGATGGCCGTCGCGCCGCACGACGGGGCGTTGCTCTGGGTGGTGCTGCTCGCGATCGGGCAGAGCGCCTTCCCGATGATCCTGGCCACCATCGGGCTGCGCGCGCGCACCGCCGAGGGGACGGTGGCGCTCTCCGCGTTCAGCCAGAGCGTCGGTTACCTCATCGCCGCGCTGGGGCCGCTGCTCGTGGGCATCCTCTACGGGACCACCGGCGGGTGGACCGTCCCGATCGGGTTCCTGCTGGTGGCACTCGCCGTGCAGACCGGCGCGGGCATGGTGATCGCCCGTCCCCGACACATCGAGGACGAGGCGTGAGGGGAAACCGTCAGGAGGTGGCGGGCGTCGGGTCGCCGGCCACGGCCTGCTCGACCGTGGGGTAGGTGTGCAGCACCTCGACGAGGCCGCTCACCTCGAGGATGCGCAGCACGCCCCGCTGCGGGGCGGCCAGCCGCACCACGCCGCCGGCCTCGTCGCAGCTGTTCTTGGCGCGGACGAACACCGACAGCCCCGTGGAGTCGCAGAACGAGACGTTCGCCAGGTCGAAGACGAGTCGGCTGCGACCCTTGTCGAGCAGGTCGGTGATCTGGTCCTGCAACTGCGGTGCGGTCGCCATGTCCAGCTCGCCCGCGACCGAGACGACGACCACGTCGCCGCGCTGTTCCGTGTGCACCGTCAAGGACATTCGCCAGACCTCCTGTTATCGGGGAAACGGTATCCCACCATCGGGGTGGTACGCAGAACGGGAGGCGGTATCCGGTGGCCGTGCTCATTCGTTTGCCCTGCGGCAACTAGCGCTCCGGCCTCCGGTGATAGAGTCCGCCGTCGAGGTCGAAGGGGGTTCACCATGGCGTTGAGCACGGAGGAAGGCAACCGGCTGGCCGGTCTGCTGACCGGTCACGCCGAGCGGGTCACGCAGCGCTGGACGGAGATCGTCGCCGCGTCCCTGCGCGGGCGGCTCAGCCAGGGCGAGCTGCGCCGGCAGGTGCAGGAGCTGCACTCTAGCATGATCACTGCGAGTGAGCAGGGTGCCGTCGACCTTGACTCCGAGCAGGCCACGGAGCTGCGCGCCGTGCTCTCCGAGCTGTCCCGGGGGCGCGCCCGGCAGGGCTTCTCCGCCTCCGAGACCGCGATCAGCGTGTTCGCGCTGAAGGAGGTGCTGCTGGAGCTGCTGGAGGCCGAGGGCGGCGCCGAGAGGCTGCGCGACTACGTCGCCTTCTCCGGGCTGATCGACCAGATGGGCCTGTTCACCTTCGAGAGCTTCGTGCGCACCCGCGAGAGCCTCATCGCCGACCAGGCGGAGCAGTTGCTGGAGCTGTCCACCCCGGTGGTGAAGCTCTGGGAGGGCGTGGTCGCCGTGCCGCTGGTCGGCACCCTCGACTCGGCCCGGGCCCAGGTGGTGATGGAGCGGCTGCTCCAGACCCTGGTCGACACCGGCTCGCCCTACGCGATCATCGACATCACCGGCGTACCGGCGGTGGACACCCAGGTCGCCCAGCACATCCTCAAGACCGTGGTGGCCGCCCGGCTGATGGGCGCCGACTGCATCATCTCCGGCATCCGGCCGCAGATCGCGCAGACCATCGTGGCGCTGGGCATCGAGTTCGGCGACATCGCCACCAAGGCCAGCCTCGCCGACGCGTTGCGGCACGTGCTCCGGCTCACCGGGGTCGAGACCGGCCGCCGCCAGCGCCGGGAGGCCTGATGGAACGGGTGCCGATCCTCAAGATCGGCGACATCCTGCTGGTCTCCATCCAGGTCGACATGTCCGACCAGACGGCGGTCCAGCTCCAGGAGGACCTCGCGGAGCGGATCGTCGCCACCGGCTGCCACGGCGTGATCATCGACATCACCGCCCTGGACATCGTCGACTCCTTCGTCGGGCGGATGCTGTCGACCATCGCCTCGATCTCCAAGGTGCTCGACGCGGAGACGGTCGTGGTCGGCATGCGTCCCGCCGTCGCCATCACCCTGGTCGAGCTGGGCCTGTCGCTCAACGGCATCCGGACGGCGCTCAACGTCGAGCGGGGCATGGAGTTGATCGCGGCGGCCCACGCCGACGAGCGCGAGCTCGCGTTCGACGACGAACCGGACGCCGAGACGACGGCGTTGTCATGACCGCCGGAGTCGACCTGGGCCAGCCGCAGGCGCAGGCGATCCGCAGCGACGAGGACGTGGTACGCGTCCGACAGCTGGTGCGTACGGTGTCGGTGGCCGTCAAGCTCTCGCTGGTCGACCAGACCAAGGTCGTCACCGCGGCGAGCGAGCTGGCCCGCAACACCCTGGTGTACGGCGGCGGCGGCACGGTCGAGGTGGCCACGGTGGACAACGGCCGGCGGCGGGGAGTGCGGATCGTCTTCGCCGACTCCGGCCCGGGCATCGCCGACCTCGACCTGGCGCTGACCGACGGCTACACCACCGGCGGCGGGCTCGGCCTCGGGCTCAGCGGCGCACGCCGGCTCGTCGACGAGTTCGACATCCAGACCGCCGTCGGTGAGGGAACCCGGATCACGGTCACCAAGTGGTCCCGGTGAACGACGACGCGGTCCCCGACCGCGGAATCTGGTTCCGGGTCGAGAGCGGCAGCGCGGCCAGCACGGTGCGGCGGGCCGCCGAACGGCTCGCCGCCCAGCTCGACCTGGGCGCCGCCCGCACCGCCGACCTGGCCATCGTCGCCGCCGAGCTGACCAGCAACCTGGTCAAGCACGCCGACGACGGTGTCCTGCTGCTGCGGCCGGTGCGGCGCGACGGGGAGGCCGGCGTGGAGCTGATCGCCGTCGACGCCGGGCCCGGGATGGCCGACCTCACCGCCTCCTCGCAGGACGGGCACTCCACCGCCGGGACGCTCGGCATCGGCCTCGGCGCGATCGTCCGGCAGGCCACCTGGTTCGACGGCTACTCCCGGCCGGAGCGCGGCACGGTGCTCGCCGTGCAGATCTGGCCGAACCGCCCCGGCGGGCACGAGCGGTGGCCCTGGGTCGGCGCGCTCAGCCGGCCGCTGGCCGGGGAATCGGTCAGCGGCGACGGGTACGCGTGGCGGATCGTCGAGGGCCGTCGCCAGGTGCTGGTCTGCGACGGCCTGGGACACGGACCGCTGGCCTCCGCCGCCACCGACGCCGCGCTCGACGCGTTCCGCAAGGCGCCGGCGGGGGCGCCGGCGGCGGTCGTCGCGCACCTGCACCGCTCGATGTCGCACACCCGGGGCGCCGCGCTGGCCGTGGCCGAGCCGGATCCGTCGGCCGGGGTGCTGCGCTACTCGGGGCTGGGCAACATCTCCGCCGCCGTCATCGGCGCGGACGGCAGGCGGCGGGGCCTGGTCTCGCTGCCCGGCATCGCCGGGCACCAGCGCCCCCCGATCCGGGAGTACGACTACCCCTTCGAGGCCGACGCCCTGCTGGTCATGCACAGTGACGGGGTGGTCGACCGCTGGCAGCTCGCCGACTATCCCGGTCTCGTCGACCGGTCGCCCCTGGTGGTGGCCGCGACGCTGCTGCGGGACGCCGGCACGCGCCGCGACGACGCCTGCGTCCTGGTCGCGCGGGGATGGTCGTGACCGGGTTCGCCGGGGCGCCCCTGCTGACGATGGCGCTGCGGGTCGAACACGACATCTTCGTCGTCCGGCAGCGGGGCCGCGAGGTCGCCGCCGCGGTGGGGCTGGAACACCAGGACCAGGTACGCATCGCCACGGCGCTCAGCGAGGTGGCCCGCGACCTGCTGCACTCGGCCGGCGGGGCGGAGGTGGCGTTCGTCCTCGTCGACGACCCCGCCGACGGCAGGCGGTACCTGCGGGTGGACCTCCTCCCGGTGCGTCCGCTGCCCGGCGGGCGGTACGAGCCGCGGTCCGGCGCGGTGGCGCGGTTGGTGGACAAGTTGGGCGTGGTGCCACGGGAGGGGGATACGGTCGTGAGGATGTCCCGACGTGTTCCGGTCACCGCAGAGGTGCTGACCCCCGAGCGTCTCGCCGAGCTGCGCGCCGAGCTCGACCGGAACGCGCCGGGCAGCGCCCTGGACGAGTTGGCCGCCCAGAACGCGCAGCTGATCGCCGCCCTCGACGAGGTACGCAGCCAGCGCGACGAGCTGGCCGTCCTGAACGAGGAGCTGGCCGAGACCAACCGGGGCGTGATGGCGCTCTACAACCAGCTCACCGAGGAGCTGGAGGAGACCAACCGGGGCGTGGTCGCCCTCTACGCCGAGCTGGACGAGAAGTCCGCCCAGCTGCGCGCGGCGAGCGAGTCGAAGAGCCGGTTCCTGGCGAACGTCAGCCACGAGCTGCGGGCCCCGGTCACCGCGATCATGGGGCTGGGCCGGCTGCTGGGCGACTCCGCCTCCGACCCGCTCACCGCCGAGCAGGCCCGCCAGGTCGGGCTGATCCGCTCGTCGGCGGGTGACCTCCTCACGTTGGTCAACGAGCTGCTCGACCTGGCCAAGGCCGAGTCGGGCCGGATCGAGCCCGACTGGAGTGAGGTCGACCTGCGGCCGGTCTTCGGCCAGTTGCGCGGCACGCTGCGCGCCCTCGCCACCCGGCCCGACGTCGAGCTGGTGGTGGAGGAGCCGCCCGTGCCGGCGACGCTGCGCACCGACGAGGTGCTGCTCGCCCAGGTCCTGCGCAACCTGCTGCACAACGGGCTCAAGTTCACCGAGCGCGGGGAGGTCCGGCTGCGGGCGGAGCGGCGGGACGACCAGTGGTCGCTGGCCGTCTCCGACACCGGCGCGGGCATCCCTCCGGAGCTGCACGAGCGGATCTTCGAGGAGTTCTACCAGGTGCCCGGCGCCACCCGGGTCGGCGGCACGGGCCTCGGCCTGCCGTACGCGCGGCGGCTGGTGACCCTGCTCGGCGGCAGCCTGGTGGTGTCCAGCGAGCCGGGCCGGGGCAGCACGTTCACCGTCACCCTGCCTGTGGGCGGAGCGTGACGTGGAGGGCGGCCCGGCGACGGTCCTGGTGGTCGACGACAGCCCCACCAAGCGCTACCTCCTGGTGAGCTGGCTCTCCCGGGCGGGCTTCGCGGTGCTGGAGGCGGAGAGCGGCGGCGAGGCGCTGGCCCGGGTCGGGGTGGACCCGATCGATCTCGTGGTGCTCGACGTGCGGCTGCCCGACCTGAACGGCTTCGACGTCTGCGAACGGATCAAGGCGGCGCACCCGGCGATGCCGGTGATCCACGTGTCCGCGCACGCGGTGGACGTGGTGGACCGGGCGCAGGGGCTGACCCGGGGCGCGGACGCGTACCTGGCGGAGCCGATCGAGCCGGAGGAACTGGTCGCCACCTCCCACGCGGTGCTGCGCTACTACCGGGCCCGGCAGCGCGCGGAACTGCTCGCCGAACGGCTGCTCGGGCTGGCCGACACGACCATGGCGGTGCACTCCGCCCCGAACTTCGCGAGGCTGCTGGAGGCGGCGGCGGCCGGCGCCGCGCAGATCTTCAGGAGCCCGGCCGCCGTGGTCGCGGAGACGTTCGACGGCGACTGTCTCGCCGGGATCGCGGACTTCCCCGACGGCGCGGCCACGATCGTCCCCTGGATCGTCGACGACACCGGGGTGCCGACCGGGACGACGGTCCGGGTCGACGATCCGGCCGCCTGGGGACTGGTCGGCTGGCCGGCGGACGACACGGTCACGGTGGCCGCCGCCCGGCTGCGCGAGGACCGGGCGCCGCTCTACGTCGTCGTGCCCACCGCCACGCAGACCGCCCGCACCCCCGTGCTTCGGCAGCTCGCCCAGGCGGTGGCGGCGGCGGTGGAGGCGCAGCGCTCCTTCGACGAGGAGCACCGCATCGCGGTGACCCTCCAGCGCAGCCTGCTGCCGCGCCGGATACCGCAGGTCAGCGGGCTCGACCTGGCCGTGCGCTACGAGCCGGCGAGCGCGCAGACCGAGGTGGGCGGCGACTTCTACGAGCTGGTGATGCTCGACGGCCACCTGCTCCTGGCGATCGGCGACGTGGCCGGCCACTCGCTGCACGCCGCGACGGTGATGGCCGAGCTGCGGCACGCGGTGCGGGCGTACGCGGTGGAGGGGCACCAGCCGGGCGAGATCCTGCACCGGGTCAACGAACTCATGCGTACCCTGCTGCCCGACGAGCTGGCCACGATCTGCGTGCTGCTGCTGCACCCGCCCAGCGGCCGGATCCGGCTGGCCAGCGCCGGTCACCTGCCGCCGTTGCTCAGCCTCGACGGCAAGGTCGAGTTCGTACAGCACTCGGCCCCGCTGCTCGGGGTCCGCGCGCCCCGGCCGCCCGACCTGGAGTTCGTGCTGCCGGCCGGGGCGACGCTGGTGTTCTACACCGACGGCCTGATCGAACGCCGGGACGCCACGATCGACGACGGGTTGGCCGCCCTGGCCGCTTCCGCCGGCCGGGTCGACGACGACCTGGACCGGTTCTGCGAGCGGCTCCTGGTCGAGCTGGCTCCGCCGGAGATCCACGACGACGTCGCCGTGGTCGCCCTGCGCCGCAACTGAGCCGGCCCCCGGTCGACCTCGGCTTCACCACGTACGGCTTCGCGAGCGACTTGCGGGGGGCGGCGACGCCGGGGCCATCCTCGTACCCTGAGCGCATGGCCACGAAGACTGGTGATCTGCTCGCAGCCACGACCCCCCGTGCCGTCGCGGTGGTCCGGGGCATCTCGGACGACCAACTGGACCTGCCCACCCCGTGCAGCGACTACACGGTGCGCGACCTGCTCAACCACCTCCACGACGTGGTGGTCAACTTCCAGGCCCTCGCGCACAGACGGCAGCCGGAGTGGGCGGAGAAGCCCGACCATCTGGCCGAGGGCTGGCGGGACCGGTTCGAGGCGGAGACCGCGAAGCTGGTCGAGGCGTGGTCGGACCCGGCCGCGCTGGACGGCATCTCGCCCGGGATGGGGCTGCCGCAGGAGACGGTCGGCAGCATGGTGCTGCTGGACCTGACCGTGCACGCCTGGGACCTGGCCGTCGCCACCGGGCAGCCTTACCGCCCCGCGCCCGAGGTGCTGCCCCCGCTGTACGCCCTGTGCGAGCAGATGGGGCCGGCGGCCCGGGAGCAGGGCGTCTTCGCGGCGCCGGTGGGCACGTCGTCGTCGGACGTCTCGGAGATCGACCGCCTGCTCGCCCTGACGGGCCGGGACCCGGACTGGTCGGCGCTCGACTGACCCCGACCGAGCCCACCTCAACCACAGGCCCGCGCGGCACCCGCCGCGCGGGCCTCCTTGACAGTCACTATCCACCCGGTGAATAGTGACGCGGTGTCCACCCCGCATGTACTGCTCGGGCTGCTGGCCGCCGGCAACCGGCACGGCTACGAGCTGAAGCGGGCCCACGACGAACGCCTGCCCCGCGCCCGGCCGCTGGCCTTCGGGCAGGTCTACTCGACGCTCGGCCGGTTGCAGCGGGACGGCCTGGTGGCACCGGCCGGGCAGGAACGGGAGGGCGGCCCGGAGCGCACCGCGTACGCGCTGACCGCCGACGGCCGGGCCGCGCTGGAGCGCTGGCTCGCCGAGGTCGAGCCGCCGATGCCGTACGTCGCCAGCACTCTCTTCGCCAAGGTGGTCGTGGCGCTGCTGGTGGATGACGCGGACCGGGCCCGGGCCTACCTGGTCGCCCAGCGGCAGGCCCACACCGAACGACTGCGGGAGTTGACCGCGGTGAAGACGGCGCCCTCGGCCAGCCTCGACGACATCGTCGCGGCCGACTTCGCCATCGCCCATCTCGACGCCGATCTGCGGTGGCTGCGGACCACCCTGGACCGCGTCGCCGACTGGCACCGGGAGGTGCACTCGTGACGCAACTTCAGGCTCGCGGCGTGGTCAGGTCCTACGGGCCGACACCCGCGCTGCGCGGCGTCACCCTCGACGTCGCCGAGGGCGAGATCGTCGCCGTCACCGGCCCGAGTGGCTGCGGCAAGTCCACCCTGCTGCACTGCCTCGCCGGCATCCTGCGCCCCGACGCCGGCGAGGTGAGCTGGAACGGACACCGGATCGACACCTGGTCGGAGGCGGCACGGTCGCGGCTGCGGCGCACCGAGTTCGGGGTGCTCCTCCAGTTCGGCCAGCTCGTCGCCGAGTTGACCGCCGCCGAGAACGTCGCCCTCCCACTGCTCCTCGCCGGCACCCGGCGGCGAGAGGCGCGGACGGCCGCCCTGTCCTGGATGGACCGGCTCGGCGTGGCGGACCTGGCCGACGCCCGGCCGGGCGAGATGTCCGGCGGGCAGCAGCAGCGCTGCGCCACGGCGCGGGCCCTGGTCACCGAGCCCCGGGTGCTCTTCGCCGACGAGCCGACCGGCGCGCTGGACACACTCGCCGGTGAGCAGGTGCTCACCCAGCTGGTCCGGCTCGCCCGCGAGCAGAAGACCACCGTCGTCCTGGTCACCCACGAGCCGCAGATCGCCGCGTACGCCGACCGCGAGATCATCCTCCGCGACGGCATGGTCGACCGCGACGGGCTCGGCCTCGACACCCCGCTGCCGGGCGTACGCCGGTGAGGCCGGCCACCCTGGCCCGCCTCGCCCTGGCCGGCACCCGCACCGACACCGTCCGGGTGGTCCTCACCGCGATCAGCGCCGCCCTGGCCGCTGTCGCCGCCCTGGCCGCGCTCACCGTGCTGGCGATCCCCACCCCACCCGCCACGGACGACAACGCCAACCGCTGGTCGCAGCACTACTCCAACCCCCTGCTCGTCGAGCCGGGGCTGCGCGGCGGCAC
Organism: Micromonospora sp. SD12; assembly: GCF_052068495.1. Taxonomy (NCBI): domain Bacteria; kingdom Bacillati; phylum Actinomycetota; class Actinomycetes; order Micromonosporales; family Micromonosporaceae; genus Micromonospora; species Micromonospora sp. SD12. The sequence goes on along the minus strand of NZ_JBQHDF010000001.1, from coordinate 212,729 downwards.
CGCCTTCGCCCTGCTGCTGCTGATGATTCCCGTGCTGGCGCTGGCCGGGCAGTGCGCCCGGCTCGGTGCCCCGGCGCGGGACCGCCGGCTGGCCGCGTTCCGGCTGGCGGGCGCCACCCCGGGCCAGGTGACCCGGATCGCCGTGTTGGAGACGGGCCTGGCGAGCCTGCTCGGCACGCTGGCCGGCGCCTCGGTCTACTTCGCCGGCCGGGAGCTGTGGGACCGGCCCGACGCCCGGGGCCGGCTCGCGCTCCCCACCGACGTGCTGCCCACCCCGGGCGCGCTGGCGGCGGTGCTGGCGGGGCTGCCGGTGGTCGCGGCGCTGGCCACCGCGCTGATGCTGCGCCGGGTGAGCACGACCCCGTTCGGCGTGCTGCGTACGCACCGCCGGGAACGCGGCCCCCGGCCCTGGGCGGGCGTCCTCATCGTCGCCGGGCTGGCCGCCTTCGCCGCCATCGAACCCGTCACCCGCTTCTACGACCGGCGCGACGCCGACGCGCCGCTGTGGCTGGTGCCGATGCTGCTGGTCGGCGGCGGGCTGGCCGCGATGATCGGGGTGGTCGTCGGCACCGGCTGGATCTCCTGGACCGCCGGGCGGCTGCTGCACCGTTACGCCCGGGGGCCGGCCGCGCTGCTCGCCGCCCGGCGGCTGACGGCCGACCCGTGGGCGGGCAGCCGCACCTTCGCCGCACTGCTGGCGGCGGTACTGCTCGGCGCGGGCGCGGCCGGGCTGCGGGAGTACTTCGTCGCGGCGGGCGAGCTCAGCCGGCGGACCGGGGCCGGGCTGGCGGGCGGCGACTTCTACCTGCGGACCATGGACCTGGTGGACCTGGCGGTGGTGGTGGCCATGCTGGTCGCCGCCGGTGGGCTGGTCGTCGCGGTGGTGGAGGGGATCACCGCCCGGCGGCGCGCGTACGCGGCCCTGGTGGCGACCGGGGTGCCCCGGCCCACGCTCGGCCGGTCCATCGCCTGGCAGTCGCTGGCCCCGGCCGTGCCGGCGGTGGCGGTCGCCCTGGCCGTGGGCCTGCTGCTGGCCCGGGGGCTGTTCCGCGCGCCGAGCGGCACCGACTACGACGAGGTCTGCGTCGCCACCGCGCAGCTCTGCGCCGACCCCGCCACCCGGGCGCGCCACACCCGGGTCGTGGAGACCTCGCAGGTGACCGTGCCGCCCGACGTACCCCTGGGGCAGCTCACGATGCTCGGCGCCGGCGCCTTGACGGCGGTGCTGGTGACGGTCGGTGTCGGCCTGCTGTTCCTGCGCGCGAGTACGGCGGTGGAGGAGCTGCGGACGACCTGAGCCCGTGATCCGCCGGCAGGCCCGCCAGCTCGCCCCGCGAACCGGCGTCGGGCCGCCCGGGCCGCGTCAGGCGGCGAACAGGCCGGTGGCGAGCGCGAGCAGCGTCCCGGCGGCGGCGGAACAGCAGCACACCAGCAGGAACGCGACCACCGCGAGGATCGCCCAGACGCGCCGGTCGCGCGCCGCCGCCCGCCAGCCCGACGCCGGTACGCCCTCGGCCGGCTCGTCCTCCACCCCGCCGGCTCCGGTCACCCCGGCAGTCTAGGCGCGCCACCCCCGCCGTCCCGGCCGCAACCGCGCGGGACCGTTCGTCCGCCCCGGATCGGGCAGGATGGGGCGATGGAGCTGGTCTCGATCACCGACGTCCGCAACGCCGCCGCCGACATCGAGGGCACCGTGCTGCGTACCCCGTTGCTGCGGACCGGATGGGACGCGCAGCTGTGGCTCAAGCCGGAGAGCCTGCAACCGGTGGGCTCGTTCAAGCTGCGCGGGGCGACCCACGCGGTGGCCCGGCTGACGCCCGAGGAGCGGGCGCGCGGCGTGGTCACCCACTCGTCGGGCAACCACGGCCTGGCGCTGGCGTACGCGGCCCGCGCGGCCGGTGTGCCGTGCCGGATCGTGGTGCCCGAGGGCGCCCCGGCGGCTAAGGTCGACCGGATCCGCGCGCTGGGCGTCGAGGTGCTGCTGGTGCCGCCGCCGCGACGCGGCCCGGAGGCGGAGCGGATCGCCGCGACGACGGGTGCGGTGCTGGTGCCGCCCTTCGACGACCGGCGGATCGTGGCCGGGCAGGGCACGGTCGGGCTGGAGATCGTCGAGGACCTGCCCGACGTCGACGTGGTGCTGGTGCCCGTGGGCGGCGGCGGGCTCTCCTCCGGCGTCGCGACCGCGGTCACCGCCCTGCGCCCGGCGACGACGGTGATCGGCGTCGAGCCGGAACTCGCCGCCGACGCGCGGGACTCGCTGGCGGCCGGCTCGGTGGTGGTCTGGGGCGAGGAGCGCACCTACCGGACGATGGCCGACGGGCTGCGTCTGCCGCCGTCCGAGCTGACCCTCGCCCACCTGCGGGCCCGGCTGGACCGCATCGTCACGGTGACCGAGGAAGAGATCCGGGCCGCGATGGGTCGGCTGGTGCGCGACGCCCGCCTGGTGGTGGAGCCGAGCGGCGCCGTGGCCGTGGCCGCCCGGCTGTTCCGCGCCGCCGAGCTGCCGCCCGGTCGTACGGTCGCCGTGGTCACCGGCGGCAACGTCGACCCGGCGGTGCTGGCCGGCGTCCTCGGCTGAGACCGTCGGGCGGGGCCCCTACCGGCGAGCGGAGGGGCCCCGCCCGACCAAGCTCAGGCGCGGCCGAGGCGGTCGAGGATCCAGGCGTTGACGAACGCCTCCTCGCGCCAGGAGTCGTAACGGCCGCTGGGGCCGCCGTGGCCGGCACCCATCTCGGTCTTGAGCAGGTAGTCGCCCTGCGGCGCGACCGCCCGCAGCCGGGCGATCCACTTCGCCGGCTCGTGGTAGAGCACGCGGGTGTCGTTGAGGCTGGTCACCGCGAGGATCGCCGGGTAGTCCACCGCCCGCACGTTCTCGTACGGCGTGTAGGACTTCATGTACGCGTAGACCTCCGGGTCGGCCAGCGGGTTGCCCCACTCCTCCCACTCGGTGACGGTCAGCGGCAGCGACGGGTCGAGGATCGAGGTGAGCGCGTCCACGAAGGGCACCTGCGCGACGATCCCGGCGAACGCGTCGGGGGCGATGTTGGCGACCGCGCCCATCAGCAGCCCGCCGGCCGAGGCGCCCCGGGCGACGAGCCGGTCGCTCCCCGTCCAGCCCGCCTTGACCAGGTGCCGGGCGCAGGCGACGAAGTCGGTGAAGGTGTTCTTCTTGGCCAGCAGCTTGCCCTGGTCGTACCAGCTGCGGCCCAGCTCGCCGCCGCCCCGGATGTGCGCGACGGCGAAGATGACGCCCCGGTCCAGCAGGGAGAGCCGGGCGATGGAGAACCACGGGTCCATGCTCGCCTCGTACGAGCCGTAGCCGTAGATCACGCAGGGGGCGGAGCCGTCCTTCGGGGTGCCGGCCCGGCAGACCAGCGAGATCGGCACCCGGGTCCCGTCGTCGGCGAGCGCCCAGTCGCGGTGCTGCTCGTAGTCGGCCGGGTCGTACGCCCGCCCGTCCGGCCCGGGCTTCACCGGCTTCTGCCGGCGCAGCACCATCTGCCGGGTGACCAGGTCGTAGTCGTAGACCGAGTCGGGGGTGACCAGCGAGGCGTAGCGGAGCCGGATCTGCCCGGTGCGGTACTCCGGGTTGTCGTGCAGGCCGACGCTGTAGAGCGGCTCCGGGAAGTCGATGTCGTACGCGTCGCCGCCGCCGACGGGCAGCACCCGTAGCCCGGTCAGCCCGTTGGTGCGCAGCGAGACGACCAGGTGGTCGGCGAAGGCGTCGACCGCCTCCAGCCGGGTGCCGGGCGAGTGCTCGATCAGCGGCACCCAGTCGCCGGGCGCGTCCGCCGAGGTGTAGGCCAGCGCGAAGTCCTCCGCGCCGTCGTTGTGCAGGATCAGGAAGCGGTGCCCGTGGTGCTCGACGGTGTATTCCACGCCCTGCCGCCGGGGCGCCACGGACGCCGGCGCGCCGGTCGGGTTGCCGGCCGGGATCACCAGCACCTCGCTGGTGATCTTGCTGTGCACGTCGATGAGGACGAACCGCTCCGAGCGGGTCAGCTCCACGCCGACCCAGAACCGCTCGTCGTCCTCCTGGTAGACCACCACGTCCTCGGTGGACGCCGTGCCCAGGGTGTGCCGCCAGACCCGGTTCGGGCGCCACGTCTCGTCCACCGTCACGTAGAACAGCACGGAGGCGTCGGCCGACCAGGCGGTGCCGTAGAACGTGCCGGGCACCTCGTCGGGCAGCAGCTCGCCGGTGGCGAGGTCCTTGACCCGCAGCGTGAACCGCTCGTCGCCGGAGAAGTCGGTGGAGTAGGCCAGCCACCGCCCGTCCGGGCTGACGTCGAACGCGCCGAGCGAGAAGAAGTCGTGCCCCTCGGCGAGCACGTTGCCGTCGAGCAGCACCTCCTCGCCGTCGAGCGGAGCGCCGTCCATACTGACGGGCGGCTCGGTCTCGCCGTCGCGGACCGCCCGGCGGCACTGCACGCCGTACTGCTGGCCCTCGACCGTGCGGGTGTAGTACCAGTAGCCGCCCTTGCGGCCGGGCACCGACAGGTCGGTCTCCTGGGTGCGCCGGCGGATCTCCTCGAACAGCTCGGCGCGCAACCCTTCGAGATGCGCCGTCCGGGCCTCGGTGTACGCGTTCTCGGCCGTGAGGTGGGCGATCGTCTCCGGGTCGTCCTTGGCGGTGAGCCAGGCGTACTCGTCGACGACGGTGTCGCCGTGGTGGGTGCGCTCGCTGGGCACCCGCTTCGCCGTGGGCACGGGGGTCTCGGTGGTCACGGCGTCACGTTACCGGCCGCGCGCCGCCCGCCGCGCGGCCTCGTCGGCGACCCGCCGCCACACCTTTCGAACATGTGTACGATGGCCGGCATGGCGGCTGCAGCGAGTTCCACCGACCGGCCCGGAGCCCTCGACATCACCCGGCGGTTGACCGAGATCTGCGGCCCGCCGTTCGCCCGCTTCGCCGGCCCCGCCGACGAGGTGGCCGGCCGCCCGGCCCGCTGGGTCGCCGTCCCGGGTGGGGCGCACGCCGCGGCCGAGGTGCTGCGGCTCGCCGCCCGGCACGACCTGACGGTGGTGCCGCGCGGGGCCGGCACGAAGATCGACTGGGGTGCCGCCCCCGACCGGGTCGACATCATGCTCGACACCGGCCGGCTCGCCGGGATCGGCCACGAGCCGGCCGGCTCGCCCACCGCGCAGGTCGGGGCGGGCACCCCGCTGCGCGCGGTGCAGGCCACGCTGGAGCGCACCGGGCAGCGCCTGGCGCTCGACGCCCCCTCGCCCGGCGCCACCCTCGGCGGCGTGCTCGCCGCCGGCGAGGCGGGGCCCCTGCGGCACCGCCACGGCAGCCCCTGCGACCAGCTCGTCGGGGTGCGCTACCTCGACGCCGACGGCGAGCTGGTCGACGCCGGGGGTGGCGCCGCCGGCCTGGAACTGGCCCGCCTGCTCTGCGGCTCGCAGGGAGCGCTGGGCGTGCTGGTCTCCGCGACCCTGCGGGTGCAGGCCGTCCCGGCCGGCCGGATCTGGGTCAGCCGACCCGTCTGGACCCCGCTGGAGGTGCACGACCTGATCCGCACCGTGCTCGCCTCGCGCCTCGACCCGGCAGCGGTCGAGCTCGACCTGCCGGCCGGCGCGGGACCCCGGCCGCGCCAGGGCACCCGGGCCGCCGCGATGGCCGCGCACCCGTCCATGGCGGGGCGCGTCCGCGGCGGCCCGGCCGGTGCCGGGCGGCTGGTGGTGCTGCTGGAGGGCGGTCCGGCCGACGTGGCCGAGCGCGCGGACCGGCTCGTCGCGCTCCTCGGCCCGGGCGCGGCCGCGAGCCACGCCGCACCCGACTGGTGGCGGCGCTACCCGTTCGGCCCGGGCGACACGGCGCTGCGGATCGAGGTGCCCATCGCCGACCTGCACGCCGCCGTCTACGCGCTGCGCGACGCCGCCGGCGGGCCCGTTCCGGTACGCGGCTCCGCCGGCCTCGGCGTGGTGCACGCGGCCCTGCCCGGCGCCATGTCGCCCGACCGGGTGGCGTCGATCCTGGCCGCCGTCCGCGGCGTGCTCCTCGCCCGGCAGGGCCGGTGCGTGGTGCTCTCCGCGCCGCCGGCCGTCCGGCGGGCCGTCGACCTGTGGGGCGAGCTGGCCGGGTTGGCCCGGCTGCGCGCGGCCAAGGCGCACCTCGACCCCCACCACCGCCTCGCCCCGGGCCGCCTCCCCGGCGGCCTCTGACCGGGCCGCGATGCCACGTGCGGACGCCGTGACCGGGCCCTTGAAGATCAGGCCCGGTCACGTTCACTAGCCCGTCAGCGATTCCACAGTGCGGCCAATGCCGCGACGAGGGCAGCCACACCGGTCAGCGTGGCGGGCAGTGTCCTCAGGTATGCCAGTACCAACCGGTGCCGAGCCGGCGTCTCGTTGTTCCGCTTCTCGTTGCTTGTTACGGTCGTCAAGGCTCCTCCTGCCTGCGGTGACATGTCAGGTGACCGGAGTCGTCGAGGACGCCCGGTGGCAGCCGGGCGTTCTCTTTGTGTCCAGGCGAACCCGATCTGGACATCCTCTGGTCTGACCAGTGCCAATTTGAGCGGCTGGCAGATTGGCCGTCAAGTCACTCCGTTTCCGACCCGGGTGGGTCGATTGGAACGGGTTGCCGGGCGGCAATTGGAGTGATAATCGCGCGTTGCGTGCGTGCGTATTCGCCTAAAGGTCATCTGGCCGCACGTAGCTATGTGCGCTGTTCGCGTACGCGCGTGCGCGCGCGTATACGCCTTCTGGATCGCGCGTGCATGCGCGCCCGTGCGCCCGTGCGCGCGCACCCGCGCGTGGGCGCGTTCTTGGATATCACTAATGCGAGTGGTGGGTCTGCGTCTTCTCGAAATGTGAGAAGAAGTGTGTCCCACGAATGCATGAAATGGGGCTATAGCGGGCGCCGCGAGGCCTGCTGTGATCTCTGTCATGCCATTGAAGACTCTCGATCAGCTCGCCCTCGTGGTGATCGGCCAGGGCCGCCATAAGCTCGACCACCCCTCACTGACCGCGTTCGAGTCGTCATCCATGGTGGTGGTGCTCTCCCGAAGGATGGCTGCTTGCGGCCTGTGGCAATTGGAGGTCGGCGTGGGCGGGGTACCAATTGAATATTGGCAGATCAGGCCCGAGTTCAGGGTGAAGTGCAAATGTCAGCTGGCGTCATTGCGCAGCACCAGGATGGCGATGTCGTCGCGCGGCGCCTCGGTCGAGAATCCGATCGCCGTCGAGCGGAGCCGGGCCGCGATCACGTCGGCCGAGTAGCCGGCCAGCGGGGCGGCAGCGTCGCGCAGCCGGTCGGTGCCGAACAGCTCCCGGCCGCGCCGCCGCTCGGTGACCCCGTCGGTGTAGAAGACCAGCGCGTCGCCCGGATCGAGCGGCACCACCGCCGTCGGGGAGGCGATCGAGTCGAGCAGGCCGAGCGCGGTGCCGCCGGTGCCGACGAAACGCGCCCCGCCGCCGGCGGGCAGCAGCACCGGCCGGTCGTGGCCGGCGAGGTGCAGGGAGACGTCGAGTTGGTCGCCGTCGCCGGGGCCCACCGCCGCCAGGGCCAGCGTGCAGTAGCGCCCGCCGCCCCGCTCGAACAGCGTCTCGTTGACCCGGGCCAGCGCCTCCGGCAGCGGCTTGCCGTCGCCCACCAGCACCCGGATGACGTCGCGGACCAGGCCGGTGACGGTCGCCGCCTGCACCCCCTTGCCCGAGACGTCGCCGATCACCACCAGCCAGCGCCCGTCCGGCAGGGGCACCACGTCGTAGAAGTCGCCGCCGACGTCGACGTCGCCGCCGGTCGGGACGTACTCGGCGGCGAAGCCGATGCCCTCGACCACGGGCAGCACCGGCGGCAGCAGCGACTGCTGGAGGGTGTGCGCGACGCGCCGACGCTCGGCGTGGATGCGGGCGTTCTCGATCGCCAGCGCCGACCGTCGGGCGACGTCCTCCAGCACGGCGACCTCGTCCGGGTCGTGCCGGTGCCGCTGGTGCCGGCCGACGGCCAGCGTGCCGAGCCGCTGACCCCGGGCGATCAGCGGGACGGCGAAGCCCTCCATCGGCGCCCCGAGCGGCATCTGGGTGCCGTTGCGCGACGCCTCGCGCAGCCGGGCCTGGACCGAGTCCGGCCCGGTCTCCTCGAGCACCTGGTGCAGTTGGGGCAGCACCGACTCGTCGGCGTGGCTGGCCGCCGCGAGGCGCAGCCGGCCCCACTCGTCGGTCGTGTGCACCGCGCACCACTGCCCGAGCCGGGGCACCACGAGCTGCGGGACGAGCGCCATGGTCAACTCGACGTCGAGCGACTGCGCGAGCAGCTCACTGGCCTCGGCGAGGAAGGTCAGCCAGGCCTGCCGGCGGACGTCCGCCCGGCGCAGCCGGTCGTTCTCCAGGTGCAGCGAGAGCCGTTCGGCCATCAGCACGGCCAGCGGCCGCGCGTACGCCGACGGGGCCGCGTCCAGCTCCAGTTCGCCGGCGTACGGCCGGTGCACGGCCAGCGGCACCCGGAGCAGCTCGTTGCCGGGCCGGGGCTGGCGGCCGTAGCGGGCCAGCGCCTGGGTGCCCTGCCCGTCGCCCCGGTCCAGCCGTACCACCCCGCCCGCCGCGCCGACCATTTCCGCCACCCGGGTGAGCAGGCTGGTCGCGAAGTCGGGCAGCGGATCCTCGGCGTACGGGTCGGGGGTGGTCTGCATCAGTTCGCTCATGGCCCCGGCGCTCGGCGCGGAGCTCTCCGGGATCGTCGGCGTGCCGCCCCCGGCGGTCGCCGCGGCGGGCCTGCCCGCCGCCCGGTCGCGCCCGGCCGGGTCGGGCAGGTCCAGCCGGAACCAGACTCCCTTGCCCGTGGGCAGGTAGGTGGTGCCCCAGCGGCTGGCGAAGTGGTCGACGAGCAGCAGCCCCCGACCGCGTTCGGAGACCTCGTCGATGTCGGTGGCGTCGTTGCGGACGCCGACGATCAGCTCCTCCACGGGCCCGGCGGCGAAATCGGACACGGTGACGGTGATCCCGACCGGGTCGGCGACCACCTCGATGTCCAGTTCGGTGCGGGCGTGCTCCACGGCGTTGGTGGAGAGCTCGGTGGTGAGCAGCATGGCCTCGTTGGCCAACCCGTCCAGGTGGGCCTCGGTGAGGACGGACCGCACGAGGGCCCGCGCGGCGGCGGGCGTACGCCGGTCTGCGGGGAGCCTGACGCGCCGGACGTGCTCGTCTCGGCCCCCGGTCGCCGCGGGCCCCGTCTCCGCCGACATCCCCGTATCCTCCACCGCCACCCGCGCGACTGCCAAGCCACTCCACACCTCCCGCCCTGTCGATCATGCAGTTGTGGCGGACGTCTCCTGGTGATTGGCCCGCTTTGCGGCGTGCCACAACTGCATGATCAACCGCCCGGGTGGGGTGGGGGCGGCGGGATTCGGCGGGGGTCGGGACGGCGTGGGTGGGCGCGTGGGCTTGGTGTGGGGGAGGTCGCGGGCACAATGAGGGCATGGCCGGCGTCGGCAGGAGCCGGTAGCCCCGAGCTGAGCGAGGAATGATGACCACGAAACAGTCGGCGACCGTGGACCCGTCCGCGCCCGACCACGAGGCGCTCCTCGGCGAGCTGACCGAGGCGCTGCGGCGGGTCGGTCGGGGCGACCTGAAGGTCCGGCTGCCCCGCCGGGCGGGCCGGGCCGGCGAGGTCGCGGACGCCTTCAACGAGGTCGTGTCGCTCCAGGAGCGGCAGTACCTCGACCTGCGGCGGATCAGCCGGATCGTCGGCCGGGACGGCCGGCTCACCGAGCGCCTGGACGACGAGGGCCTGGACGGCTCCTGGGCGGAGGGGCAGCGCGCGGTCAACTCGCTCATCGACGACCTGGGCCGGCCGACCACCGAGATCGCCCGGGTCATCGTCGCGGTGGCCGACGGCGACCTCTCCCAGCACATGGCCCTGGAGATCGACGGCCGGCCGCTGCGCGGTGAGTACCTGCGGATCGGCCGCACGGTCAACACGATGGTCGACCAGCTCTCGTCCTTCTCGAACGAGGTCACCCGGGTTGCCCGGGAGGTGGGCACCGAGGGCAAGCTCGGCGGCCAGGCCGACGTACGCGGCGTCGCCGGCACCTGGAAGGACCTCACCGACTCGGTGAACACCATGGCGTCGAACCTGACCGGCCAGGTGCGGTCGATCTCCCAGGTGGCGACGGCGGTGGCGAAGGGTGACCTGTCGCAGAAGATCACGGTCAGCGCGCGCGGCGAGGTCGCCGAGCTGGCCGACACGATGAACTACCTCACCGACACCCTGCGGCTCTTCGCCGAGCAGGTGACCCGGGTGGCCCGGGAGGTGGGCACCGAGGGCAAGCTCGGCGGCCAGGCCGAGGTGCCGAACGTGGCCGGCACCTGGAAGGACCTGACCGACAGCGTCAACTCGATGGCGTCGAACCTGACGGCCCAGGTGCGCAACATCGCCCAGGTCTCCACGGCGGTGGCCCGGGGCGACCTGTCGCAGAAGATCACCGTGGCGGCGCAGGGCGAGATCCTGGAGCTGAAGGACACCGTCAACACGATGGTGGACCAGCTGTCGTCCTTCGCCGACGAGGTGACGCGCGTCGCGCGCGAGGTGGGCATCGAGGGCAAGCTGGGCGGCCAGGCCCAGGTACGCGGGGTCTCCGGCACCTGGCGCGACCTGACCGAGAACGTCAACCAGCTCGCCGGCAACCTGACCAGCCAGGTCCGCAACATCTCCCAGGTCTCCACCGCGGTGGCGAAGGGCGACCTCTCCCAGAAGATCACGGTCGACGCCCAGGGCGAGATCCTGGAGCTAAAGAACACCGTCAACACGATGGTGGATCAGCTGTCGTCGTTCGCCGACGAGGTGACGCGCGTCGCGCGCGAGGTGGGTACGGAGGGCAAGCTGGGCGGTCAGGCCCAGGTCAAGGGCGTCTCCGGTACGTGGCGGGACCTGACGGACAACGTGAACTCGATGGCGTCGAACCTGACGTCGCAGGTGCGCAACATCGCCTCGGTCACCACGGCGGTGGCGAAGGGCGACCTGTCGCAGAAGATCACCGTGGATGCCCGGGGCGAGATCCTGGAGCTGAAGTCGACGGTGAACACGATGGTGGACCAGCTGTCGTCGTTCGCCGACGAGGTGACCCGGGTGGCCCGCGAGGTGGGTACGGAGGGCAAGCTGGGCGGCCAGGCCCAGGTCAAGGGCGTATCGGGTACGTGGCGGGACCTGACGGACAACGTGAACTCGATGGCGTCGAACCTGACGTCGCAGGTGCGCAACATCGCCTCGGTCACCACGGCGGTGGCGAAGGGCGACCTGTCGCAGAAGATCACCGTGGATGCCCGGGGCGAGATCCTGGAGCTGAAGTCGACGGTGAACACGATGGTGGACCAGCTGTCGTCGTTCGCCGACGAGGTGACCCGGGTGGCCCGCGAGGTGGGTACGGAGGGCAAGCTGGGCGGCCAGGCCCAGGTCAAGGGCGTATCGGGTACGTGGCGGGACCTGACGGACAACGTGAACTCGATGGCGTCGAACCTGACGTCGCAGGTGCGCAACATCGCCTCGGTCACCACGGCCGTGGCGAAGGGCGACCTGTCGCAGAAGATCACGGTCGACGCCCAGGGCGAGATCCTGGAGCTGAAGTCGACGGTGAACACGATGGTGGACCAGCTCTCGTCGTTCGCCGACGAGGTGACCCGGGTGGCCCGCGAGGTGGGCAGCGAGGGCAAGCTCGGCGGTCAGGCCCAGGTCAAGGGCGTCTCGGGCACATGGCGCGACCTCACCGAGAACGTCAACCAGCTCGCCTCGACCCTCACCACCCAGTTGCGCGCCATCGCGCAGGTCTCCACCTCGGTGACCCGGGGCGACCTGACCCAGCGCATCGCCGTCAAGGCGCAGGGCGAGGTCGCCGAGCTGAAGGACAACATCAACCAGATGATCGTCACCCTCCGGGAGACGACCAAGAAGAACGCCGAGCAGGGCTGGCTCGACTCGAACCTGGCCCGGATCGGCGGTCTGCTCCAGGGGCAGCGCGACCTCGGCGAGGTCTGCCGCATGATCATGATGGAGGTGACCCCGCTGGTCGACGCGCAGCTCGGCGCGTTCTTCCTGGCGGACAACTCCGAGGGCGTGATGCGGCTGCGGCTGACGGCCTCCTACGGCTACGTCGCCCGGGGACACGAGGTCACGTTCGGCCCCGGCGAGGGTCTGGTCGGCCAGGCCGCCCTGTCCCGGCGCACGATCCGGATGGGCGGGGCACCGGACGGCAAGCTGATGCTCCGCTCCGGGCTCGCCGAGACCCCACCGGCCGACCTGGTCGTACTGCCCGTGCTCTTCGAGGGCGAACTGCTCGGCGTCATCGAGTTCGCCAGCGTCGCGGCCTTCTCCGAGCTGCACCTGTCGTTCCTGGAACGGCTCGTGCTCACCACCGGCATCGCCGTCAACACCATCCAGGCCAACCGGCGTACGGAGGAGCTGCTCGCGCAGTCCCAGCGGCTCGCCCACGAGTTGCAGGAGCAGTCGGCCGAACTCCAGCGCACCAACGCCGAGCTGGAGGACAAGGCGCAGCTGCTCTCGGAGCAGAAGGGCAACATCGAGACGAAGAACCGGGAGATCGAGCTGGCCCGGCTCGGCCTGGAGGAGAAGGCCCAGCAGCTCACGAGGGCGTCGGCGTACAAGTCGGAGTTCCTCGCCAACATGAGCCACGAGCTGCGTACGCCGTTGAACTCGCTGCTGCTGCTCGCCCGGCTGCTGGCCGAGAACTCGGAGCAGAACCTGACGCCGAAGCAGATCGAGTTCGCCCGGACGATCCATGGCGCCGGCTCCGACCTGCTGTCGCTGATCGACGACATCCTGGACCTGTCCAAGATCGAGGCGGGGCGGATGGACGTCGAGCCCACCGCGGTCCGGTTCGACGAGATCCGCGGCTACGTGGAGCAGGCGTTCGCGCCGCAGGCGGAGGAGAAGGGCCTCGACTTCCAGGTACGGATCAGCAAGGACCTGCCGGAGGCGCTGGTCACCGACGCCCAGCGGCTCCAGCAGATCCTGCGCAACCTGCTCTCCAACGCGGTCAAGTTCACCGACAACGGGGCGGTGACGCTGCGGATCGCGCCGGCGCCCGACAGCACGGTCTTCGACGTACCGGCCCTGACCAACGCGCGGCAGGTCATCGCGTTCACGGTGGTCGACACCGGCATCGGCATCTCCGACGACAAGCTGTCGCTGATCTTCGAGGCGTTCCAGCAGGCCGACGGCACCACCAGCCGCCGCTACGGCGGTACGGGGCTGGGGCTGTCGATCAGCCGCGACCTGGCCCGGCTGCTGGGCGGCAGCATCGTGGTGGCGTCGGCGCCTGGCCAGGGCTCGACGTTCACCCTCTTCGTGCCGGACGTGCTCGCGCCGGACGCGGTGGTGGCGCCGCTGCCGCCGTCACCGGCGCGGGCCGGGCTGCCGTCGTCCCTGCTCATGCCGCCGCCGGAGCTGCCCGAGCCGGCCTCCACGCCGGCCACCCGGCGGCTGGAGGGCGCCACCGTGCTGATCGTCGACGACGACGTCCGGAACGTCTTCGCGCTGACCAGCGCGTTGGAGCTGCACGGCCTCACCGTGTTGTACTCGGACAACGGGGCGGACGGCGTCCGCCTGCTGGCCGAGCATCCGGAGGTGGACATCGTCCTGATGGATGCGATGATGCCCGATCAGGACGGGTACGAGACGACCCGACAGATCAGGCGCAACCACCGGTTCGCCGACCTGCCGATCGTCTTCCTGACCGCGAAGGCCATGCCCGGCGACCGTGAGTCGGCGCTGGCGGCCGGAGGAAGTGACTACATCACCAAGCCCGTCGACCTGGACGAGTTGATCGAACTCATGTCGTCCTGGATCAGCGGCAGCCGAACCGAGGAGAGTTCGTGACCCAGATGGCAAAGGCGCTGCTGGTGGACGACCGCCGGGAGAACCTGATGGCACTGGAGGCGATTCTCCAGGGCCTGCCGGTGCAGTCCGTCGCCGTCGAGAGCGGCGAGGCGGCCCTGAAGCAGCTGCTGGTCGACGACTTCGCGGTGATCCTGCTGGACGCCCAGATGCCGGACATGGACGGCTTCGAGACGGCCAGCCACATCAAGCGGCGCGAGCGTACGCGGCACGTGCCGATCATCTTCCTCACCGCCGCCGACCGGGACGCCCAGCTGGCGCTGCGCGGTTACGCGGTCGGCGCGGTCGACTACCTGACCAAGCCGTTCGACCCGTGGGTGCTGCGCGCCAAGGTGTCGGTCTTCGTCGAGCTGTGGGTGAAGACCCGGCAGCTCGCGGCCCAGTCCGACCTGGTGCGGGAGCGCGACGCGCAGTTGCGGGTGCTGACGGACGCGGTCGACGAGGCCACCACGATGCTGCGCCTGGACGAGGCGGACGCCCGCGACCGCGCGGTGCAGCTCCTCGAAGAGGCCCGCTGGGGCAACACCCCCTGACCCACCCGTGTGGTAGCGAGATCTTGGTGGCTGGCGGCCCCCGGAGGGCCGTTTCCCACCAAGGTCTCGCCGCCTGCGCGGAGCGTGCGACCGGTGCGCAGGGCGCGGAGGGGCCGGGAACGGGTGGGAGATCAGCCCGGTGGGCCGGGGGCGGTCAGCCGGTGGTCTGGTCGTTGCGGATCATCAGGGCGCTGCGCAGGCCCGTGATGTCCAGGACGCGGAGCAGGAAGTCGCCCACGTTGGTCAGGATCAGCAGGCTCTGGGCGTGACTGGCCTTGCGGCTCAGCACGACGAGGGTGCCGAGGCCCTGCGAGTCGCAGAAGGTGACCCCGCCGAGGTCGAGGACGATCCGCGGCGGCGGCTCGGCGAGCACCTCGTTGACGACGGTCGACAGTTGGGCGGCCGTGAGCATGTCGATCTCACCGGCCAGGCGAAGCACGGCTTCGTCACCCGTCCGGTGTAGCGTGATGGACAGTTCGGCACGATCCACCGGGTCAGCCTAGCGCGATCCGAGTGACCCGGCCTGTCGAGCGGTGGCGACCGAGCCAGCCGAGTGCCGCGACCCCGCTCCCGCCAGCGCAAACATCCCCGCACCAGGACGCCGACGACACCCACCCGACGGTGCTGGGCGACCACCACGCCCTCCCGGGGTCCGGAGCGCGACGGCCACGCCCTCCCGGAGTGCGGAGCGGGACGGCCACGCCCTCCCGGAGCGCGGAGCGGACCCGTCCCGGCGGGGCGCGGGCGGACCCGCTCTCAGGGAGGCGGGGCGGAGGCGTCCCGGGCATCCGCCGGGGGAGTGTGGGAGGCCCGGTCCGGGTGAGCCTGGTAACCCCGGTGCGGGGTGCCTGCCGATTCGCCGTCCGACGCTGACACAATGGCGGCATCGTGACCGATATGTTTCCCGCCGGATCTGGCCGCTACCCGGCCGACGCGCCGGCCTCCGAGGCCCTGTTCGACCGCGCCAAGGCCATCGTGCCCGGCGGGGTGAACTCCCCCGTGCGCGCGTTCCGTGCCGTCGGCGGCACGCCGCGCTTCATGGTCCGGGGGGAGGGGCCCTGGCTCTACGACGCAGACGACCGGCGCTACGTCGACCTGGTCTCCTCCTGGGGCCCGCTGATCCTCGGCCACGCCCACCCGGAGGTCGTGGACGCGATCAGGTCGGCCGCGACCCGGGGCACCAGCTTCGGCACCCCCACCCCCGGCGAGGTCGAGCTGGCCGCCGAGATCGTCGACCGCACCCCGGTCGAGCAGGTCCGGCTGGTCAACTCCGGCACCGAGGCCACCATGTCGGCGATCCGGCTGGCGCGCGGGTTCACCGGCCGCCCCCGGATCGTCAAGTTCTCCGGCTGCTACCACGGGCACTCCGACGGCCTGCTGGCCGCCGCCGGCTCGGGGGTGGCCACCCTCGGCCTGCCCGACTCGCCGGGCGTGACCGGCGCGGCGGCGGGCGACACGATCGTGCTGCCGTACAACGACGTGGCCGCCGTCGAGCAGGCGTTCGCCGCCGAGGGCCAGCACATCGCCGCGATCATCACCGAGGCCGCCGCCGGCAACATGGGCGTGGTCGCCCCGCGCGACGGCTTCAACTCCCAGCTCGCCCGGATCGCGCACGCGCACGGCGCACTGCTCATCGTCGACGAGGTGATGACCGGGTTCCGGGTCTCCCGCGCCGGCTGGCACGGCCTCGACCCCTCCGACGCCGACCTGTGGACGTACGGCAAGGTCATGGGCGGTGGGCTGCCGGCCGCGGCGTTCGGCGGGCGCGCGGAGATCATGGAACGCCTGGCCCCCGCCGGCCCCGTCTACCAGGCCGGCACGCTCTCCGGTAACCCGCTGGCCTGCGCCGCCGGTCTGGCCACGCTGCGGCTCGCCGACGACGCGCTCTACCGCAAGCTGGACGACACGGCCGCCGTCGTGGGCCGACTCGCCGCCGACGCGCTGGCCGCCGCCGGCGTTCCGCACCGGCTGTCGTACGCGGGAAACATGTTCTCGATCTTCTTCACCGACGCCGACGTGGTCGACTACGACAGCGCCCGCACCCAGCAGGTGCCGGCGTTCAAGGCGTTCTTCCACGCGATGCTCGCCGGCGGCGTCTACCTGTCGCCGAGCGCGTTCGAGGCGTGGTTCGTGTCTGCGGCGCTGGACGAGGCCGCTCTGGAGCAGATCGCCGCCGCCCTGCCGGTGGCGGCCAACGCTGCGGCAGCGGCGGGTCACGGGGGGTAGCGTACGGTGAGCAAGACGGTGGTCCACGTGCTGCGGCACGGCGAGGTGCACAACCCGGACGGCATCCTCTACGGCCGGCTGCCGGGCTTCCGGCTCTCCGAGCTGGGGGTGCAGATGGCCAAGGCCGCCGCGCAGGGGCTGGCCGAGCGGGAGGTCGTGCACGTGGTGGCCAGTCCGCTGGAACGCGCCCAGCAGACGGCCGAGCCGATCGCCGCGCAGTTCGGGCTGCCGGTCGGCGTGGACGAGCGGCTCATCGAGAGCGCCAACTGGTTCGAGGGCAAGAAGGTCTCCCCGGGCGACGGCTCGTTCCGCGACCCGCGCAACTGGTGGGTGCTGCGGGACCCGGTCACCCCGTCCTGGGGCGAGGCCTACCGCGCGATCGCGGAGCGGATGTTCGGCGCTCTGCAGGCGGCCCGGGTGGCGGCCGAGGGGCGCGAGGCCGTGCTGGTCTCCCACCAGCTGCCGATCTGGACGCTGCGCCGGTACGTGGAGCGCAAGCGGCTCTGGCACGACCCGCGCAAGCGTCAGTGCGGGCTGGCGAGCCTCACCTCCTTCCACTTCGACGGCGCCAAGGTCGTCGGCATCGGCTACTCCGAGCCGGCCGCCCACCTGATCGCGATGTCGCCGACAGCCAGGACGGCCAAGGGGGCCTGATGAACGCCCGGAGGTGGACCGCGGGTCTGCTCGCCGCCGTCGCGACGGTGGCGCTGGCCGGCTGCTCGTCGCGCGACGGGGAGGAGGCCTGCGACAACTCCGGCGGCATCATCGAGTGCGCCCCCGACCAGCGTTCGGCCGCCCCGAAGCTCGCCGGTGAGCTGCTCACCGGCGGCGACCACGACGTGGCGAGGGACCGGGGCCAGGTCGTGGTGGTCAACTTCTGGGGCTCGTGGTGCGCGCCGTGCCGGGCCGAGGCCGACGACCTGGAGAACACCTACCAGGCCACGAAGGCCTCCGGGGTGACGTTCCTGGGCATCAACATCCAGGACCAGCGGGACAAGGCGCTCGCCTTCGAGGAGAGCTTCAAGGTCACCTATCCGAGCCTCTTCGACCCGCCGAGCCGGCTGGCGCTCGCCCTGGACATCCCGCCGAACACCATCCCGGCCACCGTCGTGCTGGACCGCGACGGCCGCATCGCCGTGGTGATCCGGGCGGCGGTGAAGCAGGAGGGCCTCCAGCCCATCGTCGAGCGGATCGCGGCCGAGAAGCCGGCCCCCAACGGTTCCCGCTGATGGGCGAGACGTTCTCCGAGCTCGCCCAGTCGGGGCCGCTGCTGCTCGCCATCGGCGCGGCCGCGCTCGCCGGGCTCGTCAGCTTCCTCTCCCCGTGCGTGCTCCCGCTGGTGCCGGGCTACCTGTCGTACGTCACCGGCCTCGCCGGCGCGGACCTGGAGACCCGCCGGCCGCGGGTGGGGTCCCCAACCGAGGCCGGCAGCGGCGGCGGGGTGGCCGTGCAAGAACGCACCGAGCCGGCGAAGGTCGCGGTCAAGGGCCGGGTGCTGGCCGGCACGATGCTGTTCATCGCCGGCTTCACCGCCGTCTTCACCGCCACCGCGATCCTCTTCGCCGGCGTCGGCCGGGTCTTCTTCGAGTACGAGCGGACGCTGGAGATCGTCATCGGCGCGCTGATCGTCGTGCTCGGGCTGAGCTACGTGGGGCTGGTTCCCGGCTTGCAGCGGGAGTTCCGGTTCCAGCGGCTGCCCGCCGCCGGGCTGCTCGGCGCGCCGGTCTTCGGCGCGGTCTTCGCGCTGAGCTGGGTGCCCTGCGTGGGCCCGACGCTCGGCGCGGTGATCGGCATGGCCGCCGTCGGCGGGCAGACCGACCGGGCCGTGGTGCTCGCCGTGGCGTACTGCCTCGGGCTGGGGATACCGTTCGTCGTCTTCGGGCTGGGCTTCGAGCGCCTGCTCGGGGTGTTCCGCGCCGTGCGGCGCAACAGCCGCTGGGTCACCCGGGTGGGCGGCGCGCTGCTGATCCTGATCGGCCTCGCGCTGGTCACCGGCGGCTGGACGAACTTCGTGATCTGGTTGCAGACCACCGTCGGGGTGGGCGAGGTGAGCATCTGATGACCGCCGTCGACGACCGGCCGGCACCGCCGGCCGAGGCCCCCCGGCGCCGGCCCAACCGCCTGCTGGCCCTGCTGCGCAACTCGTGGCGGCAGCTCACCAGCATGCGTACGGCCCTGGTGCTGCTCTTCCTGCTCGCGGTGGCGGCCATCCCCGGCTCGGTGCTGCCGCAGCGCGGGGTCAACCCGGAGGACGTGCGGGACTACTTCACCGCGCACCCCGACCTGGCCCCGGTGCTCGACCGGATCGGCGCCTTCGAGGCGTTCGGGTCGGTCTGGTTCTCCGCGATCTACCTGCTGCTCTTCACCTCGCTGATCGGCTGCATCACGCCCCGGCTGCGCGACCACGTGCGGGCGCTGCGGTCGAAGCCGCCGGCCGCGCCGAGGCGGTTGGACCGGCTGCCCCAGCACGCCGTGCTGGCCGCGCCCGAGGGCGGCGCGACGGCGATCGCGGACGCGCTGCGTCGGCGGCGCTGGCGGGTGGTGGTGCGCGGCGACGAGGTCTCCGCCGAGAAGGGCTACCTGAAGGAGACCGGCAACCTGCTCTTCCACAGCTCGATGGTGGTCGTGCTGATCGGCGTCGCGCTCGGCTCCTGGTACGGCTGGAGCGGCAACAAGCTGCTGGTGGCAGGCGAGGACAACGCGTTCTGCAACACCCGCCAGCAGTACGCCGAGAGCAAGCTCGGCCCCCGCGTCAGCAGCGCCGACCTGCCGGGCTTCTGCATCCAGCTCGACGACTTCCAGGCCCGGTTCCTGGAGTCCGGCCAGCCGGAGTTCTTCGACGCCAAGGTGACCGTCGACGACGCCGACGGCGAGCGGCGGCAGGCCAACTTCTCGGTCAACTCCCCGCTGCGCCTCGACGGCGCGAACGTCTACCTGCTCGGCCACGGCTACGCCCCGGTGATCCGCTACACCGACCGGTTCGGCAAGAGTCAGACCAGCAACTTCCCGTTCCTGACCACCGGCGACGTCGGGCTGACCAGCGAAGGGCTGGCGGCGTTCCCGGACATCAACGTCGACCCGGCCACGGGCACCCGCGACCCGGACCTCCAGATGGCCTTCTCCGGTCTCTACCTGCCGACGGCGCCGGCCGCCGCGCCGTTCGCCCGCTCCGAGTACCCGACCGAGCGCAATCCCGCGCTGAACCTCGTCGCCTACCGGGGCAACCTCGGCATGGACGCCGGCATCCCCGGCTCGGTCTACGAGCTGGACCAGCGGCAGGTGCGCGCCGGCAAGGTCAAGGAGGTCGGCACGAAGCTGCTCCGCAAGGGCGAGACCTGGGAGCTGGACGACGGCACCACGGTCGAGTTCCTGGGCACCGTGCCGTACATCACCCTGTCGGTCCGGTACGACCCCGGCTCGACGCTGCTGCTGGTCAGCTCCGGCGTGCTGCTGGTCGGGCTGATGGGCTCGCTGTTCGGGCGGCGCCGCCGGGTCTTCTTCCGGGTGCTGCCGGCCGGCACCGTCGACCCGACGAGTGGATCTCCGACGAGCGGTAGTAGTTTGGTCGAGGCCGGTGGCCTGCCGCGCACCGACCACCCTGGGTTCGCCGACGAGTTCGCGCAGCTCGTGGCCGCGATCGGCGGCGACGGGCGGCCGGACGACGAGGCCGGCGTCGGCCGCGACGGAGCGCGAGAAGGAGCCGAGTGATGTCCGCACTCTCCGACCAGCTGGTGTCGTTCGCGATCCTGGCGTACCTGGTCGCGATGATCAGCCACGCCGTCGAGTACGCGCTGGGCAACTCCCGCGCCCGGGTCGCCGCGGCGCCCGCCCGCGAGCTGGTCGGCGCCGGCGTCGGCGCGGCCGGGGGCAGCACCCCCGACGCGTCCGTCGACACCGGCGCGGCGGCGGCCGAGCGTACGGCCCGACGCGCCCGGCTGGGCGGCCTGGTCGCCGTCGCGGCCACCGCGCTCGGGGCGCTGCTGCACCTCGGGGCGCTGGTCACGCGCGGTCTCGCCGCCGACCGGATGCCCTGGGGCAACATGTACGAGTTCGTGCTCACGGGCACCTGGATCGGGGTCGCCGCCTGGCTGGCGGTGCTCTGGAAGCTCCCGCAGCTGCGCCGCCTCGGGCTCTTCATGTCGCTGGTGATGGTGCTGCTGGTGGCGACCGCCGAACTGGTGCTCTACACCCCGATCGTGCCGCTGGTGCCGGCCCTCAACTCGTACTGGTTCGTCATCCACGTCTCGACCATCGTCTTCGCCTCCGGCATCTTCCTGCTGGGCGCGGTGCCGGCGGTGGCGTTCCTGATGCGCTCCGGCTACGAGCAGGGTCGGCGCAGCTTCCCGTACACGCTGGCGAAGCGGCTGCCGCCGGCGGCCGCGCTGGAGCGGCTGACGTTCGTGCTGCACGCCTTCGCGTTCCCGGTCTTCACCTTCGCGGTGATCGCCGGGGCGATCTGGGCCGAGGCGGCGTGGGGGCGGCCGTGGGGCTGGGACCCGAAGGAGACCTGGTCGTTCATCTCCTGGGTGATCTACGCCGGCTACCTGCACGCCCGGGCCACCCCGAGTGTGAAGCGGAACGTGGCGACCTGGCTCGCCATCGTCGGCTTCCTCACCATGCTGATGAACCTCTTCGGGGTGAACATCTTCTTCGAGGGCCTGCACTCGTACGGCGGCCTGGACTGAGCCGACCCGCTCGCTCGGGAACGCTGCTCGCCATCGGATCAGGTGGGGCCGTCTGCTGGGCCGGCCCACCTGATCGGCCGGGGGCGCGAAAGCCGGCCACGGTACGCCCGTGGCCGGCCTTCCTCGTCGATCCCGCCCCGGTCCAGGGCGGGCGCGGGGGCCGGTCAGCCGAGGGTGACCGGGGCGGCGTCGTTGGTCGGATCGTCGTCCGGACGCGGGTAGTTGTGGAATATCCGCACCTCGCCGGGGGTGCCCGTCGGCCCGTCGATCCGCAGGTCGAACGGAATCGTGAAGCTCTGCCCGGCGGGGAACACGGTTCCGTGCCAACAGACCCAGGCCGTCGGAGCGCTGCCCTCGTCGTCCTGGGTCGGCCCGCAGCCGGGCGGGGTGGCCAGCACGGTCACTCCGGCCGGTGGGGTGAA
The DNA here is from genome assembly GCF_052068495.1 of Micromonospora sp. SD12. Lineage (NCBI taxonomy): Bacteria > Bacillati > Actinomycetota > Actinomycetes > Micromonosporales > Micromonosporaceae > Micromonospora > Micromonospora sp. SD12. The sequence continues at coordinate 191,011 of NZ_JBQHDF010000001.1, read as the reverse complement.
GATCATCGCGCTGGTGCTGCCGCCGGAGACGGTGTTGTCCGGCACACCCGGACCGTCGTTGCGGATCCCCATGTTCACCCGGACGGTGTCACCGACGGCACCGGTGACGGTGGCGCCCACGGCGACGACGTCGAAGGCGCCGTGGATGCCGGGCAGGTAGGTGCTGCCGTAGGCGCCGCCAGCGGCGATCGGATCGAGTGGCTCGCCGACCGGCCGCAGCCGGAGCGCGCGGTCGGCCTCCCGACGGGTCAACCGCACGTTGCCGGGCAGCGGCCCTGCGGTGGCCAGCGGCTCCACGAACTGGGTGATGCGCTTGTCGCCGAGGGCGGCCGGACCGACCGTGGTGGCGAGGCCGTTGCGCAGCTCGTGCCGGATCCCGGGCGCGAAGGTGCCCCGCACGGTGCAGACCACCACCGTGGCGAGCACGACGTCGGTGCCGTACCGGCAGTTCCGGTAGCTGGCGGGATGCAGACCCACCGGAAAGCGGAGGGTCAGCCGGAGGTCCTCGGCCGGCTGATCACCGGCGTTGACCACGGCCACGGGCACGTCGCGGACGTCGCCGACGTCCACGCCCTGGACGCGCTCGTCGACCAGGTCGAGCAGGTCGGGGCCGGAGCGCACGCTGACGGTCGTTTGCTGGGTGTGCGGCTCCAGCCCTTCCGACCGCACCGTGTAGTCCAGCGTGCCGGTCGCGCCGTCGACGGCGCCGGGGGCGGCGCGGAACACCACCGGCACCGTGCCGTTGACGGTGCCGTACTCGTCCGGGGTCGCCCCCGGTGGCATCGGGCAGGTGACCGAGGTGCCCTCGGTGACACACCAGTCGGGGAAGCTGGCCGTGGCGACGCCGGCGAGACCGGTCAGGTCGACGGTGACCCGGGGGGCCGTCGCGCCGGTGCTGCTCAGGTCCAGCCGCGCCGTCCGGCCGGGCGCGCCGGCCGCGCCGACGGTGAGGTCGTTGAACCAGCCGCTGACCTGGCCAGGGTCGGTCTCCGCCGCAGCCGGACCCGCCGCCGTGCCGGTTGCCGTCGCGACCATGGCCAGCACGGTCAGGGCGCGCAGCGCCCTGCTGCGCGGGACACGCACAGTTGTCATCGATCTCCTTCGTGGGTGAGGCCGGTCCGGAAGGCCGCGGTGGGGCATCACGACCGGTCCGATCGGCGGACCCGATCCTAGTGATCACCGGCCGTCCGGTCCGGCCCGTCGGAGCGCCGGTTATCGATGGCCCGGCCCTCCGTCGGCCGAAGCGGCCGGGCCGTTCCCGCGCCGCCCGACCGGTGATCGCGGGTGTCACACCACCCGGCGTGGTCGCCGCCGACGTCGGTGCGGGAGACTGGCAGGCATGGCGGCACGTGGCTTCCCGTACACCGATCTCAAGGACTTCCTCGCGGCGCTGGAGCGCGCGGGCGAGCTGCGGCGGGTGAGCGCCCCCGTCGATCCCACCCTGGAGATCAGCGAGATCGTCACCCGGACGGTCCGCGCGGGCGGCCCGGCGCTGCTCTTCGAGCGGCCGACGCGCGGCGAGATGCCGGTGGCGGTCAACCTCTTCGGCACCGAGAAGCGGATGGCGATGGCGCTCGGCGTCGAGTCGCTGGACGAGATCGGCGAGCGGATCGGCAACATGCTCAAGCCGGAGCTGCCGGTCGGCCTCTCGGGCATGATGGACGGCCTCGGCAAGGTCAGGCAGCTCACCTCGATGCCGCCGAAGAAGGTCAGGACCGCGCCCTGCCAGCAGGTGGTCTACCGGGGCGACGACGTCGACCTGAACCGGCTGCCCGGGCTCCAGGTCTGGCCGGGTGACGGCGGGATCTTCCACAACTTCGGGCTGACGCACACGAAGCACCCCGAGACCGGCAAGCGCAACCTGGGGCTCTACCGGTTGCAGCAGCACTCGCAGAACTCCATCGGCATGCACTGGCAGATCCACAAGAACTCCACGGCGCACCACGCGGTCGCCGAACGGCTCGGGCAGCGGCTGCCGGTGGCGATCGCCATCGGCGCCGACCCCGCGGTCGCCTATTCGGCCAGCGCGCCGCTGCCCGCCGACATCGACGAGTACCTGTTCGCCGGCTACCTGCGCGGCGAGCGGGTCGAGATGGTGGACTGCCTGACCGTCCCGTTGCAGGTGCCGGCGCACGCGCAGGTCGTCCTGGAGGGCTACATCGAGCCGGGCGAGCGGCTCCCGGAGGGCCCGTTCGGCGACCACACCGGCTTCTACACGCCGGTGGAGCCCTTCCCCGTCATGCACGTCGAGTGCATGACCATGCAGCGCGATCCGGTCTACCACACGATCGTCACGTCGCAGCCGCCCCAGGAGGACCACGGCCTCGGCAAGGCCACCGAGCGGATCTTCGCGCCGCTGCTGCGCTTCCTGATCCCGGACATCGTCGACTACGACCTGCCCGCCGCCGGGGTCTTCCACAACTGCGCGATCGTGTCGATCCGTAAGCGCTACCCGAAGCACGCCCAGAAGGTCATGAACGCGATCTGGGGCGCGCACATGATGTCGCTGACCAAGCTGATCGTGATCGTCGACGAGGACTGCGACGTGCACGACTACAACGAGGTCGCCTTCCGCGCCTTCGGCAACGTCGACTACGCCCGGGACCTGCTGCTCACCGAGGGCCCGGTGGACCACCTCGACCACGCCTCCTACCAGCAGTTCTGGGGCGGCAAGGCGGGCGTCGACGCGACCCGCAAGCTGCCCGAGGAGGGCTACACGCGGGGTTGGCCGGAGGAGATGCGGATGGCCCCCGAGGTCGTCTCCCTGGTCGACAAGCGCTGGAAGGAGTACGGCATCTGATGGCCACCGCCGTCGAACCGACGCAGCGGCCGGGCCGGGTCAAGTCCTTCCTCAAGCTGGTGGCGATCGAGCACTCCGTGTTCGCGCTGCCGTTCGCGTACCTGTCGGCGCTCACCGCCATGCAGGTGCACGGGGGGCGGGTCCGGTGGCTGGACCTGCTGCTGATCACCGTGGCGATGGTCGGGGCGCGGACGTTCGCGATGGCCGCCAATCGGATCCTGGACCGCCGGATCGACGCGCGGAATCCGCGTACGGCCGCCCGGGAACTGGTCACCGGGGCGGTGAGCGTGCGGACGGCCTGGACCGGCGCGGCGGTCGCGCTCGCGGTCTTCCTCGCCGCCGCCGCCCTGCTCAACCCGCTCTGCCTGGTGCTCGCGCCGCTCGCCGTGGTGCCGCTGGTCGTCTACCCGTACGGCAAACGGTTCACCAACTGGCCGCACGCCATCCTGGCGATCGCCCAGGCCGTCGGGCCGGTCGGCGCCTGGCTGGGCGTCACCGGCACCCTCGACGGCTCCTGGCCCGCCTGGCTGCTCGGCGTGGCCGTCGGCCTCTGGATCGGCGGGTTCGACCTGATCTACGCCTGCCAGGACGCCGAGGTCGACCGGCAGATCGGCGTGCACAGCGTGCCGGCCCGCTACGGGCTGCGGTTCGCGCTGCACGCCTCCACCGCGGCGCATGTGGTGACGTTCGCGCTGTTCATCTGGTTCGGGGCGCTGATCGGCTTCGGCTGGCTCTGGTGGATCGGGCTGGGTCTGACGGCGCTCGCCTTCGGCTACCAGCACCTGGTGGTCAGCCCGACCGACCTGAGCAAGGTCAACCGGGCCTTCTTCACCGCCAACGGGTTCGTCGGCATCGCCCTGTTCGTCTTCGCCCTGCTCGACCTGGTGATCCGCCTGGGCCTGCGCGCCTGACCCTGGGCCGGTCGCCGACGCCGGCCCTGGCTCCTCGCGAGGCCCGGCGGCTCAGCGGAGGGCGACGGGCTCGGCGCGGGCGCCGGGGTAGCGGGTGCTCTCCAGGGTCCAGTCGACGGTGGCCCGTACGGCGTTCGCCACCCCGTCGAGGTGGTCGGCCACCGCCCGGTCCAGCCCCGGGCCGAACGACGGCACCGCCGCGCGCAACTCGACGAACCGCCCCATCGACGCCCGCCAGCGCTCGGCCGTCAGCCCCACGGCGGCCGCCACCGGCACCCGCTGCTCGGCCGCCGTCGCGAGGACCAGGTTGTGCCCGCCCGAGGTGGCCTCGTCGCGCTCCAGCGAGGCCAGGTCGTTGTACCAGGAGAGCAGGTCGTTGCCGGTGTCGGCGATCTCGCGCAGCAGCGGGTGGTGGTGGACCGCGTCGGGCAGCGGGCGCCCGGTGACGAACTCCACCAGCGGATACGACACGTACGCGGCGGAGGTGGCGCGCCGCAGCGCCACGTACTCGGCGACTCCGGGGCGGCGGCCGGCCGCCTTGTTCGCCGCCTCCCGCCACGTGCCGTCGAGGTGGTCGGCGACGGCGTCGGCGAAGCGCAGCCGCCAGCGGGCCGGCATCCGCCGGCGCGGCTCCCGCCACCCGTGCACCAGCAGCCGCCGCAGCGGCCCGGTCAGGCCGGCGTGCCGGAGCCGGGGACCGGCGTGCAGCAGGGTCAGCGCCCCGTCGCGCAGCGCCCGGATCCGGTCGGTGCCGAGCCGGCCCGGCCCGTCGCACGCGTCGTCGACCAGGAAGAACCAGGTGAACAGGGCCGTCAACGCCCGCAGGTCGGCCTCGGCGGCCCGGGGGTAGAGCCGACCGGCGTACCGGGCGACGCCGGCGCGCGCCAGCCGCCGCGGGGCCGCGTCGTCGGCGGGCAGGCCGAGGCCCGGCAGCAGGTCGCCGACCAGCCACTCCTGCACGCGGTCGGCGTACGGCGAGAGCCGGGGCGGGATCGGGCACTCGGACCGCAGCGACCAGAGGACCTCGCCGGTCATCACCGATTCCTCCCGGGTGCGATCCGCTTCGCGTGCGAATTGCCACCGGCAGCATGTCAGGCCACTGGGATGGGCGCGTTCCCGGCCCGACATCGCGCCCGCCGCAGGACAACCGACACCCGAGGGGGACATCACGGACGCAGCGGGCGGGGTGCCCGGCGTCGGGAGGAGGCGACCAGGCAGGCTGGAGGCATGCGTGAACCATGGGTGATCGGAGTCTCCGGGGCGTCCGGCACGCCGTACGCGGCTGCCGTCGTACGGGCGCTGCTCGACGCGGGCGAGCCGGTGGACCTGATCGTCTCCCGGGCCGCCCGGCTGACGGTCCTCGACGAGACCGGCCGCCCGTTCCGGGACGGGCACTGGGCCGAGGACCTCGCCGCCTGGCTGGGCCGCGACCTGACGGGAGCCGACGTGCGGCACTGGCCCGCCGGTGACCTGGCGGCCGGCCCGAGCAGTGGCTCCTACCGCGTACGCGGGATGGCGGTGGTCCCGGCGAGCACGGCGGCCTGCGCCGGCATCGCGATCGGGCTCTCCAAGGACCTGTTGCAGCGGGCCGCCGAGGTCAACCTCAAGGAGCGCCGGCCGGTGGTGGTGGTGCCCCGGGAGACGCCGGTGACCCGCAGCCACCTGGAGCATCTGATCGCGCTGCACGACGCCGGGGCGGTGGTGCTGCCGGCCAGTCCCGGCTTCTACGGCGCCGGGGCGTCGGCCTCCGCGCCGCAGCTCGTCGACTTCGTGGCCGGCAAGGTGCTGGACGCCCTCGGCGTACCGCACACGCTGTTCCGTCGTTGGTCGGGCGAGCTCGGCGCGGCGCGGGAGTGACCCGGGCCCAGCTCACCGGGACGCGGACCGGAGCCTGTGTCCGGTCCGCGCGATGATCCGCACCATTCAGTACATGCCGGCGTTGGCCGGGCCGGGCCCGGTCGAGGCGGCCGGCCCCGCGTTACGCGGCTTGCCGACGTCTTCCGCCTCGTCCAACATGCCCTCCCCCTCAAGCAGGGCCCGCACCTCGGATTCCCGAAACCGGCGATGCCCGCCTGGAGTCCGGATGCTGCCTATCCGGCCCGCCGCCGCCCATCGCGTCACAGTCTTCGGGTCAACCCGAAACAGCGCGGCAACTTCACCCGGTGTCAGCAGGCGATCTCCAGTGTCCACAGCCCCCTCCTCGCGTCGACGAAGCCCCCGGCTGAACACACTGCCCCCGGCCGGTGCGAGCCCAGAGCCGTCATGAGGGACGTATGGCAATTACAGCACCAGCGACCTGGCCTGTCCGCCAAACGCGAAAAACGCACTGAGTGGGAAGTTAGGAAATATTACCTGCGCACGGCCCCTTCGACTACGAGTTTGCGAACGACTACACCCTGTCATGTCCAACGCGCGCCGGATGCCCGACGTTACGCCCCGACCGCTAGGGTCACAGTCCGTGGACGCCATCGACCTGAGCCTCGTGGAACTGCTGCGCAGCAACGCCCGCCTGTCCTACGCCGAGCTGGCCCGGCAGGTCGGCCTGTCCGCGCCGGCCGTGCACGAGCGGGTCGGCAAGCTGGAGTCCAGCGGCGTGATCCGGGCCTACCGGGCGGAGGTGGACCCCGAGGCGATCGGCTTCGCCGTCACCGCGCTCATCGGGATCGTCGAGGACTCCGGCGGCGACACCGACGACGTGCTGGAGGCGTTCCGGCAGATGCCCGAGATCGAATCCTGCTACTTCATGGCCGGCGTCGAGTCGTTCATGCTCAAGGCCCGGGTGGGCACCATCGCCGAGCTGGAACGGCTCATCGTGCGGCTGAACCGGACCCCGGGCGTCGCCTCCACCCGGACCGGCATCGCCCTCTCCACCAAGTGGGAGAACCGCCCGCAGGCCCCGGTGCCGCCCGCCGCCTGACCCGTCCCCGGCGCCGCCCCGGCCGGCTCTGGCGCGCGGTCGCCGGACGGCGATAGCGTGCGCCGATGACGAAGCCAGCCCCCGGAACGGCGGTGGTCACCGGTGCGGCCGGCGGCCTGGGCCGCGCCATCGCCACCGCGCTGCACGCCGACGGCTGGCCGGTGCTCCTCACCGACCACGACGGCGAGGCGGTGGCCCGGGCCGCCGCGCCGCTGGGCGGCTGGTCCCGCCCCTTGGACGTACGCGACGAGGACGCCTGTGCCGCCGTCGCCGCCGAGGCGGCCGGCCGGGGCGGGCTCGGCCTCTGGGTGAACAACGCCGGGATCCTCGTCACCGGCCCCTCGTGGGAGCACGACGCGGCGACCCGCCGCCGGGTGGTCGAGGTCAACGCCCTCGGCGCGATGAACGGCACCCTCGCCGCGCTGGCCGTCATGCGGGCCCAGGGGCACGGGCACGTGGTCAACGTCGTGTCGCTGGCCGGCCTGGTGGCCGCGCCCGGCGAGACCGTCTACGCGGCCAGCAAGCACGCGCTGATCGCCTTCAGCATCGGCACCCTCGCCGACCTGCGGCTGGCGGGGCACCGGGGCGTACACGTGTCGTGCCTGTGCCCGGACGGGATCTGGACGCCGATGCTGCACGACCGGCTCGACGACCCGGGCGCCGCGGCCTCCTTCACCGGGACGCTGCTGACCCCCGAGCGGGTGGCCCGGCGGGCCGCGCGGCTGGCCCGCCGGCCCCGCCCGGTCGTCAGCGTCCCCCGCTGGCGCGGCGCGCAGGTCCGGCTCCTCGACGCGCTGCCCGGCGCCGCCGTGCGGCTCGCCCCGCTGATCCTCGCGGCCGGCCGGGCCGGCCAGCGCCGCCAGCGCCGTCGGGTGGGGGCCTCCGGGGACTGAACGGCTTGCTAGGTTTCGAGCGTGACTCATCTCGACCGGTGCGACGAGGCCAGCCGGCGCTGGGTGACCGAGGCGATCGCCGCCGTCGAGGCGGACGCCAACCGCTCCGCCGACACCCACCTGCTGCCGTTCCCGCTGCCCCGGTCGTGGGGGATCGACCTCTACCTCAAGGACGAGTCGGTGCACCCGACCGGCTCGCTGAAGCACCGGCTGGCCCGCTCGCTCTTCCTCTACGGGCTGTGCAACGGCTGGATCGGCCCGGAGACCACGATCGTGGAGGCGTCCTCCGGCTCGACGGCGGTCTCCGAGGCATACTTCGCGCGGATGCTGGGGCTGCCGTTCATCGCGGTGATGCCCGCCTCCACCTCGCCCGAGAAGATCACCCAGATCGAGTTCCAGGGCGGTCGCTGCCACCTCGTCGACGACCCGGCCAAGGTGGTCGTGGAGGCCCGTTGGCTGGCGGAGGACTCGGCCGGGCACTTCATGGACCAGTTCACCTACGCCGAGCGGGCCACCGACTGGCGGGGCAACAACAACATCGCCGAGTCGATCTACGCGCAGCTCGCTCTGGAACGGCACCCGGTGCCGGCGTGGGTCGTGGTGGGCGCCGGCACCGGCGGCACCAGCGCCACCATCGGCCGGTACGCCCGCTACCAGCGGCTGCCCACCAAGCTGTGCGTGGTCGACCCGGAGAACTCCGCGTTCTATCCCGCCTGGCAGGCCGCCGACTGGTCGGTGCGCACCGGGCGGGGCTCCCGCATCGAGGGGATCGGCCGGCCGACCGTCGAGGCGTCGTTCGTGCCGTCGGTGGTGGACCGGATGGTCCAGGTGCCCGACGCCGCCTCGCTGGCCGCCATGCGCGCCGGCTCGGCGGTGCTCGGCCGTCGGGTGGGCGGCTCGACGGGCACCAACCTGTGGGGCGCCTTCGGGCTGATCGCGGAGATGCTCGCCGCCGGACGTACCGGCTCGGTGGTCACCCTGATCTGCGACGCCGGCGACCGCTACGCCGACACCTACTACTCCGACGACTGGTTGGCCGCCCAGGGGCTCGACCCGACCCCGCACCTCGCGACGGTCGAACGCTTCCTCACCACCGGCGCCTGGCCGGCCTGAGCCGCCCGCCGGCCGGAGCCGACGGGCCGGCGCCTCGTAGCCCGGTCAGCGCGGATCGACGCGCTCGGCCAGCCCGGGGTAGCGCACCACGTAGCCGTCGCCGTCCAGGTCGATGTCGGCGGTGAAGGTGTCGCTGGAGAAGCGCACCCGGCCCGGGCCGAGCGGCGTGTAGACCTGCTCGGCGGGCACCACCAGCAGGCTCGGCACCAGCACCCACGCGACGTCGATGCGGTGCGGGACGTCGGCCGCGGCACGGGTCAGCCCGAGCCGGTGCACCGGCAGCGTGTTGAACAGCGCCGCCCCGCCGAGGTCGACGTCCACCGCCCCGGCCAGCCCGCCCGGGTCGTCGGTGCCGGGCAGCCCGACCGGTGGGTGGCCGGCCGCCCGCAGCGCCGCGTCCAGGTCACCCTGCTCGGCCGTGGTCACCCGCCACCCGTCGCCCACCCGTTCCAGGCGTACGCTCCGCAGCCATCCGGTGCCCTCCGCCTCGACCTCCACCCGGGCGCTGGCCCACTGCGGGTCGGTGGCGAGCTGGTAGCGGCAGGTGTAGGGGATCGGGTCGACGGCGGTCAGGGTGCCCCGCGCGGTCAACCCACGGCCGTCGTCGAACAACGCGTGCTCCGCGCCGGCGGTGTCCGTCCGGGTCCAGAAGAGCGACTTCGGCATGGTCGGCATGAGCCGGACGTTACGCGACCCGGCCGACACCGGCAGCGGATGCGGAAACGCCGCCCCGGAGCCGGGCCCCGAGGCGGCGTTCGCCGATGACGCTGGAAATCAGTGCGTACGCGCCGGTGGGCGCCCGCCGAAGCCCCGTCGATCGTCACGCGGCCGCTCGTCACGCCCCCGGCCCTCGGGCCGGAAGCCGCCCCGGTCGCCGTAGCTGCGGCTGTCGGTGGGGCGGTCGCCGTAGCGGCGCTCGCCCTGGGGGCGGTCGCCGTAGCTGCGGCTGTCGGTGGGGCGGTCGCCGTAGCGGCGCTCGCCCTGCGGGCGGTCGCCGTAGCCACGGCCGCCGTCGCGCCCGTCCCGGTCACCGAAGCGCCGCTCGCCACGGTCCGCGAAGCTCCGCTCGCCGTAGCCCCGGCCGTCGGTGGGACGGTCGCCGTAGCGCCGCTCGCCCTGCGGGCGGTCGCCGTAGCGGCGTTCACCCTGCGGGCGGTCGCCGTAGCGGCGTTCACCCTGGGGCCGGTCGCCGTAGCGGCGCGGGCCGCCCGGCCGGTCGCCGTGCCGGCGCGGCTCGTCGACCTCGACGCGCACCGGGACGCCGCTCGGCTCGCGGGCGCCGGTCAGCTCCGCGAGCGCCGGGTCGCCGGCCCGCACCCGGGTCTCGGCCGGCGCCACGCCGGCCTTCTCCAGCATGGCGAGCGTGGTCCGCCGCTGCTTCGGCAGCACCAGCGTGGCCACCGCGCCCGACTCGCCGGCCCGGGCGGTACGACCCGCACGGTGCAGGTAGTCCTTCGGGTCCTTCGGCGGGTCGACGTGCAGCACCAGCGAGACACCGTCGACGTGGATGCCCCGGGCCGCCACGTCCGTGGCGACCAGGACGTTCATCCGGCCCTCACGGAACTCGGCCAGCGTCCGGGTACGCATCCGCTGGGTCTTGCCGCCGTGCAGCCCGCCCGCCCGTACGCCGACGGCGGCCAACTGCTCGACCAGCCGGTCGACACCGAGCTGGGTACGGGCGAAGACCATCGTCCGCCCGTCCCGGGCCGCGATGGACGCCGCGACCGGGAACTTGTCGTGCGGCGGGATCAGCAGCATGTGGTGGTCCATGGTGGACACCGAGGCGGTGGACGGCGCGGTGGAGTGCGTCACCGGGTCGGTCATGAAGCGCTTGACCAGCGCGTCGACGTCGCCGTCCAGGGTGGCCGAGAAGAGCAGCCGCTGGGTGCCGGCCGGCGTCTTCGCGAGCAGCTCGGTGACCTCGGGCAGGAAGCCCATGTCGGCCATCTGGTCGGCCTCGTCGAGAACGGTGACCTCGACGTCGTCCAGGTGGCAGACGCCCCGGGCGATCAGGTCGCCCAGCCGACCCGGGGTGGCCACGATGATCTCCACCCCGCGCCGCAGGGCGTCGACCTGCCGGTCGTACGGCACGCCGCCGACGGCGGTCTTCAGGAACACGCCGACGGCCTTGCCGAGCGGCATCAGCGCGTCGTTGACCTGCATCGCGAGTTCCCGGGTCGGCACCAGGACCAGCGCCCGGGGGCGCAGGGGCCGGGCCCGGTTGCGGTCGGCCACCAGGGCCAGCAGGGGCAGGCCGAAGGCCAGGGTCTTGCCGGAGCCGGTCTGGCCCCGGCCGAGGACGTCCCGGCCGGCGAGCGCGTCGGGCATGGTGGCGCGCTGGATCTCGAACGGGGTGGTGATGCCCTGTCGGGCGAGCGCGTGGACCAGCGGCTGGGGCAGCCCCAACGCGGCGAAGTCGGTGGCCTCGGGCGTCACCGTGGCGGCCGGGTCCTGGCCGGTGCCGTCCCGCTCGACGGCGGTCTGCGCGTCGGCGGTGTCGAGGGCGGGCGTGAACGTGCTGGGTTCAGCAAAGGTCGTCAAGAAATGCCTTTCGAGCGGGGCGCATCTTCGCGATGGCCTGCCGCAGCTGAACGCCGCCGAATCGCCCGCAAGATCGCCCATGGGCGCGCGGGGCGCGCCGGGTCAGTGATCCTCACCAGTGTACGGCGACGGGACGAACCCGCCACCCGACCTCGGACGGGTAGTGGGCGGGCTCACCATCGACGTCGTACGCGGCTCACTTGCTCAGGACGCCGCCCACCAGCCCGCCCACCGTGTCGTTGGCGAGCAGCACCACGAGCACGCTGATCGCCACCAGCAGGCCCAGCGAGGCGGCCAGTACGACCACCACCTTGGTCGTGCTGGAGCGCTCCTCGGTGGGGGTCTCCGTCCAGCCCTGGGCCAGGATGTGCCCGGTCAACGAGCCGGAGTTCTCCACCGGGTTGCTCGGCAACGAGACCGTGCTGAAGCCCGGGCCCTCGGTGCCGGCACCGTAGATCGTGCCCAGGTCGGGCCCGCCGTCGTAGCGGCCCGCCGCGGTGCCCTCGGCCCGCCCGGCGCGCGTGGCCGAGCCGCCGCCGGCGTGACCGGCCAGCTTGCGGGCCTCGCGGGGCGCGGCGGCGGGCTCCGCACCACCGGGCCGGCGGTCGCCGGGGCTGGTGGGCGGCGGCCAGGCCGGCAGCGCGGGCGCGGGCACGACCGGCGGCGCGGACGTCGACCCGGAGAACGGCGGCGCGGACGCTGGCGGCGTGGAGAACGGCGGCGCGGACGCCGGGGGCGCGGAGAACGACGGCGCGGACGCCGGGGGCGTGGAGAACGGCGGCGCGGACGCCGGCGGCGCGGAGAACGAGGCCGCGACCGGTCGCGGAGCGGCTGCCGGCGGCGCGCTCACCGGAGGCGCTGAGGACGGCGGCGCGCTCGCCGGGGGCGCAGAGAACGGCGGTGCGAATGCCGGCGGCCCGGAGGCCGGCGGGGCGCTCGTCGGGGGCGCGGAGAACGGCGGGGCGCCCGCGAAGGGGCCCGATCCGGCGCCGGGCGTGGCCGTGAGGGGTGGCGGCGGGAACGGTGGCGCCGGCATCGGGCCGGGCGGAGGCGGCGGGGCGGGCACCGGTGGTCCGGGTGGCGGCACGGGCGGACCCGGCACGGGTGGTACCGGCGCCGGGGGCCTGGGCCCCGGGCCGGGGGGCACCGGGCCGGGCGGGTAGGGCCCAGGGACCGGGGGCGTGGGGGTCGGGACCGGCGGGGCCGGCGACGGCGGGTTCGGGCCCGGCACCGGCGGCGTGGGGGCGGGCGCCGGCTCGGGCTCCGGGACCGGTGGGGTCGGCGGCTGAGCCGGCTCCGGGGGCTGGGCGGGCTCCGGGGGTTCCGGGTTGACCGGCGCCGCCCGGTAGATCCGGGCCTCGCCCGTCCGGGAGCGGATCGCCCCGGCCTCGTCGGCCGAGATCCGCCTCATCCCGGGTACGGCGGCGCTGGCCCGCGCCCCCGCCGTGCCCCGCTGCCCGGGGACCGCGGCGGCGGGGGCGGCCGTTCCGCCGGCCCGGTAGGTGGTGCCGGCGCTGGGGCCGGTCGACGGCGGGGCGTCGCCCTCGGCGGGCGCGGCGGCGGTGGTCACGGACACCCGGCCCCGGGCCGGCGCGGCGGGCTGTCGGCGTACGTCGTCGGCGGGCGGCTCGGACGACGACCCGGACGGCCCCGCGGAGCCGGCCGCCGGCGCGGCTGCGCCCCCGGGCGGGGGCGCCGACGGGGCGCCGGCGGGCGTCAGGGGGTGCGGTGCCCCGGCACGGCTCCGGTCGGGCGCGGATCCGTGGTCGACCGGCTCTGCCGGAACATCTTGCTCGGCCATGCTCGCCCTCCGCGCACGCTCGCGCCCGGATCCGCTACGTCGGACCGGGCGTGCCTGACTGTCACCGTGCCACATTCCGGCCCGGCGGCACAGCCGGAGCGCGTTGCGGGGCCTTGTCGACCCGCCCCCGGTCGGCGGCTGGCCGGCCCGGTCGGACGGCCCGCCGAGGGCCCTGGTCAGCTACCGGCGCTCGCCGAGGCGCTGGCCGGGGTGCTGCTCGACGGAGCGGAACTGCTCTGCGCCGTGGTCGGCGCCACACTACCGGTCGAGGCGCTCGGCGAAGAGGCCTCCGAGGCGCTCGCCGACGGCGACGGCGAGGTCGACGCCGACGCCGACGGTGACGGTGAAGTCGAGGTGCTGGGCGTGGGCGTGGGGGACCCGGTCGGCGACGGCGAGGTCGACGGGCTCGGCGACGAGGTGGGCTTCGGGCTGGTGGTCGGCTTCGGGCTGGCCGGCGGCTTCGGGCTGGCCGGCGGCTTCGTCGTGGGCGGCTTGCTCGGCGTCGGCGTCGGCGAGGGAGTGCTGGCCGGCGCGGGCACCGCCCCGATGACGCGGGTGGCGGCATAGAGCCGGGACCAGCGCACGGTGGAGATCTTGACCACGTCGCCGGTGGTCGGCGCGTGGATCATCTTGCCGCCGCCGACGTACATGCCCATGTGGTGGATCGTCGTCCAGCTCGTGCCGGAGGCGAAGAAGAGCAGGTCGCCGGGGAGCAGAGCGGTGCGGGACACGGTGCGGGTACGGGTGGCGTAGTACTGGTCGCGGGAGACCCGGGGCAGCCCGTAGTAGCCCGCCGACCGGTAGGCGGCGTAGATGAGGCCGGAGCAGTCGAAGCGGTCCGGCCCCTCGGCGGCCCACAGGTAGGGGTCGCCGAGCTGCGCCCTCGCGTACGCCAGGGCCTTGAGGGCCGTCGGGTGGGCGGCCAGGCCGTTGGCGGTCTCGTTGCCGAGGTAGCCGGCGCCGAGGCGCTGCTCGGCGGCCTCCTGCTGGCGCTCGATCTGGATGAGCTGTGCGGCGTTGTCCCGCTTCAGCTTCTCCAGCTTCTTCTCTGCCTCGCGCAGGGCCTTCTCGCCGACGGCGTACTCCGTCTTGGCGCCCGCGAGGCGGGACTCGGCCGAGACCATCGCCTGGCTGGCGGCCTGCTCGCCGACGCGGGCCCGGGACACCTCGCCCTCGGCGGCGGTGGTGCCGCCCTCGGCCTTCTCGCCCCGGATGATCCGGGAGAGCCGGCTCAGCTCGTGCAGGTCGTTGGCGAACTCGCCGGGCGGGAGGGCGGCGGCGGCCTTGAAGGCGCCCGCGGCGGCGGCGTCGGCGCTCTCCTGCGCGCGGGCGACCGCGTCCCGGGCCTGGGCGAGGTTGCGCTCGGCGGTGGCGCGCTGCCCCTCGGCCTCGGTGCGCTTCTGCCGCAGCGAGAGCAGTTGGTCACGAAGCTGCCCGACCTGGGCCTCGGCGGCGTAGATCTGGGCGGCCAGCGGGCCGGTGCCGAGGCTGCCGGCGGGCATGCCGGGGACCGTGCCGGGCCCGGGGAGACCCGGGACCGTGCCGGGCAGACCCGGGACCGTGCCCGGCAGGCCGGGGACCGGCGCGCCGCCGGGGAGCTGGAGCGGCCCCGAGTAGGAGGGGCGGGACCCGGTGTCGGGGACGCTGGTGGGCAGCGCCGGGTCGGCCATGACCGGGTTGGCCAGGACGGTGGCGGCGACGGCGCCGAGCAGTGCGGACCAGAGCGCCGGGCGCAGCACCGGCGAGATCACCGGGCTCCGTCGTCGCTGTCGTCGCCCGCGCCCACTGTCGACCATTCCGCTCCCCGTCCGGCGTGACTCGCCGCACCGGGTGGGCGCGGCCGTGGGGACGCTACCAGCGTGTGGCGAACGTCCCACCCTGTCTTACCGCACCCACGCAGCGATGTCGATGCGTTGGCGGGTAACAGGAGCCTGAGAGTTCGGTGAGCCGGCGCACGGGGGCCGACCGTGCTGCGGCGGCGTCGGCGGGCCGACGTACGCTCGATTCCTACCGCAGGTGGAAGGGACGTGGCTTTCGATGGACGCCGGACTCAAGCGTGAGCTGGAAGCGAAGGTGTACGCCGGCGAGCGGCTGACCCGCGAGGACGGGATCGCCCTCTACGACAGCGACGACCTCGCGTGGCTGGGCCGGCTGGCGCACCACCGGCGCACCGAGCTCAACGGCGACCGGGTGATGTTCAACGTCAACCGGCACCTCAACCTGACCAACGTCTGCTCCGCCTCGTGCGCGTACTGCTCGTTCCAGCGCAAGCCGGGCGAGAAGGACGCCTACACGATGCGCATCGACGAGGCGGTCCGCAAGGCCAAGGAGATGGAGGACGAGCAGCTCACCGAGCTGCACATCGTCAACGGCCTGCACCCGACCCTGCCCTGGCGCTACTACCCGAAGGTGCTGCGCGAGCTGAAGGCGGCGCTGCCGAACGTCAAGCTCAAGGCGTTCACCGCGACCGAGGTGCAGTGGTTCGAGAAGATCAGCGGCCTGAGCGCCGACGAGATCCTCGACGAGCTGATGGACGCCGGCCTGGAGTCGCTGACCGGCGGCGGCGCGGAGATCTTCGACTGGGAGGTCCGCCAGCACATCGTCGACCACGCCTGCCACTGGGAGGACTGGTCGCGCATCCACCGGCTGGCCCACACCAAGGGGATGAAGACCCCGTCGACCATGCTCTACGGCCACATCGAGGAGCCCCGGCACCGCGTCGACCACGTGCTGCGGCTGCGTGAGCTCCAGGACGAGACCGGCGGCTTCATGGTCTTCATCCCGCTGCGCTACCAGCACGACTTCGTCGACTCGGCGGACGGCAAGGTCCGTAACCGGATCCAGGCCCGTACGACGATGGCCTCGCCGGCCGAGTCGCTGAAGACCTTCGCGGTCTCCCGGCTGCTCTTCGACAACGTCCCGCACGTGAAGTGCTTCTGGGTCATGCACGGGCTGTCGGTCGCCCAACTCTCGCTCAACTTCGGCGTCGACGACCTGGACGGCTCGGTCGTGGAATACAAGATCACTCACGACGCCGACTCGTACGGCACCCCGAACACCATGCACCGTGACGACCTGCTGCACCTGATCTGGGACGCCGGCTTCCGCCCCGTCGAGCGGAACACCCGCTACGAGGTGGTCCGCGAGTACGACGCCGCCCCGTCCCTGGCCGAGCGCCGCGCCGAGCCGCAGCAGGTCTGGGCCTGAGCCGGCACGTACCCTCTGAGGCCATGACCGAGCAACGGAGCGGGTTCCCCCGGCGGGACGCCGAGGGGCGCATCCTCACCCTGGGCGACCTGCTCGGGGTGAGCCTGGCCGGCCTCGTCATCGGCGTGCTGGCGGTGGTGTTGTTCGACTGGGCGTTCGAGCTGATCGGCGCCGGCGACTTCGGCGGCGCCAACGGCTGGCTGGCGATCATCCTGCCGGCCTGGCTGTTCTGGGACGACTTCCGCGCCTGGGAGTTCGGCGCGGCCCGGGTGGTGGCGGCACTGGCGGCCGCCGCGGTGGGGGTGGTCGCCGGGCTCGTGGTGGCCGGCCTCGCCGCCGGGCTCCCGCCGCTGCTCTCCGGCGGGCTGGGGGCGGCGACCTTCACCATCGGGTACGCGGTGGTCTGGTTCCACGGCGTCCACTGGCTGGCCCGCCGGACGGGCTGAACCTGCCGCCGGAGGTCCCGGCGGCGGAGAACGGAGTGCGGAACGTGAGCGCGGCGGTCAAGTACACGCTGGGCCGGATCGGGCTGTTCGTCGCCGTGCTGGCGGCCCTCTGGCTGGTCGAGATGAACACCTTCATCAAGCTGATGGTGGCGCTGGCCTTCTCAGCCGCCCTGTCGTTCTTCCTGCTCAAGGGCTGGCGGGACGAGATGGCCGAGGAGATGGCCACCGCCGCCGAGCGGCGCCGCGCCGAGAAGGAGCGCCTCCGCTCCGCCCTCGCCGGCGAGGACCAGGGCGGGGAGACGCCGCCCAACTAGGACCTGCGCGCAGTCCTGGCGGCGTTCTGGCTGACGGGAGACGTGCAAGGCGCGTGAAGCTGGTGCACCAATGCCGCCGGGACGCTGATACCTGAGGGGCATGAAAATACCTGTGTGGTATCGATGCGAGGGAACTTGCGTCACCGGCCGGCGTTCATGTCATCTCCCGCCTCCCGGCCCCAGCAGTACGAGCATTCACCCGCGTAGTTCCCTGGTCGGATGTCGACTTCCGCATGCGCCTCGCAGGTGAGTGAACGGTTGGGTCCTCCAATGCCCTATCGGCGCCGGGGTGGTGTCACCAGGTGTCCGGGCGGTCGAGGTCGCGGGCCGGCTGGTACCCGCTCAGTACCGTCAGGCCCTCCGACTCGGTGTAGCCGTTGCCCCAACCCTTGAGGAACGCCTCGACCACGCATGGCTTGACGAACATCTCCAGCACGTCGCTGCCCTGCCGGCGTGCCCGGTAGGGCCCTGCGACGAGGTCGGCGGCCCTGGGGTCGCGCCCCGGCACGGGTTGCGCCCGGACCGTCAGCCAGCGACCGGATCCGTCACCTATCACCAGCGAAGCCTCGATGAAGGAGCCAGGCTCCGACCGGGAAAGCGTGACCGAGCATCCGAGCAGACGCCCACCTGGCGGCAGCGACTGCAGGCGGAACGGCACCACGCAGCGGTGGGCGCCGTCGAACCGGACGCGACTGGCCGCGTCCGTCGCCTCGTCACGGCTGGGCGCGTAGATGTCGAGCTGCGCCCAGAGCCCATCAACGGGTTGCCAACGGACGAACCACAGTTTCGTGTCGCCGGACGGATCGAACCAAGCGACCCCCGGGCGGCCTCCGACCCGCACATCGGCCGGCGGCTGCGGTCGCCCCGCCGACGACAACGTCTGCTGCAGCCCGTCCAGCGTCGCGACGCTGCGCGCCAGCACGAACCGGGCCTGCTCGGTCGGGCCCCGGAACTCAACGCTCTCGACCCCGCGCCCGGCGCTCCAGGTCGCGGACCAGGCCCCGCTGACCAGGCTGTCGGTCGTGAAGTGCACCACGCCGGGATCGGCCCCCACGACCTCGGGCCGGGCCATGGCGCCGGGCTGATCCGGTGCGTCCGGCAGCACGAGTGCCGTGGCCGGCACGGTCACGCCATCGGGTGCCCGACCGGACGGAATCACCATGACCGCCGCGACCAGGACGACGCATGCCGCTGCCGTCCCCCCGGTGGTCAGCCAGCGGCGGCGCACTCGGAGGCGGTGGCCGCGCCGCCGGGCGTGTGCCACGATCGGCGCGGGGTCGATATCGCCGCCCGCGTGGTGCTTGAGCGTCGTGGCGAGCTGCTGATCGAGGTCGCTGGACATCAGAACTCTCCTCCTGTCAGGGCGGAGGCGGATGCTTCCTGCCGCTTGCGGAGTGCCGTCAGGGCCCGCTTCGCGTGGGTACGAACTGTGCCGGTCGAACAGTCCAGGATCTCGGCGATCATCGTGTCGTCAAGATCCTCGTAGTAGCGCAGGACGATGACGGTGCGTTGACGCATCGGCAGGGCGCAGACGAGCCGCCACAGCGCGTCACGTTCGTCGACACCGGCGGCCTCGTCCGTAGCGTCCGGCCGATCGTTCACGACGGCGACCGAGATTTCCTGGTTGCTACGCCGGCGCCACCACGAGTGATGGGCGTTGACGAGCATCCGACGGACGTACGCATCGGGTCGATCCGTCCGGGAGATGCGCGCCCAGCGGGCGTACGCCCTGGCGAGGACATCCTGAACCAGGTCCTCGGCCCGATGCTCGTCGCCGGTCAGCAACCGGGCGAGCCGCACCAGCGCCGAAGTGCGAGCGAACGCGTACTCCTCGAACGTCACGCCCTATTAACGTCGCAAGTCGGCCAACCCGTAGACAGCCGGCCAGCACCTCACGAAGGAGAACCACAGGAGGACGCAGGCGCTGTGGGCAGGTGCCCGGTCGCCCGAGAGGGTCGGTGGCCGGAAACGGCCGAGGGGCCCGGTCGCCGGGCTGAGCCGGGCGACGCGGACCCCTCGAACGACCGGGTCGGTGTCAGGTCACCAGTTGGTGGAGCCGGCGACCTTCGGCCACGGCTTCAGAGTCGGCTTGATCAGGTAGACGACGCCGCCGGAGCCGCCGGAGACGCCGCCGCTGGCGTTGGTCCGCTTGGTACGCAGCCAGATCTGCTCGAACTGCTCACGCTTGTAGACGTTGCGCACCGCCTCGTTGCTGGACGAGGCCGGGTCGTTGACGATCACGTCGCCGTCGGCGGTGAAGCCGACGACCACGAACAGGTGGCCCGAGGTGCCGTAGCCCGCCCCGTCCAGCTCGCTGGCGAGGAAGGACTGGCTGGTCACGACCGGGATCCCGGCGGCGATGAAGCGCTCCACCTCGTCCAGGGAGTGCAGCCGGGTGACCCGGGCCTCCAGACCCGGGAAGCTGGCCGCGTACGCGGTGTTGAAGGGCCAGTTGCCGGCGCCGTCGTACTGGTAGTCGTAGACCATCCGGGCGGCGTGGTTGACCGTCGGGTCCGGGTAGGTCGGGTCGACCCAGGAGGTGTCCTCCTCGGACGCCTTGCGGCCCCAGTACTCGATCACCATGGTGGTGGAGGTGGGGGAGCACCAGGCCTGGCCGCCGCCGTCGTACTCGGGGTAGTGGCCGGTGTGGATGTTCTGCGAGTAGCGGGGCACGGCGAGTTCCTTGCCCCAGGCGATGCCGCCGGCGCTCGGCTCGACGGTGAACCGGTCGGGCACGTTGGAGCTCATCGCGCCGACGGTGTGCACGACCGGCGCGGCGCGCTGGCCGGGGGCCTTGTAGAGGGTCAGCCGCAGCTGGTACGCCCGCAGCAGCACGCCGACCGAGGCGTCGTCGATGCTGAAGGTGTCGGTCCAGATGGTCGACCAGGGGTCGCCCTGCCGGTTGACGCTGGTCCGCTTGATGTCGGCGTCGCCGGAGGCCCAGCGTCCCATGACGTACCACTTGGTCTGCACGCCGGTGTTGTACGTGCCCTGCATCTCGACCTGGATCCAGGTGCCGGCCGGGGTCTGCGCGTTCCACGAGGCGATCAGCTCGGTGGCGTCGAACCCGATCTGGGTGACCGGGGAGGTCCAGGTCCCGTACTCCCAGCTCCTGGTCACGCCGGTGTGCGGGTCGGTGTAGTCGGTGGTGCCGAGCGGTCGGGCCAGCGTC
Source organism: Micromonospora sp. SD12 (assembly GCF_052068495.1). Lineage (NCBI taxonomy): Bacteria > Bacillati > Actinomycetota > Actinomycetes > Micromonosporales > Micromonosporaceae > Micromonospora > Micromonospora sp. SD12. The sequence continues at coordinate 170,896 of NZ_JBQHDF010000001.1, read as the reverse complement.
ACGCCGGGCCGGAGGCCGGGGACGGCCCGGGTGCCGGCGTGGCTGCCGCGACGCCAGTCGGGGTAGCGCGACCAGTCCTGGAAGGTGATCTGCTCGTCGTGGACCACCGGTCGACTGGTCGACGGGGCCGCGACGGGTGCGGCGGCGACGGCGGGTGCCGCGGTGCCGAGAAGGGTGAGCGCGGTGGCGGCCGCGAGGGCGGCCGTGCGCAGGCGTGTTCTGGCCATGGGTCCTCCGCAGGGACGGACGGATCGTTGCGGGTCAGTGTCCCGCTCGGAGGGAACTTTCGCCAGAGGTCGACAGTTGGAAAATCCTTGCCGATGTGACGATCAGGATGGCATGGAACAAGGCAGCGATGGATGTTGATATGACCATGCGGGCGGTGGTGGAGTGTCCTCCACCGAGCGGGATCTTCTCCCGCCCCCCGAGGAGGTTGTCCATGGCCTTCCGCAACACCGCCCTCCGCCGTCGCCTGGCGGTGGCCGTAGCAGCCGCATTCGGCCTGCTCACGGTCGCCGCCGCGCCGGCCACCGCCCGGCCGGCCCCCGACCGGGCCGACTCCGCGACGACGTCCTACCGGGTGCTCGGCCCGCGTACCGTCGACGACCGCACCGCCGTCGCCGGCACCGGCGCCGCCATCGACTACGTCGAGCACGGCGTGCTGAACGTCTCGGCCACCCCGGCCGAGGCGGCGGCGATCACCCGGCTCGGCTTCCGGCTGGAGGCGGTCGCCGCCCCGTCGGCCGACGGGCACGACCATGCCGACGGGGACGTCGGCGCGGCCGCCTTCCCGCCCGCCGACTCCAACTACCACGACTACGCCGAACTGACCGCCGTGGTGAACAAGGTGGTCGCCGACCACCCGTCGATCGCCCGGAAGATCAGCATCGGCTCCTCGTACGAGGGCCGGGACCTGATGGCGGTGAAGATCTCCGACAACGTCGCCACCGACGAGAACGAGCCGGAGATCCTGTTCAACTCGCAGCAGCACGCCCGCGAGCACCTGACCGTCGAGATGGCGATCTACCTGCTCAACCTCTTCACCGACAGCTACGGCAGCGACTCCCGGGTCACCAACATCGTGAACACCCGGGAGATCTGGATCGTGCCGACGGTCAACCCGGACGGCAGCGAGTACGACATCGCCACCGGCTCGTACCGCTCCTGGCGCAAGAACCGGCAGCCCAACAGCGGCTCGTCGTACGTCGGCACCGACCTGAACCGCAACTGGTCCTACCAGTGGGGCTGCTGCGGCGGCTCGTCCGGCTCGACCTCGTCGGACACCTACCGGGGCCCGTCGGCGTTCTCCGCCCCGGAGACCGCGGCGCTGCGCAACTTCGTCAACAGCCGGGTCGTCGGCGGCACCCAGCAGATCAAGGCCAACATCGACTTCCACACGTACTCCGAGCTGGTGCTCTGGCCGTTCGGCTACACGTACAACAACACCGCGCCGGGGATGACGACGGACCAGTACAACACCTTCGCCACCCTGGGCCAGCAGATGGCGAACACCAACGGCTACACCCCGCAGCAGTCCAGCGACCTCTACATCACCGATGGCGACAGCATCGACTGGATGTGGGGCCAGCACGGCATCTGGGCGTACACCTTCGAGATGTACCCCGGCTCGGCCGGCGGCGGCGGCTTCTACCCGCCGGACGAGGTGATCCCCGCCCAGACGTCGCGCAACCGGGAGGCGGTCCTGCTGCTCAGCGAGTATGCCGACTGCCCGTACCGGGCCATCGGCAAGCAGGCGCAGTACTGCGGCGGTGGCGGCGGCACCACGGTCTGGTCGGACACCTTCGAGACGGCCACCGGCTGGACCATCAACCCGAACGGCACCGACACCGCGACCCTCGGGGCGTGGGAGCGGGGCGCCGCCCAGGCGACCAACTCCAGCGGGGCCAAGCAGCTCGCCCCGTACGCCGGCAGCAACGACCTCGTCACCGGCCGGCTGGCCGGCACGGGAGCCGGTGACTACGACGTCGACGGCGGCGTGACCAGCGCCCGGTCGCCGGCGGTGACGCTGCCGTCGAGCGGCACGCTGACCCTCTCCCTCGCCTGGTACCTGGCCCACGGCTCGAACGCGTCGTCGGCCGACTACCTGCGGGTCAGCGTGGTGCACAACGGTGGCACCACGGCCCTGTTCACCCAGTCCGGGGCGGCCACCAACCGCAACGGCGCCTGGGCGGTGTCCAACGCCAACCTCACCCCGTACGCCGGCCAGTCGGTGCGGATCCTCGTCGAGGCGGCGGACGCCTCGGGCGCGAGCCTGGTCGAGGCGGCTGTGGACAACGTCACCATCACCAGTTCCTGACCGGTGGGGCCCCGCTCCGCCCCCGGCGGGGCCCCACCACCGGCCACCAGACGTCGATCCAGGGCATATCGCCGCCGTTGATGATCAACGAACGCCGATGCGCCCTGGATCGACGAGGCACGTCCGGGGCGTGCGCTACCGTTCTACCGACCACGCGCAGCGAAGCCGGTGCGAAACCGGCGCTGTCCCGCAACTGTGATGTCCCGCCACCCCGGCCGAACGCCGGGCCGCGGCGGGGACGAGCCAGGTCGCCTGCGTCCGTGGTCGCGACACGCGCTCTCGAGGAAGGGCGCCTCGCGGACGGGCGCCACCGCTCCCTGTCGGCGAAGCACCACGCTCCTCGACCGACAGGAGGACCCGTGCTCAGACGTACCCCCCGGATCTTCGCCGCGACCCTCGCGGTGGCCGCGCTCGCCCTCGGCGCCTGCGCCGAGAAGAGCTCCGACGACACCCCCGCCGCCGGCGCCAGCTCGGCCGGCGCCGCCTTCCCGGCCACCGTCGGCTCGGTGACGCTGGAGAAGCGGCCCGAGAAGATCGTCTCGCTCTCCCCGACGGCCACCGAGATGCTCTTCGCCATCGGCGCCGGCAAGCAGGTCACCGCCGTCGACGACCAGTCGAACTTCCCGGCCGACGCGCCCAAGAGCGACCTCTCCGGCTACCAGCCCAACGCCGAGGCGATCGCCGGCAAGAGCCCCGACCTGGTGGTGCTCGCCAACGACACCAACAAGATCGTCGAGCAGCTCACCGCGCTGAAGATCCCCGTCCTGCTGAACCCGGCGGCGACCACCCTGGAGGACACCTACCGCCAGATCACCGACCTCGGCACCCTCACCGGCCACCCCACCGAGGCCGCCGACGTGACCAAGCGGATGAAGGACGACATCGCCAAGCTCGTCGCCGACCTGCCGAAGCGCGCCGAGAAGCTGACCTACTTCCACGAGCTGGGCCCGGAGCTCTACACGGCCACCAGCAAGACCTTCATCGGCTCGCTCTACAGCATGGTGGGCCTGGAGAACATCGCCGACGCGTCCGACCCCGACGGCAAGCAGGGCGGCTACCCGCAGCTCTCCCAGGAGGTCATCGTCAAGGCCGACCCGGACTTCGTCTTCCTCGCCGACACCAAGTGCTGCCAGCAGAGTGCCGAGACGGTCAAGGCGCGCGGCGGCTGGGCCGGCGTCACCGCCGTCAAGAACAACCAGATCGTCGCCCTCGACGACGACGTCGCCTCCCGCTGGGGGCCCCGCGTGGTGGACCTGCTCCGCGTGATCGTCGACGCGACCGCCAAGGTCCCCGCGTGAGTCGCAACCGTCCATGAGCCGTCCGCTCGTGCAGGCACCGCCCGCCCGGCCGGCCGGGACGCTACCCGCGTCCCGGCCCGCCGGGCTGCGGCCCCGCTGGCTCCTCGCCGGCGTCGCCGCGGTGCTGGTCGCGCTGGTCGCCGGGGTGTCCCTCGGCCCGGTCAGCCTGCCGCCGGGCAGCGTCGCGGCCGAGCTGCTCAACCTCATCCCCGGCGTACGCCTCGACAGCGGGCTGACCGAGCGCGAGATCGCCATCGTCACCGAGCTGCGGCTGCCCCGGGTGGTGCTCGGCCTGCTGGTCGGCGGGCTGCTGGCCCTCGCCGGCGGCTGCTACCAGGGCGTGTTCCGCAACCCGCTGGCCGACCCGTACCTGCTCGGGGTGGCGGCCGGGGCCGGGCTCGCCGTCACCGCGGTGATCACCCTCGGCGCCGGGACGGCCGGCGCGCTGACCGGGCTGCCGCTCACCATCCCGCTGGCCGCGTTCGTCGGCTCGATCGGCGCGGTGGCGATGACCTACCTGCTGGGCGCCTCCGGCGGGCGCGGACGCTCCACCGCCACGCTGATCCTCGCCGGGGTGGCCGTCTCCGCGTTCCTCTCCGCCGGGCAGACCTACCTGCTGCAACGCAACTCCGACAGCATCCAGCAGGTCTACTCCTGGCTGCTCGGACGGCTCGCCACCGCCGGCTGGCACGACGTTCGGCTGGTGCTGCCGTACTTCCTCGTCACCGCCCTCGTGGTGCTGCTGCACCGGCGGGAGCTCGACGTGCTCTCCGTCGGCGACGACGAGGCCGCCAGCCTCGGGCTGCACCCGCAGCGGTCCCGCTACCTGCTCATCGCCGCCGCCTCGCTCGGCACCGCCGCCGCCGTCTCCGCGTCCGGCCTCATCGGCTTCGTCGGGATCATCGTGCCGCACACCGTCCGGCTGCTCGCCGGGTCGAGCTACCGGGTGATCCTGCCGCTGTCGCTGCTCTTCGGCGGCGCCTTCCTGGCCCTGACCGACGTGGTGGCCCGTACCGCCGCCGCCCCGTCGGAGATCCCGATCGGCGTGGTCACCGCGCTGCTCGGCGGCCCGTTCTTCGTCCTGGTCCTGCGTACCTCCCGCCGGGTGCTCGGGTGAGCGCGCGGCGCGTGCCGGCCGCGCGTCCGGCGGACGGTGGGGCCGTGCAGGCCCCCGACGTGGCCGCCGTGCCCGCCGTCGAGGTGCGCGACCTGCACGTGCGCCTGGACGGCACGCCCATCCTGGCCGGCGTCGACCTGACCGTCGCCGCCGGCGAGTGGGTGACCGTGATCGGCCCGAACGGCGCCGGGAAGTCGACCCTGCTGCGCGCCGTCGGCGGCCTGCTGCCCGCGCCGGGCGCCGTCTCCCTCTTCGGTACGCCCAGCGAGGCGCTGCGCCGCCGCGACCGCGCCCGGGTGGTCGCCACGGTCGCCCAGTCCCCGGTGGTGCCGGCCGGCATGTCGGTGTTCGACTACGTGCTGCTGGGCCGCACCCCCTACATCGCGCCACTGGGCCGGGAATCCGCCGCCGACCTGGCCGCCGCCCACGAGGTGCTCGACGGCCTGGACCTGGCCGGGTTCCACGACCGGGAGCTGGCCACCCTCTCCGGCGGCGAGCGGCAGCGGGTCTTCCTGGCCCGCGCGCTGGCCCAGGGCGCGACCCTGCTGCTGCTGGACGAGCCGATCAGCGCGCTGGACATCGGCCACCAGCAGGAGGTGCTGGAGCTGGTCGACCGGCTGCGCCGCGAGCACGGCCTGACGGTGCTCGCCACCATGCACGACCTCTCGATCGCCGGCGAGTACGCCGACCGCATGGTGCTGCTGGCCGAGGGCCGGGTGGTGGCGGCCGGCACGCCCCGCGAGGTGCTCACCGAGCAGCTCCTCGCCACCTGGTACCGCGCCACCGTCCGCGTCATCGACGGAGACCACGGCCCCCTGGTGGTCCCGATCCGCCCCCGTCGCTGACCGTCCCGCCCCGCGCCGTGGGGATGGTCAGGGGCGGGTGAGGACGCTGAACAGGGCGCCGTGGGGGTCGCGCAGGGCGGCGAAGCGGCCCGCCGGGGTGGTCTGGGGCGGGACCAGGATCGTGCCGCCGAGTTCGGCGGCGCGGGCGGCGGCCGCGTCGGCGTCGGCCACGGCGAAGTACACCGACCAGTACGCGGGAGTGTCCGTGGGGAACCCGTCGCCCAGCGGTGGCACCATGCCGGCCACGATCCGGGTGCCGAGCCGCCAGCCGGTGTACGTGACCTGGCCCGCCCGCTGGTCGTCCGGGTGCCAGCCGAAGACCAGCTCGTAGAAGACCTTGGCGCCCTCCGGATCGGGGGTGACCAGCTCGGTCCAGGTGAGCGCCCCCGGGACGTCGAAGACCTCGGCCCCGGGCATCGCCATCGGCTGCCAGACGCTGAACGTCGCCCCGGCGGGGTCGGCGAAGACCGCCATCCGGCCCTGGTCGAAGACCTCGAACGGGGGCACCACGACCTGCCCGCCGGCCCGCTCCACCCGGCCGGCCACCAGGTCCGCGTCGTCGGTCGCCAGGTACGTCGACCAGATCGGCACCTGGTCGGGGATGGCCGGCGGACCCGCGCCCGCCACGGCCCGTCCGTCGAGCTGGAAGACGGTGTAGCCGCCGGCCTCGGGCTCCGGGTCGATCCGGCCGGTCCAGCCGAACAGTTCGGGATAGAACCGGCGCGCCTCGGCGAGACCGGGGGTGGCGAGGTCGGCCCAGCAGGGTGTGCCCGGCGGGACGGTGCTCACGACGACCCCTCTCGGCGGGGGACGGCCACGCCGGCACGCCCCTGCCGGAATCGTGGCACCGACCCGCCGCGCCCCGGGGCGGATCCGAGGAATCGTCAGCTGAACCGTCGACCCTCGTCGCGCCGGTACGCCCACCCGGCCAGCACCGCCAGCAGCACCACCCAGACCCCGAGCATGACCATCGACAGCGGGTTGACCGGGTAGTCGCCGGTCGCCGCCCACATCAGCTCCACCGCGCCCCGGGTCGGCAGGAACGGCGCGACGGCCTCGACGAACCCGGGCGCCTGGTCCGGGGCGGAGAGCAGGCCGCCTCCGAAGGCGAGGGGGAAGAAGACGACCTGCGCCACCACGATCGCCGCCTTGCTCGGCATCGAGTAGCCGATGGCGAGCCCCAGCAGCGTGAACGGCACCGAGATCACCGTGACGGTCGCCAGGGCCAGCAGGAACGCGGGTGCGCTGATCCGCGCCTCGGTGAGCGTGGCCCCGATCACCACCACCGGAATCAGGGAGAGGTAGGTGAGGGCCAGCCCGGCCAGCACCCGGCCGGCGAAGCGCGGCGCGGGGCCCGCCGGCAGGGTCCGGGTGTACGGGTTCCAGGGCTGGTCGCGGTCCTCGGCGACCCCGACGCCGTACTGGAAGACGTTCGCGCTCATCACCGAGAAGGTGACCATGGCGGCGGTGGCGTACGTGGCGGCGACCGGGTCCTTCCCGGCGAACGGCACCACGAAGAAGAGCATCGCCACGGCGGGGAAGAAGGCGCTGCCGACGACGGCGATCGGGATGCGGACCGTCTCCAGGAGCTGGTAGCGGGCGTGGACCAGGGCGAGGCGCATCAGATCCGTCCCCTCAGGCGGTGGCCGGCGGGCCGGCCACGGCGGTCGTCGGACGGCCGGCTTCCGAGCCCGGCGCGGCGGTGATGGCGAGGAACGCCTCCTCCAGCGAGGTGGGGCGGACCTCCAGGTCGGCGAACGCCACGCCGGCGGTGACCAGGGCCCGCACCAGCTCGTCGGCGTCGGTGGTGAGCAGGTGCGTGCGCCCGTCGACCCGCTCGGTGCGGACCACGCCGGGCAGCGCGGGCAGCTCGTCGGCGACCAGGCTGACCCGGCGTACGCCGACGATCCCCCGGATCGCGTCCACCGTGTCGTCGGCCAGCACCCGGCCGTGCCCGATGACCACCACCCGCCGGGCCAGCGCCTCGACCTCCTCCAGGTAGTGGCTGCTCAGCAGCACGGTGCCGCCGTCGTCGTGGAACGCCCGGATCGCCTCCCACAGGGTGTGCCGCGCCGCGACGTCCAGGCCGGTGGTCGGCTCGTCGAGCAGCACCAGCCGGGGCCGGCCGACGAAGGCGAGCGCCACCGCGAGCCGGCGGCGCTGCCCGCCGGAGAGGCCGCCGGTCTGCCGCCGGGCCAGCTCGCCCAGGCCGAAGCGGTCGAGCAGCTCGCTCCGGGGGACCGGGTCGGGGTGGTGGGCGGCGACGAAGTCCACCACCTCGCCGACCCGCAGCGTGCCGGGCAGGCCCGTCTCCTGCGGGGTGACCCCGATCCGCCGCCGGCTCGCCGGGTCGCGCGGGTCGCCGCCGAAGAGCTCGACCCGGCCGGCGGTGGGCCGGCGCAGCCCGACGAGCAGGTTCAGCAGGGTGCTCTTGCCCGCCCCGTTCGGGCCGAGCAGGCCGACCAGCTCGCCGGCGGAGACCTCCAGGTCGACCCGGTCGAGGGCGAGCACGTCGCCGTAGCGGCGGCTGACCGCCTCGGCGCGGGCGAGGATCACGGGACGCTCGTCGAGGGTGTCACGGACACCTGTCTACCGCCCCGGCGCAAGTCGCCGGTCAGCCGAGCGGGGCGGGCAGCGGCCGGGCGTGCAGCACGGCGAGCCGGGAGACCGCCCGGGTGAGCACCACGTAGAGCCGGTGCAGGCCGCGCGGTTCGGCGGCCACGATCGCCGCCGGCTCGACGACGATGACGTGGTCGTACTCCAGGCCCTTGACCAGGGTCGCGGGCACCACCGTGACGCGCGCCGCGGCGGCCGGCTCGTCGACGGTCGCGGTGCCGACGCCGGCGGCGTCCAGTGCCGCCCGCAGCCCGCCGACCGCGTCGTCGGCGGCGATCACCGCCACCGAGCCGTCGAACGCGAGCGCCGCGCGCACCTCGGCCACCGTCGCGGCGGCCAGGTCCTCGACCGTACGCACGTCGAGCGCGCCGTCGCGGCGCAGCGACTCGGCCGGGGGCACGTCGACGGCGAGCGCCGGCAGCAGCCGGTTGGCGAACGCGACGACGGCGGCGGGCACCCGGAAGCCGACCGTCAGCGGCACCACGACGGCGTCCGGCTTGCCGAGGTGGCGCAGGGACTCGCGCCAGTCGGCGGCGGCCCACGGGGCGGTGCCCTGGGCCAGGTCGCCGAGGAGCGTGATCGACCCGTGCTCGCTGCGTCGGGCGATCACCCGGCACTGCATAGGGGAGAGGTCCTGCGCCTCGTCGACGACGACGTGTCCGAAGCCGGCCGGCCGCTCGATGAGCCCGGCCGCCTCGTCGATCAGTACGGCGTCGGCCGCCGTCCACTTCGTGGCCTTCGGCGTGCGCCCGAGCTTCGTGCCGGCCGGGGCGGGGCGTCGCGCCGAGGCACGCGCCGGTTCCGTGGCGCCGACCGCCGTCGGGTCGGCCGCGGGGGCCGGGGTGGCGAGCCCGCGCAGCCGCGCCTGCTCCTCGGCGTCGAGCAGCCCGTCCGCCGCGGCGGCGAGCCGCTGCGGGTCGCCGAGCAGGGCGTGCACCAGCCCTTCCGGGGTGAGCGCCGGCCAGACCGCGTCGAGGAAGGCGGTGACCGGGGTGGCCTTGCCCATCCGGCGCAGCCAGGCGTCGCTCGGTGACTCGGCGCGCCGCGCCTCGGCCTGCCGTTGCAGCAGCGCCACCACCCGGGCCCGGACGCGCTCGCGGCCCGTGGCGTACGGCAGCCGCTCCCGGCGGGTCTCCTCGACGACCCGGTGCAGCGGGTCCAGCCCGATGCGCCAGCGGAACGAGCCGTCCGAGACCATGATCGGCTCGGTCGGCTCGCCGATGTACGCGTCGACCGCCCGGCGCAGCACCTCGGCCATCCGGGCGTCGTGCTTGACCGCTGCCACCGCCGGGTCGTCGACGGCCCGCACCGGCGTCCGGGCCACCAGGTCCTCCACCGTGGCCTGTTCGACCTCCACCTCGCCGAGCGCCGGCAGCACCGCCGCGATGTACGACAGGAAGGTGCGGTTCGGTCCCACGATCAGCACGCCGGAGCGGCGCAGCCGTTCCCGGTGCAGGTAGAGCAGGTACGCGGCCCGGTGCAGGCCGACGGCCGTCTTGCCGGTGCCCGGGGCGCCCTGCACGCAGATGGAGTCGGCGAGGTCGGCCCGGACCAGCTCGTCCTGCTCCGGCTGGATGGTGGCCACGATGTCGCGCATCGGCCCGACGCGCGGCCGTTCGATCTCGGCGGTCAGGATGCGGCTGGCCGTGCCCAGTTCCTCACCCCGGTCGAGGCGCTCGTCCTCGAAACTGGTCAGCGTCCCGTTGCTGAACCCGAAGCGGCGCCGTACCGCCACGCCCTGCGGGTCGCGGGCGCTCGCCCGGTAGAACGACCGGGAGACCGGCGCCCGCCAGTCCAGCACCAGCGGCTCGCCCCGGTCGTCGGTGACGTGCCGCCGGCCGACGTGGTAGCGCCGCCCGGCGTGGTCCGCGTGCCACCCGTCGGTGCCGTCGCCGGGGTCCCCGGGCCGGTCGTCGGCGGGTGGGGCGCCGGTCGCCGGGCCGAAGTCGAGGCGTCCGAAGAAGAGCGGCGTGCCGGGGTCGTCGGCGAGTTCGGCGACCCGGCGGGCCAGGGTGCGCCCGAGCGTCTCGGCCGCGTACGCGTCGCCCGCGACCTGGTCCCCGGTGGAGAAGAGGGCCTCGGCGCGTTGCCGCATCTGGGCCAGGGCCGCCCGGGAGGTGGCGAGGTGCTGGCGCTCGGCGGCGAGGTCGGCATCGAGGTCGAGGTCGAGTGCGGTCACGGTGGATCCCATCGGGTCATCTGCCGATCGCTCGCGTGTCCGACGGGCGGATGGCCGGCCCCCGGCGCGGGACGTCCGATGCGGTGGTCACTCTCACCATGGCCGTCAGCGGCCTGACACTTTACGCGCCCGGCGCGGCACGCTCCACCGGATTTCGTCCGTGGCGCCGCCGCCCGACGGCGAGCCCTCGCACGGCCGGCCGCCCGCGGCGGGGGACCGACCAGGAATCATGGGCGCATGACGGAGGCGCGTCCCGAGCGGCGCCGGATGACGGTCAGCGACCCGCAGGTGATGCGGGCGCTGGCCCATCCGGCCCGAATCGCGATCATGGAACACCTGGGCGTGGTGGAGGGCGGCGCGACCGCCACCGAGTGCGCGGAGGTCGCCGGGCTGTCGCCGAGCGCGACCAGCTACCACCTCCGGGCGCTGGCGAAGTCGGGCCTGGTGGAGCAGGCCCCGAGCCGGGGGGACGCGCGCGAGCGGCTGTGGCGCACGGTCGGCCGGAGCCTGATGGTCGACGCGGGCCGCTCCGCCGGCCCCGATGCGCGCGCCGCCGAGGAGGCGCTGGTGGAGGCGCACGCGGCCCGCGACATGCAGCGGACGCGGGACTGGTTGCGCCGCGCCGGTGACGAGCCCGCCGAGTGGTACGACGTCGCGCTGTTCAGCGACACCCTGCTGCTGCTCACCGCCGACGAGCTGGCCGAGCTGAACGAGGCGGTCAGCGCGTTGTTCGAGCCGTACCGGCAGCGCAACCGGCAGGCCGATCCGCCGGCCGGGGCGCGCACGGTGGCGGTGCAGTACCGGACGGTGCCGCTGGCGTAGCAGGGGTTGCCCCGCACAGTTGTGAAGGATTATTTTCGAAGCATGTCCTTCACAACTGGCGGGTCGCGCTGGTCCGACGTCTGGCTCGCCGCCGGCGCGCGCGGCACCTCGATGTGCGGCGACTTCCTCGCCGCCACCGCCCTGGCGCTCGCGCTCCAGGCCGCCGGGGCCGGCGGCCTCGCCGTCTCCGGACTGCTGCTGGCGGCCACCCTCCCGCTGGTGGTGCTCGCCCCGCTCACCGGACGGCTCGCCGACCGGGTGGACAGCCGGACGCTGCTGGTCACCGCCGGCCTGGCGCAGGCCGGCGTCTGCGCCCTGCTCGCCTTCGCCGAGCACCCGGCCCTGATCATCGGGCTCGTCGCGCTGCTCGCCTGCGGGCTCGCCGTGACCCAGCCCTGCCTGGCGGCCCTGCTGCCGGCGATGGTGCGCCCCGCCGACCTGCCCCGGGCCAGCGCGATCAGCCAGACGGCCAGCACCCTGGGCGCGCTGGGCGGCCCGGTGCTCGCCGGGCTGCTGGTGGGGCAGTTCGGCACGCGCGTACCGCTGCTCATCGACGCCGTGAGCTACCTCGCGCTGGTGGTCGCGGGGCTGCTGCTGCGCACCCGCCGGGGCGGCCGACGGGCCGCCGCCACGCCCGCGCGCGGGGCCGGGGGCGCCCCGGCGTGGCGGCTGCGCCGCGACCCGCTGCTGCTGGTCGTCGTCCTCGGCACGGCCGCGGTCATCACGGCCGTGGGCGGCATCAACGTGATCGAGGTCTTCTTCATCCGGGAGACCCTCGGCGGCACGCCCACCACGTACGGGCTGGTCGGCGCCGCCTGGATGGCGGGGATGCTGCCGGGCAGCTGGCTCTGCGCCCGGCTCGCCCACCGCCTCAGCGACGACGCCGCCCTGGTGTACGGGGTGCTGACGACGCTCGGCGGCATCTGCCTGACCGTGATCGTCGCCGCCGCCGTGCCCACGGCCGCGCTGCTGGTCCCGCTCTGGCTGGTCGCGGGCGCGGCGAACGGCGGGGAGAACGTCTTCGCCAACCTGCTCACCGCCCGGCGCGTGCCGGAGGCTTCGCGCGGCCGGGCGTACGCCCTCTACGGCGCGGCGGTGCAGGGCGGCTCGATGGGCGGCTACCTGATCGGGGGCGCCCTGCTGGCCCTGCTGGCGCCGCGCCCCCTGATCGCGGGCGCCGGTGTGGCCGGTCTGCTGGTGGTGGCGGCCTTCGTGCCGGTCGTCGTCCGTTCCGTCCGCCGCGTCCGGGTGGCCGGCGCCCCCGGCGACGCCAGTGAGCCGATTGGCCAGGCCGAACGACAGGGAGTGAAGGTGGCGCCGGGCCTTGCTACGCACCCGTAGTGTCCGGCGACATGCCGACACGTTCGGCTGATTTGACGCTCACTGATACGACATCTTCCACGGTCGCAGGGGGTGGAAGGGCATCCCGCCCCGAGCACGGATCGCGGTCTACCGGGCAGCGATGGCCGCTGTCGGCGCCCACGACGTGGCGATCATCCTGCGCGGGGTGCGGCGTGCCCAACTGGCGAAGCGGTACGCCGACTCCGCTCGGCCCGCGCACGAGGTGGTGCTGTCGCACGTGCTCGAACGGGTCGACGGGTACGCGGCCTCTCGGGGGGAGTACGCGTTGGTCATCGCGGACGAGGTGCACGACCAGGCCACTCACCGGGCAGACCTGAGCCGGTACCGGGTGTCGGGCACCGGGGGTACCGGTCACGGAAGCTCACCCGGATCGTCGACACCCTGCACTTCGCCCCGTCGCACGCCAGCAGGGTGGTGCAGGCTGTCGACCTGGTGACGTTTCTGTTCCAGCGGCTCGACCTGCCCGGTACCGATCCGCGGGCGGCGGCCGTGAACGAGCAGTTGTGGGGGTTGGTCGCGCCCCGCTGCTACCACTGCTGGTGCTGGGACCCGATGGCCACGCAGTCCTGACCCTGGATGCACGAGAGGCCCGCGTGAGCGGGCCTCAAGGCGGGCGCGGGAGCCTCGGAGGGCATCCTGCGAGCCCAGGCTAGCAGCAGTCCGTGCGGCACGCACAGAGAACGCGCAGCGGCGTGACGGACCGGCGGCGGATGCGGGGTTGGCCACTCCCCGCCCGGCCCGCTGAGCCGCCGGACGGCGACGGGGATACGGTCGGGGCATGGCTGAGCACGTCGCACGCCCCCGGGTCGGGCACATCCAGTTCCTGAACTGCCTGCCGATCTACTGGGGGCTGATGCGCTCCGGTGCCCTCATCGACGTCGACCTGCACAAGGACTCCCCGGACCGGCTCAGCGCCGCGCTGGTCGCCGGTGACCTGGACATCGGCCCGATCTCCCACGTGGAGTACCTGCGCCACGCCGACGAGCTGCTGCTCCTGCCCGACCTGGCGGTCGGCAGCGACGGCCCGGTGCTGTCCGTCAACATCGTCTCCACCCGCCCGCTGGCCGAGCTGGACCACGGCAAGGTGGCGCTGGGTTCGACCTCGCGGACCGGCGTGCTGCTGGCCCAGCTGCTGCTCAGTGAGCGGTACGGGGTCAGCCCCGAGTACTTCCGCTGCCCGCCCGATCTGACCCAGATGCTGCTGGAGGCCGACGCCGGGGTGCTGATCGGCGACGTGGCGCTGCGCGCCCTCTACGAGGCGCCGAAGCGCGGGCTGGAGGTCACCGACCTCGGGCAGGCGTGGCGGGAGTGGACGGGCCTGCCGATGGTCTTCGCCGTCTGGGCGGTACGCCGCGACTTCGCCGCCGCCCACCCCGGCCTCGTCAAGGAGGTGCACGAGGCGTTCCTGCGCTCCCGGGACCTCTGCCTGGCGGAGCTGGACCAGGTGGCCGAGGCGGCCGCCCGCTGGGAACCCTTCGACGCGGCGACGCTGGCGACGTACTTCCGGGCGCTGGACTTCTCCCTGGGGGAGCGCCAGGTGGCCGGCCTGCGCGAGTTCGCCCGCCGTGCCGCCGCCGTCGGCGCCGCCCCGTCCCTGCCCGCCGGGGGCCCCGCCTTCTTCATGGGCTGAGCCCTTCGACCGGACCGGCGGGGCCGGGTCTAGGTGGTGGGGCGCAGGAGAGCTTCGGTGATCTTCTGGCAGTTCTTCATGCCGTACTCGTAGCCCTTGCCGATCGGGTAGCGGACCATCACGCCCATCGTCCAGGTGTCGCCGATGGCGAGGCAGTTGATGTGCATCTCCTGCTCGCGCGTACGGTCGATCCAGCCGTTCTTGATGGCGATGGTCTTGCGCTCCGCGGCCGGGAACGCCTTGCGGATGCCGAAGTCCCCGCTACCCCGGACGAGCCGCATCTCGCCGATCAGCCACTTGGTCCACTTCGGCCCGGCGGCGCGGCCGTCGGCGATGCAGGCGCCCATCCGGGCGGTGTCCCGGGGGGAGAGGGCGGTACGGCTCCAGCCGCCGTCGGCGGCGACCTTGCTGTCGGTCAGGTCGCACAGGGAGATCAGCCGCTTGATCGAGGCGGACCGGCCGACCGTGTTGTAGAACTGCTCGGCCCGGGTGTTGTCGCTGTCCCGGATGATCTTCGTGGCGTCGGCGAGCTTGGCGGCGCTCGGGGTCTGGCCGGCGTCGTCGGCGCGGCGCAGGTAGTCGGCGACGATCCAGGCCTTGATCAGCGACGCGGTGGTGCTGGTCTCGTCCATGTTGTCCGAGCCGATGATCTCGCCGCTGCGGCGGTCGAGGACGCTCCAGGAGTACCATCCCTCGATGTCGAGGTCGAGGTCCTTCGCCTCGAACGGCAGCGGCTCCGGGGCGGGGCTCGGCGTCGGGGACGGCCGCGAGCTGCGGTCGCTGGGAGCCGTCGCGGCGCGTTCGGCGGAGCCGGCGGGGGTGCCCCACTTCGCGGCGGCGGTGGACTCGAACGGCGAGCCCGGCAGCAACCGGAGCGAGACGAGCACCAGGCCGATGAGGACCACCGCGATGACGATCAGCTTGCCGGGGGAGGCGTCGGCCGGCCCGGAGGCCCGACGCTGCCGCGCCATCAGAGCTTCCCGACGGGCTGCGGGACCTTGAGAGCGGCGCCCGGCTGCGAGGTCACGAGCTGGCTGGCGACCGAGGCGCAGACCTGCGCGCCGTAGTTGAGGCCGCTCTTCTGCGGGTAGCGGAGCATCACCGCGAGGCTCCACCTCTCGGTGACGGCGAGGCAGTTGACGTGCCAGTTGCCGTCGTAGTTGAGGGGGGTCCAGCCGTTCTTCATGCTGACCGGGCCCTGGCTGACGATCGACGGGGGGAGGCCGTCGATGATGCCCCAGCGGCCACCGCCGGAGCGGGCCTTCTGGTCCTTGGCTGCCGTGCTGCCCCTGACCTTGCTCATCTCGTCCAGCAGGAGCTTCGTCCACTTGGGGCCGGCGGCCGTGCCGTCGGCGATGCAGTCGCCGAGCCGGACGGCATCGCGCGGGGACATCCGGGTGAAGCTCCACCAGCCCACGTAGCCGGGCACGTTGCCCGGCTTGGTGTCGGTGAGTTCGCAGGTGCTGATCATCCGCTTGATCGTGGCGGCCCGGCCCACCGCGCCGTACAGGGCGTTGGCGGCGTCGTCGTTGCTGTCCCGGATGGCGGTGGTGATCTGCTTCTTGCGTTCGGCCGGCAGCGGCTTGTCGCCGAGCTGGCGGAGATAGTCCGCCGCGAACCAGGACTTGATCATCGACTCGGTGGAGCTGGTCGAGGCCAGGTTCTTCGACCCGGAGATCTCGCCGGTCTCCCGGTCCATCAGGGCCCACGAGAAGAACTCGCCCTTGAAGTCCACCGCCACCGGGCCGGCGGCCAGGGTCGGCGGCGGGGGCGGGACCGGCGCGGGCGCCGCGACGCTTCCGCCGCCGCTTCCGCCCCTCGCGGCGTCGTCGCCGGCGAGTCGGGCGTACGCGGCCGGGACGAGCAGGCCGCCACCGAGGAGGACCGCCACGACGGCGAGCACCAGGGTCACGCGGGATCGCATGAGTGGATGAGCTCCAGATGTCAGGGCCGGGGGGACCGGCTGGTTGTCGGACGGATCGGCGGCTCGTCGAGGCGGGGGATGCGCCCTCCGTGTTTCTCGGGCGATCGTCGACAGCCGATCGGTGTGACGGGGGAAGTCTACGTGCGGATCGGCGCGGCGCCAGAACCTGACACCTGGCAACTTGCCAAGTAGGCGGGATATCGAGCCGCTATGCGGCTGTTGGGAGGATTCACCTTTCCATAGTGACCCAAGTCATAGTTTGACCGGCTGCCGGGAGTCGCCGGACCGTGCCGAAAGTGTCTCCGGAAACCTGTTACACCCTCTGGTGTCCCGAGAGGCGAGCTGTAACACTTGACCCCATGTATGGCAACGACTTCTCCGCCGAGGACGCACCCGGCGGCGGCCTGCTCGGCGAGGTCGAGGCAGCGGAGGCGGCCCTGCGGGAGGCCGCCGCACGTGGCCGCCGGGGCGGCGCCCCCGGCCCGGACGAGGATCTCGAGGCGTACTTCGCCGAGGTGATCGACGCCGACCAGAAGATCGAGCCGCGCGACTGGATGCCCGAGGCGTACCGCAAGACGCTGATCCGGCAGATCGCGCAGCACGCGCACTCCGAGATCATCGGTATGCAGCCGGAGGGCAACTGGATCAGCCGCGCCCCCTCGCTCAAGCGCAAGGCGATCCTGCTGGCCAAGGTCCAGGACGAGGCCGGCCACGGCCTCTACCTCTACGCCGCCGCCGAGACCCTCGGGATCAGCCGCGACGAGCTGGTCGAGCTGCTGCTAAACGGCCGGCAGAAGTACAGCTCGATCTTCAACTACCCCACCCTGACGTGGGCCGACGTGGGCGCGATCGGCTGGCTGGTGGACGGCGCCGCCATCGTCAACCAGGTCCCGCTCTGCCGCTGCTCCTACGGGCCGTACGCGCGGGCGATGATCCGGGTCTGCAAGGAGGAGTCGTTCCACCAGCGGCAGGGCTACGAGATCCTGCACACCCTCGCGCACGGCACGCCCGCGCAGAAGGCGATGGCGCAGGACGCCCTCGACCGCTGGTGGTACCCGTCGCTGGCGATGTTCGGCCCGCCGGACACCGACTCCACCCACTCGGCGCAGTCCATGGCCTGGAAGATCAAGCGCTTCTCCAACGACGAACTGCGCCAGCGCTTCGTGGACATGTGCGTGCAGCAGGCGGAGATCCTCGGCCTGACCATCCCGGATCCCGGCCTGCGCTGGAACGAGTCGCGCCAGGCGTACGACTTCACCCAGCCCGACTACGACGAGCTGATGCGGGTGATCAAGGGCGAGGGGCCGTGCAACCGGCAGCGGATGGAGCACCGTCGCCGCGCCCACGCCGACGGCGCCTGGGTGCGTGAGGCCGCCGCGGCGTACGCCGCCAAGCGGGTGGAGCAGAAGGAGAAGGTAGCGGCGTGAGCGAGCGTAGCGAGCGAACGGACCAGCGCGGCGTGAGCGGTCCTTCGCCCTTGTGGGAGGTCTTCGTACGGGCGCGGCGCGGGCTGTCGCACACCCACGTCGGCAGCCTGCACGCCCCCGACGCCGAGCTGGCCCTGCGCAACGCGCGGGACCTCTACACCCGCCGCCAGGAGGGCGTCTCGATCTGGGTGGTGCCGGCCGCCGCGATCACCGCCTCCAGCCCCGACGAGAAGGACGCCTTCTTCGACCCGGCGGCCGACAAGGTCTACCGCCATCCCACCTTCTACGACGTGCCGGAGGGGGTGGCCCACCTGTGAGCGAGCGCTTCGACTTCGCTCTCGCCCTCGGCGACGACGCGCTGATCGCGGCGCAGCGGCTGGCCGAGTGGACCACCCGCGCGCCCGAGATGGAGGAGGACATCGCGCTGGCCAACATCGCCCTCGACCAGCTCGGCGCGGCCCGGCTCCTGCTGTCGTACGCGGGCGAGCTGGAGGGCGCCGGCCGGGACGAGGACGCGCTGGCGTTCCTCCGCGACGACCGCGAGTTCCGCAACTGCCTGCTGGTGGAGCTGCCCAACGGCGACTTCGCGGTGACCATGGCGAAGCTGCTCTTCCTCGCGGCCTACCAGCTCCCCCTCTACACCGCGCTGGCCGGGTGCGCCGACGAGCGGCTGGCCGCGATCGGGGCCAAGGCCCGCAAGGAGTCGGCCTACCACCTCGACCACGCGTCGACGTGGGTACGGCGGCTCGGTGACGGCACCGAGGAGTCGCACCGGCGGATGCAGGCGGCGGTCGACCAGGTCTGGCCGTACGTCCACGAGCTGTTCGCACCCGACCCGGCGGCGCCGGTCGACCCGGCCACCCTGCGGGCCGACTTCGACGCCACCGTCGCCGCCATCCTCGACGAGGCCACGCTGGCCCGGCCGGAGTCCGGCTGGGCCCCGGCCGGCGGGCGGGACGGCGTGCACACCGAGCACCTGTCCTACCTGCTCGCGGAGATGCAGGTGCTGCACCGCGCCCACCCCGGGGCAAACTGGTGACCGACCCCAGGGCGGCCGTGGCGGCGGTGGTGGATCCGGAGATCCGGGTCGTCACCATCGACGACCTCGGCATCCTGCGGGCGGTCGACGAGGACCCGGCGTCGGGCCGGGTCATCGTGACCATCACCCCCACCTACACCGGCTGCCCGGCGATGGACGTGATCCGCGCCGACATCCGGCGGGCGCTGGCCGCCGTCGGCCACCCCGACGCCGATGTGCGGACGGTCTACAGCCCGGCGTGGAGCACCGACTGGATCTCCGACGCCGGGCGGGCCAAGCTCGCCGCCGCCGGCATCGCCCCGCCGGCGCCCGTGCGCGCCGACAACGTGGTGCCGCTGACCCTCGCCGTCCGCTGCCCGCGCTGCGGCTCGCCCGAGACCGAGCAGGTCAGCCGCTTCGGCTCGACCGCGTGCAAGGCGCTCTGGCGCTGCCGTTCCTGCCGTGAACCCTTCGACCACCTGAAGGCGCTGTGACTGTCACGATCACCCGCCCGGTCCGTCGCCGGCCGGTATTCCATCCGCTGTCCGTCGCCGCCGTCGACCGGCTCACCGACGACGCCGTGGCGGTCACCTTCGCCGTGCCGGAGGAGTTGCGCGAGACGTTCGCGTTCTCCGCCGGCCAGCACCTCACCGTGCGGCGCAGCACGGACGCCGGCGAGGACGTGCGGCGGTCGTACTCCATCTGCTCCACGCCCGACGACCTGGCCCGGCACGGCCGGCTGCGGATCGGCGTGCGGGAGATCCCGGGCGGCGCCTTCTCCGCGTACGCCTGCGGCGCGCTGCGCGGCGGCGACACGATCGAGGTGCTGCCGCCGCTCGGGCACTTCACCACGGCCTTCGCGCCGGAGCGGGCCCGCCACTACGGCGCGGTGGTCGCGGGCTCGGGCATCACCCCGGTGCTCGCGCTGGTCGCGACGGCGCTCGCCGTCGAGCCGGCCAGCACGTTCACCCTGGTGTACGGCAACCGCACGGCGAACACGGTGATGTTCGCCGAGGAGCTGGCCGACCTGAAGGACCGGTGGCCCACCCGGCTGCACCTGGTGCACGTGCTCTCCCGGGAGCAGGGCGAGTCGCCGCTGCTCTCCGGCCGGATCGACGCCGACCGGCTGGGCCGGCTGCTGGACACCGTCGTGCCCGGCGCCACCGTCGACGAGTGGTTCCTCTGCGGCCCGTACGACATGGTGGTGGACGCCCGGGAGGTGCTCGCCGCGCGCGGCGTGGCGGAGTCGGCGGTGCACACGGAGCTGTTCCACGTCGCCGAGGCCCCGGCCCCGCCGCGACGCCCGGCCGACGAGCCGGGGGGTGGCGCCGAGGTGACCATCCTGTTGGACGGCCGTTCGTCGCGCTTCACGATGCGGCGCGACGAGCGGGTGCTGGACGCGGCGCTGAAGGTGCGCGGCGAGCTGCCCTACGCCTGCAAGGGCGGGGTCTGCTCGACCTGCAAGGCCAAGGTGGTCGACGGCGCGGTGACGATGGCCCGCAACTACGCGCTGGAGCCGGACGAGGTGGCCGCCGGCTACGTGCTCACCTGCCAGTCCAGCCCGACGACCGACCGGCTCACGGTGGACTACGACGCCTGACCGGTCCGTCCGCCGCTCGGCGGGCGCAGCCGGGTCGGCGGGTCGGCGCAGGCACCGCGTCGCACCCGCCGACCCCCTTGCGTGGTGGTCAGCTCGGGGCCTTGACCTGGCCGTCGTAGGCGATGCTGCGCCACAGGTCGAACTGGCGGTCGTTGCCGACCAGCGGGTTGCCGGCCAGCGCGACGGCGGCGTGCACCTCCTCGTCGTTGCGGAGCTGGCGGAAGTAGCCGGGGCCGACGAGGGCGATGCCGCGGCCGGGTGACTGGATGAGCTTCATGTCGTTCTCCGTGAGGTCGAGGGGTGGGTTGCCGGCGAGCTGGCGGGCCACGTCGGCACGCATCGAGTGCAGGTCGATGAACGACGGGTCGATCTTGCCGCTGGTGCTGGTCTCCCGGTGCCCCCGGGCGTGGCTGGCGTCCCGGCCGAGCCGGCGCAGCACGGCGGCGGTGGCGAGCACCGACGCGCTGTACTGGGCGCCGGTCATCGCCTGGTTGACCCCGTTGTAGTCGATCTCCCAGCCGATCATCAGGGTGTTGCCGTCGCCGGCCGGGATGGGGCCGCTGCCGCGACTCACGCCGGCGTGGTTGGCCCGCCCGCCGGAGATGACGTGGAAGACGCCGTGGTAGTCGACGAGGGCCTGGCAGAGCGGTCCGGGCAGGTCGGAGCGGCCGTTGATGCAGATGTTCAGCGCGGGGTGCGGGTTGCCGGCGCTGGAGGTGGCCGCCGTGTGGTGCCAGAGCACGCCGACGGGGGCGAACGAGCTGCCGGAGACCCGGCCGAGCCAGTTGCCGTGCTCCACCACGGTGACGCCGGCGGCACGGAGCACGTCGGCGAGCCAGGGGATGGTCGCCATCAGGCCGCCGTCAGGTCGGCGAGGCACTCCGGCGCCGTGGCCGCGCGCGCCGGTCGGCCCGCCGTGGCGACAGCGACGGCGGCGGCCCCGAGCGGTACGAGGCCCAGCAGCGCCCGGCGAGGCAGGGGAGGACGGGTGGGGGGAGGCGCCTTCACGATCATCCACGCATGTTAATGGTTCGATAGGTCTGCCGGGAGGGCCTGATCGCGGCGGTCGAGCGGGACGGTGCGGCGACCGTCCAACATCTATATTCCAGTCCGTCACTGGCAGGTGACGCGGCTGACCGGTGCGCCCGGGCGGATCGGCGGGTCGAGATGGCCGGTGCCGAACGCGAGCGGCCGGCCGCCGTGCCCCGAGGAATGGAGTGTCGATGGATCAGCAGGTACGACGACGGCGAAGAGCCCTCGTCATCGGTGTCGCCGCCGCGTTGACGGCGGGTGCCGTCGCGGCCGTGCCGGCCCGGGCGGTCAGCGGGGGCAGCCCGGTCACCGACAGCGCGTACGCCTTCGCGGCGAAGGTCGTCTTCGGCGAGGTGCGTGCGTGTTCCGGGGCGCTGGTCGCGCCGCAGTGGGTGTTGACGGCCCGCTCCTGCCTGGCCGACGCGGGGCAGCCCCCGGTCGCGGGCGCGCCGGCGCAGCCCACCACGGTCACGGTGGGCCGGTTGGACCTCACCACGAACGACGGCCGCGCGCAGCGTGCCAACCGGGTGGTGCCGCACCCGGACCGGAACCTCGCGCTGCTCCGGCTCACGGTGCCGGTGACCGGCGTGCCCCCGGTCGCGATCGCCACCGGGGCACCCGTGCCGGGCGAGACGTTGCAGGCGCTCGGCTTCGGCCGTACCGCCACCGAGTGGGTGCCCGACAGGTTGCACGGCGCGCCGGTCACGGTCGGCGCCGTCTCGGCCACCTCGGTCGCGATCAGCAACGAGCAGGGTGGGCCCACCACCTGCAAGGGCGACGCCGGAGGGCCGGCGGTACGCGTGGTGGGCGGGCGCCCCGAGCTGGCCGCCGTGCACGACGCCTCCTGGCAGGGCGGCTGCCTCGCCGAGACGGAGACCCGGCGCGACGCCACCGAGACCCGCATCGACGACCTGGCCGGCTGGATCCGCCAGCACACGCCGGCCAACTGCAACGCCGGTGGGGCGAGTCACGGTTCGGCCGACCAGGCGGGTGTGGTGATCCTGGGCGACTGGACCGGCGACTGCCGCAGCGACGCGCTCGCCCAGCTCGCCGACGGCCGGCTGCGGGCGTACCGGTCGAGCGGCGACCTCTCGGGCACCGCCCCGCTCTTCCCGTCGCCCTACCGCTACGTGGGGACGAACTGGGGCGGGGCGAACCGGCCGCGGGCACTCACCGGGGACTTCACCGGCGATGGCCGGGCGGACATCATCGCGCAGAGTGGCGACGGCACCCTGACCGCCTGGGAGTCGACCGGCGACCTATCCGCCGACTACCGGCTCTTCGCCGGAGCGTCCGCGATCGTCGGCACCGCCTTCGTCAGCGGTTCGATCCCCCGCCTCATCCCGGGCGACTTCAACGGCGACGGTCGCACCGACCTCCTCGGGCAGCTGCTCAACGGCACCCTGCGGGTCTGGACGTCGACGGGCGACCTGTCGGCCGACGCCCGGATGTTCGCCGGGGCGACGAGGGACGTCGGCACCGGGTTCACCACCACGGCCGTGCCGCGGATCCTGACCGGCGACTTCAACGGCGACGGGATGACCGACCTGATCGCGCAGTACGCCGACGGCACCATGAAGGGCTACCCGTCCAGCGGGGACCTCTCCGCCAATTCGAAGCTCTTCCCGGCGACCGCCGAGGCGAAGGTCGTCGGCACCGGTTGGCGGAGTTCCTCGATCACCCGGGCGCTGCCCGCCGACATCGACGGCGACGGCACCACCGACCTGGTCGCCCAGCTCGCGGACCGACGGCTGCGGGCGTACCGGTCGTCGGGTGCGATGACCGGCGGGGGGCTGCTGTTCCCCGGGCCGTACCCGTACGTGGGCACGAACTGGGGCACGACGAACCGGCCCCGCATCCTCGTCGGGGACCTCACCGGCGACGGCCGCACCGATCTGATCGGCCAGGACGCCGCCGGCGTCATGCTGGGCTTCCAGTCGACCGGGGACCTGAGTGGCGACTACAAGCTGTACGCCACCAGCGCCAGCGCGGTGGGCAGCGGCTGGACGGCCAGCAGCATTCCGCGCGTCTTCTGACCGCGGGGTGCGGCGCCGTCCGACGACGGGCGGCGCCGCGCCGCCAGCCAGGGTGAACGCCGTCACACCCGACGGGCCGTCGGGCGGGCTGTACGGCGGCCATCGGCCGGCCGCCCGGGCGGGCGACGTAGGCTCGGGGGGTGAGTGTGAGCCGGGAGATCGACGACATCCTGCAGCGCGGCGCGGACGGCGGGCGGATCACGCCCGAGGAGGCCCTGCTGCTCTACACCGAGGCGCCGTTGCACGCCCTGGGCGAGGCCGCCGACGCGGTGCGCCGACGCCGCTACCCGGACAACGTCGTCACGTACCTGATCGACCGCAACATCAACTACACCAACGTCTGCGTGACGGCGTGCAAGTTCTGCGCGTTCTACCGGGCCCCGAAGCACCGGGAGGGCTGGACCCACCCGACCGAGGAGATCCTGCGCCGCTGCGGCGAGGCGGTCGAGCTGGGCGCCACCCAGGTCATGCTCCAGGGCGGGCACCACCCGGACTACGGCGTGGAGTACTACGAGGAGCTGTTCTCCTCGGTCAAGAAGGCCTACCCGCAGCTCGCCATCCACTCGATCGGCCCCAGCGAGATCCTGCACATGGCCAAGGTCTCCGGCGTCAGCCTCGACGAGGCCATCGCCCGGATCAAGACGGCCGGGCTGGACTCGATCGCCGGCGCCGGCGCCGAGATGCTGCCCGCCCGCCCGCGCAAGGCCATCGCGCCGCTGAAGGAGTCGGGCGAGCGCTGGCTGGAGGTCATGGAACTGGCGCACCGGCAGGGCGTCGAGTCGACCGCCACCATGATGATGGGCACCGGCGAGACCGCCGCCGAGCGGATCGAGCACCTGCGGATGATCCGCGACGTGCAGGACCGCACGAAGGGCTTCCGGGCGTTCATCCCGTGGACGTACCAGCCGGAGAACAACCACCTCAAGGGCCGTACGCAGGCGACCACGCTGGAGTACCTGCGGCTGGTCGCGGTGGCCCGGCTCTTCTTCGAGACGGTGCCGCACCTGCAGGCGTCCTGGCTGACCACCGGCAAGGACGTCGGGCAGCTCGCCCTGCACATGGGCGTGGACGACCTCGGCTCGATCATGCTGGAGGAGAACGTCATCTCCTCCGCCGGCGCGCGGCACCGCTCCAACCTGCACGAGCTGATCGGCATGATCCGCTCGGCGGACCGGATCCCCGCCCAGCGCGACACCCTCTACAACCGGCTGGCCGTGCACCACACCCCGGCCGACGACCCGACCGACGAGCGGGTGGTCTCGCACTTCTCCTCGATCGCCATGCCGGGCGGCGGCGCCGGGAAGCCCCTGCCGCTGGTCGACGCCCGCTGACGCGCTCACCCGTACGACCCCGGCACCCCATCGTCGTCCCCGGCGGTGGGGTGTCGTCGTACGCGGGCCCTGCGTGGAGCGCCGCCGTACGGAGAGTGATCGTCGGCGGCCTCGCCGGCTGGCCGATCGGGTGAATTCCCGTGGACCGTTGATCTCGATTGGGTTGCCGTTCGGAGTCGGCCGCGAGGTGGTCTGGGCAGCAAGACATATCAATCCGGGCATTCCTTAAGTGATTCTTAGCCCGGCTGTTCAACGCGCCCGACCTTGGGGGTGGCGAGCGTGATCGCTTACCGCTAACGTCCCCGGCCGTACCTTTCCTTCACCCCAACGGGGGGACCCTTTCCATGATCTTCCGTAACCGTTCGCTGGCGCGTATCGGCGCCGGCGCGCTGCTCGCCTCCGGCGCGTTGACCGCTCTCGGTAGCCCGGCCCAGGCCTCGGGCACGGAGACGGACCTCGCGATCGAGGTGGCCGGAACGCGGGTCGCCGCCAACGCGCAGGGCAAGTTCGCCTACGCCAAGGTGACCAACACCGGCAAGAACACCCCGAGCGAGCTGGCCGTGCGGGTGGACGTTTCCAAGGTCGACTTCGACAAGGTCGCCGCCGTGCCGGCCGTCGAGGACGGCTGCGACGTGGAGCTCGCCGGGGAGAAGCCGACCGCGTTCATCTGCTACGCGACGGAGAAGGGCCTGCCGGGCCCGGGCGAGACCACGGACCTGCCGGTCGTCCTGTTCAAGTTCGAGGGCACCGGCACCTACCAGGCGCCCCTCTCCTTCAAGCTCGTCTCGAAGGACGACACCAACGCGGCGAACAACTCCAAGACCGCCACGCTGGACTTCTCGGACGCCAGCGGGCCGGACCTCTCGGTCGTCGCTGAGGACGTCAAGCAGGCCGTCAAGATCGTCGACGGGAACCCGGTCTACTCCGGCGACCTGCACGCGGGCAGCCGCTCGGCGCTGACCTACTTCATCACCAACCAGGGTGACAAGGCCGCCGCCGGCCTGAAGATCAGCGTCAAGCTGCCCAAGGGCGTCACCCCGACGGAGGTGGAGCCCGGCTGCGAGTACTCGGCCGACAAGTCCACCTTCACCTGCACCTACGCCAACTTCGGGCTGATCCCGCAGGACGAGGACACCAACGCCGAGGACAAGCTCTACTCGGCCTACGGCTTCTACCACCTGTTCGACGTGGCGGCGGACGTGAAGCCGGGCGCCCTCAAGGGCGGTCTGGTCAGCGTCGAGCCGGTCGGCTCCGAGCCCACCCGGGCGCGGACGGCCGCGGTCACCCTGCCGGAGAACGTCACCGGCCTGCAGGCCTCCGACGTGGACGCCACCGACAACTCCGACGGCTACGCCGTGATCGTCGCGGCCAAGGGCGGCGCGGGCGGCGGCGGTGACGACGACGGCGGCCTGCCGGTCACCGGCGCGCAGACCACGCTGATCGGCGGCATCGGCGGCGCGGTGCTGGTCGCGGGCGCGGCCATGTTCATGGTGGCGCGGCGTCGTCGGGTCGTCCTGGTGACCCCGGGCGACGAGAAGCCGACGGCCTGACGGTCGTCCTCCATCGACCCGCGAGGGTCGTTCACATAACGCACGGCAGCGGGGGCGGGATGGGTGACCATCCCGCCCCCGCTGTGCGTCGGGCCGTCCGTCCGGATCGGCCGGACGGACGGACGAAACACGTTCTCCCTGCTGGCGCGCCGCATCGACCTCCGATAGCGTCCGCCCGGGTTCCGCAACCATCCGTTTCTTCCCTAACCCCCCGGGGGACCGATGACCCTGTTCCATCGCTCGGCCCTGGCCCGCGCCGGTGCCGTGGCACTTCTCGCGGCGGGCGGCCTGACCGCCGTCGCCGTTCCCGCCCAGGCCGCCGACGGGCCGGACCTGGCCGTGATCCCGATCAGCACCCAGCTCGCGAAGGGTGTCGACGCGGCCCGGAGCAAGCCGTTCAAGTTCACCGTCACCAACGCCGGCACGGCCACGGCGGAGGACGTCTCGTACCGGGTGAACACTCGGGACCTCAAGAAGAAGCGCGTCGGCTTCCTGGTGCCCGAGGGCTGCCGTGCCATCGACAGCTACCTCTACCAGTGTGCCCTCGGCGACCTGCCCGCCGGCACCAGCAAGGACTTCGGCGTCCCGCTGTTCAGCACGGGAGGCCGGGGCGACGGCGGCACGCTGGTCGTCGGCGTCGCCACCGCGACGCCCGAGAGCGACCTCGGCGACGAGGTCGTCGAGGTGCCGGTCACCGTGACGAAGCCCGGCTACGACCTCACCGCCTGGGTGCAGGACGTCCAGGCAGGCGTCGTGGTCAACGGCGCGGTGGCCGACGAGCCGGACCTCAAGCCGGTGCGTAGGGGCGAGACCGTGCCGCTGGACTGGGCGGTCTACAACGACGGCAGTCGGCCCGCCACCGGCGTCTTCTACGGCATCACCCTCCCGCCCGGTGTGAGCTTCGTGACGTTGCCGCAGGGCTGCGTCCAGCAGGTGTTCCTCGGCAAGGAGCAGGCGTTCTGCGAGGACGCCGGCGCGATCATCCGCCGGGGGCAGTACTACACCGCCGACGTGACGGTGAAGGTGGGCGACGACGTCACCGAGCCGGTGTTGCGCGAGGGCGACCTCTTCGCGTACGGGCTGGACGCCGCCGAGGGCGAGCCGGAGGAGGAGCCGCGGGTGGCCGGCCAGGCGCAGCGGAAGGCCTTCTCCGAGGTCGACATCAGCGACAACCACACGATCTTCGAGGCCTTCGTCGACCTGTCCGCGCAGCCGAGCCCGACCCCGACGCCGACCCCGACGGTGGCGCCCACGGCCACCCCGACCGGCGTACCCACGGCGGGCCCGACCACCACCCCCGGCACCGGTGGCGGTGGCGGGGGCGACGGCGGGCTGCCGGTGACCGGCGTGCAGGCGGGGCTGATCGGCGGCATCGGCGCGGCCGTGCTGCTGGCCGGCGGCGCGCTGCTGCTGCTCTCCCGGCGGCGCAAGGTCGTACTGGTGGCGCCCGGCGACGAGAAGTCGACCGACTGACGTGCGACGACACGGGGGCGGGGTGGGCGACCACCCCGCCCCCGCGGCGTACCCGGGCGTCGGCGCGTCGAGCAGCGGCCCGCGCCGCAGGGACGACCCACCGGGCGTACCGGCGGGCGGGGCTGGCAGAGTGGAGGGGTGAGCCGTACCCCGCAGGGCCAGCGCGCCAGCCTGGACAAGCAGCCGCACGAGGTCGCCGCGATGTTCGACGGCGTGGCGGCTCGCTACGACCTGACCAACACCGTCCTCTCCTTCGGGCAGGACCGGTTCTGGCGGCGGGCCACCCGCGCCGCGCTCGACCTGCGGCCGGGTGAGCGGGTGCTCGACGTGGGCGCCGGCACCGGTGTCTCCACCGAGGAGTTGGCCCAGTCGGGCGCGTACGCGGTGGGCGCCGACCTGTCCCTGGGCATGCTGCGCGTCGGCAAGCGCACCCGCCCCCGGGTGCCGCTGCTGGCCGGGGACGCGTTGAAGCTGCCCTTCGCCGACGCCAGCTTCGACGCGGTGACCATCTCCTTCGCGCTGCGCAACGTGAACGACACCGACGCCGCCCTGCGGGAGTTGGCCCGGGTCACCAGGCCGGGCGGCCGACTGGTGGTGTGCGAGTTCAGCACCCCGGTGAACCCGGCGTTCCGCACGGTCTACCTGTCGTACCTGATGCGTTCGCTGCCGAGCGTGGCCCGCGCCGTCTCCAGCAACCCCGACGCGTACGTCTACCTGGCCGAGTCGATCCGGGCGTGGCCCGACCAGCCGGCCCTGGCCGCGCGGATCGGTGCGGCGGGCTGGGGCAGGGTGGCCTGGCGCAACCTGAGCGGCGGGATCGCGGCGCTGCACCGGGCCGTCCGCGAATAGGCCGATCTGGCGGGATTTCCGCAAGTATCCCTTTTTGCTCCACTTTGTTCCGTAAGCTCGCCCCCATGACGGGACCAGACCAGGCGGTCGGCGCGGAGGCCACCGACGACGACGCGGCCGAACTCATCGCCCAGCTCAAGGAGCTGGCCGGCGCGGATCCCGCCGACGTCCGTCAGGTGGTGGTCGAGGTGCTGGCGGCCCTGGACCGCGCGGCCGGGGGCGCGCTGCGCGAGCACCTGCCGGAGACGATCCGGCACGACGCCGGCCTCGACCCGGCGACCGCCGCCCGGCGCTGACGCCCCGCCCGGCACCCCGGCCCCGACCTCGGCGGACGTGTCCCGGGCAACTTAGGTACCCCTGATCCGGCGTGGTCATGACGTCGGTCATAGACTCCCTCCGTCTGGCTTGTGAAGCATTTCACGAGCATGCGGGAGGAGGCGCGGGATGGCCGCGGTGGAACATGACGCCGACGTGATCGTCGTGGGCGCCGGTCCCGGTGGGTCGGCTACCGCGTACCACCTGGCTCGGCACGGCGTACGGGTGCTGCTGCTGGAGAAGACCGAGTTCCCCCGGGAGAAGGTCTGCGGCGACGGGCTGACCCCGCGCGCGGTGCGGCAGCTGATCCGGATGGGCGTGGACACCTCGCCCGAGGCGGGCTGGCTGCACAACCGCGGTCTGCGGGTGATCGGCGGCGGCGTCCGGCTGGAGCTGGACTGGCCCGACCTGGCGAGCTTCCCCAACTACGGCCTGGTGCGCACCCGGCTCGACTTCGACGACCTGCTCGCCCGGCGTGCCGTCGAGGCCGGCGCGAAGCTGCGTACCGGCGTGAACGTCACCGGCCCGGTGCTGGGCCCCGACGGCCGGGTGACCGGCGTGGAGGCGGAGGTCGGCCCCGGCAAGGAGCCCGCCACCTTCCACGCGCCGCTGGTCGTCGCCGCCGACGGCGTCTCCGGCCGCTTCCCGCTCGCCCTCGGGCTGGCCAAGCGCGAGGACCGGCCGATCGGCGTCGCCGTCCGGCGTTACTACCGCTCGCCGGCCAAGCACGACGACAACTACCTGGAGTCCTGGCTGGAACTGCGCAGCAAGGACAGCGGCGACAACCTGCTGCCCGGCTACGGCTGGATCTTCGGGCTGGGCGACGGCCGGGTCAACGTCGGCCTCGGCGTGCTCAACTCGTCGTCCGCGTTCGGCAAGACCAACTACCGTCGGCTGCTCACCGACTGGCTGGCCAACACGCCGGCCGACTGGGGCATGACCGACGAGGCGAACGCGGAGGGCCCGATCCTCGGCGCCGCGCTCCCCATGGGCTTCAACCGGGTGCCGCACTACACCCGGGGCGTGATGCTGGTCGGCGACTCCGGCGGCATGGTCAACCCGTTCAACGGCGAGGGCATCGCGTACGCGATGGAGTCCGGCGAGCTGGCCGCGGAGATCGCCGTGCAGGCGCTCGCGCGCCCCGCCGGCGCGGACCGGGAACGGGCCCTGGCGGCGTACTCGACGGAGCTGAAGGCCCGCTTCGGCGGCTACTACCGGCTCGGCGGCATCTTCGTGAAGCTCATCGGCCGTCCCGAGATCATGCGGATGGCCACGAAGCACGGCATGCCGCACCCGATGCTGATGCGCTTCGTGCTGAAGCTGCTGGCCAACCTGACCGACCCCCGGGACGGGGACGCCATGGACCGCGTCATCAACGCGATGACGAGAGTGGCGCCGGCCGTGTAGCACTCAGTGATCGTGCGAGCCCCCGCGGTCGCGAACGAGGGCAGACGCGTGTGACGGCCCCGTCCACGGTCGGCGACGGGCGCGGGCGCGGACATGGGAGATCGACCCCCGCCGACAACCGTCGCGAGGGACGTGAATAGTGTGATTTTTGACAAGGACCAGGGGCAGGGAAGGACGAGCAGGAGAAAACGATGTCGCTCTCGCCTTACGCACCGATCATCGGGCTGTTCGCCCTCGCCACGGGCTTCGCGCTGTTCTCCGTGGCCGCTGCCCGCTTCGCCGGTCCCCGGCGCTACAACAAGGCCAAGCTCGAGGCGTACGAGTGCGGCATCGAGCCCAGCCCGCAGCCGGTCGGCGGTGGCCGGTTCCCGATCAAGTTCTACCTGACGGCGATGCTCTTCATCGTCTTCGACATCGAGATCATCTTCCTCTACCCCTGGGCGGTCTCCTTCGACGCCCTGCCGATCTTCGGCTTCGTGGAGATGGTCCTGTTCATCGTCGCGGTCTTCGTCGCATACGCCTACGTCTGGCGGCGCGGCGGCCTGGACTGGGACTGAGGGAGGAACCTCAGATGGGTATCGAGGAGAAGCTCCCCGCCGGTGTCCTGCTCACCTCGGTGGAGAAGCTGGTCAACTGGTCGCGCAAGACGTCGGTCTGGGGTGCGACCTTCGGCCTGGCCTGCTGCGCGATCGAGATGATGGCCGCGGGTGGCCCGCACTACGACATGGGCCGCTGGGGCATGGAGGTCTTCCGGGCCTCGCCCCGGCAGGCCGACCTGATGATCGTGGCCGGCCGGGTCAGCCAGAAGATGGCCCCGGTGCTGCGCCAGATCTACGACCAGATGGCGGAGCCCCGCTGGGTCATCTCGATGGGCGTCTGCGCCAGCAGCGGCGGCATGTTCAACAACTACGCCATCGTGCAGGGCGTCGACCACATCGTCCCGGTCGACATGTACCTGCCCGGCTGCCCGCCCCGGCCCGAGATGCTCATCGACGCGGTCCTCAAGCTGCGCGAGAAGATCGGGCACGAGCCGCTCGGCCCGAACGGCCGCAAGATGCTCGAGGCACGCCAGGCCCGCGGCGACGTCCCGGTCGTCCCCTACGGCTCGATGCCGTCGTCGTACCGCAGCGACAAGGCCCGGCGGGCCGAGTGGACCAAGGCGGTCCGTGAGGGCCGCGAGGAGCAGCTGCGGATCGAGAACTGGATGAAGGCCCAGAACCACCTGCAGCACGGGGGTGTCCAGAAGTGACCGCGCCTCAGGACAGGCAAGACGACGGCGGCGTACCGGTGCCGGTCACGCCGGCCGGCGCCAGCAGCACCGCGCCCGCCGAGTACCCCCCGGCCAGCCCGGCCGGCCGGGGCATGTTCGGCAACCAGGGCTCCGGCGACGTGTCCGGCTTCGGCGGCCTCGTCCGCCAGCGCCGCACCATCGAGGACGCCCCCCGGCCCTACGGGGGCTACTTCGACGAGGTCCGCGACGCGCTGGAGGAGGCGTACCCGGACTTCGCCGACGCCGTCGAGAAGGTCGTGGTCGACCGGGGCGAGCTGACGCTGCACATCCGCCCCGAGCGGATCGCCGAGGTCTGCCAGGTGATGCGCGACGACATGGCGCTCCGCTTCGAGCTCTGCTCCTCGGTCTCCGGGGTCGACTACCTCGGGGCCGACGCCCGCCGCCTGCACGTCGTCTACCAGCTCACCTCGATGACCTACCGCCGCACGGTGCGGCTGGAGGCCGCGGTCTCCGCCGAGGACCCGCACCTGCCGAGCGTCACGTCGGTCTACCCGACGGCGGACTGGCAGGAGCGCGAGGCGTACGACATGTTCGGCATCGTCTTCGACGGTCACCCCAACCTGACCCGGATCCTCATGCCGGACGACTGGGAGGGGCACCCGCAGCGCAAGGACTACCCCCTCGGCGGCGTGCCCGTCGAGTACAAGGGCGCTGAGATCCCGCCGCCGGACCGGAGGAGGTCCTACCAGTGACCACGTCGAACTACGCCAGCGAGCGCGACACCACCGAGGGCAAGGTCTTCACCGTCACCGGTGGCGACTGGGACAGCGTCGTCTCGGGCACCGACCCGATCAACGACGAGCGCATCGTCGTCAACATGGGTCCGCAGCACCCGTCGACGCACGGCGTGCTCCGGCTGGTCCTGGAGCTGGAGGGCGAGACGGTCCGCGAGGCCCGCTCGGTCGTCGGCTACCTGCACACCGGCATCGAGAAGAACCTCGAATACCGCAACTGGGTCCAGGGCAGCACCTTCGTGACCCGGATGGACTACCTCGCCCCGATCTTCAACGAGACCGGGTACGCGCTCGCGGTGGAGAAGCTGCTCGGGATCTCCGAGCAGATCACCGAGCGGGCGAACACCATCCGGGTCCTCATGATGGAGCTGAACCGGATCTCCTCGCACCTGGTCTGGGTGGCCACCACGGCCATGGAACTGGGCGCGATCAACATGATGCTCTACGGCTTCCGCGAGCGTGAGTACGTCCTGGAGATCTTCGAGATCATCACCGGCCTGCGGATGAACCACGCGTACGTCCGGCCGGGCGGCGTGGCGCAGGACGTGCCGGACGAGGCGATCGTCAAGATCCGTGAGTTCCTGAAGCTGATGCCGAAGCGGCTCAAGGAGTACGAGAACCTCCTCTCCGGGCAGCCCATCTGGCTCGAGCGGACGCAGAACGTCGCGGTGCTCGACGTGACCGGCTGCCTCGCGCTGGGCGTGACCGGCCCGGTGCTGCGCTCCGCCGGCCTCGCCTGGGACCTGCGCAAGACCATGCCGTACTGCGGCTACGAGACGTACGAGTTCGACGTGCCGACGCACACCGACGGCGACGTGTGGGGCCGCTACCTGGTCCGGCTCGCCGAGATCCGGGAGTCGCTCAAGCTCGTCGAGCAGGCGTTGGACCGGCTCCGGCCGGGCCCGGTGATGGTGGCCGACAAGAAGATCGCCTGGCCGGCGCAGCTCGCCATCGGCGTCGACGGCATGGGCAACTCGCTGGAGCACGTCGCGAAGATCATGGGTCAGTCGATGGAGTCGCTGATCCACCACTTCAAGCTCGTCACCGAGGGCTTCCGGGTGCCGCCGGGGCAGGTCTACGTCGGCATCGAGTCGCCCCGCGGCGAGCTGGGCGTGCACGCCGTCTCCGACGGTGGCACCCGGCCGTACCGGGTGCACTACCGGGAGCCGAGCTTCGTCAACCTCCAGGCCCTCCCGGCGATGGCCGAGGGCGGCCTGATCGCCGACGTGATCGCCGGCGGCGCCTCGCTGGACCCCGTGATGGGTGGTTGTGACCGATGAGTGTTTTCACTGACGAGACCCGCGAGCGGGCACGGGAGATCATCGCCCGCTACCCGGCCGACCGGTCCCGGTCGGCGCTGCTGCCGCTGCTGCACCTGGTGCAGGCCGAGGAGGGCTACGTCTCCCCGGCCGGCGTGGCGTTCTGCGCCGAGGTGCTGGGCCTCAACAAGGCCCAGGTCGGGGCGGTCGCGACCTTCTACACCATGTACAAGCGCCGGCCGACCGGCGACTACCTGGTGAGCGTCTGCACCAACACCATGTGCAACGTGCTCGGCGGCCAGGAGGTCTACGACACCCTCGCCGAGCACCTCGGCGTGGGGCACGACGAGACGACCGCCGACGGGAAGATCACCCTGGAGCACGCCGAGTGCCTGGCGGCGTGCGACTACGGGCCCGTGATGACCGTCAACTACGACTTCTTCGACGGGGTCGACCCGCAGACCGCGCGCGGCGTGGTCGACGAGCTGCGCGCCGGTGGCCGGCCGATGCCGACGCGGGGCGCCCGGCTCTGCACCCTCAAGGAGATGGCGGTGCAGCTCGCCGGCTTCGCCGACGAGCGGGAGGGCGCGGTCGCCGACGGCGGGCCGGGCGAGCCCACCCTGCGGGGGCTGCGGCTGGCGCAGGAGCACGGCATCTCGGTGCCGGGCTTCGACCCGAACACCCCGATCCGCAGCAAGGCCGAGGCCGACAAGGCCGCCGCCGAGGCGAAGGCCCGCAGCGAGGCGGACAAGGCCGCCGAGGCGAAGGCCGCCGCGAAGCCGGCCGGCACCGCCCCGTCGAACGGCGGCGCCGCGCGCCCGGGAACCGCCGGCAACGCGGGCACCGGCGAGCCGGCGACCCCGGCGCAGGCGGCCGGCAGCACCACCCGCGACGTGAAGGCGCCGGACGCCAAGTCGCCCGAGGTGCGTACGGCCGAGACCCGGCAGCCCGACGCGGCGACCGCCGTGCCGGACGCCCCGGGCACCAAGGTTCCGGTGGACGGCGCACCGCCGGCTCCCCGCGACGCGCGGGAGGCGGAGGCCGCCGGCGTGGCGGCCAACGCGCCGGCCGGCGACGGCAAGCCCGCCGGCGACGAGGCCGGGGCGCAGGAGCGCAACCTCAAGGAAGCCGAGGCGGGGACGAGCGCCGGTGGCGCGGGCTCCGCCGTCGCGAGCGAGACGGGGGTCCAGAAGTGACCACTCCCCGGCCGGAGACCCTGGCCAAGCTGACGCCGGTACTCACCAAGCGCTGGCTGTCGCCGGACGCCTGGCGCATCGGCACCTACGAGAAGCTCGACGGCTACGCGGCCCTGCGCAAGGCGCTCAAGGCGCACCCGGACGACCTGATCCAGCTGATCAAGGACTCCGGCCTGCGCGGTCGTGGCGGCGCCGGCTTCCCGACCGGTCTCAAGTGGGGGTTCATCCCGCAGGGCGACGGCAAGCCGCACTACCTCGTGGTCAACGCCGACGAGGGGGAGCCGGGCACCTGCAAGGACCTCCCGCTGATGACGCACGACCCGCACGCCCTCGTCGAGGGCGTGATCATCGCGTCGTACGCGATCCGGGCCAACCGCGCCTACATCTACATCCGGGGCGAGGCGGTGCACGCCGCGCGCCGGCTGCGCAACGCCGTGCGGGAGGCGACCGCCAAGGGCTACCTCGGGCGCAACATCCTCGGCTCCGGGTACGACCTGGAGCTGGTGGTGCACTCGGGCGCCGGGGCGTACATCTGCGGCGAGGAGACCGCGCTGCTGGACTCGCTGGAGGGCTTCCGGGGCCAGCCCCGGCTGCGCCCGCCGTTCCCGGCCACCCACGGCCTGTACGCGAGCCCGACGGTGGTCAACAACGTCGGCACCATCGCCAGCGTGCCCTACATCGTGCTGGGCGGCGCCGACTGGTGGAAGACCATGGGCACGGAGAAGTCGTCCGGCCCGATGATCTACTCGCTCTCCGGCCGGATCGCCAACCCCGGCCAGTACGAGTGCGGCATGGGCGTCACCCTGCGGGAACTGATCGAGCTGGCCGGCGGCATGCAGCCCGGCCACAACCTGAGGTTCTGGACGCCGGGCGGCTCGTCGACGCCGCTGCTCACCGCCGAGCACCTGGACGTGCCGCTCGACTTCGAGGGGGTGGCGGCGGCCGGCTCGATCCTCGGCACCACGGCCACCCAGATCTTCTCCGACCAGGACTGCCCGGTCTACGCGACCTACCGGTGGCTGGAGTTCTACCACCACGAGTCGTGCGGCAAGTGCACCCCGTGCCGCGAGGGCAACTACTGGATGGTCCGGGTCTACCGGCGGATCCTCGCCGGTCAGGGCACCCACGAGGACCTGGACACCCTGCTGGACACGTGCGACAACATCCTCGGCCGCTCGTTCTGTGGCCTCGGTGACGGCGCCACCAGCTCGGTGACCTCGTCGCTGAAGTACTTCAAGCAGGACTACCTCGACTACATCGAGGGACGTACCGCGCCGAAGCTGTCGGACAAGCAGCTAGTGGGAGCGCACTGATGCGAGCGCGAGGAGTGAGCGGAGCGAGCCCCGCAGTCGCGAGCGAAAGGCAAGCACTGTGACCGACGTAGCGAAGCAGACCGAGACCGTCACGCTCACCATCGACGGCGTCGAGGTCACCGCCCCCAAGGGGGCGCTGCTGATCCGGGTCGCCGAGCAGTTGGGCACCGAGATCCCCCGGTTCTGCGACCACCCGCTGCTGGCCCCGGCCGGCGCGTGCCGGCAGTGCCTGGTCGAGGTGGAGGGGCAGCGCAAGCCCGTCGCCTCCTGCACCCAGACCGTCGCCGACGGCATGGTGGTGCGTACCCAGCTCACCTCTCCGGTCGCCAAGAAGGCGCAGGAGGGGGTCATGGAGCTGCTGCTGCTCAACCACCCGCTCGACTGCCCGATGTGCGACAAGGGCGGCGAGTGCCCGCTGCAGAACCAGGCGATGTCCACCGGGCGCGCCGACTCGCGGTTCCACGAGCACAAGCGGGAGTACCCGAAGCCGCTGCCGATCAGCACGCAGGTGCTGCTCGACCGCGAGCGCTGCGTGCTCTGCCAGCGCTGCACCCGGTTCTCCGAGGAGATCGCCGGCGACAAGTTCATCGACCTGATGGGCCGGTCGTCCGCCGAGGAGATCAACATCTACCGGGACGAGGACTACGGCGTGGACGTGGGCGCGGGCTGCCCCGGCGCCGACGAGGCCGACTCCGGCGACGTGCCCTTCAACTCGTACTTCTCCGGCAACACGGTGCAGATCTGCCCGGTCGGCGCGCTGACCGGCACCCAGTACCGGTTCCGGGCCCGCCCGTTCGACCTGGTCTCCACCCCCAGCGTCTGCGAGCACTGCTCGGCCGGGTGCGCCCAGCGCACCGACTGGCGGCGGGGCAAGGTGCTGCGCCGGCTGGCCGGCGACGACCCGGCGGTGAACGAGGAGTGGAACTGCGACAAGGGGCGGTGGGGCTTCCAGTACGCCCGCGCCTTCGACCGGCTCACCACCCCGCTGGTCCGCGACCCGCAGACCGGTGAGCTGCGTGAGGCGGCGTGGAGCGAGGCGCTGACCGTCGCCGCCGAGGGCCTGCGCGCCGCGCGCGAAGGTGGACGCGGCACGGCGGTGCTCACCGGCGGCCGGCTGACCGTCGAGGACGCCTACGCGTACGCGAAGTTCGCCCGGGTCGCGCTGAACACCAACGACATCGACTTCCGGGCCCGGCCGGTCTCCCGCGAGGAGACGGACTTCCTGGCCAGCTCGGTCGCCGGGGTCACCGACGTCACGTACGCCGACGTCGAGAAGGCGCCGGCGGTGGTGCTGGTCGGGCTGGAGCCGGAGGAGGAGTGCCCGATCCTCTTCCTGCGGCTGCGCAAGGCGTACCTGAAGAAGAAGCTGACGGTCTACGCGATCGCGCCGTTCGCCACCCGCGGCCTGGAGAAGCTCGGCGCCAAGCTGGCCCGGGTGGTGCCGGGCGAGGAGGCGACCGTGCTCGCCGAGCACGCCACCGTCGCCGAGGCGCTCGGCGCCGAGGGCGCGATCCTGATCGTCGGGGAGCGGCTGGCCAGCGTGCCGGGCGGCCTCTCCGCGGCGGCCGACGTGGCCCGGCGTACCGGTGCGAAGCTGGCCTGGGTGCCGCGGCGCGCGGGTGACCGCGGCGCGGTCGACGCGGGCTGCCTGCCCAACCTGCTGCCCGGTGGCCGCCTGGTCAACGAGCCGGCCGCGCGGGCCGAACTGGGCGAGGCGTGGGACATCCCCGCCGGGGTGATCCCGAGCCAGGCCGGCCGGGACACCGACGGCATCCTCGCCGCCGCCGCCGGCGGTCAGCTCGGCGCGCTGGTGGTGGCCGGGGTCGACCCGGCCGACCTGGCCGACCCGCGGCTGGCCGAGAAGGCCCTGGACGAGGTGCCGTTCCTGGTGAGCCTGGAGCTGCGGATGAGCGCGGTGGCCCGCCGGGCCGACGTCGTCCTCCCCGTGGCGCCGGTGGCCGAGAAGGCCGGCAGCTTCCTGGACTGGGAGGGCCGGCTGCGCACCTTCGAGGCGGTGCTGCACACCGCCGCGATGACCGACGGCCGCGTGCTGGACGCGCTCGCCGCGCAGCTCGACGTGCAGCTCGGCACCGGCGACGTGCTCAGCGTCCGCCGCGAGCTGGGCGCGCTGCCCCGCACCCGTACGGACCGCCCCGCCGCCCCGTCGGTGGAGCCGGCCACGGTGCGGGAGCCGGGGGCCGGTGAGGCGGTGCTCGCCACCTGGCACCAGTTGATCGACCTGGGCAGCCTGACCGACGGCGACGAGTACCTCGCCGGTACCGCCCGCCCGCCCGTGGTCCGGCTGGGCAAGGGCACCGCGGAGGCGCTCGGCGTCGCCGACGGCGACCCGGTGACGGTGGGCACCGACCGCGGCGCGCTGACCCTGCCGGCGGCGATCACCGAGATGCCGGACGGCGTCGTCTGGCTGCCGACCAACTCGCCCGGCTCGACCGTGCGACGCAGCCTCGGCGCGACGTCCGGAGCGCTCGTGCGGATCTCCGCCGCCGCGGTCGCCGCCGACGCGGCGGACCGTCCGGGCCCGCTCCTCAACGCAGGGGGTGTACAGCAGTGAACGCGGTCTACCTGGCCCAGGATCCGACGCTGGCCGACTTCGGCCGGGACCCCTGGTGGCTGGTTCTCGGCAAGATCGTCTTCGCGTTCGTCGTCGCCGTGCTGGCCACGCTGCTCGGCGTCTGGTTCGAGCGCCGGGTCGTGGGCCGCATGGCGGTGCGGCCCGGCCCCAACCAGGCCGGCCCGTTCGGCCTGCTGCAGACCCTCGCCGACGGCCTGAAGCTGGCCTTCAAGGAGGACATCCTCCCGAGGACCGCCGACAAGGTCGTCTACTTCTTCGCACCGGTGATCTCGGTGGTCTGCGCGGTCACCGCGCTGTCGGTGATCCCGTTCGGGCCGATGGTCAGCATCTTCGGGCACCGGACGCCGTTGCAGGTCACCGACGTGTCGGTGGCGGTGCTGGTGGTGCTGGCCTTCTCCTCGCTGGCCGTGTACGGCATCGTGCTCGGCGGCTGGGCCAGCGGCTCGACGTACCCGCTGCTCGGCGGCCTGCGCTCCGCCGCCCAGCTGGTCTCGTACGAGGTCACGATGGGCCTGAGCGTCGTCGCGGTCTTCATGACCGCCGGCACCATGTCGACCAGCGGGATCGTCGCCGCCCAGGGCGACGGCACCCGGCTGAACATCGGGGGCTTCGAGCTTCCGGCCCCCGGCTGGTACGCGATCCTGCTGCTCCCCAGCTTCATCATGTTCTTCATCGCCATCGTCGGTGAGACGAACCGGGCGCCGTTCGACCTGCCCGAGGCGGAGTCGGAGCTGGTGGCGGGCTTCCAGACCGAGTACAGCTCGCTGAAGTTCGCCCTCTTCATGCTCAGCGAGTACGTCGCGATGGTGACGATGTCGGCGTTCACCGTGACGCTCTTCCTCGGTGGCTGGCACGCGCCGTGGCCGATCACCGCATTCTGGGCGGGCGCCAACTCCGGCTGGTGGCCGATGCTGTGGTTCTTCGGCAAGGTCGTCATGCTGGTGTTCGTCTTCGTCTGGCTGCGGGGCACCCTGCCCCGGCTGCGCTACGACCAGTTCATGCGCTTCGGCTGGAAGGTCCTGCTCCCGATCAACCTGGTCTGGATCATGGTCCTGGCCGGCCTGCGCTCGATCGAGGACTGGGACTCGCGCGGCAAGCTGATCGCCGTCGGCATCCCCGCCGGCATCCTGCTGCTCGCCACGCTGCTCTGGCCGAGCCGCAAGCCGCAGCCGAAGCCGACGGTCCAGGAGCAGGTCAACGACCGGCCGCACGGCAGCTTCCCGCTGCCCCCGATGGACCTGCAGGTACCACCGAGCCCGCGCACGAGGCGCGTGGTCGCCGAGCGGGAACCGGCCAACATCGCCGCCGGCCCGGACTCCAGGGAGGTGTGACGTGGGCGCGATCACCGGAACGTTCAAGGGCTTCGGTGTCACCTTCTCGCACATGTTCAAGAAGGTCATCACCACCGACTACCCGTTCAAGCCGCCGGTGTCGGCGCCGCGCTACCACGGGCGGCACATCCTCAACCGGCACCCGGACGGGCTGGAGAAGTGCATCGGCTGCGAGCTGTGCGCCTGGGCCTGCCCGGCCGACGCGATCTACGTCGAGGGCGGCGACAACACCGACGAGCAGCGCTTCTCGCCGGGTGAGCGGTACGCCAGCATCTACCAGATCAACTACGCCCGCTGCATCTTCTGCGGGCTCTGCATCGAGGCCTGCCCGACCCGTTCGCTCACCATGAGCAACGAGTACGAGCTGGCCCGGGACAACCGGCAGGATCTGATCTTCACGAAGGAGCAGCTGCTCGCGCCGCTGCTGCCGGGCATGGAGCAGCCGCCGCACCCGATGCGGCTGGGCGACAGCGAGAAGGACTACTACGTCGGCGCGCTGACCAACCCGGGCACCTCGGCCGGGGCGGAGCACTCGACCAACAACCCGGGCCGGTACCAGGTGGAGGAACACCCCGGGGTGACCTTCCCCGGCGCCGAGCAGCACGCCCAGCGGGCGGCGGCCGCCAAGGGAGACGGAGCATGACCACGCAGACGGTGCTCGCCGCGGCGGGCGGGGTCTCCGGTGGGGAGCAGGTGACCTTCTGGATCCTGGCCCCGCTGGCGCTGATCGGCGCGATCGGCATGGTCGCGGCGCGCAATGCCGTGCACTCGGCCCTGTGGCTGGTGCTGACGATGCTCTGCCTGGGCGTGTTCTACGTGCTCCAGGCCGGGCCGTTCATCGGCATGGTGCAGATCATCGTCTACACCGGCGCCATCATGATGCTGTTCCTCTTCGTGCTGATGCTGGTCGGCCGCGACGCCTCGGATTCGTTGATCGAGACGCTGCGGGGCCAGCGGGTGGCGGCGGTGGTGCTCGGGCTCGGCTTCGCCGGGCTGGTCGGCGGCGGGCTGTGGCGCGCGCTGGAGGGCACCACGGCGGTGGGCCTGGAGCAGGCCAACGCCGAGGGCAACGTGCAGGGCATCGCCCGGCTGCTCTTCACCAAGTACGTCTTCGCCTTCGAGCTGACCTCGGCGCTGCTCATCACGGCCGCGGTCGGCGCGATGGTGCTGGCTCACATCGAGCGGCGCAAGGAAGACAAGCTGGACCAGCCGAGGACGATGCGGGCGCGCTTCGCCCCGGGCAACTACCCGGGCCCGAAGCCCGGCCCGGGTGTCTACGCGACCTCCTCCTCCGTGGCCACCCCGGCCCGCCTGCCGGACGGCCGGCTGACCGACCGGAGCACCCCGGACATCCTGCCGTTGCGCGAGCTGACCGACCAGGAGACCACCCTGAAGGGGACGGACAAATGACCCCCGACTACTACCTGGTGCTGGCCGCGGTGCTGTTCACCATCGGCGCGGTCGGCGTGCTCATCCGGCGCAACGCGATCGTGCTGTTCATGTGCGTCGAGCTGATGCTCAACGCGGCCAACCTGACCCTGGTCACCTTCAGCCGGATCAACGGTGACCTCAACGGACAGATCATGGCGTTCTTCGTGATGGTGGTGGCGGCGGCCGAGGTCGTGGTCGGGCTCGCGATCATCATGGCGATCTTCCGGACCCGGCGCTCCGCGAGCGTCGACGACGCCAACCTGCTGAAGTACTGAGGGGTCCTGCGGTGGGAACGATTCTGACGAACGCCCCGGCTGAGCCGGTGGGCACCGTCGCCTACGCGACGGCGGACGGGCTGCTGGGCAGCGTCTGGCTGCTGGTGGCGATCCCGCTGGTCAGCGCGGTGGTCCTGCTGCTGCTCGGCCGCCGGGCGGACCGCTGGGGGCACTGGCTCGGGGTGGCCGCCATCGGCGCCGCGTTCGTGCTGGGCCTGACCTACTTCCTCCAGCTCCGTGGGCTGGAGAACAAGTCGGTCGAGCTGAGCCTGTGGGACTTCATCACGGTCGGCGACCTGCGGGTGGACTTCGGTCTGCTCTTCGACCCGCTGGCCGCCGTCTTCGTGCTGCTGATCACCGGGGTGGGCTTCCTGATCCACCTCTACGCGGTCGAGTACATGTCGCACGACGCGGGGCG
Source organism: Micromonospora sp. SD12 (assembly GCF_052068495.1). Classification (NCBI taxonomy): domain Bacteria; kingdom Bacillati; phylum Actinomycetota; class Actinomycetes; order Micromonosporales; family Micromonosporaceae; genus Micromonospora; species Micromonospora sp. SD12. The sequence goes on along the minus strand of NZ_JBQHDF010000001.1, from coordinate 128,907 downwards.
TAGGCGCTTCTTCGCCTACTTCAACCTGTTCGTCGCCGCCATGCTGCTGCTGGTGCTCGGCAACAACTACGTGATGCTCTACTTCGGCTGGGAGGGCGTCGGTCTGGCGTCGTACCTGCTGATCTCCTTCTGGTACGAGCGGCCCAGCGCCGCCACCGCCGGCAAGAAGGCGTTCCTGATGAACCGGGTCGGCGACGCCGGCCTGGCGATCGGCATCTTCATCATGTTCGCCACCCTCGGCACCACCCAGTACGACGAGGTCTTCAACGGGGTCGGTTCGCTGACCGCGACCACGGTGCTGGTGCTCGGCCTGCTGCTGCTGCTCGGCGCGACCGGCAAGTCCGGCCAGTTCCCGCTCCAGGCGTGGCTGCCGGACGCGATGGAGGGCCCGACCCCGGTGTCGGCGCTCATCCACGCCGCCACCATGGTCACCGCCGGCGTGTACCTGATCGCCCGGTCGAACCCGATCTTCTCGGCCAACTCCACGCTCCAGCTCGTCGTGGTGAGCGTCGGCGCGCTGACGCTGCTGATCGGCTGCGTCATCGGCGCGGCCAAGGACGACATCAAGCGGGTGCTGGCCTGGTCGACGGTGAGCCAGATCGGCTACATGTTCCTCGGCGTCGGCCTTGGTGGAGGCGCCTACGCGCTGGCCATCATCCACCTGCTGGCGCACGGCTTCTTCAAGGCCAACATGTTCCTCGGCGCCGGCTCGGTCATGCACGGCATGAAGGACCAGGTCGACATCCGCCGGTTCGGCGGCCTCTCGAAGCACATGAAGATCACCTGGCTGACCTTCGCGGCCGGCTGGCTGGCGATCATCGGCATCCCGCCGCTCTCCGGCTACTTCTCGAAGGAGCCGATCATCGCGAGCGCCTTCGAGCGGGAGGGCTGGACTGCCTGGCTCTTCGGCGGCGCGGCGCTGCTTGGTGCCGGACTGACCGCCTTCTACATGACCCGGCTCTTCGTGCTCACCTTCCACGGGCCGAAGCGCTGGACGGAGGACATCCAGCACCCGCACGAGTCGCCGAAGCTGATGACGATCCCGCTCATCCTCCTGGCGATCGGGTCTGTGGTGGCCGGTGGACTGATGGCCTGGAACGACGGAGTCGCCTCCTGGTTGACGCCCGTGCTCGGGGAGGTGCCCGGCGGCGAGGCGCACGGCGTCCTCTCCCACACGGTGATCACGATCCTGTCGATCCTGATCACCATCCTCGGTGCGGGTCTGGCCTGGTTCCTCTTCCGCAACGGCACGGCCACCGCGCCGCAGCCGGCCGGCGTGCTGGTCACCGCCGCCCGGAAGAACCTCTACACCGACGCGTTCAACGAGGCGGTCTTCGAGAAGCCGGGCATCTTCCTCACCCGGGCGCTGGTCTACCTGGACAACCGGGGCGTCGACGGGCTGGTCAACGGTCTGGCGGCGGGCATCGGGGGTGGCTCGGGCCGGCTCCGGCGGCTCCAGACGGGCTTCGTCCGGTCGTACGCCACCTCGATCCTGACCGGCGCGCTGCTGGTCCTGGCGGCGTTCCTGGCCGTCGAGGCGGGGTGGCTGACGTGATCGACCTCTTCCAGGCGGCCGTCACCGGCGGACCGCGCAGTGACGACGGAGGTAAGGCCGCATAATGTCCGACTTCCCGTTCCTCTCGGTGCTCACCGTGGCACCGCTGGTCGGCGCCCTGGTGGTGGCCTTCCTGCCGCGCAGCCGGCCGGAGCTGGCCAAGCAGGTGGCGCTCGGCTGGTCACTGCTGGTGCTGGCGCTGTCGGTGGTCATGTGGGTGACCTTCAAGGTCGGCGGTGACCGCTTCCAGTTCCGCGAGTCCTACGCGTGGATCCCGAACTGGGGCGTCAACTTCACCTTCGCCGCCGACGGCATCGCGCTGGTGATGCTGATGCTGATCGCGGTGCTCGTACCGCTGGTGATCCTGGCGTCGTGGCACGACGCCGAGTCGTCCAAGCGGTCGGTGCCGGTCTACTTCGCCCTGCTGCTCGTCCTCGAGTGCACGATGATCGGCGTCTTCGCCGCCGCCGACGTCTTCCTGTTCTACGTGTTCTTCGAGGTCATGCTGGTGCCGATGTACTTCCTGATCGGCAGCTACGGCGGCCACCAGCGGCAGTACGCGGCGGTGAAGTTCTTCCTCTACTCGCTGGTCGGCGGCCTGTTCATGCTCGCCGCGGTGATCGGCCTCTGGGTCGTCGGCGGAAAGACCTTCGACTGGCAGGCGCTGTCCCAGGTGGACATCTCCACCGGCACGGAGCGCTGGCTGTTCCTCGGCTTCTTCCTCGCCTTCGCGATCAAGGCGCCGTTCTTCCCGTTCCACACCTGGCTGCCGGACGCCGGCGGCGCGGCCCCGGCGGGGGCGGCGGCGCTGCTCGTCGGCGTGCTCGACAAGGTCGGCACGTTCGGCATCCTGCGCTACTGCCTGCCGCTGTTCCCGGACGCGGCCAAGTGGTTCGCCCCGTGGGCGCTGGCGCTGGGCGTGATCGGCATCATCTACGCCGCGCTGCTGGCGGTCGGCCAGAACGACCTCAAGCGGCTGGTGTCGTACACCTCGATCGCGCACTTCGGCTTCATCGGGGTCGGCATCTTCGCCTTCACCACCCAGGCCGGCACCGGCGCGGTGCTCTACATGGTCAACCACGGCCTGGCCACGGGCCTGCTCTTCCTGGTGGTGGGCATGCTCATCGCCCGGCGGGGCTCGGCGCTGATCAGTGACTTCGGCGGCGCCGGCAAGCTGGTGCCGCTCCTGGCCGGGGTGCTCTTCTTCGCCGGCCTGGCGTCGCTCGCGCTGCCCGGCACCGCGCCGTTCGTCTCCGAGTTCCTGGTGCTGATCGGCACGTTCACGGTGAACAAGCCGGTCGCGGTGATCGCGACGCTCGGCATCATCCTGGCCGCCGCGTACGTGTTGTGGATGGTGCAGCGCACCACCCAGGGCACGCTCAACCCGGCGCTGACCCAGATCGACGGCATGAAGCGCGACCTGAACCTTCGCGAGAAGGTCGTGGTCGCCCCGCTGATCGCGCTGATCGTGCTGCTCGGCTTCTACCCGAAGCCGGTCACCGACGTGATCAACCCGGCCGTGCAGGCGACCATGCAGGACGTCGGCCGAACCGACCCCGCCCCGACCTCGGGCGGCACCGTCCAGGAGGCGGCAAAGTGAGCGCGAGGAGTGAACGAGCGGAGCGAGTGAGCCCCGCAGTCGCGAACGAAAGGTTTGCGCAGTGACTGAGCTCAAGTTGCCCTCGATCGACTACGCGGCGCTCGCGCCCACCCTGATCATGCTGGGCGCCGCGCTGCTGGGCGTGCTGGTCGAGGCGTTCGTGCCCCGCCGGCTCCGGCACGTGGTCCAGCTGTCGCTGGCCCTGCTGGCGGTGCTCGCCGCGCTGACCATGGTGGTGCTCGCGGCCGACGAGCGGAAGATCACCATCGGCGGGGCGATCGCCGTGGACGGGCCGACGCTCTTCCTCCAGGGCGCGATCCTGGTCCTCGCCGCGATGGCGCTGCTGCTCATCGGCGAGCGCTCGGTGGAGCGGGGCGGGGCGTTCGTCGCCCAGGCCGCGGTCACCGCCGAGTCGGCCGACGACCGGCGGCAGGCCGAGGGCAAGAACGGCCTCACCGAGGTCTACCCGCTGACCACGTTCGCGATCGGCGGCATGCTGATCTTCGTGGCGGCGAACGACCTGCTGACCATGTTCATCGCGCTCGAGGTCTTCTCGCTGCCGCTGTACCTGCTCTGCGCCCTGGCCCGCCGCCGGCGGCTGCTGAGCCAGGAGGCCGCGCTGAAGTACTTCATGCTCGGCGCGTACGCCTCGGCCTTCTTCCTGTTCGGCGTGGCCCTGATCTACGGCTTCACGGCGGGCACCCCGGGCCGGCAGGCGGGTGTCGACTTCGCCACCATCGACGCCGCCGTCACGGACTCGCCGGCCAGCCCGGTGCTGCTCTTCGCCGGCATGGCGCTGCTCGCCATCGGCCTGCTCTTCAAGGCCGCCGCCGCCCCCTTCCACGTCTGGACGCCGGACGTCTACCAGGGCGCGCCGACCCCGGTCACCGGCCTCATGGCCGCCTGCACCAAGGTCGCCGCGTTCGGCGCCCTGCTGCGGGTGTTCCACGTCGCCTTCGACGGCGCCCGCTGGGACTTCACCCCGGTCCTCGGCGTGGTGGCGGTGCTGACCATGCTGGTCGGCGCGGTGCTGGCGGTCACGCAGACCGACATCAAGCGGCTGCTGGCGTACTCCTCGATCGCCAACGCCGGCTACCTGCTGGTCGGCGTGCTGGCGCCGGGGGCCGACGGCATCTCCGGGACGATGTTCTACCTGGTGGCGTACGGCTTCTCGGTGCTCGCCGCGTTCGCCGTGGTGACCCTGGTGCGCGACGCGGACGGGGAGGCCACCCACCTGTCCCGCTGGGCCGGGCTGGGCCGGCGCTCGCCGTTCTACGCCGGCATCTTCACCTTCATCCTGCTGGCCTTCGCCGGCATCCCGCTGACGAGCGGCTTCACGAGCAAGTTCGCGGTCTTCGGCCCGGCGCTCGACGGCGGGCAGGCGTGGCTGGTGATCGCCGGCGTGCTGACCAGCATGGTGCTGGCGTTCCCGTACCTGCGGGTCGTGGTGATGATGTGGCTCTCCGAGCCCGGCGAGTCGACGCCGACCGTCGCCGTGCCCGGCGGGCTGACCTCGGCCGCGCTGATGATCGGCGTGCTCGCCACGCTGGTGCTCGGTGTGGCGCCCGCGCCGCTGCTCGACCTGGCCAGCGGCGCCGCCGAATTTGTCAGATGACCGACGCTGACGCCCGCGGGGGCCGGTACGCCACGGCGTGCCGGCCCCCGCGCCGTATCCCCCGTCCCGGGCAGGTCGGAGGGGTGTGGCATGGTTGATGGCGTGGTGAATCCGGCTGGCGAACGTTCAGGTGCCCCCGGGTCCGGCGGCCGTCGGACCAGGGTGAGCACGAGTCAGTTCGGCGCGCTCGGCCTCTATCTCGCCGACCCCCGCGTCGAGGCGTCCGTGCTGGGCCTGCTGGAGGGCGTCGAGACGGAGCTGCGCGCGAGCGTGGCCAGCGCCGACCCGTTCGTGACGGAGGCCGCCCGGCACCTCGTGGAGGCCGGCGGCAAGCGGTTCCGGCCGCTGCTGGTCGCGCTGGGCGCGCAGTTCGGCGACCCGACCAACGCGCAGGTCGTGCCGGCCGCCGTGGTGATGGAGCTCACCCACCTGGCGACGCTCTACCACGACGACGTGATGGACGAGGCCGACGTGCGCCGGGGGGCGCCGAGTGCCAACTCCCGGTGGACCAACTCGGTCGCCATCCTCGTCGGCGACTACCTCTTCGCCCGCGCCGCCGACATCGCCGCCGACCTGGGCATCGAGGCCGTACGCCTCCAGGCGCGCACCTTCGCCCGGCTGGTGCACGGCCAGATCGCCGAGACCGTCGGCCCCCGCCCCGGCGACGACCCGGTGGCCCACTACCTCGACGTGATCGCCGGCAAGACCGGCTCGCTGATCGCCACCTCGGCCCGCTTCGGCGGCATGTTCGGCGGCGCCGCCCCCGAGCACACCGAGGCGCTGGCCGGCTACGGCGAGACGATCGGCGTGGCCTTCCAGCTCTCCGACGACCTGCTCGACATCGCCTCCGAGTCGGTGGAGTCGGGCAAGACGCCCGGCACCGACCTGCGCGAGGGCGTGCCGACCCTGCCGGTGCTCTACGCGCTCGGCTCGGACGACGCCGACGCCGCGTCCGTGCGGCTGCGGGAGATCCTGGCGACGGGCCCGCTGACCGACGACGCCCTGCACGCCGAGGCGCTCGGCCTGCTGCGTGAGAGCCCGGCGCTGAAGCGGGCCCGGGAGACGGTCCGCAGCTACGCCGAGGAGGCCCGGGAGCAGCTCTCGCCGCTCCCGCAGGGCCCGGCCCGCCGCGCCCTCGAATCGCTCTGCGACTACATCGCCGACCGCACCAGCTGACGCGCCGGTCGAGCGGGGCAGACCGGCGTCCGGGTGCGCGTGGTCGTGGGTAGTTCGGCCCGACCCGCCCGCTAGCGGCGGGCGAGCATCCGGCTGCCGGTGAGCATCAGGGCGGCGGCCAGCAGCATCGAGGCGGCGGCCACGAGCCACATCGTCGGATAGCCGGCGTGGGCGGCCACGGCACCCAGGCCGAGCGGGCCGAGGCAGCCGCCCGCGTACACCCCGGTCTGGGTGACCGAGGTGGCGGCGGCCGGGGCCCGCGGGTGCAGCCGGACCACCGCGAAGGTCATCAGGCCCGGCCACGCCCAGCCCAGGCCGAAGCCGAGCAGCACGCCGGCCACCAGCGGCACGGGCCCGGCCACGGCCAGCAGGCCCAGCCCGGCCGCGCCGACCACGAGCATGCCGGCGATGAGGGCGACGTGCCCGGTGGCGCGGCGGTCCGCGAGCCAGCCGACCGTGATCCGGGCCGCTACGCAGACCGCGCTGCCCAGGGTGAGCGTCAGCCCGGCCAGCCCGGGGGACAGCCCCCGGCCGGCGGCGGAGTCGACGACGAAGGTGCCGAGCGCGTTCGCGGCGGCGGCGGCGAAGGTCCCGGCGGCCCCCACGACCACCAGGGCCGCGGTGGCGCGGCCGGCGCGGGCGGGGGCGGCCGTCCGCGCCGGGCGGGGCTCCCGCGCGGGTACGGTCGGCAGCGCGGCCAGGGCCGTGCCGGCGGCCGCCACGAACGCCCAGCGCCAGCCGGCCGTCAGCGCCACGGTCGGCACCGCCGCCCCGGCCAGCAGGGTGGCGACGGGGATGGCGGCCTGCTTCACCCCGAACGACAGGCCCTGCCGGCGGGGCGGCACGTGCCGGGCGAGGGTGGCGTTGCTGGCGAGCTGGCCGAGGGCGTTGGCGGTGCCGGCGAGCGCGAGCAGCCCGAGCAGGACGGCGTACGAGCGGGCGAGCCCCGCCACGGCCAGCAGGCAGGCGGCGGAGAGCAGGATGCCGGCACGGGCCACCACGGTCGACCCGTACCGCTCGGCGAGGACGCCGGAGGGCACGGAGGCCAGCGCGCCCACACCGAAGTAGACCGACACGGCCAGGCCCAGGCCGGCCGGAGAGAATCCGAGGTCCTCGCCCATCTGCACCGCGAGGCCGCCGAGCAGGAAGACCGGCAGGACGCAGGCGATGGTGACCGCGACGGCCCCGGTCACCGCCCGGGCGGGCCGGGGCGGCGCGAGGCCCGGGGGTGGCTGCAACGCGGTGTCGGTCATGGTCCGGCAAACCTACGCGAGCAGCGATTACGTCACGGAACGTGCCTGTCGGGGCACGTGCCGTTCACGACGATCTGGCATCCTCCACCCGAACAGGCATTTCGCACCGCGCCTGTTTTTCATATGGTGTAAGTCCCCGGCGGCGGAGGTGGTTGTGCGCGACCCCTTGGCGGAACCTTCGGACCTCATCCGGAGCGTGTCCCGCGCGCTACGAGTGCTCGAATCGGTCGGTCGCGCCCCGAAGGGGCTCACCGTCAAGCAGATCGCCCGGCGCTGCGAGCTGACCGTGGCGACCACCTATCACCTGGTCCGCACCCTCGCCTACGAGGGCTACGTGATCCGGCGCGAGGACGGCACGTACATCGTGGGTCTGGAGGTGGCCGACCGCTACCGCGAGCTGGTGACGGCGTTCCGGGGGCCGCCGTCGGTCGGGGAGAGCCTGCGCCGGGCCGCCGTGGACACCGGCTACAGCCACTACCTCGGCCGCTTCGTCGGCGGCCAGGTGGCGGTCACGGCCGTGGCCGAGGGCCCGCGCTCGCCGTACCTGGAGGACCTGGTGCCCGGCTTCGACGAGGGGGCGCACGCGACCGCCCTCGGCAAGGCCCTGCTCGCCACCCTGACCGCCGAGCAACGCTTCCGCTACCTGCGCGACTACGGCATGCGCCCGTTCACCTCCGCGACCCTGACGACCGCCGAGGCGTTCGAGGTCGACCTGGCCGCCGGGGACCGGCGGGGCATGCAGCTGGAGCTGGGGCAGTTCCGGCAGGGGGTGGCCTGCGCGGCGGTGCTGGTCAGCCCCGACAAGGACATGGAACGCCGGGTGGTGCTGGCCTGCGCGCTGCCGGCCGGCGAGATGATGACCTCCGCCCGGGTCGTGCGGGCGAAGCTGCTCACCGCCGCCCGGACGATCGCCGACAACCTGGTCGCCGACAGCTGAGCCCGCCCGCCCCCGGCCGGGCTGCTCCGGCGGCCCCGGGGCACGCTTGCGTGTCCCGCTGTGGCCCCGGCGCCGGTCGCGTCGGGCCGCGACGGCCAAGGGCCCTCTCCCCGGCTGGGAGAGGGCCCCCGGTGGCGGTCCAGCGCCGGACCGCCCGAGGAGGGGTCAGCTGCCGATCGGGCCGCCGTCCAGGCGCCAGGCCACCACCACGCCCGGCTTGGCGAAGTCGCCGTCCGGCCAGTTCGAGGCCGGGTTCTCGACCGACGCCCCGCTCAGCTCGCCCGGGTGCTGCACCGCCACGAAGACCGAGCGGTTGTCCCCGGTGATGAACGGGCCGCACGCCTCCGCGCCCACCGGCACGGTGAGGAACTGCTTCAGGTGACCCCGTTCCGGCCCCTCGACGGCCGTGGCGAAGAGGCCGTCGTTGCTGCCCAGCGCGTTGCCGTCCGTCGAGATCCAGAGGTTCCCGGTGGCGTCGAACGCCACGTTGTCCGGGCAGGAGATCGGGGAGACCTTCGTCTTGTCGTACCCGGCGAAGAAGGTCGACGGGTCCGCCGGGTCACCGGCGACGATGGGCAGCGACCAGGCGAAGGTCTCGCCCGCGTTGTCGCCCCGGTCCTCGACCAGCTCCAGCACCTGGCCGTGCTTGTTGAGGTTGCGCGGGTTGGCCTCGTCGGCGGCCGGCTTGCCGGCCTTGCCCCGGTCGGTGTTGTTGGTCAGCGCCACGTACACCTTGCCGGTGAGCAGGCTGGGCTCGACGTCCTCCGGGCGGTCCATCTTGGTCGCCCCGACCTTGTCGCCGGCCAGTCGGGTGAAGGTGAGCACGTCGGCGGCCGTCATCCCGTCGACGTACGAGCGGTTGCCGCTGACCAGCCTGATCCACCGGCCCCGGCCGTTGAACGCGCCGTCGGACGGGAGCCGGCCGGAGCCGTCGATCTCGCCGGCGCTGGTCTCGTCGAGCTTGGCGACGTAGAGGGTGCCCGACTCCAGCAGGGTCAGGTTGTGCCGGCGGGCGACCCAGGAGTTGCCCTTCATGAACTTCTTGTCGGAGACGAACTTGTACAGGTAGTCGAAGCGCTCGTCGTCGCCCATGTACGCGACCACGTGCCCGCTCCTCGCCACGATGACGTTCGCGCCCTCGTGCTTGAACCGGCCCAGCGCGGTGTGCTTGCGCGGGCGGCTCTCCGGGTCGTACGGGTCGATCTCCACGATCCAGCCGTGCCGGTTGGCCTCGTTCGGGTGCTTCGCCAGGTCGAACCGCTCGTCGGCGCGCTCCCACTTGCGGCTGCCGCTCGGGTAACGGGTGGTGGTGGTGATGCCGTACCGGGCCAGCTTCGGCTTGACCTCCTCGGCCACCGCGTCGCCGCCGACGAAGTACTGGTTGAAGTTCTCCTCGCCGGAGAGCACGGTGCCCCACGGGGTCACCCCGCCGGCACAGTTGTTCAGCGTGCCGACGACCGTACGGCCCTTCGGGTCGGCGGCCGTCCGCAGGTGCGCCGAACCGGCGGCCGGCCCGGTCAGCTCGAACTTCGTGGCCAGCGCCGTGACCCGCCGGTTGTACGGCCGCCGGCCCTTGGTGACCGGCCGCCACTGCCCGGTGCCGTCAACCCGCTCCAGCTCCACCACGGACATGCCGTGCGCGGCCATGGCGATCCGGAGCTGCTCGACGCTCAGCGCGTCCTGGCTCGTGAAACCGGGGAACATCAGGTCCTCGTTGGTGTACTCGTGGTTGACCACGAGCAGCGCGCGCCGGCGCCCGTCCAGCGGCAGCACCCCGACGAAGTCGTTGTTGTAGCCGAACTGCCGGGCCTGGGCGGCGGCGGTCTGGGCGTGCAGGTCGAACTCGGGGGCGCCCGGCACGACCGGGTCACCCCAGCGCATGACGACCGCGTGGTCGTACCCGTTGGGCACGACGAGACTGTCCAGGGTGTTCGGCGGGACCGCCTTGAAGGTCAGCGCGCCGTTGCCGACGCCGCCGGCCGGGCGGGCGAAGCCGGCCGCCTCGGGGACCACGGGGGCGGCGGGGGCGGCAGCGGCGGGGGTGGCACCGGCCACCGCGCCGCCGAAGCCGAGGACCAGCGCGCCGACCGCGCCGCCCCGGACCAGGCCGCGCCGGGAGACCTCCGCGTTCACCACGTCCCCGAAGTACGCGTTGTCGGAGGTGTTGGGCACCGGGTGGTCGCACGCGTTGCCGCACCGGTAGAGACAGGTCATGGCGTCGCGGCTGCCGTGGCGGGTGGCGCCCAGCAACGGGAGCAGCCGGGGACGGTCGCTCATGGAAGGAGCCTCCTGATGGGGGTCGGTGCACGCCGGACCAGCCGCTGGCGTGCGTACCCGCCGGACGCTAGGAGGGCGCGGTGAGCGACCGTCGGCGGCGGCGTGAACCGGGCGTGAACACCTCGGCCGGGAATCCCACGGTGACCTGCGGCTGAACCGATCCGGGCGGCGGCACGTATTCCCGGGCGAACGCCACCGCCGGACTCGCGCCGACAGCGAGGAGACCGCCATCAGCGACGACGACGCCCAACTGCTCCGCGCGCTGCACGACGAGCACGCGGAGGCGCTGTACGCGCACGCCCTGCGGCTGGTCAACGGGGACCGGCAGCGGGCCGAGGACCTGGTGCAGGAGACGCTGCTGCGGGCCTGGCGGCACCCGGAGTCGCTCGACCCGACGCGCGGCTCGGTCCGGTCCTGGCTCTTCACCACCGCCCGCAACCTGGCCATCGACGCCTGGCGGCGCCGCTCCGCCCGGGTCGGCGAGGTCTTCACCGACGAGCTGCCCGAGCCCGTCCAGGCCGTGGACGAGGCGGAACGCGCGGTGGAGGCGTGGACCGTCGCCGAGGCGCTGAACCGGCTCAGCCCCACCCACCGGGAGGTGCTGGTCGAGTGCTTCTACCAGGGGCGGTCGGTGGCGGAGGCGGCCTCCCGGCTGGGCGTACCGGCCGGCACGGTCAAGTCCCGGACCCACTACGCCCTGCGCTCACTACGGTTGGTCCTGGCCGAGATGGGGGTGACGGAATGACCCGGTGCGAGTTCGCGCACGACGACGGCGCGTACGTGCTGGGTGCGCTGGCTCCCGCCGAACGGGTGGCCTACGAGCGGCACCTCGCCGGCTGCGCCGCCTGCCGCCAGGCGGTCGCCGAGATCGCCGTCCTGCCCGGCCTGCTCGGCCGCCTCGACCCGGCCGGCCTGGAGCAGTTCCTGCCGCCGCCGGAGAACCCCCGGGTGCCCGAACTGCTCGCCGCCGCGCGGGAGCGCCGTCGCCGCGACCGCTCGGCCACCCGCCGCCGGTACGCCCTCACCACGCTCGCGGCGGCCGTGGCGGCCCTGCTCGTCGGCGTCGGCACCGCCGTCCTGCTGCCCCGGGAGGCAACCGCTCCGACCCCGGTCGAGGTGCGGATGGTCGCCATGCAACCGGTCGCCGGCACGGTGCCGGTGCACGCCGAGATCGCCCTCAACGGCACCGAATGGGGCACCGAGGTGCGGATGCGCTGCGGGTACGACGCGAAGGCCGGCTACGCCAAGGCGTACGCCTTCCGGCTGGTGGCGCACGGCCCGGGCGGCGCGACGGAGCAGATCGGGTCCTGGCTCGCCGCCCCCGGCGACGACCTGCGGATCACCGGCGCCACCCGGTTCACCGACGCGGAGCTGGTCCGCCTGGAACTGCTGCGCGCCGACGGCACCCCCGTCCTCGCCTACGACGTCCGCTGACCGCGCCGCGCGTCGGTCAGCGGGTCGCGGCGACGGCCTCGGCCCGGCGGGCGGCGAGGGCGGCGGCGCGGGTACGGCGGGAGTGGCGCACGGCGTCGACGGTGAAGACGATGAGCGCGGCCCAGACCAGGGCGAAGCCGGCGAGGCGGGCCGGCGGCATCGGCTCGTGGAAGATCAGCACCCCGCAGCCGAGCTGGAGGATCGGGGCGAGGTACTGGATCATGCCGAGACCGGTGAGCGGGAGCCGGTTCGCCGCCCCGGCGAAGAGCAGCAGCGGGATCGCGGTCGCCGCCCCGGCCGACACCAGCAGCAGGGTGTGCCCGACCGACACCTGCCCGAAGGTGCCGTCGCCGGCGGCGGTGAGCCACCCCAGGTACGCCAGCGCGGGCAGCGCCAGCACCGCCGACTCGACGAAGAGCCCCTCCGCGGCCGGCAGCCCGAGCTGCTTCTTGGCCAGGCCGTATCCGGCGAAGCTGAACGCCAGGACCAGCGCCAGGTAGGGCAGCCGGCCGTAGTCGACGGTCAGCACGGCCACGGCGAGGCCGCCGATGCCGAGGGCCACCCACTGCGTGGGGCGCAGCCGCTCGCGCAGCACGGTGACGCCCAGCAGCACCACCACCAGCGGGTTGATGAAGTAGCCGAGGGCGGTCTCCACGACCCGGTCGGAGTTCACGCCGTAGATGTAGGTGCCCCAGTTCACCGCGATCAGCGCGGCGGCGACGCCGATGCCGGCCAGCGCCCGGGGCCGGCGTAGCAGCGCCCGCAGGAAGCCGACGTTGCGCAGCGCACCCAGCAGCAGGGCGACGAAGACCACCGACCAGACGATGCGGTGGGCCAGGATCTCGATCGACCCCGTCGGGCGCAGCAGCCGCAGGTAGAGCGGGAAGAACCCCCAGAGCAGGTACGCGACGAAGCCGTAGAGGTAGCCGAGGCGGAGTGGCGTCACGCGTCCACCGTAAGGGGCGACCGGCCGTCCGGATCCTTGCCGGTGACCCGGCTCACGGGCTGCTCCCGCTGGTCGAGCTGCATCCAGCGGTGCGGATCGGTCATCGGGGCGAACCCGACCTTCGCGTACACCGCGTGGGCGTCGGCGGTGGCCAGCAGGATCCGGCGTACGCCCAGGGCGGCGAGGTGGTCGCGGACCGCGCCGGCCAGCCACGTGCCCAGCCCCCGGCCGCGCTCGCCGGGATCGACGTAGACGTCGCAGAGCCAGCCGAAGGTGGCCCCGTCGGTGACCACCCGGGCGACCGCGACCTGCCGGCCGTCACCGGCGCGGTAGACGCCGAACGGCACCGACCCGGCGAACGCCCGGGCCACCGTCTCCCGGTCCCGCCCGATCGCCCAGTACGCGTCCGTGGAGAGCCAGTGGTGCACGAGGCCCAGGTCGATCCGGTCCGGGTCGGTGCTGAGCAGGTAGCCGTCGGCGCGGGTCAGGGTGAACATGCCGCGACGCTAACCCGGCCACCCGCCTCGGACAGCGGCCAATTCCCGCCCTCTGGTCGCGGCCCGCCCACCTGGTTCGCGGCCCGCCGCTGGTCGGCCCCGTCAGTCGCGGTCGAGGACGGCGCCGAGGATCCAGGTCACGATGCCGACGAACAGCGCGCCGAGCACCGCCTCCGGCCAGAAGCCGTCGACGTGGAAGGGCAGCCCGGCCTGGTCGGCGATCCAGCTCGTGAGCAGGAACAGCAGCCCGTTGACCACCAGCGCGATCAGCCCGAGGGTCAGCAGGTAGAAGCCGCAGCCGACCGTCTTGATGATCGGCTGGAGCACCGCGTTGACCACGCCGAAGATCACCGCGACGAGCACCAGCGTGACGACCGCCTCGCCGGCGGACGCCGAATCCAACGTGATGCCCGGGATGAGCAGCGTGGCCAGCCAGAAGGCCAGCGCCGTGCTGCCCAGCCGGATCAGCAGACCTTTGAGGAAACCCATGGCGGGGATCGTGCCACGGACGGACAACGTGCGGAAGCCGCGAGATCGTCCGCTCAGCGACGGGAGGGGCGGCCGATCAGCTGCGACTCGATCGGGGTGGGGGAGAGCAGCGCCCAGCGCAACGCCCGTCGGTTGACCACCGCCACCATGTCGTCGCGGATCCGGGTCAGCCACTCCGCCGAGGCGCCGAGCCCCAGCGCGCCGCCCGCCACGGCGGCCTCGGCCGCGTCGAGCGGTTGCAACAGGGCCAGGTCGGCGCGGCCCAGCGCGTCGGCGTCGGCGGGGGTCAGCTCGTCGCGTACGAGCAACGTCGTCCGCCACGCCGAACCCGGCTCCGTCTCGGCGGGTGTGGCACCGGCGTCGACCACCACCAGCAGCGGACGCAGCGGCGAACCCGGCTCGCCCACGGGACGGCCGGGCGGCACCACCGGGATCATCGTGCCGGGGGTGCCGACGCCCCGGACGAACGGCTCCCACCCGCGCGGGCGGGCGGTCTGCACCACCACCCGGGCGCCGAGCGCCATGGCCCGCACCGCCACCAGCTGCGCCGCGCGCACCCCGCCGACCAGCATCACCCGGGTGGTCTCCGGCCGGAACAGCCGGACGGTCACCGCGCCGCCGTGCCGGTTGGTGCCGACCATCAGCCCCGCCGCGCCGAGGGTCAGCTCCAGGCCGTCGGGCGCCGGACCCGGACCCGCCGCGCCCGCCGCCGCGAGCGGCAGCGTGCCGGCCAGCCCGTCGAGCTGCGCGCCGTCGAGCCGGTGCACCTCGCCGCCCACCTCGGCCACCAGCCGGCGCAGCGCCTGCGCCGCGGTCGAGAGCTCCGCCGGGGTGGCGGCGGCCAGTCGTACGGCCAGCTCGGTCGGCGCCGACGCGGGGTCGGCGCCGGCCCACGGCCCCACGCCGAGCGAGACGGTGGTCGCCGTCGCGGGCAGCGCGAGCAGCCGGGACACCAGCCGCCGACCGGCGTCGGTACGCGCGTCGGGCCAGCGGCGCAGCCGGAACGTGGTCTGGAGCAGGTCGCCGGCCCGGACCGCCTGCCAGGACTCCTGCGCGGGGTGGTCGTCGTGGTGGGCCAGCTCCGCCAGCACCCGCAGCGTGGCGTGCCCGCCCAGCGGGCGGGCGGTCACGGGCCCGATCCGGCGGGCGATCCGGCGCACCGTCCCGGAGAGCGCCCGCCGCAGCTCCTCCGCCGTCCAGCCCTCGGCGCGCAGCACCCGCACGGCGAGCACGGCCCGCTCCCGGCCCGCGAGCCGCCCGTCGGTGAGCTGCCGGTACGAGGTGGCGACCGCGCCACCACCCGCGCCGACCGTCGGCGCCGGCGAGCCCGTCAGCAGGAGCTGGAGCCGGACCGGGGGACCGTCCGGCGCGGCGGCCGGCAGCAGCGACGCCGGAACGGGCAGCGCGCGGGGAGCGTCGCCGAGCAGGTCGGCCGGGTCGCCGACCTCCAGCACGGCCACCATGCCGGCGGCGTCGTCCAGCACGGCGGCCGACGCGCCGGCCAGCTCGGCGGGGCGGACGACCGCACCCGGGTCGACCAGGTCCAGCAGGGCCGTCGGGCCGGCGGCCGGCGGCAGGGCGCGCCGACGCGTGGCGTAGCCGAGCCCGGTGGTCAGCCACTCGAAGAGCCACCGCCCCCGCAGCCGCACCCACGCCATTGGCAGCAGCAGCGCGGCCACCCCCACGGCCGCCATCGTCGCCAGCACCCCGCGACCGGCGGCCGCCACCACGGCAGCCACCGCCACCTGCGTGGCGACGACCTGACCGGCCCGGACACCCGCGCCACCGCGACCGCCGGCCGGGATCCACGCTGCCGGCGGGGCGACGCGGGAGGTCGGGGCGCCCGCCACCGCACCCGGGCCGGGCGGCGGTCCAGCCGGGGCGGTCGGTCCAGCCGGGCCGAGCGCTGCCGGCACGAGGGCCGGGGCGGCCGGGCCGGGACCGGGGCCCGGGGCCGGCCGGTGCGGGCCCGCGTCGGTCGTCACCGTCACCGCGCCTCCTCGACCGGTCACTCGCCGCGACATCGACGCCGCCCATCGTAAGCGGAGCGCCCGACGGGATGGGGGCCGCGGTCGTCCACAGGGGAGGCCCACGGGGTAGCAGAACCGCGACCGGACCGCTACCGTCAGCGACGAGTTTGCTGACCCCGCGCCCGCCGCGCTCGACGCCCGGGCGGCGCGAGCGGCGGCCCAATCGGCGGGCGCGCCGGCGGCCAGCCACGACCCACGAGACGAGGTGACGTCCCAGGTGTCCCAGACCCAGGCGGAAGCAGCGGTGATGCAGCAGACCGCCGCGAAGTTCGAGCAGGTCGACCAGTCCCTGCAGTCCATGCTGAGCAGCCTGATGGCCGAGTTGGAGGTGTTGCAGCAGGCCTGGCGCGGTGCTGGCGGGCGCTCGTTCGAGCAGGTCAAGCAGCAGTGGGCACAGGACCAGGCGGCGCTGCAACGGGCGCTGCGCGAGACCGCCGGCGCCATCCGCACGGCCGGCCAGCACTACGACGTCTCGGACGCCGAGGCCGCCAGCCGCGTGTCCACCACCAACCGCGGCGGCATCCAGCTGCCGCTCTGACCCGGTCTCGGGGGAGGAGACATCCGATGGACCACGGCGTACTCGTCGTCAACTTCGCCGCCCTGCAACAGGCGGGCGCGGACATCCAGAAGGCGCTGAACGCGCTCGACTCGCAACTCGGACAGCTCGAACGGGACGCCGCCCCGCTCGTGGCGAGCTGGTCCGGCGAGGCCCGCCAGGCCTACGAGCAGCGCCAGGCCCGCTGGCGCTCCGCCTCGCAGGACCTCCAGGCCATGCTGCGCGACATCAGGCTCGCGGTGAACGACTCCGCCACCGACTACCTCGACACGGAGAAGAAGAACGTCGGCCTGTTCCAGTGAGCCCCGCCCGGTGGTGGCGTCGACCGTGAGCCGGTCGGCGCCACCATCGGCCGTCGGGGGCGGCGCAACCACCCACCGCACCGGCGACCTGGCCGTGGCTCGACCGCCCGGTCCGGTCAGGCCGGTCCGGCCGGCCGCCAGCGGCGGCGCGCCCCGTGCGGTACGACCAGCGCCAGCAGCGCCGCCAGGGCCACCACCGCTCCGCTGACCCCCGCCACCAGCAACGCCCGGTCCCGGGCCGCCGCCCGCCGGGCCCGCTGCGCCAGCACCGCCGGCTCGGTCCGGTCGTCCGCCAGTGCCGTGACCTGACGTACCCGCTCCGGCACCCCGCCCCCGGTCTCCGTGACCGCCCGGTACGGGTTCAGCACCCCCGCGCCGTACCCGCCGCCCCGACCGTCGCCCGGGGCCGGATCGACGGTCGCCGCGATCCGCTGCGCCACCTGCGCCGCGGTCAGCTCCGGCCGGTACTCGCGCAGCAGCGCGGCGGTGGCCGCCACGAAGGGCGCCGCGTAGCTGGTGCCCTCGGCCCGGTGGTGGCCCTGACCGGGGGCGGCCATCAGCACGTCGCTGCCCGGGGCGACCAGGTCGACGTACGCGCCGGTCTGGGAGAACGGGGCGCGCGACCCGTCCGCCCCGATCGCGCCCACCCCGAGCACCCCGTCGTACGCGGCCGGGTAGGGCCGGGGATCGCCGGCGTCGTGCAGGTTGCCGGCGGCGGCCACCACGACCACGTCCCGGTCGACCGCGTAGCCGATCGCGGCGCGCACCGCCGGGTCGTCCACGTACAGGACGACGGAGAGGTTGAGCACGTCGGCGTCGTGGTCCACCGCCCAGCGGATGGCGCGGGCGAAGTCTCCGGCGCTGACCGTGCGCCCCGACTCCCGCCCCTCGACCACCTGCTGCTCGCTGACCCGTACGGGCAGGATCCGGGCGCCCGGGGCCAGGCCGCGGAACGCCACCCCGTCGCGGGGGGCGGCGGCGATGATGCTCGCCACACCGGTGCCGTGACCGGCGCAGTCCCGGCTGCCGTCGCCGCCGGCGTCGAGCAGGTCCGTGCCGTCGAGCACGCGGCCCGTCAGCTGCGGGTGCCGTCGGTCCACGCCCGAGTCGACCACCGCGACCGTCACCCCGGCGCCCGTGGCGAGCGCCGCCAGGCGCTCCGGGGCGTACCGCTGCTGGGGCCAGGGACGCGCGGACACCGGCCGGACCGGGGCGAGGGGGGAGGCGCAGCCGGGGGCCGCGCGCGCGGCGGTCGGCGCGGGCGCGGAACGACCGGCCGGCACCGGGCCGGGGGCGGGTCCGGCCGGTCGTCCGGCGGGCGCGGCGGTGGCCGGGACGGCCGTCAGCAACGCCGTCGCGAGGGCGGCGAGAAGCTGGCGCGCGGGGGACCGGGACATCGACCGCCTCCGTATCGTGTCGACTCCGGAACGGGATGTTAGCGCCTCCGGCGGCAGTGGGCGCACCGCCGCCGGCCAGCGATTGTGATCTTGCTTTTACCTTGTAGGTTGTACGCGATACGTATGGCCTGTTCGCGGGAGGAGGGGTGGCCGTGACCGAGTGGGAGCCGGCCACCGATGCCGAGGCGGCGATGCGGGACGCGCTGCGCGCCAACGACCAGCAGCTCTACTTCCGCGTCCTGGCCCGGACCGAACTGCTGCTGCCGGTCTCCGCCGAGGCGCTCGCGGGGACGGCGCCGGTGGGCTGGGGCACCTGGACCACGGGTGGCCGCACCCACGTGTTGGCGTTCACCTCCGGGGCGGCCGTACGCGCCTGCCTCGGCGAGAACGGCGGCGCCGTCCGGCGCGTCTCGTACCCCGACCTGGCCGACGGCTGGCCCAACCACGAGTGGTGGTTGGCGGTGAACCCCGGGCTGCCCATCGAGGGCTACCTGCCGGCCTGGTTCGTCGCCCAGCTCTCGCGGGGCGACGTCCGGTTGCCCGGCCGCACCATGGGTGCGCGGGCCCGGCTGGAACGCGTGGAGACTGCCGCCCGGGCGCGGGCCCAGGCGGCCGGTCACGACATGCCGCCCGGGCCGGACGCCGGGCCGACCACCGGCGTGACCCGGTCCAACGGCACGCTCCGGCCCGCGCCGACGGCCGCGTCGAGCACGGGCCGGGTCCCCGCGCCCGCCCGAGGCGGTGCGCCTGCCGAGCCGGCCCGCCCGCCCGCCTTCCCGACGGAACACCTCGATCCGCGGCGCGGCGACCCGACGGCCGGCGGACCCGCGCGGACCGACGCCGTGGCGGCCCCCGAGCGGGTCCCGCCGCGTCCCTCGCCGCTCACCGAGCGTCCTAGGGGCCTCCCGACGCCCGACGCCCACCCCGCGCCGGGGACCAACGGCCGCACGGCCGGAGAGACCCCGGAGCGGCCCAACCGGTCGTTCTTCGAGCCGGCCTCCGGCCGTGCCGCCGCACACCGGCAGGAGGCGCTGCGCTCGGGCGAGCGGGCGGTGCCGCCGTCCCGCCTCGCGGCCGGCAGCCAGCCGTTCCCCCGCCGCCGGCCGCTCGGCGAGCCGGTGCCGGAGGAACCGACCCGCCCGATCCCGAGCACCCCGACCGGCGCCGAGCCCACCCACGCCTTCACCGCGCCCGCCGGGGAACAACCCACCCACGCCTTCACGACGCCTGCCGCCGAGCCCACCCGGGCCTTCACGGCGCCCGTCGGGGAACCGACCCACGCCTTCACGGCACCCGCCGGGGAGCCGACCCACGCCTTCACGGCACCCGGCGCCGAGCCCACGCGGGCCTTCACGATGGCCGGGGGCGAGGCCACGCAGGTGCTGCCGCCGCGCGGGCCCGGCGAGGACGCCACCCGGGACCTCCGGGCTCCCGCCCCGGATCCCGGGCCGCCGCCACCGGGGTACGGCGCAGACCGACCGCAGCCGGCCGAGGACCTCACCCAGGCGCTGCCGCGCCGGCAGACCACCCCCGAACCGGTCGGGCCGGAGCCGGCGGCGGACGCGGAACCGGTCTCCGGGCCACCCGCCTCCCGACGCGGGTTCACGCCCATCGTCATCGAGGGCACCATCATCGAGTCGCGGGACCTCACCGGGCCGCCCGTCCCCGAGCCCGCCCCGCCCGCCGAAGAGACCGTCTCGCTGTTCGAGCCGGTCCGGCGCCGCCGGGAACCGGTGACCGCCGAACCCGCACCGACGGCGCCCGCCCATCCGTCGTCGCCCGCCGACACCGTGCGGTCCGCCACCCCGTCGTGGTCCGGCGACGCCACCGTGTCTCTGGATCCGACGGTGTCCCTGGATCGGACGCAGCCGGTTGTGTCGTCGGGCGATGCGACGGTGTCTTTGGATCCGACCGTGTCTCTCGATCGGACGCAGCCGGTGGTGTCGTCGGGCGATGCGACGGTGTCTTTGGATCCGACGGTGTCCCTGGATCGGACGCAGCCGGTGGTGTCGTCGGGCGATGCGACGGTGTCTCTGGACCCGACCGTGTCCCTCGATCCCGAGCCGCCTGCCGACGCGGACGCGACCTTTTCCCTCGATCCCGCGCCGTCCGCCGACGCGTGGTCCGGTGATCCGACGGTGCCGACCAGCGTCGCCGCGCCCGCACCGGCGGCGGACGGCGCCGCCCGGCAGGAGGCCGCGACCGAGGCCGGCGTTTCCGACGTCGCGCCGGCGGAGGAGCCTGGGCCGACGATCGCCGACGAGCCGGTCACCGCGCCCCTGACCGGGACCGCGGACGGGTCGTCGGGTGCCGGTCCCGGGACGGTCGGCTTCGAGGCGGCCAACGAGGTCGAGGAGAACCTCCTCGACGCCGCCGGCGCCGGCAGCACCGACACGTTCCTGTCGACCCTGCTGCTCGCCCGCGTGCTGTTGCCGGTCGCGGCCGACTCCGCGCCGGGCAGCCGGCCCGGCGAGCCCGGCTTCGTGTGGCGTACGGAGGAACTGGACGGCGAGACGTTCGTCGTCGTACACACCTCGCCGGAGCGGCTGGCCGACCACACCGACGCGACCGTCGAGACCATCGAGGTCAGGTTCGTCCAGTTGATCCGTCGCTGGCCGGACGAGGCCTGGTCGTTCGCGGTCAACCCCGGCACCCCGGTCGGGGCGAAGCTGCCCGGTGAGCAGATCGTCGGGCTGGCCAACTGGGCGGCCGAGGTGGGCCTCGGCGACGACACCGGGACCGAGGCGGAGCCGCCCACCGCCGAGGAGCCGGTCAGCCGCCCCCGCTACGCCCCGCCCGCGCCCGATCCGGCGCGCCCCATCGTCATGCAGAAGGCGGTCGCGCCCAGTCAGCTCGCGTACTACCTGGAGCGGGGCTACGACCGGGTCTCCGGCTTCGTGCACCGGGCCGGCGAGCTGGCCCACCTCACGACCCCCGCCCAGCTGCACGACGCGCTCGGCCTCGGCTACCCCGACTCCCCCTTCGCCCGTGACGCCGGGGAGATCTACGTGCTGCGCTGGCCCGCGCACCGGCCGAGCCTCTACCGCATCCCGTACGGCGGGCAGAACGAGGCCGCCATGCGGGCCATGGAGGGCTGGGTCATCGAGCGCCCGCCGTTCCGGGGCAACGGGTTCGCGCCGGGCGAGAGCAGCGACGTGGTCGCGGAGTTCAAGGTGGACAGCGCCCGGCTGCCGCACGGCGCGCAGCTGTGGCGGATCGGCGCGGACGGCACCGAACGGGTGGTCGCCATCCTCGACACGGACGCGCTGCGGTGGCGACAGGTCGGTGAGCAGTGACGCGCGACGGCTACGTGGCCCGCTGGAAGGGCCGGGAGTACCAGGCGAGCCCGGACGGCGACGACGTCCGGCTCTACCAGCCGGAGCCGGGCGAGGGCTTCGAGGAGATCCGCCCCGGCCGCCACGTCCGGGTGCTGCCGGCCACCGAGCTCGACGACCTGGCGTACGTGCGGACCACCTGCACCTGGCAGGGGCAGCCGTTCATCGTCCTCGGCGAGCACGACGGCTGGCTGCGGGTGGAGTACACCGGCGGACGCTGGCCGGTGGCCCGGGCGATGGGGCTGGAGGTCTTCGACTTCGGCGTCTACCAGGGCTGGGCGCCCGCCACCGAGGTCGCCGACCTGCGCGAGCAGCGGGTTTGACTCAGGACTTCGCCCAGCGCAGGACCTCGCCCAACACCAGGTCGCCGGCCTCCACGTGCGGGAAGTGCCCGATGTCGTCCAGGAGCCGCCACTCGTAGGGCGCCACCACGTACCGGCTGGAGCCCTGGGCGGTGCGCGGCAGGGAAGCCTCGTCCAGCGCGCCGTGCAGTTGAAGGGTCGGCGTGACGAGCGGCTTCTGCATCAGCCGGACGAAGCGGTAGCCGTGCAGGCGGAGCACCGAGCGGAACGCCCAGCGGTAGCCCTCCAGGGCGCAGAACGCCGCCTGCGGGATGCGCATGGCCTCCCGGCACCGCTGGGCGTACGCCTCGAAGCCCGGCCCACCGACCCAGCGCGGCCCGCCCCAGCGGCGCAGCATCTCCTCGACGGCCGCCGCGTCGTCGCGGGTCAGCACGTGCTCGTAGCGGGGGAGCTGGAACTTCAGGGTGGGCGTGGCGGCGGCGAACTGCCCGCGCGGATCGGCGAAGATCGCGGCCCGCAGCCGCAGCGGGTGGGGGGCGCCGAGCACCACCAGCCGGCGGACCAGCGACGGGTGGAACGAGGCCACCGTCCACGCGATCATGCCGCCGACGCCGGTGCCGACCACGGTGGCGGAGCGTTCGCCGAGTGCCCGGATCAGGCCGGCGACGTCGGCCGCGAGGGTGTAGCCGTCGTACCCCCGGGGCGGCTTGTCGCTGGCGCCGTAGCCGCGCAGGTCGACCGCGACGGCCCGGAAGCCGGCGTCGGCGACGGCCGGCAGCATCTCGTGCCAGGCCCACCAGTGCTCGGGGAAGCCGTGCAGGAAGAGCACCATCGGGCCCGTGCCGGCCTCCACGACGTGGAAGCGGCTGCCGTTGGCGCCGACGAACCGGTGCGTCCACGGCCCCTCGGTGAGGACGCACGACTCGTCGACGGGCCCGCCGCGCTGCTCGGTCATGGGGACAGCCTAGGGCCCCGCCGCCCGGTGTCCCCGGTCCGCCGACCCGGTGCGCGGCTCGGGCCGCTCGTCCGACCTGCCCTTCGGTGCCGCACACGGCTGGAGGGCCGGAGGTGTCGCCACCCCCGGCCCCCCCGCCGTCACGTCACCTCAGGTAGGTGCTGAAGACGCGGTTGGCCACCGCGTCGCCGGTGCTCAGGCCGGCGTCGGCGTCCCACTGGTAGTGCACGCCGAGGTAGACGCGGCTGCGGGCGTTCTCCGTCGCCGCCGCGCTGAAGCTGCTGAACGCGCGGGTGACCCCGGGAGCCATCGGATCCTCGGTGGTCGCCACGAAGCTCACCGCGTCCGTGCCGTAGTGGCGCTTCATGACGCCCGCCCAGGCGCCGGCGAACGTGGCGTGACCGGACACGTAGGCCGGGAAGGGCGGCGAGAAGCGGTTGCCGTTGCGGTCGACGGAGAGCGGGCGCCACGAGGCGTCCGGGATGGTGGCGGAGTTCCCGTCGGACTGTGGCTCGGCGATCGCGCTCTCCGGACGCCACAGGTCGATGCCGGTGTTGTACTTGGCGTCCCAGGCGGCGATGCCCGCGTCCGCCATCGCCATCGCGACCAGGGCGAAGAGCCGGACGGTGTCGGTGGGCTGCTGGGCCGCGACGATCTGGGTGTGCTCGAAGAGTTGACCCGGCGGCTTGTAGGTGCCGTTGAGGTCGTTGGCCCAGAAGAACGCGAGCTGGGTCTGGTCGGCGGTCCGGTCGGCCGGTGCGGCGGTCGCCGAGCCGAGGCGCCGTACCTCGTTGACCTGGTTGGCGTACGCGGTGCTGCTCAGCATCGCAGTCACGGTGGCGAAGCCGCCCGGAAGCGCTGGCCGGAACTGGGAGCCGGAGGTGAGCGCGAACGGCTTGACGGATCCCCAGTTGGGGCCCACCGCCGCGCCGGATCCGGTCGGGCGCCACTGGCCGGCGGTGTTACTGACCGCGTACGGGGTGTTGTTGCCGGAGCCGTCGTTCGCCCGCGCGTTGAGGATGTTCTGCGCGGCGCCGTCGCCGATGCTGGTGCTCCAACCCTCGGGGCCGGGCACACCGATCGGCGGGTACGCGCGGGACCCGGTGAAGGCGGTGTCGAAGTTCTGGCTGGGGAACACCGCACGCAGTACCCGTACGGCCGCCACGTCCATGTTCCAGTCGCGGTCGTAGCTGTAGTTGGGGATCTTGTTGATTTTGGCGATGTAGGGGGCGCCGGAGGTGCCGAGCGACACGGCCGTGTCGTACATGGCCAGGTGCATCATGGCGCCGGCACGGCTGAGGACGGTCGGCGGCTCGTTGCTCGCGCGGAACGCGTCGAGCAGCACGTCGTTCCAGTACACGACGTGGTCGAAGCCATTGGGTGCGGCGGCGGCGGGCTGCGGAACGCCGGCGATCGTCGCGCCGACCCCGGCGGCGGCGATCACCGCGGTGGCGACCCGGAGCAATCCTCGTCTGTTCAAGGTGGTCCTTCCCCGTGTGGCCCTCGTGAGGCCGTGCCGATGGAACTTCCATGGACACAGATCGATTGTTGGAAATCCGGCGCCATCGGCCAATGGCGAAGCGGAACGGCTGCCGCACGCTGCAAGATCCGGACAGCTACGCGGCGCCCGGCACGCGAACGCGCGCCGGGCGCCGGGACGCGGCGGCGGATGCGGCGGTCGTGCGCCGCGACGGGCGGGCGGATGCGGCCCGTCAGAGCCAGCCGCGCCGGACGGCGGCGATGCCCAGCGTCATCCGGTTGCTGGCGCCGGACAGCTCCTCCAGCAGCTCGAAGTGCCGCCGGACCCAGCGGGTGCTGCGGCCGAGGCTGCGGGCGATCGACTCGTCCTTGACCCCGACGGCGGCCATGCGCAGGATCCGCAGTTGCAGTTCGGATGGTCCGTCGCCGGTTTTCGACGCGCCGCCCGTCCGGTCGGTGGCCAGCGGCCGGGCCTGCCGCCAGAGCGCGTCGGCGTAGTGGGCGAGGGCGCCCAGCAGGTCGGGCTGCCGCACCAGCAGCCCGGCCGGACCGGAGCCGGGCCGGGACAGCGGGACGAGTGCGCTGCCCGGGACGAGCAGCAGCGACACGGGCGCCGACGTCGCGACCCGGTGGTGGGTGCCGGCCCGCTCGGCCGCCTCCCGGTGCACCGGATCGGCGAGCAGGTCGGTCACGTGGATCGTCCGGCGGCCGGGCCGGTCCGCGCGGAGCACGCGGCTGAGCAGGCTCGGGGCGGCGTGGACGACCTGCTGGTCGCCACCCGTACCGTCCGCCACCCGGCGGGCGAGGCCGAGGAACTCGTCGCGGGTCTCGACGACGCTGACCCCCGTCGGGGCGGAACCGACGGCGTGTTGTTCCAGGCGTTCAAGGTGCAGGGTGTGTTCGATCACCCTGCGTTGGGCGAAGAGAAGCTGCTGTTGGCTCGCGGCGAGCAGGAGGCGCAGCTCCAGGGCCGACGGAGGGCCGCCACCCGTCGCGGGATCGGCCGTCACCGGCGTCGACAGTTGATGGAGAGCATCGGACAGGACGTCGTTCAACATGTGCCACCCCCGTGGTCGCAGCTGATGGCGGCGGTGCGCCGGTCGCAGACTGGTGGGCGTGGCGACACCCCGCAGTGACGATGATCAATTGCATGGTGACCCGGGTCAATCGGCCGTACTGCCGTTGACGGTGACGTGGAGGTGTGCAAGCGGTGCCCGGTGGGTCACCGAGCGTCAGTTCACGGGCGCGACGCCGCGACCGGTGTGCCCGGACCGCAGTCCATCCGGACCGTCTGCGCGGTCACCCGCAACGTCAGCAGTTGGCCCTCGGCCAGCACGCCCAGCCCGGGCCCGTGCACGGCGTACTCGATGCCGTCCAGGGTGACCATCCCGTAGCAGGGGCCGTCGCCGCCGCGGGTCACCCGAGCCGTGATGACACCGGTGGGCCGGGTGTCCGTGGGCTCCTTCGGCGGTCGCAGCGTCGGCAGCGCGGTCGCGGGCGGCTGCGTCGGTCGATCGGCGGGGGCGACGGAGCTCGCCGAGGGCGTGCCGGCCGGATCGGCATCGCCGGGGCGGGCGGTGGCGGGTGGCGTGGTGCCGCCGGACCCGGCGGACCCGCTCTCCCGTCCGGCACAGCCAGCGAGGGGGGCGAGCAGGACCAGGGCGAGGGCGGCGGGCAGAGCGGTGGTGGGTCGGGTCACCCCGATCCGACGCCCTGGGCCGCGGGCCGGTTCCCGTACCTCCGTCGTCGCGTGGGCGGGCAGGTGCGGGACAGGCCGCCCGGGAAAGGGCGATGCCCGGGCGGAGATCCGCCCGGGCATCGCATGGAGCTGGTGGAAATCTGACCCGAAGGTCAGGAGATACGGATCTTGATGGCGGTGCCGTTCTGCTCGAGCACCCGGATCTTGACGCCGTTGTTCGGCACCTTGACGCCGTGGTTCGGCAGCTCCGCGTACCAGTACTGCTTGCTGTCGTCGAACAGCGGAGCGGCCGCCTGGCCACGGACGTACGACGGCTGGCTGTTCACCCGCAGGGTGAACGAGTCAGCCTTCTTCAGGCTGAACGGGGCGTCGTAGACCTGGACGCGCGCCCGCCACGGGTTGCCGGTGAGGTTGTACAGCGGCTTCGGGCGGGAGTCGATCGTCAGGTTGCGGCCCTCACCCGGGTGACCACCGGGGTTCAGGTACGGGTCGTACGGCATGGTGTTGTTGTCCGGCCACCGCGTGTTCCAGTAGGTGATGAGCAGGCCCTCCTGGTACGCGTAGTGGTCCACCCAGTCCGGCCGGGTGTTCGCGTACCCGAAGAAGTACGGGCCCGTCTTCAGGTACTTGTCGTACGAGACGTACGACCGGTGCGCCGCGATGTAGTAGTTGTCGTACGACTTGGTCGAGTTCTCCCCGACGATGCGGAACCCGGTCTCCCCGCCGGCGAACGTCCAGCCGTCGCTGTCCTCGGCACCGTCGGAGAGCACCGTCTGGCCGTCGGCCGTCACGGTGATCGCGTCGCCGAAGAAGCCGCCGTCGGAGACGCCACCATCGGTGATGTAGTGGAAGCGGAACTGCACGACCTTGCCCGCGGCCACGTCCATCGGCACCGTCAGGTCGACCCAGTCGGCCTGGCCGTCGCCGTCGGTGTCGCTGTTGCCGTCGAGGGCGTTGCGGCCGTTGCCGTCGGTCTTCGGCTGACCGTTGACCAGGAACGGCAGCGCCGTCCAGTTCTGGCCACCGTCCAGCGAAGCCTCGAAGTACATGTAGTCGTAGTCGGTCTCGATGGTGTAGCGGGCCTTCATCGACAGCGAGGCGGAGGACTTCCCGGTGAAGTCGAGCGTCCGGGTCATCGTGGTGTTGAGGTCGTCCTCGTTGCCCGAGAAGAACTGGTGGGCACCCTCGAACGGCTTGCCGTTGCTGAAGCTGTACTCACGCTGCGGCAGCACCACGACGGCGGCCTGCGGCTTGTTGGTGTTGTACTCGGACGGGCCCAGCGTGAGCGTCTGCGGGTCCTGCTTGTCCGGCACCACGGTCTCGTAGTCCAGCCAGCCGAGCTGCAGCTTGTTCCAGGCGCCCAGGTCGGCGCCCCGGTCACCGATGCCCTCGTCGTTCTTGGCGCCGACCCGGCTCTGGGCCATCAGGCTCCAGTGCTCGACGCTGTTGTCGCCGCTGGCGCCGGTGTTGTAGTCGTCCGGCAGGCCCAGGTCGTGGCCGTACTCGTGGTAGAAGACGCTCCGGCCGCCGTTCTCCGGCTGCACGGTGTAGTCCCCGATCCAGATGCCGGTGTTGCCGATCTGGCTACCGCCGAGCGGCGCCCCGGGCGGGCCCGTCTGGCCCTGGTCCGTGGCGTACGCGTACCAGCGGTGGCTCCAGATCGCGTCCTCGCCCTGGTGCGGGTCGCCGTCGGCCTGGTCGCCGCCGGAGTGGACGATCTGGAAGTGGTCGATGTAGCCGTCCGACTCGTTGAAGTTGCCGTCACCGTCGATGTCGTAACGGTCCCACTTGTCGAAGGTCTTGAGCTCGGCGGCGACCTCGGCGTCGGAGCGTCCCGCCGCCTTCTGGTCGGCGACCCACTGGTTGGCGGCGTCGCGGACCAGCGCCCACATGTTCTGGCAGGTGCTCTGCGCGCAGACGGCCGGGTCGTCGCCGTTGGCGTCGTTCGGGTCGTCGTCCGAGCGGCCGTACCGGGCCTCGTTGTACTTGACCTTGACCCAGTCGGTGACCGTGCCGTCCACCGTGTAGCGACCCGAGGACTGCGCCTCGTAGTACTGCTTCAGGGACTCGTCACCGACCCCGGTGCCGAAGTAGAGCTTGCGGAAGTAGTCGGCGCTGTAGTCCGGCTGCCAGAGGGTCGAGTTGTCCACCGCCCGGTTGGGCTGCGGGATCTCGTTGTGCAGCGGCCCGTCGAACCGGGCCGGACCCGGGGTCAGCGGGTCGGTGTCCTTGTCCGGGTAGTCCGGGTGCCGCTCGTTGCCGAACTCGGCCAGGATGACGAAGATCCGGTCGGTCTTCTCGCGGGCCAGCTCGACGTACTGATCGGTGCGAGCGGCCTCCGCCGACCTCGCGGACCGGGTGTTAGCACCGGCCGGGTTGGTCGCGGTCTTGCCGACCTTGACAACCGTGCTCCCGTTGATGCGCTGTGCCTTGGCCTTGCCGGACAGGACCTCGCTGAGGCCCTCCTGGCGCAGGGCGCGGCGCTTCTCCTCGAGCGGGTTGGGCAGGTCGTGGTCGGCATGGGCTGGCTCGGCGGCCGACGGAGCGGCCGTCGGCAACTTCGGCTGCGGCGCGGCGGTGGCGGACGAACCGAACGCCAGTCCCGTCGCCGTCAGCGAAAGCCCGAGCAGACCCACTGCGACTTTGCGCACGTGGTACCTCCGGTGTGAGGGAACCGGCCCAACGGGGGTACGGGCCGGTGAGACCGATCCCACTAGTGGGACCAATGGTGAACATAGACACTCGTGTGACCGGTGGGAAGATGCGTGCGTCGATTTGTTGCAAAGTTTTGTTGGGAATGCTTTTCACCGTCACATCCCGGCCGTTCACCAACGTGGTGAGCAGGGCGGACGGCCCCGCCCGGGCGTAAAGAGACGGTTTTCGATAAGCGTGATCGCGTAACGGAAAAGTGGACGGCGGCGTACCTCGTCGGCCGTCCCACGGGTGGTCCGTCGGGTCTTTACGACCGCCGGCCGCGTGTACACGCGGCGGGGCCCGTCCGGGGAGCGCTCCGCTCCCCGGACGGGCCCCGCCCGTCTCCCGCTCGACCGACCCCTCGGGTCAGTTGCGCGCGGGCGTGACGTGCACGGTCGCGTACGAGTTGTCCCACGCGGCGCGCTTGATGGTGATGGTGACGCCGTACGACACGCCCTGGTCACCCGGGTTGCCGGTGCCCAGCACGATCGCCCCGCCGCCCAGGGTGACCCCGTAGTAGGACGTCGCCGGCGTACCGTCCGGGTTGGTGACCCGGGTCGTGTACGGCGCGTTGCCCTTCGACGGGACGACCACGGAGGCGTCGTTGTCCCGCGCGTACGGCGAGCCGTCGCGCATCTCGATGCCCGGGTACCAGCCCTTCGCGTCGGTGAAGCCCCGCACCGGCGCCTGCGGGCCGAAGCTCGTGCAGTACTCGCTGTACGGCTCGTCCGCCGCCTCCAGGCACTCCTTGAAGGGGTACGTGGGCTTGAGCGAGAAGGCCGCGTTCGCGGACTGCGGGCGGCTGGGCAGGTTGTCCAGCACCGACGGGTCCTTGACGGCCGCCTCACCCGTGCGGCGGTACGGGTCGAAGTGCGAGTCGACGATCAGCAGACCGCCCTTGGCACCGTAGCTGGGCAGCGCGGTCATCTGCGCCGTGGTGTGGTTGACGTCGCCCCGCTCCGTGTCGCGGTACCAGACCAGCATGCCCGGCGCGTTGTAGGAGACCCGGTCCACCTTCCACGCGTCGCGCGAGTAGATCGTGTCGTAGGTGTACTTCAGGCCCTTGTCGAAGCCGTCGAAGTTGCGCCACTCCGCCAGGTAGTAGTGCGCCTGGGTCGAGGTGCCGGTGTCGATGTGCCAGCCCTGGCCGGTGGTGTCGACGAAGGTGCCGCCGGTCGCCGTCCAGCCGTTGGCCCCGCCCTCGACGTCGTCGCTCCACGTGGTGGCGCCGCCGCCGGTCACCGAGAAGTCGTCGGCGAACCAGCCACGCTCCGCGAACGCCTCGTCGGTGGCGTAGCGCAGCCGCAGCTGCACGGTCTGCCCGGCGTACGCGGACAGGTCCACGTAGTCGTGCCGCCAGCCGTGGGTGTCACCGGTGAGGCCGTACTTCTTGTTGCCGAAGTCCACCATCCGGCCGTTCGGGTCGGCGTAGCCGTCGTTCGTGGTGACGAGCTTGCCGGTCGAGTCGTAGACCTTCTGCTCGGTCCAGGTGGTGCCGCCGTCGGTGGAGACCTCGAGGAAGCCGTAGTCCCAGTCGGCCTCGATGACGAAGTTGTTCCACATCCAGAACTTCGCGTCGGCCGCCGCCGGCACGGCCACCTGACGGGCGATCTTGACGTCCGCCCAGTCCTGGTCGGCGCCGGAGTACCACATGTTCGCGCCGCTGTGCGGCGTGGCCAGCGTGATCACCTTGTCCGGCAGGTCGACCTTGATGCCGTCCTTGGTGCCGCGCGGGGTCCGCGAGGTCTGGCCCAGCTTGACGGTGCGCGGGTCCGAGCCCGGAGCGAGGGTCAGCGGGTCGGCCCAGCCGAGCACCCACTTGTCCCACAGGCCCATGTGCGTCGGCAGCGCCTGGAAGATCTCACCCGAGTGCGAGCCCGAGGCCATCAGGTCCCAGAAGTCGACGTCGGAGTCGGCGTTGCCGGAGGTGTCGTAGAGGTCCGGCAGGCCCAGGTCGTGGCCGAACTCGTGGGCGAAGACGCCGACGCCGGCGTCCTCCGGCTGCACGATGTAGTTCGAGACCTGGAGGCTGGTGCCGGGGATGGTGTAGCCGCCGGCCACCGACGACGAGTGCGCCCAGACGGCGTACGTGCCCTCGGCGCCGCCGCCGCGGGACTTGCCCTGCCCGGCGTGCACCAGCACCAGGTGGTCGATCACGCCGTCCGGCTCGAAGAGGTTGCCGTCGCCGTCGCGGTCGCCCTGGTCCTCGATGTCGTAGTCGGCCCACGGGAAGTTCGGGTCCATCTTCGCGAGGGCGTCGATCGCGTCGGTGGCGAGCCGGCCCGCGCCCTGCGGGTTGTCCGGGTGGCCGTTCATCGACTGCTGACGGCCGGGGACCCAGTCGCCGTTCTCGTCCTGGAAGCAGCGCGAGGCCGCGTACCAGCCCTCGGAGTGCGGGACGGTGATCCACGGGCTCGCCTGCCCGTCGACCGTGTACGCGCCCTTGGACATCTCCAGGTACATGTTGTGCATGGTGCGGCCGGTCAGGTCGATGCCCTGCCTGCCGTCCGGGCCCCGCAGATCCTTGCGGACCCGCTCGGTGATGCCCTTCTTGGAATAGAGCATCTTGTCGTAGTGGGTGGGCGAGAAGTCCGGCACCCACATCGAGTTGTTGTCCTCGTGCGGCAGGTTCGCCGGGTTCGGGATCCGGTTGTGCTTCGGCCCGTTCTGCACGGTGCCGGGCACGCAGGTCCGGTCCTCGAAGACCGTCTTCGGCACCATGACGCCGGTGAAGTCGTCGTTGGCCTGGTCGTTGAACTCCACCAGCAGGGTGAGCAGCTTGGCGGTCTGGGTGCTCGGGGCCTTCTTGATCTGCCGCGGGCTCTTGCCCGTCATGATCGACTTGGCCTCGTGCTTCGCGAGCTGCTCGGCCGCGACCGGGTTGCCGCGGGCGTACTTGCGGTCGAAGGCGCGTGCCTCCTCGACCGCCGGGGCGTAGACGCCGCCCTTGCCCTTGACCTCGCGGCCGCTGCTGTCCGGCTGGACGGCCGGCTCCGCGTAGTTGATGTAGTGCTCGTCCGCGCCGATCGTGGCTCGGGCGGGGCCGGGCTCCGCCGCCGCCGCGCCACCGGTCACGGTCAGTGACGTGGCGGCGAGGGCGATGGCGGGCAGCGCGACGAGCAGGCGTCGACGCGACCCGGATTGCGGGTTTCTGTTCATGCCGCTCCGTTTCTCGGGCATGGGGGAGGAGGAAGTCGGCCGGCCCTCCATCGATGTGACGTCCATCGAACCGACCCGACGTGCGTGAACCTAGAACAGAAAACAGGGGAACGACAGGGGTCGACGTCTGCCTGTGTACGTTCAGCTTCTCCAGGCTCACCCGACCGACCGATGTGACAGCCCGCATCCGGCCGGTCGCCCAGCCGTAAGAGACGACGATGGGTGACGGCCCGCGCGGGCCGCCACCCATCGGGGCGTACGCGTGTCAGTCCTCGTCGGACTTCCCGCCGCCCATGCCGGACGAGATCAGGTCCATGACGGATGAGTCCTGGAGCGTGGTGACGTCACCGAGCGAGCGGTTCTCCGCGACGTCGCGCAGCAGCCGGCGCATGATCTTGCCCGAACGGGTCTTCGGCAGCTCCGGCACCAGCATGATCTGCCGGGGCTTGGCGATCGGGCCCAGCGTCTTCGCCACGTGGTTGCGCAGCTCGGCGATGAGCTTCTCACCGGCGTCGCCGGCGATGTCCGTGGTGCCGCGCGGGATGGCGAACGCGACGATGGCCTGCCCGGTGGTGGGGTCGGTCGCGCCGACCACCGCCGCCTCGGCCACCGACGGGTGGGAGACCAGCGCCGACTCCACCTCGGTGGTGGAGATGTTGTGCCCGGACACCAGCATCACGTCGTCGACGCGGCCGAGCAGCCAGACGTGCCCGTCGTCGTCCTTCTTCGCCCCGTCCCCGGCGAAGTACATCCCCTCGAAGCGCGACCAGTACGTCTCGATGAACCGGTTGTCGTCGCCCCAGATGGTGCGCAGCATCGACGGCCACGGCTCGCGCAGCACCAGGTAGCCACCGCCGCCGTTCGGCACCGACTGCCCCTGGTCGTCGACGACGTCGGCGACGATCCCGGGCAGCGGCGTCATCGCCGAGCCCGGCTTGGTCGCCGTCACACCCGGCAGCGGCGAGATCATGATCGCCCCGGTCTCCGTCTGCCACCAGGTGTCCACGATGGGCAGCTCACCGCCGCCGACGTGCTGCCGGTACCACATCCACGCCTCGGGGTTGATCGGCTCGCCGACGCTGCCGAGCAGCCGCAGCGAGGACAGGTCGTAGCCGGCGGGGATGTCGTCGCCCCACTTCATCATCGTGCGGATGAGCGTCGGGGCGGTGTAGAGGATGCTGACCTTGTACTTGTCGACGATCTCCCAGAACCGGCCCTTGTGCGGGGTGTCCGGGGTGCCCTCGTACATCACCTGGGTGGCGCCGTTGGAGAGCGGGCCGTAGACGATGTAGGAGTGCCCGGTCACCCAGCCGATGTCGGCCGTGCACCAGTAGACGTCGGTCTCCGGCTTCAGGTCGAAGACCGCGTGCGTCGTGTACGACGTCTGGGTCAGGTAGCCGCCGGTGGTGTGCAGGATGCCCTTCGGGCGGGCCGTGGTGCCGCTGGTGTAGAGGATGAACAGCGGGTGCTCGGCGTCGAACGGCTGCGCGGCGTGCTCGGCCGAAGCGGTCTCGACCGTCTCGTGCCACCAGCGGTCCTTAGCCGACCAGGCGACCTCCTCGCCGGTACGCCGGACCACCAGCACGTGCTCCACCGACGGGCAGTTCGCCACCGCCTCGTCCACGGTCGGCTTCAGCGCCGACGGCTTGCCCCGGCGGTAGCCGCCGTCGGCGGTGATCACCACCTTCGCGCTGGCGTCCTGGATGCGGTTGGTCAGCGCGTCGGCGGAGAAGCCGCCGAAGACCACGCTGTGGGTGGCGCCGATCCGGGCGCAGGCGAGCATCGCGACCGCCGCCTCCGGCACCATCGGCAGGTAGATCGCCACCCGGTCGCCGGCGGTGACGCCCAGGTCGGTCAGCGCGTTCGCCGCCTGACAGGTCAGCCGGTGCAGGTCGGCGTACGTGATGGTCCGGGTGTCGCCCGGCTCGCCCTCCCAGTGGATGGCGACCTTGTCGCCCAGCCCGGCCTCGACGTGCCGGTCCAGGCAGTTGTAGGCCACGTTGAGCTGCCCGCCGACGAACCACTTCGCGAACGGCGGCTTCGACCAGTCGAGCACCTGGTCCCACTGCCGCGCCCAGGTCAGCCGCCCGGCCTGCCGCTCCCAGAACGCCAGCCGGTCGGCCCCGGCCTCCGCGTACGCGTCGGCGGTGACGTTGGCGTTCGAGGCGAGTTCGGCCGGCGGCGGGAACTGGCGCGTCTCGTTCAGCAGATTTGCCAATGCCTCGCTCATGCCGTACTCCCTCGTCGCTCAGGTGACCTGCGTCTCTCTAGGGCACGAGGTTAGTCGTGGCGGCCGGTGCGGGCGACCGCCGGTCCGGCCGACGCGCGCCGAGCGGCCCCCACCGCGCGCCGGACGGCGACGCGGACCGTCGCGCCGACGCCATTTGTCCGGGAGGGCTCGCCGGCCGACCGGCCGTGGGTGGCGGTGGTCGCTTCCGGGCGGCTCGCCGGCGGGTCGCGCCGGGCAGTCGATAGCGTGACGGGGTGACCGCTGACCCGCTCGCCCCGCTGCTCGCGCTCGCCGACATCGCCCCCGCCGTCGAGCGGGCCCGCGAGCGGTTCGACCAGGCCCTGGGGCACCGCGCGCTGCGCCGCCACGGCGGCCAGGTCGCGGCCGAGGTCAGCCTCCGCTCCGCGGTGGCCAGCGCCGCCCTGGAGGGGTACGCCCGCGAGCGCGAGGCGGTACGCGCGGGAACGGTGACCGAGCCGGTGGTGCAGGGCGCGCTGCGGGTCGCCGGGGCGCTGCCCGGGCTGTCCGAACTCTGGCCGAAGGCGCCCCGGCAGGCGCTGGCCCGGCTGCACGTGCTCGCCGCCCGCGACGTGGTCGGCGAGGCCGAGCTGGGCCGGCCGGTGGCGGACCCGGTCGTCGCCGCCCGGCTGGACGCGTTGGCCGGGCTCGTCGCCGGGGGCACGAAGGTCTCGCCGCTGGTGCTGGCCGCCGTCGTGCACGGCGAGCTGCTGAACCTGCGCCCCTTCGCGGGGCCGTCCGGGGTGGTGGCCCGGGGCGCCGCCCGGCTGGTGCTGCTGTCCAGCGGGCTCGACCCGCGCGGCCTGCTCGGCGTGGACGTGGGTCACCACGAGCGCGAGCCCGAGTACGTCGGCTCGGCCGGCGCCTTCGCCACCGGCACCCCGGACGGCCTGCGCTCCTGGCTGCGCCACTACATGGCGGCGGTGGAGGTGGGCGCCGACCAGCTCACGGCCATCGGCGACGAGGTCCTCGCGGCGGCCTGAGCCGGCCGACGCCTGGAAGCCGGCTCTGGCCCGTCCCCGCGTTGCGCCCGGTCGTCGGGCTGCGCGCGTCGTGCGGCCTGGGTGCACGCCGCCGCGGAGTTCAGGTCGGCGCGGTCCCGGCCGCCAGCGCCGGCTACGTCCTCGCGGCTCAGGCGCTCGGGCTCAGTGGGCTCAGGCGGGCGCGGGGGCGGTGCGGGTGCGACGGTGGCGGCCGTACCAGGCGATGCCGATGGCCACGCCGACGCCCACGCCCAACGCCGCGGCGGCGACCGGGACGGCCGGGCGCTCGCGCAGCCGCCGCCCCAGCGGGATCGGGTGCCGGAACTCCAGCACCGGCCAGGAGTTCTCGATCGCCAGCCGGCGCAGCTGCCGGTCCGGGTTGACCACCGACGGGTGGCCGACGCACTCCAGCAGCGGCCGATCGCTGTACGAGTCGGAGTAGGCGTACGAGTCGGCCAGGTCGTAGCCGCGCTCGGCGGCCAGCTCACCGACCGCGTGGACCTTGCTCGGGCCGGCAGCGTAGAACTCGACCTCGCCGCTGTAGCGGCCGTCGACCACGCCCATCCGGGTGGCGATCACGTCGGTGATCCCAAGCAGCACACCGATCGGCCGGACCATCTCCTCGCCGGAGGCGGAGACCAGGACGACGTCCCGCCCGGCGGCCTGGTGCTCCTCGATCAGGGCGGCGGCCTCGGCGTACACGTAAGGGTTGATCAGCTCGTGCAGCGTCTCCGCGACGATCTGGCGGACCTGTTCCACCTGCCAGCCCTTGCAGAGCGCGGCGAGGTAGTCCCTGGTCTTGGCCATGGTCTGCTCGTCGGTGCCGCCCAGCCGGAACATCAGCTGCGCGTACGCCGACTTGACCACGTCACGCCGGGTGATCAGGCCGTCCCGGTAGAACGGCCGACCGAACGCCAGGGCGCTCGACTTGGCGATGACGGTCTTGTCCAGATCGAAGAAAGCGGCACTTCGGCCCACGGCGCGAAAGTCTAGCCGGATGGTCTATGGTCGGCGGGTGCCCGGGGCCCGGCGACCCCTCGGACCTGCGGGCCGGCCCCCACCCACCTTCGCGCATAGTGACGATGGTCACACTCTGCGAACATTATTTCGCAGGGAGTGGAGGCGACACCACTCGACGTATACAGGTCCGCTCAGGCAGACTTGACGACGCGACGAGTGTTCACATCTCGTACAACAGGCAGACCCTCGGCGGTTGCACCCCCCGTGACCGCCGAGTGGGTTCGGCTCGACCCCCCCGGAGCCGAACCTTCGACGACCCCCGTCTCCCCCCGACGGGGGTCGTCCCTTTCCCCCCGGGAGCGCTCCGACACAGGTCACTGGTCGTCTCGATGCTCTCCACAGGCGCACCTGAGCCGACGAAGAACGCCAGCGGGTCGGGCCGTCTGAGGAGACGCCCCGGCACGGGCGACGGTCCGCCGGGATCGGGCGGCGGAGACGTCCGGACGCGCGTATAACGATTGAGCGTCGTTGACGCCTGTTCGTGCCTTCCACCGGCCCGGTCGCCCGTGCCGAGGGCCCGCCCCCTCCGGTGGCGAGGCTCCGGCCCTACGGTCGCTGCGGCGGCCGGCTCCCCGGGTCCGCGTGCGCCGGTACGCGCGTCACGGCCAGGTTCGGGCCTCCGCGTCGAAGACCTCCGGCGGGCTCTCCACTGGCAGGACGCACACCAGATGCCCACCGGGTACGCGCAGCACCCGGCACTCCTGCCACTGCGCCACCCGCGTGGCGCCGAGGGCGACCAGGCGGGCGGTCTCGGCCTCGACGTCGTCGGTCTCGAAGTCGAGGTGGAAGCGGGGCTCGTCGTCGACCTCCTGCACGGCGATGACCAGCCCGGGCAGGGCGTCGTGCAGGCCGATGAACTGCGGATACGACGGGTCGGACTCGGTTGGGACACCCAGGGCTCCCGACCAGAAGGCCACCGCCCGGGCAGCCTCCGCACGAGGGGTGTCGATCAGGATGGCGTACACGCGGCTGCGATGCATGCAACGCAGACTATCGATCCGTACGGCCCGCGCGGAGCCCGTGCCGCCGTCACGGTAGCCGGGGCGATTCCGGAGTTGGGAGGCGCGTAAGGCCCGCCGGAAGTCCATAGCAGATCGACTCGCTCGGCGGGCGTTGTCCACAGGGCGCGCGGTTGTCCACAGGCTGTGGGGACGGGGCGGCGACCGGGGTGGCACCGGAGCAGGGTCTCGGGTCAGCAACCCCGACCGCTGGAGGCCGCGATGCCACCCCGTACCTCCGTCCCGCCGCACCGGCCCCTGCCGCTGCTCGTCACCTCGGACGGCGACCTGCTCGACGACCTGCTCCGACTCGCCGCGGCGGGCGGCGTCGAGGTGGAACTCGCCGCCGACCCCGCCGCGGCCCGCACCCGCTGGCTGCCCGCCCCGCTCGTGCTGGTCGGCGCCGACCAGGCCCAGCCCTGCCTGCGGGCGCGGTTGCCGCAGCGGCCCCGGATGGTGCTGGTGGGCCGCTCCGGGGAGCTCGACCCCGGCTGGCAGGTCGCCGAGCTGATCGGCGCGGAGCACGTGGCGACACTGCCGGCCGCCGAGCCCTGGCTGGTCGACCGGTTCGCCGAGTGCGGGCCGGAGGGCGTCGAGCGGGGCGGCGCCCGGATCGTCGCCGTCCTGGGCGGGCGGGGCGGTGCCGGCGCGAGCATCCTGGCGGGCGGGCTCGCCGTCACCGCCGCCCGGGCCCGGCTGCGCACCCTGCTCGTCGACGCCGACCCGCTCGGCGGCGGGCTCGACCTGGTGCTCGGCTGGGAGCAGTTGGAGGGGCTGCGCTGGCCGGCGCTGACCGGCGCCGACGGCCGGGTGGACGCACCGGCACTGGTGCGGGCCCTGCCGAGCCGGGGCGACCTGGTGGTGCTCTCCTGGGACCGGGGCGACCTGCTCGCCCTTCCCGCCCAGGCGATGGCCGCGACCGTCGACGCCGCCCGGCGGGGCCGGGACTTCGTGGTGGTGGACCTGCCTCGGCAGTTGGACGACGCGGCCGTGACCGCGTTGCAGGCGGCGGACCAGGTCTACGTGGTGGTCCCGGCCGAGCTGCGGGCCACCGCCGCCGCGGCTCGGGTGGTGGCCGCCGCCGCCCCGCACTGCGCCGCGATGTCGGTGATCGTGCGCGGTCCGGCGCCGGGCCGCCTCGGTGCGGCGGAGGTGGCCCGGGCGCTCGCGCTGCCGCTGGCCGGCACGCTGCGCCCGGAACCCGCGCTGACCCGTGGGCTGGAGCGGGGCGAGGCACCCGCCGCGCACGGTCGGGGGCCGCTGGCCGCGCTCTGCCAGCGGATCGTCGCGGAGCTGACCGGCGCGCCGGCGGCGGGTGCGGCATGACCGGGCCGTCCGAGGGCGAGACCCTCGCCGCCCGGGTGCGACAGCGCATCGCGGCCGCCGCCGCCCCGGTCACCCCCGCCGCGATCGTGTCCGCCGTACGGGCGGAGCCCACCGCCGCCGTCCTCGGCGACACCGCCGTACTGCGGATGGCCGACCAGGTGCACGACGACCTGGTGGGAGCCGGTCCGCTCGCCCCGCTGCTGGCCGACCCGGAGGTCACCGACGTGCTGGTCAACGGCGTGCGGGTCTGGGTGGACCGGGGGCGGGGCCTGCACCAGGTCGCGGTGCCGCTCGGCACGGTCGACGACGTACGCCGGCTCGCGCAACGGCTCACCGCCAGCGCCGGCCGGCGGCTCGACGACGGCTCCCCGTACGCGGACGCCCGGCTTCCCGACGGCACCCGGCTGCACGCCGTGCTGCCGCCCGTGGCGACCGACGGGCCCTATCTGTCCCTGCGGACCTTCCGGCAGCGGCCCTTCACCCTCGACGAACTGGTGAGCCAGGGGACGGTTCCGCGCCCGGTGGCGCCGGTGCTCTCCGCCGTGGTGGCGGCCCGGCTGGCGTACCTGGTGACCGGCGGCACCGGCTCGGGCAAGACGACCCTGCTCAACACGCTGCTCGGACTGGTCCCCGCCACCGAACGGATCGTGCTGGTGGAGGACGCGGCCGAGCTGCACCCCCGGCACCCGCACGTCGTCGGGTTGCAGGCGAGGACGGCCAACGTGGAGGGATCCGGCGCGGTCGGGCTGACCGACCTGGTGCGGCAGGCCCTGCGGATGCGGCCCGACCGGCTGGTCGTCGGCGAGTGCCGGGGCGGGGAGGTCGTCGACCTGCTCGCCGCCCTGAACACCGGCCACGACGGAGGCGCCGGCACCCTGCACGCCAACACCCCGTCGGACGTGCCGGCGCGGCTGGAGGCCCTCGGGATGCTCGGCGGGCTGCCGCGCCCGGCGCTCCACGCCCAGGTGGCCGCCGCGCTCCAGGTGCTGCTCCAGGTGCGCCGCGGTGCCGAGGGACGGGTGCTGGAGTGGGTCTGCCTGCTCCTGCCGGAAGGCCCGGACCGGCTGGTCACGGCGGTTCCCGCCTGGGTACGCGGGCGCGGGCCCGACCTCGCCGCACCGGCGCTCGCCGAACTGCTGCGGGAGCGGGGCGTACCGGTGCCGCCGGTCCTGACCGAGCCGTGGCCCGGATCGGCGGGACCGAGGTGACCGCCCCGTACGCCCTGGTGGCGCTGCTGCCCGCGCTCGCCGCGGCGGTGCTGGTGGCCGGGGTGGTGCGTGGCGGTCGCAACCGGCGGGGCGTGTTGGCCGTCGGCGGGGGAAGCGCGGGCGCCGGCACCGAGGACCCGCTCGTCGCCTGGATCACCGAGCTGCGCCGGACACCCGATCAGGGCGCGGAGACCGCTGCGGCGGCGGGCATGGCCGGGGGCGTCGCTCGTCCTCGCGCCGCCGACCGGCGGAACCCGTACGACGAACCTCCGGTCCGTCGGGGGCAGCCTCCGAGCCTCCCGGCCGGCGGCACCCACCGAGGTGAGCGCGAGGCGGAAGGCGGGGCGCGGTGGGCGTCCCGGGACGCGGTCGACCGGTCGCCGTGGCCCTGGCCGGCCGGAGACGACCGTGGCGCTTCGGGACCGACGAGACCCGGGGGCGGCGGTCCCGACCGGCTGCGGCCACCGGCCCGGCGGGACGCCCGACGCCCCGGCGGGACGCCCGCCCCGACGGCTGCCTCGTCTCGCCGGCCCGGCGCGGTGACCGGTCCGCCCGGCGAGGACCGGCGACCGGCGTCGCTGCGGTCGTACGCGTTGACGGCGTCGCGGGGGCGCATCCTGCTGCTCGCCGCGTCGGCCGGCACCGGGGTGGGCCTGCTGCTGGCCGGTCCGGTCGCGGCGGTGGCCGTCGGCGCCTACGGCACGCTGTCCGCCCGCGCGCTCCTCCGACGCAGGGAGGGCCGGTACGCCGTCCGGGCCCGGCGGCGCCGGCTGGACCAGCTCTGCGGGCTGGCCGCCGACCTCCGGGCCGGCCTGCCGGTGCCGGTCGCCGCCGAGCGGCTCACCTCGGGGGACGGCGGAATCCCGGGCAGGCGTGGCACCACGGGCGGGGACGGCACCACGGGCGACGGCGGCACCCCGGACGGAGGTGGAACCGCGGGCGGCGACCCGGCCGGCCGCGACGAGCGGGGCGGGCCGGGACGCCTCGACCACCTGGCCCGCGCCGCCGTACGTCTCGCCGACCAGACGGGCGCGCCGCTGGCGGAGTTGCTGGAGCGGATCGAGGCGGACGCCCGCTCGGCGGACCGTGGACTGGCTGCGGCGGAGGCGCAGGCGGCCGGGGCGCGTGCCACCGCCCTGCTGCTCGCCGCCCTGCCGCTCGGCGGCATCGGGCTCGGCTACGGCATCGGCGTCGATCCGGTGGCGGTCCTGCTGCACACCCCCGTCGGTGGCGCGTGCGCGGTCGTCGCCATCGCGCTCCAGGTCGCGGGGCTGTTCTGGGCCGAACGGCTCGGCGCGACGCCGGGACGGGCGAGCTGATGCCCCGGCTGACGCTCGTGGTGGGCCTTGTGGTGGCGGCGGCCCTGCTCGCCGCGACGCTCGCGGCGGGCCGGCGGCCCTTGCGCCGGCTGCGTGCCCTGCGCAGGGCACCCGTCGGCGTCCACCCGGCCGCGCCGCCCCGCCGGCCTGCCGGGTCCCGTGAGGCCGCGACCGATGGCGTCCGTCCCCGCCGGCGGC
Organism: Micromonospora sp. SD12; assembly: GCF_052068495.1. Lineage (NCBI taxonomy): Bacteria > Bacillati > Actinomycetota > Actinomycetes > Micromonosporales > Micromonosporaceae > Micromonospora > Micromonospora sp. SD12. The sequence continues at coordinate 87,920 of NZ_JBQHDF010000001.1, read as the reverse complement.
CGGACGCCATCCGGGTCGCCTCCGGCCTGGGCGGCGTGGCGGTGGTGGTCGTCGTCGGTGGCTGGCCCGGGGTGGTGGCTGCCCTGCCGACGACGCTGCTGCTCGACCGGCTGCTCCGTCGCATCGAGCCCCCGGCCGTACGGAACCGGCGGCTGCGGGAGGCGGCCGATCTGCCGCTCGCCGCCGACCTGCTGGCGGCGGCGATGCGGGCGGGGGCGCCCGTGGACAGGTCGGTCCTGGCCGTGGCGGGGGCGCTGGACGGGCCGCTCGCCGACCGACTCGCCCGGGTCGGCCGGTTGCTGCGGCTCGGCGGCGGCCCCGAGGAGGCGTGGGCGCCGCTCGCGGCGGTGCCGGGAGCCGACCGGCTGACGGCCGCCGTGCTGCGCAGCGCCAACAGCGGAGCCGCGCTGGCCGGCGCGCTGACCCGACTCGCCGACGACCTTCGCGCCGACCGGGCCACCGCCGCGGAGGCGGCCGCGCGCCGGGCCGGTGTGCTCATCGTCCTGCCGTTGGGGCTCTGCTTCCTGCCGGCCTTCATTCTCGCCGGCCTGGTGCCGGTGATCGTCGCCGTCCTCGGCGACGTGCTCTGACCACCCTCGAGAAAGGACCACAACGTGCGCAAACTGCTCGCCCGCCTGCGCGGGGACGCCGGGATGAACACCGCCGAGTACGCCGTCGGCACCCTGGCCGCGGTCGCCTTCGCCGGGATCCTGCTGAAGGTGCTGACCTCGGGCAACGTGCAGTCCGCGTTGACCGCCGTCATCGACCGGGCACTCAAGTGAACCGGCGCCGGTCGGCCGGCCGTGACCGGGGTTCCTTCACGGCCGAACTGGCGGCCGGCCTGCCGGCGCTCCTGCTGCTCCTGCTCGCCGGGCTGTCGGCGGTCAACGCCGTCGGCACGAGGGCGGGCTGCCTGCACGCGGCCCGGGAGGCGGCGCTGGCCGCCTCCCGGGGCGCCGACGGGGCGGCCGCAGCCAGCCGAGCGACCCCGCCGGGGGCGGAGGTGACCGTCACCGTCGACGGCCAGCGGGTCGTCGCCACCGTCCGGGCGCCCGTACGCGCGCTCGGCTCCCGGCTGCCCCGGATCTCCGTGACCGCCACGGCGGTGGCAGCCATCGAACCCGGCGTCGCGGAGTCCGCCGGCAGCCCCGTCCGGTCGACCACCCCCGGGGCGTCGGCGCCGCCCGATGTCGCGGAGCCCGCCACGCCGGTCGCCGAACCGGCGGAGGGCGGGCCGTGACCGGGCGGCCCGGGGGCGCCAACCGGGCCGCCCGATGTCGCGGAGCCCGCCACGCCGGTCGCCGAACCGGCGGAGGGCGGGCCGTGACCGGGCGGCCCGGGGGCGCCAACCGGGCCGCCCGATGTCGCGGAGCCCGCCACGCCGGTCGCCGAACCGGCGGAGGGCGGGCCGTGACCGGGCGGCCCGGGGGCGCCAACCGCCAGTGCCGTGCAGGTCTCGACGCCGACCGTCGAGCCGGGGGAGGGCGGGCCGTGACCGGGCGGCGCAGGGGTGCCGGCCAGCCGCGCGGAGGCCCGGCGCAAGCGCGGGAGGAAGGGGTACGGCCTGCCGGAGATCGTGGTGGGGCGACCGTCTGTCTGCTCGCCGTGGGGCTGGCGTTCGTCATGGTCGGGTTGTTCGGCGCGGCCGTCGGTGCGGCCCGCACGGCCCGGCAGCAGGCCCGGGTGGCGGCGGACCTCGGCGCGCTCGCCGGTGCCGGTCAGGCCCTCCTGGGTGAGCCGGCGGCCTGCGGTCGGGCTGTCGAGATCGCCGGCGCCAACGGTGGGCGGCTGTTGGCCTGTCGGCTCGACGGCCTGGACCTCCTGGTGACCGCCGAGGTCGCCGTCACCCCGCTGCCCGGCCTGGCGCGGGCGGCGACGGCGAGCGCCCGTGCCGGCCCCGTCCGTGGCTGAGCGGCAGGCCGGTACGGAGACGCGACCGGGCCGGGGCGACGGGAGTCGGCACCCCGACCCGGGCGGGTCAGCGCCCCTGGAGGGCGTCGAGGGCGACGGCCATCGCGATCACGAGGCGGCGGTCGACCTGCGGGTTGTGGATCTGTACGACGTACCGGTCGCGCAGGCCCCACTGCTTGATGACGGAGAAGACCGGCTGACCGCCGGCGACGAAGTCGAAGTGGTAGGGCAGCCAGGACAGCGAGTCGACGAACCGGCGCAGCAGCGCCACCGGCATGCTGCGCTCCTGACCGGTGACCTGCGGCAGGCCGGGCTGCTCGACGTGCCAGGTGGACCGCAGCAGGGACTGGGCGAAGTCCTTGCGGAACAGGCCGATCGGGTTGCCGGTGTGGTCGGTCACGTCGTACGTGGCGCCGATGTCGAGGCGCTGGCGGGCCTTGAACCCCAGCAGGGGCTGCTGCTTCGAGTCGTCGGTGTAGATCGTCACCTGCTCCTTGAAGGCGAGTCGCTTCTGCTGGGCGAACGCCAGCAGCCCGCCTTCGGAGCCGTCCGGTGCGACGGCGTGGACCTCGTACTGGTTGACCATCATCCGGAGCCGCTGCCGGATGTGGAACTGCTGCTGGGCCTGCAGGTTGTCGAGTTGCATAAGTTCTCCTTCGAGGGGTCGCCGGAGTGTCGCACAGCTTCAACCGCGCCGCCGCCGACAGGTCACGCGGCCCTCCCCGCAGGCCACGCGCCCGTCCGGCCGACGTTCGGCGTACCGGGCCGAGTACCCGCCCCTCGCCGCCGCTACCGCCACCCGGCTGCCGCCCGTCCGGTCACCCGCTGCCCCGACCACCCCGCCACCCCGGCTGCCGCCCGCCCGGTCACCCGCTGCCCGACCACCCCGCCACCCCGGCGGTGGCCGCCCCGACCGCACAACCCGCTATGACCGGCGCAAGCCGCCCCACCGCGCAGCCGACCGGCGCAACCCGCCCCCAACCGCGCAACCCGCCCGGCGCAACCCGGCACGACCGTACGACCCGCCCCGACCCCCGGCGCGAACCCTCGCGATCTGTGCGGCCGGGCTCAGCGGCCCCCGTCGACGGTCGCCTTGAGCGCCCACGCGTTGAGGACCTGGTGGATGCTGCGCAGCCGCTCGTTGATCTGTTCCAGGCGTTCGGCCTGCGCCAGGCTGGCCAGCGCGGTGCCCAGGGCGATCTGCTGGTCGGGAGTGAGCTTCTCCTGGTCGATCGTGTAGAGCAGGTCGACGGTCTCGGCGATGGTGTCGGCCACGACTCCTCCTTCGACGGCGAGGACGGCAAGGACGGCTAAGGATCCGCGAGCACCGATGGAAGCGCTCCCATGCCTTCGTTTGCCCCGAGCGAAGGGGTTCTATGCCTGCTTTCCACCACCCGGGACGGCGACGTCCCCCGAGCCCGCCTCCGCGAGCCGGGACGGGTCGCCCGGATCGCGCGGAGCGCCCAGCGCCCCCGGAGCGCCCAGCGCCCCCGGATCGCGTAGGGCCCCCGGAGCACCCCGATCGCGTCGAGCATCCGGCCTACTCGGCGCGCCGGGGACGGCGTCGTCGTCCGGAGCGGCGCGTCCCGCCGGAACCGGAGGGTCGCCCGGCCGGCCCTCGGACGGGCCGGGGGCCGGTACGCCGTCGGGCAGGTTGGCGAGCACCACGTCCAGCACCCGGGCGGCGTCCGGCTTGGAGAGCGGGTTGTTGCCGTTGCCGCACTTCGGGGACTGCACGCAGGACGGGCAGCCCGCCTCGCAGCCACACTCCGCGATCGCGTCCCGGGTGGCGCGCAGCCAGGCCGCCGCCGTCCCGTACGCGCGCTCGGCGAAGCCTGCCCCACCCGGGTGCCCGTCGTAGACGAAGACGGTCGGGGCCTCGGTGTCCGGGTGCACCGCCGTGGAGAGCCCGCCGATGTCCCAGCGGTCGCAGGTCGCGGTTAGCGGCAGCAGGCCGATCGCGGCGTGCTCGGCGGCGTGCAGCGCGCCCGGTACGTCGGCGGGTTCCACGCCGGCAGCCGTCAGCGACTGCGGCGACAGGGTGAACCAGACCGCGACGGTACGCAGCTCCCGGGCCGGCAGGTCCAGCGGACGGGTGTCGATGACCTCGCCGGTGGCGATCCGCCGCCGCTGGTACGACACCACCTGGCTGGTCACGTCGACCTCGCCGAGGAAGAGCCCGACGGGACCGGCGTCCACGTACGAGCGCACGCTCACCACCGACAGCGAGGTGACGTCGCGGGCGTGGGTGGACCAGTCGGGCTCCTCGGGGTGCACCAGCGCGCAGCCGTCGGCCAGGTCGAGCGAGTCGACCACGTACGAGACGCCCTGGTGCAGGTAGACCGCGCCGGGGTGGAGCAGGAAGTGCGAGGAGCCGCCGTCGACGGTGCCGAGCAGCCGCCCGGTCGCCGCCTCGACCACGCAGACCGGCGCGCCGCCCTCGCCGCGCAGGTCCACCTCGGGCCGTTCCCGGTGCCGCCAGTACCAGCCGGTCGGCCGCTGCCGCAGCGCCCCGGCCGCCACCAGCTGGTCCACCGCCTCCTTCGCCCCGTCGCCGAAGAGTGCCAGGTCGTCGGGGGTCAGCGGCGCCTCGGCCGCCGCGCAGGCGAGCTGCGGGGCCAGCACGTACGGGTTGGCCGGGTCGAGCACGGTGGCCTCCACCGGGCGCCCGAAGACCGCCTCGGGGTGGTGCACGAGGTAGGTGTCGAGCGGATCGTCCCGGGCGACCAGCACGGCGAGGGCCTCCTGCCCGGAGCGCCCCGCCCGGCCGGCCTGCTGCCACAGCGAGGCGCGGGTGCCCGGGTACCCGCAGATGAGCACCGCGTCGAGGCCCACCAGGTCGACGCCCAGCTCCAGCGCGTTGGTCGAGGCCAGGCCGAGCAGGTCGCCGTGCAGCAGCGCGCGTTCCAGTTCGCGCCGCTCCTCGCGCAGGTAGCCGGCCCGGTAGGCGGCCACCCGGTCGCCGAGCCCCGGTACCGCCTCGTCGAGGGCGCGACGGGCGTTCGCCGCGACCACCTCGGCGCCGCGCCGGGAACGCACGAAGGCCAGCGTGCGTACGCCCTCGGCGACCGCGTCGGCGAGCAGGTCGGCCGTCTCCCGCAGCGCCGAGCGGCGGACCTGGGTGAGGTCCGCCTGCTGGTCGGCGGCGGAGTCCTGCGGCAGCAGCGGCGGCTCCCAGAGCGCGAACGTCACCCCGCCGCGCGGTGAGGTGTCCTCGGTGACGGCGGTTACGGGCAGCCCGGTGAGCCGCCCGGCCGCCGTCGCCGGGTCGCCGGAGGTGGCCGAGGCCAGCACGAAGACGGGCGCGCCGCGCAGCCGCGCGCACTGCCGCCGCAACCGGCGCAGCACGTGCGCGACGTGCGAGCCGAAGACGCCGCGGTAGGTGTGGCACTCGTCGATCACGACGTACGTGAGCCGGCGCAGGAAGCCGGACCACTGGGCGTGCCCGGGCAGGATGCCGTGGTGCAGCATGTCCGGGTTGGTCAGCACGAACCGGGAGTGCTTCCGGATCCACTCCCGCTCGGCGCGCGGGGTGTCGCCGTCGTAGCAGGCCGGGCGTACGCCCTCCAGCTCCAGCGCGGCGACGGCGCGCAACTGGTCGGCGGCGAGCGCCTTCGTCGGCGCCAGGTAGAGCACGGTGGCCCGGGGGTCGCCGAGCAGGGTGGCCAGGGCGGGAAGCTGGTAGGCCAGGGACTTGCCGGACGCCGTGCCGGTGGCCACCACCACGTGCCGGCCGTCGTACGCCAGGGTGGCCGCCTCGGCCTGGTGCCGCCAGGGCGCGACCACGCCGCGGCGGGCGAACGCCGCGCGTAGCTCCTCGGGCGCCCAGTCCGGCCATCCGGCGGGCTCGCCGGCCCGTGCCGGCACCCGCTCGACGTGGGTGACCGGGTCGGCGCCGGTGCGGGCGCGCAGCCTGCCCAGCAGGTCGGCCGGCGTTCGCCCGAGCTCGCCACCTGCGGCTACGGTGGCGGCGGACGACGGCCCCGGGTTGCGGCGCGCCGGGTCGGAGGTCACGTCCTGCACTCTCGCACTGGTGTTCGGAGATGGAATACGGGGGGCCGGGGTATGGGGAGGCCTCCGCCGGTGAGCAGAGCCGGTCTCCGGCGGGGATGGTTAGATGCCCAGGAGAGTTTACGGCTCTTGCGAGGGAGGACCGATGGAGCTGTCGCTGACGACCCGCACCGTGGGCGAGCACACGGTGCTCGAGGTCGGCGGTGAGGTGGACGTCTACACCGCGCCGCGGCTGCGGGAGCGGCTCCTCGAGCTGATCGACGGCGGGGCCCGCCACGTCGTGGTCGACCTGGGCCGGGTCGACTTCCTGGACTCCACCGGGCTGGGCGTGCTGGTCGGCGCGCTCAAGCGGCTGCGCGCGGCCGGCGGCTCGTTCGCGCTGGTCTGCGACAAGGAGCCGCTGCTCAAGATCTTCCGGATCACCGCGCTCGACCAGGTCTTCCCGCTGCATCCCACGGTCGACGCGGCGATCGGCGCCGGCCCGGCCGGCACCGGCGTCTGATGGCCACCGTCAAGCTCTCCTTCTCGCCGGCCCCGGTGCACGTACGCACCGCGCGCCTGGTCGGGGTGGCGGTCGCCCGGCGGGCCGGGGTCCGCGAGGAGCTGCTCGACGAGGTACGGCTGGCCATCGGCGAGGCGTGCACCCGCGCCGTCGCCCTGCACCGCCAGTACGGCGTGCCCGAGCCCGTGCTCGTGGAGATGTCCGACTCGGGGGTGTACGCGGTGCGCGTCGTCGACCGCGCGCCGATCGAGGCGGGTCTCGGCCTGGCCGCGCTGAACGCCGACCAGCTCGCCAACGAGTCGCTCAACGAGGACGACCTGACCACCGGCGTCGGCTTCGCCCTGCTGGCCGGTTTCGTCGAGGACCTCCAGGTCCGCCCGGTCGAGGAGGGCGTCGGCACCGAGGTGCGGATGGTCTGGCCCGTCGGCCGTTGAGCTGATCTTCCATTGCCCTCGCTGAGGGCGTCGTACGCCGTGAGAGGCCGTGTCCCACCGGGCGCGGCCTCTCTGGCATGGATGGGCTCCTATATCAGATTTTTCCTCATAACACAGCGACGAAGATCATCGGCCCGGGGTGCCCCCTCGGTGTGACCTCCAACACTGTGGAGGGCTACAGTACGCGGGTTGTCAGCAAGTGATCCATCCCGCAGCCAGCGGGAACGGTTGTTCATCGCTGGTCCGCCCGGGGTGGGGTGGCGCGCGCTTGCGACTCCGCATCCAGGCGCCGGGCGGTGCGTCTCCACCGTCCGGCGCGAGCGTTCGGTACAGGAGGACACAGATGTCCGACACCTTGGCCGCCGAGGGCGGCGGGATCTCCCTCACCGGAAACAACGTCACGTACGTCGTCATCGCCGCGGTCATCGCGCTGGTGGCGCTCGCCTTCGCCGGCGCGCTGACGAAGGCCGTGCTGGCCGCCGGCAAGGGCACCAACAAAATGCAGGAGATCTCCGGCGCGGTCCAGGAGGGCGCCTCGGCCTATCTGCTGCGGCAGTTCCGGACCCTGGCGATCTTCGTGGTCGTCGCCGTGGTGCTGCTCTTCCTGCTGCCGGTGCACGACACCGACGGCAGCGAGACGGCGGTGAAGATCGGCCGGTCCGTATTCTTCGTCGTGGGCGCGCTGTTCAGCGCGTTCATCGGCGGCGCGGGCATGTGGCTGGCCACCCGGGCCAACCTGCGGGTGGCCGCCGCCGCCCGGGAGCGCGAGGGCGGCCGGGAGGCCGCGATGAAGATCGCCTTCCGTACGGGTGGCGTGGTCGGCTTCCTCACCGTCGGCCTCGGCCTCTTCGGCGCCGCGCTGGTCGTGCTGTTCTACCGCAGCGACGCGCCGACCGTGCTGGAGGGCTTCGGCTTCGGCGCCGCGCTGCTCGCCATGTTCATGCGGGTCGGCGGCGGCATCTTCACCAAGGCCGCCGACGTCGGCGCCGACCTGGTCGGCAAGGTCGAGCAGGGCATCCCCGAGGACGACCCGCGCAACGCCGCGACCATCGCCGACAACGTGGGCGACAACGTGGGTGACTGCGCCGGCATGGCCGCCGACCTCTTCGAGTCGTACGCGGTCACCCTGGTCGCCGCGCTGATCCTCGGCCGCGCCGCGTTCGGCGAGCAGGGCCTGGTCTTTCCGCTGATCGTCTCCACCATCGGCGTGCTCATCGCGATCGTCGGCGTCTTCATCACCCGGCTGCGCGCCTCCGACCGCAACGGCCTGACCGCGATCAACCGGGCCTTCTACATCTCGGCGGTGCTCTCCGCGGTGCTCGTGGCGATCGCCACGTGGGCGTACCTGCCGGCCACCTTCGCCGAGCTGGAGGGCGGGCTGACCGACGTCAGCGAGAACCCGCGGGTGGTCGCCATCGGCGCGGTCGTCATCGGCATCGTGCTGGCGGCGGCGATCCAGGCGCTGACCGGCTACTTCACCGAGACCAACCGGCGCCCGGTGCAGGACATCGGCAAGAGCTCGCAGACCGGCGCCGCCACCGTCATCCTCGCCGGCATCAGCGTCGGCCTGGAGTCGGCGGTCTACTCGGCGCTGCTGATCGGCGCCGGCGTGTTCGGCGCGTTCCTGCTCGGCGGCAGCTCCATCACGCTCTCGCTGTTCGCCGTGGCGCTGGCCGGCACCGGCCTGCTCACCACGGTCGGCGTGATCGTCGCGATGGACACCTTCGGCCCGATCTCCGACAACGCCCAGGGCGTGGCGGAGATGTCCGGCGACATCGACGAGCACGGCGCCCGGACGCTCACCGAGCTGGACGCGGTCGGCAACACCACCAAGGCGATCACCAAGGGCATCGCGATCGCCACGGCGGTGCTCGCCGCGACGGCGCTGTTCGGCTCGTACACCGACACGCTGAGCAGCGCGTACTCCGACGCGGGGGTGGGCGACGTCGGCGCCGAGATCCTCAACTCGCTGAACGTGGCGAACCCGCGCAACCTGGTCGGCCTGATCATCGGCGCCGCGGTGGTGTTCCTCTTCTCCGGCCTGGCCATCAACGCGGTCTCCCGCTCGGCCGGCGCGGTCGTGATGGAGGTACGCCGCCAGTTCCGCGAACTGCCCGGCATCATGGACGGCACCCAGCGCCCCGAGTACGGCAAGGTCGTCGACATCTGCACCCGGGACGCGCAGCGCGAGCTGATCACCCCCGGGCTGCTCGCCATCCTCGCGCCGATCGCGGTGGGCTTCGGCCTCGGGCCGGGCGCGCTGGCGGCGTACCTGGCCGGTGCGATCGGCGCCGGCACGCTGATGGCGGTCTTCCTGTCCAACTCCGGCGGCGCCTGGGACAACGCCAAGAAGCTCGTCGAGGACGGCGCGTACGGCGGCAAGGGCTCCGAGGCGCACGCCGCCACGGTCATCGGCGACACCGTCGGCGACCCGTTCAAGGACACCGCCGGTCCGGCGATCAACCCGCTGATCAAGGTGATGAACCTGGTCTCGCTGCTGATCGCGCCGGCCGTGGTGGCCTGGAGCGTGGGCGACGAGCGGAACACCGCCCTGCGGGTGGGGATCGCCGTGGTGGCGACGCTGATCATCGTCGCGGCGGTGGTGTTCAGCAAGCGCAAGGGCGTGGCGATGTCCGACTCCGACTCCGGCTCGGGCGCGGGCAGCACCGGCCAGCGGCCGGAGACGGTCAACGCCTGATCCGTCCGGTGTCCCGGTCCCCGGTCGGCCCGCGTGGCCGGCCGGGGACCGCCCGTCCGCCCGGCAAACCTGTCCGGTGCCGGGACTCGACAGAGGCCGTACGCTGCAACGCATGCGCACGTGCCGGGCGGCAGCCGCCGGAAAGCTCACGGTGGTCCTGGCCACGCTCGTACTCGTGCTCGCCGGCTGCGGCGGCGGCCCCAGCCCGCGGGCGTGGGCGGCGTCAGTCTGCTCCGCGCTCACCCCGTGGCGGGCCGAGATCAGCAAGCTGACCAGCAGCACCGACCAGCAGATGACCGCCCAGACCACCCCGGCGCAGGCGAAGGAGAACCTGGTGCGGCTCTTCGGGGGCGCCGAGCAGGCCAGCGAGACCGCCCGACGCAAGGTCGAGGAGGCCGGCGTCCCGGAGGCCGAGCAGGGCGAGGAGGTCTCCGCCGGCTTCCGCACGTCGCTGGCCAAGATGCGCGACGCGTACGGCAGGGCCCGCGACACCATCGACGGGCTCGGCACCGGCCAGCCCACCGCCTTCTACGACGGCGTCCGCGCCGCCGTGGACACCCTGAACAAGGAGTACGACGCCAGCGCGCTCGACACCAGCCGGCTCAACTCCGAGGAGTTGAAACGCGCCTTCGACGAGGTGCCGGAGTGTCGCTGAGCGGGACCGGTGACCCGGCGGGCGGCGAGGCGCTGCCCGTGCTCTTCCCGGCCCCCGCGGACCGGGTCGCGCCGGCCGCCCGCCGTACCGCACCCCCGCCGGCCGACGTCGACGACTCCGCCCGGCAGCTGACCTTCTTCGGCGCGGAGGCGGCGGACCCGTCCCTCGCCGACCTCGCCGGGCTGCTGGCCGGCCCGGGCGAGGTGGTCCGGATGGGCGGCACGGCCCGGCTCTCGGTCGTGGTCGACGCCGCCTGGCGGGTGCATGTGCTCGTCGCCGAGCTGGCGCTGCGCGGGGTGGCGGCCACCTGGGAGGCGACCGCCGACGGCCGGCACGCGGTGCGCACCTCGTACGCGCGCACGCTCAAGCCGCTCGCGGTGGCCTGGCTGCGCGGCACCGGCAAGCGACCGCCCGCCGGCTTCCACCTCAACGGGCGGCGGCTGCGGATCTGGCTCGCCGCGGCCGGGGCCGCCGAGCCGTCCGGCTTCCTGCTCGGGCTCGGCGCCGACGACGAGGAGTGCTGGGGGCCGGTCGGCGGGGCGCTCGACGCGGTCGGCCTCTCCGGGGCGCTGCTCGGGCCCGGCGAGGGCGGGCCGGCGTACCGGATCACCGGCCGCCGGCGGCTCGCCCGCCTGGCGGAGCTGGTCGGCGACCCGCCGCCCGCCGCCCCCGCGACGGCCTGGCCGGCCCGTTCCTGACGGCCCACGGGCCTGTCCGATGCGGGACAGCAAGTGCGCAATTTCGCAGAAAACGGCCGGGTGACGCCTCGGCCGAGGGTCCGCCATCGTCACAGTGTCCCGCCCGACGGCACACGCACGGTGTACGGTGGCGCCGTCCGGCACACCCAGCCGCCGGTGGATCGAAGAGGCCGCCCCAGGGGACGGTTTGCCGCCCGCGAAACCCGAAACGCGGGCGGCGCGTTACGTTGGACATCCGGACCGCCGGGGGTCGGCGGGCCGAAAGCGGCCGGAACCGGGCGCCGGTGGCTACGAGCAGGAGTGAGGTCGGGGAGAGACGTGCCGAGCAAAGCTGGAACCACCCGTCTGGTCATCGTCGAGTCACCGGCGAAGGCCAAGACGATCTCGGGCTATCTCGGCCCGGGGTACGTCGTGGAGGCCAGCTTCGGCCACGTCCGGGACCTCCCGCGCAACGCCGCCGACGTGCCGGCGAAGTACAAGGGCGAGCCCTGGGCCCGCCTCGGGGTGGACGTCGACAACGGCTTCCACGCCCTCTACGTGGTCTCCGCCGACCGCAGGCAGCAGATCAGCAAGCTGGTGAAGCTCGCCAAGGAGGTCGACGAGATCTTCCTGGCGACGGATGAGGACCGCGAGGGCGAGGCGATCGCCTGGCACCTGGTGGAGACCCTCAAGCCCAAGGTGCCGGTCAAGCGGATGGTCTTCCACGAGATCACCAAGCCGGCCATCCAGGCCGCGGTGGCCAACCCCCGCGAGATCGACCGGGACCTGGTCGACGCCCAGGAGGCCCGGCGCATCCTCGACCGCCTCTACGGCTACGAGGTCTCGCCCGTGCTGTGGAAGAAGGTCATGCCGAAGCTCTCGGCGGGCCGGGTGCAGTCCGTGGCGACCCGGATCGTGGTGGAGCGCGAGCGGCAGCGGATGGCCTTCCGCACGGCGGAATACTGGGACATCCTGGCCACGCTGGCCGTCGCGAACGCCGGCGAGGGGCCGCGCACCTTCAACGCCACCCTGGTCGCGCTGAACGGCGACCGGATCGCCACCGGCAAGGACTTCGAGCCGACCACCGGCCGGGTGAAGGCCGGCGCCGGCGTCGTGCACCTCGACTCCGGCGGCGCCCGGGGGCTCGCGGCCCGCCTGGAGGGCCGGCCCTTCACGGTCACCCGGGTCGAGGAGAAGCCCTACCGCCGCCGCCCGTACGCGCCGTTCATCACCTCCACCCTCCAGCAGGAGGCGGCCCGCAAGCTGCGGTTCTCGTCGCAGCAGACGATGCGCACCGCGCAGCGCCTCTACGAGAACGGCTACATCACCTACATGCGTACCGACTCGGTGAACCTGTCGGAGACCGCCATCGCGGCGGCCCGCCGGCAGATCGTCGAGCTGTACGGCGAGCGCAGCGTGCCGCCGGAGCCGCGCCGCTACACCGGCAAGGTGAAGAACGCGCAGGAGGCGCACGAGGCGATCCGCCCGGCGGGGGACAACTTCCGCACCCCGGGCGACGTGGCCAAGGAGCTGTCGGCCGAGGAGTTCAAGCTCTACGAGCTGATCTGGCGGCGCACCATCGCCTCGCAGATGACCGACGCCGTCGGCTCCAGCGTCTCGGTGCGCATCCGCGCCGTCTCCTCCGCGCAGGAGGAGGCCGACTTCGGCGCGACCGGCAAGACCATCACCGACCCGGGCTTCCTGCGGGCGTACGTCGAGTCCAGCGACGACGAGAACGCCGAGGCCGAGGACGCCGAGCGTCGCCTGCCCAACCTGGTCAAGGACCAGCCGCTCACCGCCGACGAGCTGGCCGCGCAGGGCCACCACACCCAGCCGCCGTCGCGCTACACGGAGGCGTCGCTGGTCAAGGCCCTGGAGGAGCTGGGCATCGGCCGCCCGTCGACGTACGCGTCGATCATGCAGACCATCCAGGACCGCGGCTACGTGACCAAGCGCGGCCAGGCGATGATCCCGACCTTCCTGGCGTTCGCGGTGATCGGCCTGCTGGAGCGGCACTACCCGCGCCTGATCGACTACGACTTCACCGCCAGCATGGAGAACGAGCTGGACGAGATCGCCGGCGGCGACCACGCCGCCGTCGACTTCCTCACCGCGTTCTACTTCGGCAGCGCCAACGGCGCCGGCGACCAGGACATCGCCCGCTCGGGCGGGCTGAAGAAGCTGGTCACCGAGAACCTCAACGAGATCGACGCGCGTAGCGTCAACTCGATCCCGCTCTTCACCGACGACGAGGGCCGCGAGGTCGTCGTGCGGGTGGGCCGCTACGGGCCGTACCTCCAGCGGGCGGTGCCGGGCGAGCAGCAGGCGCCGGCCGCCGAGGGCGAGGAGGGCGGCGGCCAGGGCGACCGGGCGCCGATCCCCGAGGGGCTGGCGCCCGACGAGCTGACCCCCGAGAAGGTGCACGAGCTGTTCCTCGGCGGCGGGGGCGAGCGCAAGCTCGGCGACGACCCGGCCACCGGCGAGCCGATCCTGCTCAAGTCGGGCCGCTTCGGCCCCTACGTGGCCAGCGGCGAGCGCAAGTCGTCGCTGCTGCGTTCGCAGTCGCCGGACTCGCTGACCTTCGACGAGGCGCTGAAGCTGCTCAGCCTGCCCCGGGTGGTCGGGGTGGCCCCGGACGGCGCCGAGGTGCTCGCCAACAACGGCCGCTACGGCCCGTACGTCAAGCGCGGCGACGAGTTCCGCTCGCTGGACTCCGAAGAGAAGATGTTCACCGTCACGCTGGACGAGGCGCTGGCCCTGCTGGCCGCCCCGAAGACCCGCCAGCGTCGGGCCGCCGCGCCGCCCCTGCGGGAGATGGGCGTCGACCCGCTGACGGAGAAGCCGCTGGTCATCAAGGACGGCCGCTTCGGCCCGTACGTGACCGACGGCGAGACCAACGCGTCGCTGCGGCGCGGCCAGACCCCGGAGGCGCTGAGCATCGAGGAGGCCTCCGAGATGCTCGCCGAGAAGCGGGCGAAGGGGCCGGTGCCGAAGAAGACCGCCGCGAAGAAGGCGCCCGCGAAGAAGGCGCCGGCCAAGAAGGCCACGGCGGCGAAGAAGACGGCCGCGGCGACCAAGTCGACGGTCGCGAAGAAGACCACGACGGCCAAGGCCACCACGGCCAGGAAGGCCCCGGCGAAGAAGGCGGCCCCCAGAAAGGCCACCACCAGCCCCGACTGAGCGACCACCGCTCGTCGGCAACTGCTGCCGCAAGAGATCTTGGTACGACCGCGCCCCTCGGAGGGCGTGTTCGTACCAAGATCCGGCGCAGCTTGCCGGCGCCGGGTCAGGGCGAGCCCGTCCAACCGGCGGCTCGCAGGGCTGCTCTGACCTGGGCGAGGACCGTTCGAGGGTCGTTGCGTACCGCCCAGGCGGGGAAACGGAGCACCCGGTCGCCGTCGACCCACAGGTCGTTCTGCCGGCGCATGTCCGCCCACGCGGTGGCGGGGTCGAGGTGCTGCCCGCCGTCGATCTCCACGTGCACCCGCCACCGCCCGAACCACACGTCGAGATAGCGGCGACGCCCGTCGGCGTCGCGTCGAACGGCCTGTCGGGAAGGCTCAGGAAGCCCCGCTCGTCGCACCAGGTCGAGGAAGTCCAACTCGGCCAGGGAATGCGCGCCCCCGGCGGCGTCCTCGGCGGTCCGTCGGATCAGGCTTCGGCGCCGGACCCGGAGCATTCGGTTCAGCACCATGTGCAGGTCGTCGCCGCCGACGAGGCGCTGTTGGAAGCCTGCGGCGACGACCGCCCGAGCCTGCTCGTCAGTCGCCGCCCACTGCGCCGCGTCGACCAGTGACCGGGCAGGCATGGTGCGGGGCGGCTGCCCGACGTGCAGCACGTCCTCCTCGCCGAGCAGGGTGCTCCGGTGCAGGCGTACGCCGGGTGGCAGGGCGCGGCTCTGGTGCGGGGCCGGCAGGAGCACGTCGACGATCCGGCTCTCGTAGCCGCGTAGGCCCCAGGCATGGGCCGCCGTGAGCCCGCCGAGCACCGCGGCCGGCCCGGCGGCGAGCACGGCGATCCATCGATGCTGGGCGGGACCGACCGGACCGTTGTGGGCGACGAAGACGGCACGGTGCACCTGGCGCCAACGGTGGGTGGCGACCCGGTGCCGGATCGCCTTCGGCGACAGGTGGCACCGGGCCTGGTCCAGGCTGATCACGTCTTCCTGATGGAACAGCAACCAGGTCAGCTCGTCGGCGTCGTCACCCGGCAACGCCCGCCGCAGCCCCGCCAACGACCTCGAAGACCTCGCCACACCCGAACTCTGCCCACCCCGTACCGCCCGCGTCCGCCCCTGTGGACGGCGGACAGATCTTGGTACGCGCGCGCCCCCACAAGGGCCGTTTCGTACCAAGATCTCGCCGCTCGCCGCCGGCGAGCGGCGAGCGGCGGTGGGGGTCAGCCCAGGGTGCGGGTCAGGTGGGGGTTGGTGAAGAGGTGGTGTGGGTCGAGGCGGGCGCGCAGCGCCTGGAAGTCCGCCCAGCGGGGGTACGCCGGGGCGAGTGACTCCGCGTCGCGCCAGTGCAGCTTGCCCCAGTGGGGCCGGCCGCCGAGGCTCGCGGCGACCTGCTCGAAGGCCCGGAAGTACGGCTCGTACGGCATGCCGACGTACTGGTGGACGGCCACGTACGCGGATTCGCGCCCGTAGCCGTGGGAGAGCCAGATGTCGTCGGGGGCGGTGAAGCGCACCTCGACCGGGAAGAGCACCTTGAACGGCAGCCCGTCGACGATCCGCCGCAGCGCGTCGAGCGCCTCGCGGAGGGCGTCGCGCGGCAGCGCGTACTCCATCTCCACGAAGCGGACCCGGCGCGGGGTGCAGAAGACCTGGTCGGAGCGGCCGGTGTAGCGGCGCTCGGTGAGCGCGCGGGCGGAGACGGCGCTGATGCCGGGGGCGAGGGCCGGCACGGCGCGGCCGAGCCGGCAGGCCCCGGCGAAGACGGTGTTGGACAGGAACTCGTCGTCGAGCCAGCCGCGCCACCGGGGCAGCGGCCGGTCGTCGGCGGGCACCCGGTCGTTGGTCTTGACCTGCACCCGCTCGGTGTAGGGGAACCAGTAGAACTCGGCGTGGTCGTGCTCCCGCACCAGCGAGGGCAGTTCGTCGAGCACGGCGGCGAGCGGCGCGGGCCGTTCGTGGGCGAGGAGTACGAACGCGTCCACGCAGCGCAGGGTCACCTCGACGAGCACCCCGAGCGCGCCCAGCGAGACCCGGGCGGCGGCGAACACGTCGGGGTGTTCGTCGGCGGAGCAGCGCAGCACCTCGCCGGTGCCGGTGACGAGCGTGAGCGCCTCGACGAACGTCGACAGGCAGCCGTATCCGGCGCCGGTGCCGTGGGTGCCGGTGGAGATCGCCCCGGCGATCGTCTGGGCGTCGATGTCGCCGAGATTGGGCAGTGCCAGGCCGTGGGCGGCGAGCAGATCGTTGAGCGCGCGCAGGGTGATCCCGGCCGGTACGGTGACCAGTCGGCGATCGACGTCGACCCGTACCCCGGTGTCGAGGTCGGCCAGTTCCATCCGCCGCCCGTCGGTGACCGCGACGCCGGTGAAGGAGTGGCCGCTGCCCACCGCCCTGATCCGGGCTCCGGTCGTCGCGGCGGCGCGTACGGCGTCGGCCACGTCGGTGAGGGAGGTGGGGCGCAGGATGGCGGTGGCGGTTGCGCGTTGGTTGCCGGCCCAGTTGGACCAGCCTGCCAGGGTGGGCGGTGCGGTGCCGGCCATGCGCACTCCTCGACATGAACGTGAACTGACTTCATATCAGGAACGTTGTAGCAGGTAAATACCGCAATCGAGGTTTGCTCGTTGTACCGGTAGTCACGAACCCGTGACGTGCAGATATGTTCATCCGTCGAAGGGGGGTGGCGAGTGTCCACACCAGCCGCCACAGCCGGGCCGCTGCGCCGCGTACCGGTGCAGGGTCGAAGTGTCGCGCGGGTCCAGCGGATGCTGGACGCCTGCGCCGAACTCGTCGACGAGGTGGGGTACGAGGGACTGACCACGACCCTCCTCGCCGAGCGTGCCGAGGTGGCGATCGGGTCGGTCTACCAGTTCTTCCCGGACAAGCGGGCGATCGTGCAGGCGCTGACCCTGCGCACGATGGAGTCCTACCTCCAGCGGCTCGACGAGCGCTTCGCCTCCGACGACCTGACCCACTGGTGGGACGGGGTCGACGCGGGCATCGACGAGTACATCACGATGCACCGCACCGTTCCGGGATTCCGTACCCTGCACTTCGGCGACGTGGTCGACCTGCACCTGCTCGACGAGCAGCGGGACAACAACGGGGTGATCGCGGACCAGTTGGCCCGTGTGCTCGCCGAGCGATTCGGGCTGGACGTCCCCGATCTCCGGTTCCATCTCGAGATCGCCGTGGAGGCGGCCGACGCGCTGATCAAGCTGGCGTTCCGCCGGCTGCCCGAGGGCGACGACCGGGTGCTGGCCGAGGCCAAGGCGCTGATCCGGGAGTACCTGCACCGCCAGGTCGACGCGCCGGCCGACGCCGGCCAGCCCGGCTGAACCGGCCGCGCCGCCACCCGCCTGCGGGCTCCGTCCCGGGCGCGAGCGGTCCGGGACGCGCCGGGCCGGCGGATCAGAGGAAGGCGTGGCCCTCACCCCGGTAGGTGGGCACCGTGGCCACGACCGTGTCGCCGTCGACCAGGTGCAACTCGTTGACGTGCTCGCACAACTCGCCGGCCTTCGCGTGCCGGAACCAGACCCGGTCGCCGACCCGCAGGGCGCCGGCCGCCGTGCCGGCCAGCGGGGTCTGAACCTCGCCGGCCCCCTCGGTGCCGATCAACTTCAGGCCCTCCGGCAGCCACGGCCGGGGCAGCCGGCTGTCCTCGGCGGGGCCGGAGGCGATCCAGCCGCCGCCGAGCACGGTGGCGAGGCCGGGCCCCGGGCGGCGCACCACCGCGCAGGCGAAGGCCGCCGCCGGGGTGGGGCGCCAGGCGCGGTACGCGTCGAACAGCGTCGGCCCGTACAGGCCCGATCCCGCGGTGACCTCGGTGACCGCGGGATCGGCGCTGGTCGCGGCCACGCTGCCGGTGCCGCCGCCGTTGACGAACTCCAGGTCGGCGTGTTCGCGTACGGCGGCCACCGCCGCGCCCCGGCGGGCCAGCAACTCGCGGTACGACCCGCGCTGGGCCAGCCGGATCGCGGAGCCGAGCACCGCCCGCCCGGGCGGCGCGTCGCCGAGGCCGGCGATCTGTGCCTCGTACGCCATCAGCCCGACCAGCCGGAAGCCCGCGCGCGCCGCGACGGTGGCGGCGAGCGCGCCGGCCGCCCGGGCGCTGTGCACCGGTGAGCGGCGCACCCCGACGTGCACCCGCCCGCCCAGCGGTCGCCAGGAGGCGTCCAGGTCGAGGCAGACCCGCAGCTCGGGGCGGCGGCCGGGCGGGCACACGGCGTCGACGAGGTCGAGCTGGTCGGTGCCGTCGATCATCAGCGTGACGGCGGCGGCGAGCGCCGGGTCGGCGGCGAGCGCGGCGAGCGCCCCCCGGTCGACCGTGGGGTACGCCACCAGCGCGTCGTCGGTCACGCCGGTGCGGACCAGCCAGCTCGCCTCGGGCAGGGTGAAGGCCATCACGCCTGCCCAGCCGGGTCGCGCCAGCGCCCGGCCGATCAGGTCCCGGGCGCGGACCGACTTGCTGGCGATCCGGACCGGCTTGCCGGCGGCGCGGTCGGCCAGCGCGGCGGCGTTGCGGTCGAAGGCCGCGAGGTCGACGACGGCGTACGGCGGGTCGAGGTGCGCGGTCGCCCGGTCGAGGCGCTCACGAACTTTGTCGCTTTCGATGGCCACGTGTGCACGCTAACTGTCTGGGAGGAAATGCGAAACACCCTCGCTTCTGTCCGGGCTGCGGGCGGTGGTCGCGGCGGCCTAGGCTCGGCGAACAGGAGAATGTCGCGGCGGGGCGGGTCCCCGCCGGGTCTAGAGTGTTCCACCGGGACTGCCCAGCGATGGGCCGGCACGTGGAGGTACGGCCATCGAAAGCCAGTTCAACGGCGAGTCGCCCGGCGTGTCGCCGTCCCCGAACCCGCCCGGCGCCGCCGAGAAACCCGCTGCCGACCCGCCCGGCGCCGCCGAGAAGCCCGCTGCCGACCTGTCCGGCTACGCGGGCATCCGCTCGGTGCTGCGGATCACCCCGTTCCGCCGGCTCTGGATCGTGCTCGGCGCGGCCTCCTTCGGCGACTGGTTCGGCCTGCTCGCCACCAGCGTCTTCGCCGCCTCCCAGGTCGAGGGGAGCACCGCCAAGGGCGCCGCCTTCGGTGGCGTGATCGCCATCCGGCTGCTGCCGGCGCTGGTGCTCGGCCCGATCGCCGGCGTGCTGGCCGACCGCTTCGACCGGCGCTGGACGATGGTCATCTGCGACGTGCTGCGGTTCCTGCTCTTCGCCTCGATCCCGCTGGTCGCGCTGCTCGGCGCCTCCGGCGGGGCGGTGGTCGCCTGGGCGGCTGTCGCCACCTTCCTGATCGAGTCGCTCACGCTGCTGTGGATCCCGGCCAAGGAGGCCGCGGTCCCCAACCTGATCCCGCGCGCCCGGCTGGAGGCCGCCAACCAGCTCACGCTGATCACCACGTACGGCCTCACCCCGGTCCTCGCCGCGCTGATCCTCGCCGCGCTCGACGCGATCGTGCGGGGGGCCACCGGGGGCGCGGCGCCGGACTGGGCCGCGCCGGCCAATCTGGCGCTCTGGTTCAACGCGTTCTCCCGGCTGGCAACCGCGCTGGTGGTGGCGTACGGCATCAAGGAGATCAGCCAGGGGCAGGCCGCCGAGCGGGGCGGGGGCGAGCAGAGCATGCTGCGCCAGTTCAAGGAGGGCTGGCGCTACATCGGCCAGACCCCGCTGGTCCGCGGCCTGGTGCTCGGCATCTTCGGCGCGTTCGCCGGCGGCGGCATCGTGATCGGCACCGCCAAGTTCTTCGCCATCTCGCTCGGTGCCGGCGACGCCGCCTTCTACCTGCTCTTCGGCGCCATCTTCGTCGGCCTCGCGCTCGGCATCGGGCTCGGCCCGATGATCGTCAAGGACATGTCCCGGCGGCGCTGGTTCGGCATGAGCATCGTGCTGGCCAGCGCCTCGGTGATGGCCCTGGCCTTCGCCATCCACCTCTCCATGGCGATGGTCGGCGCGATCCTCGTCGGCGCGGGCGCCGGCATGGCCTTCCTCTCCGGCACCACCCTGCTCGGTGGCGAGATCGCCGACGAGGTACGCGGCCGGGTCTTCGCGGTGGTGCAGATCGGCACCCGGCTGGTGCTGATCCTCGCGATCGGCCTCAGCAGCCTGCTCGCCGGCGTCGGCGGCTCGCGCCGGCTGGAGCTGGCCGACCTGGGCGTGTCGATCTCGTCCACCCGACTGCTGCTGCTCGCCGCCGGTGCCGCCGGCATCTTCGCCGGGATCAGCGCGTTCGGGCAGATGGACGACAAGAAGGGCGTGCCCGTCCTGGCCGACCTCTGGGGCTCGATCCGGGGCCGCCCGCTGATGCCGGCCGAGCCGTTCGTCTCCGCCGGCCTCTTCGTGGTCTTCGAGGGCGGCGAGGGCGCCGGCAAGTCCACCCAGCTCGCCGCGCTCGCCGAGCGGCTGCGCGGGCAGGGGCGCGACGTGGTGGTGACCCGCGAGCCGGGGGCCACCGCCGTCGGCGAGCGGATCCGGTCGCTGCTGCTCGGCGCGCCCGGCTCCGACGGGCCGTCGCCGCGCGCCGAGGCGCTGCTCTACGCCGCCGACCGGGCGCACCACGTCGCCACCGTCGTCCGGCCGGCGCTCGTCCGGGGCGCGGTGGTGATCAGCGACCGGTACGTCGACTCGTCCCTGGCGTACCAGGGGGCGGGGCGCACGCTCCCCGTCGACGAGGTCTCCTGGCTCTCGTCCTGGGCCACCGGCGGGCTCAAGCCCGACCTGGTGGTGCTGCTGGACGTCGACCCGCGCACCGGCCTGGCCCGGGTGGCGGCCCGCGCCGAGGCGGCCGACCGCCTGGAGGCCGAGTCCGTCGCCTTCCACGAGCGGGTCCGGTACGCCTTCCTCGACCTCGCCGCCGCCGACCCGAAGCGCTACCTCGTGCTCGACGCATCCCGCCCGGTCGAGGAGACTGCCGGGCAGGTGGCCCGGCGGATCGAGGAGATGTTCGGCACCCCCGGCGGCATCGTGCACCCGCGCCCCGCGCACGGGCCGGACACCTCGGTGCAGCCGGAGTTATCCGAATCGGAGCTGGTACCGATGGAGCACCGGACCTGATGCCCGACGTCTTCGCCGACCTGGTCGGGCAGGACGAGGCGGTCGACACGCTGCGCCGCGCCGCCGCCGCGGCGTCCGCCGTGCTGCGCGCCGCCGCCGCGGCGTCCGCCGTGCTGCGCGCCGCCGCCGTCGTGCCCACGACCGACGCCGACGGGCCCGACGCGCTCGCCGAGGAGTCCGCCGACGCGCAGGCGGCGGTCGCCGTCGACGCGGGGGCGGGGATGACGCACGCCTGGATCTTCACCGGGCCGCCCGGGTCGGGCCGGTCGGTGGCGGCGCGGGCCTTCGCCGCCGCCCTCCAGTGCGCGTACGGCACCGGCTGCGGCGCGTGCCCCGGCTGCCACACCACGATGACGGGCACCCACGCCGACGTCCGGATGGTGGTGCCGGAGGGGCTCTCCATCGGCGTCAACGAGATGCGGGCGCTGGTGCTGCGCGCCGCCAGCACCCCGTCGGGCGGGCGCTGGCAGGTGGTGGTCATCGAGGACGCGGACCGGCTCACCGAGGCGGCCGGCAACGCGCTGCTCAAGGCCATCGAGGAGCCGCCGCCGCGGACGGTCTTCCTGCTCTGCGCCCCGTCCACCCACCCCGAGGACATCTCCGTGACCATCCGGTCGCGCTGCCGGGTCGTACCGCTGGGGCAGCCCTCGCCCGACGCGGTGGCCGAGGTGCTGGTCCGCCGCGACGGGGTCACGCCCGACGTGGCGCGGTGGGCGGCGGCGGCCGCGCAGGGGCACGTGGGGCGGGCCCGGCGGCTGGCCCGCGACCCGGAGGCGCGCAAGCGCCGGGAGGCCGTGCTCGCGGTGCCGCGCCGGCTGACCGGCGTGGGCGCCGCGTTCGACGCGGCGTCGGCACTGATCGAGGCGGCCGAGGCGGAGGCCGAGGCGTCCGTGGCGGAGGCAGACGCGGCCGAGCGGGCGGCGCTGGAGACCGCGCTCGGCGCCGGCGGCACCGGGCGGGGGGCGGCCGGCGCGATCCGGGGCGCCGCCGGGCAGCTGAAGGACCTGGAGAAGCGGCAGCGGTCCCGGGCCACCCGGGCGCAGCGGGACGCGCTGGACCGAGCGTTGGTCGACCTGGCCGGCTTCTACCGCGACGCGCTCACCATGGCGCTGCGCGCCCCCGTGGCGCCGGTGCACACCGACACCGCCGCGCTGGCCGGGGCGGGCGCCCAGAAATGGGACGCCGAGGGGACGCTGCGCCGCCTGGAGGCGGTGCTGGAGTGCCGGGCGGCGATCGAGGCCAACGTGAAGCCCCGCATCGCCGTCGAGGCGATGATGCTCTCGCTCTGGAAGGGCTGAGCCCGCCGGCCGCGCGGACGGTCCCGCGCGGATCGGGTCCCGCCAGCCGGACCGGCCGTCCACAGGCATCGACAGGCGCGATTGCTGTGCGGTACGGTCCGGTGTGCCGTGGTGACCGTGGCGGCACGCACAGTGATTCCCTGTTCCGGGAGGAGTCCGCCGATGCCGCGGGGGGAGATCGACGAGGCCTGGATCGAGGAGGCGGTGCGGCGCTACCGCCGGATCGAGTCCCTCCAGGCCGAGTTCGACCAGGCGGTGTCGACCGTCGAGGTCACCGTCCGATCGCCCGACGGGCTGGTCGAGGTGGTGGTCACCGCCGGCGGGCGGATCACCGACGTGCGCTTTCTCGGCCCGCTGCACTCCCGCAACCCGCGCGACGTCGCCGGTTCGGTGCAGGCGGCGGTCACGGCGGCGGCCGACGCGGCCCAGTGGGCCCGGGAGAAGCTGCACAACGAGACCTTCGCCGCCTACCGGCCGCTGGCGGGAGCCTGAGATGGACAGCCTGCGCGCCCTCGCCGCCCGGCTCGACGAGGCGAGCGAGACCATGACCACCGTCTCCCGCACGGTCACCGCAGGCGACCCGGCCCAGACCGCGTTCGGCGCCGACGCCACCGGCCGGCCCGGGGAGATCGGGCGGGCCCTGCACCGGCAGTGGACCGCCGCGACCGGCGACCGGGCCCGGGAGGCCCACGTCGCCGCCCAACGGCTGGCCGCCGTCGCGGCGGCGGTGCGGGCCGCCGCCGACCACTACGCCGACGTCGACCGCGCCGCGCGCTACCGGCTGACCGGGGAGGCGTGATGGACGCGCTGGACCGCCTCGCCGAGCCCGGCCTCGACCTGCTCCGCCGGGTCGACACGCTGCTCGCCGTCGGGGCGCCCGAGGGGCACCGCGTGTGGCCGCTGCTGCGCCGGATGCAGGTGCTTCCCGGCGAGGCCGTCCGGAACTTCCTCGACCTGCATCCGGCGCCGCTGGCCACCGCCGGCCACACCGCCCGCCGCCTGGTGCGGGGCTACGACGAGGCCTCCGCCGCGCTGACCGACCCGGTCCTCTGGTCCGGTCCGGCCGCGTCGTCGTACGGGCAGGCCCGGGCGGCCCTGCTGCGCCACCTCGACGAGGGGCCGGAGAGCCTGGTCGGCCGCCTGGAGTCGACGGCCGGCTACGCCGACGCGCTCGCCGACTGGGTGGAGGGCAGCCGGCTCGCACTGGCCCGGGCGCTGGCCGACGTCCTGCGCTGCGCCGAGGCGGTGACCGTGGTCGCCGCGACGTCGGTGCCGACCCGCGCGCCGGGGGCGGCGGGGCCGGGCGGGACGGAGGCCGCCGAGATCGCCGCGCGGGTGCTGGCGGTGCTCTGCGTCGCGTACGACGGGGCCGAGACCCTGCTGCGTCAGTGGGCGCCGAGCCTCGCCGAGTCCCGCTGGCGCGAGCCGGTCGCCGAACGCCCCCGCTACGACACCCCGACCCGCGTCGGCTGGTGACGCCCCGCTGCCGGCGTGCTCGCCAGGCAGCGCGTCCGCGCGCCGGGCCGGGGTGCCGGTTGCGCCGGCACGACGCGCGCCGCACCGCGCCGATTCGGCGGTCGTGGATGGCTGCGCACCGTAGTCGGGCCGCGACGGCCGGCCGGGCAGCCCCGGCCCGCGCGTCGTAGGGTGTCAGACATGGGCATGCTCTGCGCGGTCAGCTTCCAGCGGTACGGGCGCCTCTACTACCTGGACCCGGGCGAGCTGCGGCCACAGGTCGGCGACAAGGTGCTGGTGCCGACCGACGACGGGCCGGAGGTGGCCGAGTGCGTCTGGGCGGCGCAGTGGGTCACCGAGGAGACCGACGGCTTTCCCCGGCTGGCCGGCCTGGCCGGTGAGGACGACCTGCGCCGCGACGAGACGGTGCGCCGCCGCAAGGCCGAGGCCAAGGTCGCGGCGAAGCGGCTGATCCGTGAGCACACCCTGCCGATGAAGGTGGTCGCGATCGACCACGTCCTCGGGGCCGCCGAGGGCGGCGGCGAGCGGAGCACCATCTATTTTACGGCCCCGCACCGGGTGGACTTCCGCGCGCTGGTGCGGGACCTCGGCGCGACCCTGCACTGCCGGGTCGAGCTGCGCCAGCTCTCCGCCCGGGACTCGGCGCGGGTGCAGGGCGGCATCGGCTCCTGCGGCCGGGACCTCTGCTGCGCCACCTTCCTCACCGACTTCGAGCCGGTCACCATCCGGATGGCGAAGGACCAGGACCTGCCGCTCAACCCGCTGCGCATCTCCGGCGCGTGCGGCCGGCTCATGTGCTGCCTCAAGTACGAACATCCCCTGTACGCCAAGTTCCAGGAGTCCGCCCCGGCGGTCGGCGCCCGCGTCACCACGCCGGAGGGGGACGGCCGCGTGGTCGGCCACAGCGTCCCGAGAGACGCCGTGACCGTCCGCCTGGACGCCGACGGCTCGCGCTCCATGTGCTCCCGCGCCGACGTCTGCGGTTCCCGCCGCGCCTACGAAGGCCGTGACCAGACAGGTCCGGCGGGTGCGGCGCGATGACCGACGTACGTCGGCGCCGACGGCGGTGATCGCGCCCCGCCCATGGCAGTCGAGTGCCGGCGCGGCAGGGCGACGGCCGGGTCGGGCCGCGGCGTTCCCCGTCAGGTGAGGGTGGTGGGCGGCTCGGCCAGGCGGGGGCGCAGCGGCTGCCCCGGGGCCAGCCAGGAAGCCTCGGCAGACTGGTCCGGGTTGACCTGCCAGTCGCGGGCGACCCGGTCGACGGCGATGGGGTAGATCGTCAGGCTGCCGTCGGGGTCGATGCGCAGCCGCAGGAACGCCTTCGCGTCCTCGATGCCCTGCCCCGCGAAGAGCTCGTTGACGTTCACCCCGAACGCGCCCGCCACCAGCAGGTACGCGGCCACCACCTGGCTCGACACCAGCCCGATCACCGGACCGTAGAGCACCGCCGCGGCGACGGCCGGCAGCGGCCACGGCCAGTCGTAGAAGGGCAGGGACAGCCAGGCCCAGGTGCCGACGGTGCCCAGCCCGATCTGGGCCAGGCCGTGGCCCACGCCGAGGATCCAGTGCCGGGCGTGCCGCTTGCCGCCGGAGCTGGGCGGCTTGGCGAAGAACGCGGCGCCGAGCATCGTGACGATCAGCATCGCCATCAGCGGCACGCTGAACAGTCGCTGCTCGGTGCCCTCCGGGTTGCTCGCGACGCCGGCCGTCGCCAGCATCAGCAGCGTGTGCAGGGTGCCCAGCAGCGTGGTGAAGCCCGGGTTGCGCATCGGCAGGCGGGGGAAGATGCCCCAGGCGTACCGCCGGGAGCGGGCGGCGTCCGGGTAGCGGCCGGCCAACTCGTACGGGTGGGAGGCACTGGCCCGCCGGGCGAGGGTGTCGCGCGGCGGCACCTCGATGCGCTCCGGGAGCTTGTGTGTCGGGTAGAGGTACGCGCCGCCGCCCCCGCAGGTGATCAGCTGCCGGTCCGGGCCGGCGTACCGGGCGTAGTGGTGCAGGTCACCGGAGATCAGCAGTCGCACCTGGGCGCCGGTGGGCGCGACGATCGTACGGATGAAGTAGTCGATCGAGTCGTACGCCGTGGGGTGGTCGACGGCCTTGACCCACGTCGGCGCCGGCACGGCCAGGATCACCCGGCTCTGCGGGCCCAGCCGCTCGGCGACCCGGTCGAAGTAGGTGAGCTGCGGATCGTCGAGGTACGAGCCGGACTGGTCGTCGAGGCCGAGCAGCCACCAGTCGGCGGGCAGTTCGACCGCGAAGTACGAGCGGGACTGGCCCGTGCCCCAGCCGCCGAAGTGCCGGTCCCGGGACCGGACGAAGAGCCGCAGGAAGGCGGTCAGGCCGTCGTACCAGTCGTGGTTGCCGGGAACCGCGAACAGCGTGGGCCGCTCGGGCGGGGTGACCGGCAGCGCGGCCTGGTAGGGCCCCTTGCACCGGTCCTCGTACGCCTCGAAGGCCGCCGACGGGTAGACCTGGTCGCCGCCCATCACCAGGGTCTGCGCGCGGGGCAGCCGGTGCCCGTCCACCTCCAGCTCGGGCTGGGCGATCAGGTACGCCACCGAGTAGGTGGCGTTGAAGCCGTCGCCCAGGTCGGCCACGTAGTCCAGCCAGAGGCCGCCGTCCGGCCCGACCTGCCGCGCGATGCCCGCGTCGAGCGAGTTCTGCAACTCCCGCTTGTCCAGGTACGCCCCGAAGAGCATCGCCAGCAGCGTACGGATGCCGGTGCTGATCAGCAGGAACGGCGCGAGCCACGGCACCGGCTTGCGTGGCGTGAAGCCCAGCTCCCGGGGGTCGATGCCGCGCGGCCGACGCGCCGCCCGCCCGCCGGCCGCCTCGCTCGCGTGCGCGCTCACCGCCGCGCCGTCCTGCGGATCCACGTCGGGGGCGCGATCGTCGTTCACCCGCCGCAGCGTAGTCCCGGGCGGCGGCGGTCGCTGTCCGGCGGACGACGGATCGGGGCCCGGATGTCCGGATGGGGATCCCGTTCGGCCGTGGGGCGGGGCGTGCCGTACACTTGACGATCGTTGCCGCCTTAGCTCAGTCGGCTAGAGCGACGCACTCGTAATGCGTAGGTCGACGGTTCGATTCCGTCAGGCGGCTCGGTGAAGAAGCCCAGGTCAACGACCTGGGCTTCTTCGATTTCATGGGTCCAGGCCGAGCGAACCACGCACGGCCAGGATCGTGACGGTTGAACTCCCTACCCACTGCCCGCCCCGGGCGGTGCCGCGATGCATGATCGGGAGATGCGGATGCCGGTGACCCGAAAGGGCTGGCTCCTTGCCGCGGCAGGCTTCCTGATCTGGGCGCTCTCTCCGCTCCTGTGGGTGGCGGGAAAGCTCCCTCTCGACGTCAGCCTGTTCATCGGCTCGACCGCTCTGCTCCCGTGGATGGTCTACGTCGGGACCAGGAAGCGGGACACGGGTGGCCGTCAGTAGCGACGAGCCCCTGCCCGACCGGTCGTCCGGAACCTCGGCGCCGCGTGTCGTACGGTCGACGCATGACCGCACCCGATGACGTCCTGGCGGCCCTCCGCGACTTCGTGGCCCGCGTCGACGCGCTCGATCCGGCCGCCGCGCCGCAGGGTGAGCTGGTCGTCGGCCTGCGGGGCGTCGAGTCGCGGCTGGCGCTGAGCGCCCCGGTCGCCCGCGCCCTGGTGGAGGCGTTGCGGGCGTACCACGACCCGCGCGACCGGGGTCGCTGCGACCACTGCGGCGGCGGGCGACTCGATGACAACTTCCTGTGCGGAGACTGCGGCCGACCTAGCGGGCTGTTCGGCCAGTTGGTCTCCGAGCGGGCCGCCCGGCACACGCAGCAGGGCGCGGTCCCGGCGGCGCCCGTCGCGGGCGGCCGGCACGCCCGCGCCGACGGTCGCTGACCCGGGCGGGCCCGACCCGACCGCGCGATGCGGGCGGCGACTGGAGGCAGGAGGCATGCCGTACGTCGGCAGCCCACGACTTTGTCGGTCGTGGTCGCTACCCTCCCGGCGTGACTGATCCGGTGGATGGCCTACGGGTGCCGCGCGTCGAGGAGGAGGCCCGGTTCCGGGCGCTCGTCGAGGCGGCCCGGGAGCGGCTCGGGCATCTCCCGCGAGTCCTGCACCAACCCGGCCGGTTGGCGCGCCTGACATCCACCCTCGCCACGGCGGGGGCAACCAGGAGTTACGCGCGACGGCCCGCACACTGACCGTACGTAGTCGTCACCTTCCGGAGGCAGCCTGATGCAGTACGCACCCGTCGTCGTCGCCCTGCCGATCGCCGATCGCCCCACCTCGTACCGCTTCTACTCGGAGGGGCTCGGCCTGGAGGCCGTCGGCGAACTGGCCGAGGACGGCGTCCCCGAGCCCCTCCAGTACGCCGTCAACGACGGCCTGCGCGTCATGCTGGTGCCCACCGGCGGCTTCGGCTGGGTCATCGGCGACCACGAGGTGGCCCGGCGCGGGCAGAGCGAGTGCCTCGTCAGCCTTCCGGCCGCGTCGCCGGCCGAGGTCGACGACCTCGTCGGGCGGGCACGGGCCGCCGGCGCGCAGGTCGTCGTCGAGCCGGCTGCGCAGCCGTGGGGCTACACGGGCACCTTCGCCGACCCGGACGGTCACCTCTGGACAGTGCTCGCCGACGCGCACTGACGCCATCCGACCGGATCCCGCGACGAGCGGACGGCCCGGTTCACGGGAACCGGGCCGTCCGCTGACAGGGGCAGGCGTGCGGGGAGATCAGAGGGTGCGGTGCGGGTAGCCGGTGGTGCCGGGCTCCGGCACGACCTCGACCTCGGTCACCACGTACTCCGTCTCGGTCGTCGTGGTGGCCGGCCGGTCGTCGGCGTCGCTGCGGCGCTTCGCCGCCGTTGCGGCTCCGGCAGCCGCGGCGGCTCCGGCCACGGCGGCGCCCGCCGCCACGGCCTTGCCGGACACACCGGCGCTGCCACTGTCACCGCGGGTGGCCGCGGCGTGCTCGACGCCCGGGGTGCCGACACCGAGGCTGCTGTCGACCGAGCCGCGCCAGGCGCCGGTCTCGACGCCCCGCTCCTCGATGTACGTCTTGAACTTCCGCAGGTCGGATTCGGCCTGACGCTCGATGATGTTGAGCTTGTCGCCGGCCTTCTCGAGCAGGCCCTCGGGCTCGTACTCCAGGTGCAGCCGCACCACGGTGCGGTCGGCGTCGACGGGCTGGAAGTAGACCGCGCCGGCGTTGGTCACGCCCTCGGTGGCCGCCCAGGCCACCTTCTGGTCGGGGACCTGCTCCAGGACCTTGGCGTCCCACTCGCGCTGGACACCACCGATCTCGGCGACCCAGTGCATCCGCCTGTCGTCGAGCTGGCGGACCTCACGCACGCCCCCCATGAAGCGGGGGAACTCCTCGAACTGTGTCCACTGGTTGTACGCGGTGCTGACCGGAACCTGTACTTCGATGGACTTCTCGACCTTCGTGGTCACGGGTAATCCTCCTCGTCAGGTCGAACCGTTTCTCGTTCGGCAGGTAGAGCCGTCATCGTCAACGAAACTCCTACCCCGGCCGGGGACGCTCAATCGCCGGACCTACCGACATTGCCGCGACGCGCCATCACCGGGCCAGCCCCCGTCCACATCGGACGGCCTGCGGCGCACCGCGACCCGGGCCGTTCAGTCGGCCTGTTCGGGGAGCCCGCGTAAACGGCGTACCGGCGAGAAGGCGACCCACAGCACCCCGGCCAGCGCGCCCGCCGTCGCGATCCACAACGCCGGCCGTACGCCGAGGGTGCTGCCGAGCGCGCCGCCGAGCAGCGCGCCGATCGGCCGGATGCCGTAGTTGACGGTGCGCCGCGCCCCGGCCACGCGGGCCAGCAGCGCCTCCGGGGTCAGCGCGGTCTGCACCGAGCCGACCGTGATGTCGAGCAGCATCACCCCGAGGGCGGAGAGGAACTCGGCGGCGAAGAGCATCCCGACCACCATCGGTGTGGGCCCGTCGGCGAGGGGGACGAGCAGCATGGGGGCGGGAAAGAGGACGAAGCCGGCCAGCAGCGTCGGTCCGACGCCGAAGCGGCGCACCAGCCGGCCCGTCAGCGCCGCGCCGATCAGGCCGCCCACCGCGCTCGCGCCCAGCACCGCGCCCAGCAGGCCGGGCGCGAGACCGAGTTCCTGCGTCGCGTAGAGCACGAAGAGCGCGATGAACATGAAGTTGAACAGGTTGACGGTGGTGGTGCCGAGCAGGAGCGCGCGCATCATCGGCGTCCGCGCGATGAACCCCAGCCCGGCGCCGAGGGCCAGCCCGCCACCGCGCGCGGGCGCCGGCTCCGTCGGCCGGATCCGCACCAGGAAGTACGCGGACACGACGTACGACAGCGCGTCGGCGATCAGGGCGATCGGGGCGGTGAGCACCTGCACCAGGACGCCGCCGATGCTCGGCCCGGCCACCAGCGACATCGCCCGGCTGCCGTTGATCAGGGTGTTCGCCTCGACGTAGTCGGCGCGCCCGACGACGGAGACGAAGAGCGGCCCCCGGGCGACCTCGAAGATGACGGCGAGCGTGCCGACCGCGAAGGCCACCAGGTAGAGCTGCGGCATCGTCAGCAGGTCCAGCACGTACGCCACCGGCACGGCGGTGAGCAGCAGCGCCCGCCCGAGGTCCGTCAGGATCATGAGTCGGCGCTTGTACGGGTACCGGTCGACCCAGGCGCCGGCGAGCAGCGAGAAGAGCAGGTTCGGGGTGAGCGCGGCGGCGGTCAGGTAGCCCATCTCGGCCGGGGTCGCCTCGAAGACCAGTACGGCCAGCAGCGGCAGGGCCAGGGTGGAGATCTCGTCGCCGAAGTACGAGACGGTCTGCGCCGACCAGTACCGACGGAACACGCGCCCGCGCAGCAGCCGGGGCAGCGGGCCGTGCCGGGCGGGAGCGCCGGGCGGGGCGGCAACCGGGGTGCCGGTCGCCTGACCGCTCACCGGTCGCCCTCCTGCTCACCGAGGTCGCGGGCACCCGGTGGCGGGTCGGCGAGGAGCGCCAGGTGGATGAGGCTGACCTTCCGGCTGCCGGCGGGACGCTTCGCGGGGTCGGCGATCCGGTCGTCGTACTCGGTGAGCAGGGCGTCGATGCGTGCCCTCAGCGCGGCCATCTCGTCGACCGTGGCGTAGACCGGCCGGTCGGCGAAACCGGTGACCGCCCGCCAGGCCGTCGACTCCTCGGCGCGCCGGGACAGGAACTCCTCGGCCTTGCGGACGTAGAGGGCGAGCTGGACGGCGCTCAGTTCGTCGACGGCTGCGCGGGTCTGCGGGTCGTCCGAGGCGTCGTCCCAGGAGGTGTTCAGGGCGGTGGCCCGCCAGGGCCGCTCGCGGGCGTCGGCGCCGGGTACCCGTTCGGCGAGCCCGTACTTGGCGAGCTGCCGGAGGTGGAACGAGCAGTTCGGCACGCTCTCGCCGAGCCGCTCGGCAGCCTGGGTCGCGGTCATCGGGCCCTGCTGGCGCAGCAGCCCGATCAGCGCCATCCGCAGCGGGTGCGCGTACCCGCGCAGGGCCTTGGGGTCGGAGAGCTTCACCTCGGGTAGCGACATACCCTAAAGCTATCTTTATAAAGAACCCTTTAGCAATGCCCCGGCCGCCCACTCACACATCGCCCACCACCCCACCCCCGCCAGAGGCCGCCCACCACCGCATCAGCCAGAGGTGATCAGGACGCCATGGACGCAAAAGCGCCCGGTAGCGTCCATGGCGTCCTGATCACCAGGTGGGGGAGGGCGTCCCCTGGCGGGAGGCGTCAGGTGTAGATGGTGGTGGCGTATTGCGGGCCGTAGTGGCGTTCCAGGTCGGCCAGGCTCTCCGCCGGGTTCTCGACCTCCTTGATCAGCTGGGCCCGGGACGGCAGTACGTCCGGCTGCCAGCTCTCCGGCTGCCACAGCTCGGAGCGCAGGAACGCCTTCGCGCAGTGGTAGAAGATCTGCTCGATCTCCACCACCACGGCGAGGACCGGCCGGTGCCCCTTGACCACCATGTCGTCGAACCACGGGGCGTCGCGCACCAACCGGGCCCGGCCGTTGATCCGCAGCGTGTCGGTGCGCCCGGGAATCAGGAAGATCAACCCGACGTGCGGGTTGTCCAGGATGTTGCGGTAGCCGTCGGCGCGCCGGTTGCCCGGCCGCTCCGGGATGGCGATGGTCCGCTCGTCCAGCACCAGCGCGAAGCCGGGCGGGTCGCCCTTCGGCGAGACGTCGCAGCTGCCGTCCGCGCCCGCCGTCGCCACCAGGCAGAACGGTGAGGCGGCCAGCCAGTCCCGGTCCCGTTGGTGCAGGACGGGCCGCTCCTTGGTCAGCGCGCGCGGCATGGGTGTTCCCAGCAGCTCGCGCAGTTCCTCGTGCGAGGTGATCTCCACCGTCACGTGATCCTCCCCCGTGCGTTGACCCCGGTGGCGGCGTACCCGCCGCCCATGAGCCTAGGAGAGCGCGACCAGCGCGAGGTTTGTCCCTCCGGGTCGGGGGTACCGCCTCACCCGACCCGCCCGGAGAGACCGAGCAGTGGAGGCCCGATGGAGAGCCGACTCAAGGTGCTGGGTCACCCCGTCCACCCGATGCTGGTCATGTTCCCGGTCGGCCTGCTGGTCACGGCGGTCCTGTTCGACCTGGTGGACACCGTGGGCGGGCCGGACTTCCTCGGCGAGGTCGCCTACTGGAACATCACCGTCGGCCTGATCGGCGGCCTGCTGGCCGCGGCGGCCGGGACGTTCGACCTGCTGGCCATCCCGTCGGGCACCCGCGCGAAGCGGGTGGCGCTGACCCACGCCGCCGCCAACGTGGCGGTGATCCTGCTCTTCGCCGCGGTCTGGGTGGTCCGGCTCAACGCCGACTCCCGGGCTGCCGGCGGCGCGCTGATCGCCATCGAGGTGGTCGCGCTGGCGATCCTCGGCGTCAGCGCCTGGCTGGGCGGGGAACTGGTTGACCGGCTCGGTGTCGGCGTGGACCGCGAGGCCGGACTGGACGCGCCCAGCTCGCTGAGGCCTCCGGCGGCCACCCAGCGGATCGGCGAGGCCCGATGAGCGGGGCGGGGCGCGGGGGAGGGCCGTCTTGAGCGAGCGAGTCATCAGCGGAGGGGCGTCATGAGCGAGCAGAGCGGCGGGTCCGGCCGGAGTTGGCGCGGTCGGCAGCAGGGCTGGGACCCGATGGGCGAACTCCAGTCGCTGCGGTCGGAGCTGCGCCGGCTGGTCGGCGGCCGGACCGGGTCGTCGGACGTCGAGCTGAGCGAGACCGCCGAAGGCTGGGAGGTCGTGGTGCGGCTGCCCGGCGTGGCGCCGGAGGAGGTGGCGGTCGAGTTGGACGACCGCGAGCTCTGTGTCCGGGCCCGCTCCGAGGCCGAGGTCAACGCCGACCACGGCATCCCCGGCGGCTTCGAGACCCGGGGCTTCGAGTACCGCGTCGACCTGCCGTCCCGGGTGGACCCCGACGCCATCGACGCGGTCATGGACCACGGCCTGCTCCGGGTGCGACTGCCCAGGGCCGCCCGGCCCGCGCCGCGCTCCATCACCGTCGGCCGCACCGGGCCCCGGTCCGCCGGCCCCGCCGGGGGTACGCCGACCGTCGTCGACCCGGCGGCGGACCGGGAGATGCACCGCCCGGACATCGCCCTCGACGAGACCGACCGGCCGTAACGAGCCGCGTGGCCACCCCGGACCTGCTCGGCCCGGCGACCGGGCGCGTGCCCGACGTCGAGCGGATCGCCGTGCTGCGCGCCAACGCGCTCGGTGACTTCATCTTCGTCCTGCCGGCGCTGGACGCGTTGCGGGCCGCGTACCCGAAGGCGGAGATCGTGCTGCTCGGCGCGCCGTGGCACGCGAAGCTCTGGCGCGACCGGCCCGGGCCGGTGGACCGCGTGCTGGTGGTGCCGCCCGCGCCGGGGATCCGCGGCCCCGATCCGGGCGAGCCGGAGTCGGCGCCGGACGACTTCCTCGCCGCGGCCCGCCGGGAACGCTTCGATCTGGCGTTGCAACTGCACGGCGGCGGCGCCAACTCCAACCCGTTCGTCGCCGCCCTCGGCGCGCGGGTCACCGCCGGGCTGCGCGCCGAGGACGCGCCGCCGCTGGACCGCTGGATCCGGTACGTCTACTACCAGCACGAGGTGATCCGCTACCTGGAGGTGGCCGGACTGGTCGGGGCGGGCGCCACCACCATGGTCCCGACCTTGGCCGTGACCGACGCCGACCGGGCCGAGGCCGACGAGGTGCTCGGCCCGGCACGGCGGCCCAGGGTGGCGCTGCACCCCGGCGCCACGGACACCCGCCGGCGCTGGCCCGCCGAACGCTTCGCGGAGGTGGCCCGCGAGCTGGTCGGCGACGGGTACGAGGTGCTGGTCACCGGCACCCCCGCCGAGCAGGAGGTGGTGGACCGGGTGGTCGGGGCGGCCGGGGTGCCCCTCCGGCCGCAGGTGGGCACGCTCAGCCTCGGCGGGCTCGCCGGTTGCTACGCCGGCTGCGAGCTGGTGGTCTCCAACGACACCGGCCCGCTGCACCTGGCCGCCGCCGTGGGCACCGCGACCGTCGGCGTCTACTGGGTCGGCAACCTGATCACGGTGGCGAACCTGCTGCGCGGCCGGCACCGGCCGATCAGCTCGTGGACGGTGCTCTGCCCGGTCTGCGGGGTGGACTGCACCCCGGGCATCTACCCGCACCGTCCCGGCGACGGTGAGTGCCCCCACCGGGACTCCTTCGTCACCGACGTGCCGGTCGTCGAGGTCGTGGAGGCGGCGCGGGAACTGCTCCGCCCGGAACCCGGCGCCCCCTGAGCGCCGGCGTCTGTCGGGCGCCGCCGCGGCCGGACCCCCGCGTCCGTCTCAGGCCCGTTGCGTCGACTCCTCCTCGGCGAGGACGACCTCCCACGCCTCCACGTCGCGCTCGGTGACCGTGGTCGGCGACTCCAGGTGGTATGCGCCGCTGGGCAGGACGCCGGCGCCGCCGAAGCGCGCCAGCACGGCGAGCTGCGCGGCGACGTCCTCGCCCTGGTGCTTCTCGTGCACCCGCCGCCAGAAGTCGAACCCGCCGGAGTCGAGCAGCTTCTGCCGGTCGTAGAGCACGCAGCCGCCGATCCAGGACACCCGGTACGCCCGCCAGGCCCCCGCCGGCAGGTCCAGCCGGCGGGTGACGTGCAGCAGGTTCGCGGCCGAGTGGATCGACGCCCGTTCCCACTGCGGGGTGCCCGGGCGGATCCGCTCCGGGGTGGGCGGGCCGGTCCACTCCTCGTAGTGCCGGTGCGTCTCCGGCCGGACGTCGTCGGCGTACGACAGCCCGTGTACCGCGTTGCCGACGAAGCCACAGCCCAGCTCGTCGATGGCGGTGACCAGCCGGCGCAGCGCGCCCGGCTCCAGCCAGACGTCGTCGTCGAGGCAGAGCACGTACCGGGCGGCGGAGGCGGCCAGCAGGTACGCCCGGTGCTCGGCCAGCCCGCGCCGGGGCAGCCGGCGGGTCAGCAGCACGGGGTGCCCCCGGTGGCGCAGCGCCCGGACCAGGGTGGCCGCCGCCGGGTGCCGGTACGCGGCGTCGCCGTCGGACTGGTCGCTGACCACCACCCCGAAGCCGGGTACGTCCTCCTGGGCGGCCAGCCCGGAGAGGGTGACCGCCAGTTCGGCGGGGCGGTTGCGGGTCGGGATCAGCACGTCGAGCAGCCGTGGCGCGCGGAACCCGTCGGCCGTGCCGGGGTCGAGCGGGCGGTTCACGACGGTTCGGGCGTCAGGGAGGTGTCCTCCTCCTGCGGCTCCTGAGCGTGCGCCCGGATCCGGTCGATGATCGCCGAGGTGGACCGGTCGGGTACGTACCCGAGGGTGCGGACCTGCCCGCCGAGCCGGCGCACCAGCGGCGCCTCCGGCACCATCTCCGGCGGGTAGTCGCCGCCCTTGACGTACACGTCGGGGCGGACCGTCTCGATCAGCTCCGCCGGGGAGTCCTCCTCGAAGACCACCACGTGGTCGACGCAGGCCAGCGCGGCGAGCAGGGCGATGCGGTCCTCGACCGGGTTCACCGGCCGGTCCGGGCCCTTCAGCCGGCGTACGCTGCCGTCGGAGTTGACCGCCACCACCAGCAGGTCGCCGAGCGCGCGGGCCTGCTCCAGGTAGCGCACGTGGCCCCGGTGCAGCACGTCGAAGCAGCCGTTGGTGAAGACGATGGCCCGGCCCGCCCGGCGATGCTCCGCGACGATCGCCGCCAGCTCGTCGGTGCCGACCAGCGCCCGGTGGCCCGCCCGTCCGACCGGCGCGTCCAGCGCCACGAGCAGGTCCTCCCGGCGGCACACGCAGGTGCCGGTGTCCGAGACGGTGATGGTGGCGGCGAGCTGGGCCAGCTGGGCGGCGGTGGGCAGCGGCGCGTCGGCGGCCAGCGCGAGCGTCATCGCCGCCAGGTACGCGTCGCCCGCCCCGACCGCGTGGCTGGCCGGCACCGGGGTGCTGTGGCTGCGTCGGGGCTCGCCGTCCGCCCCACCGACCACCGCGCCTTCGGTGTCCAGGGTCACCGCCACCACGTCCGCGCCGGTGTGCGCGCGCAGCTCGGCGAGGCGGGACTCGGCGAGGACGGCCCGGTCGACCCCCTCGCCGGCCGTGGCGTTCACGGTGACACCGGTGCCGGTCACGGTGAGCCCGTCGCCGGTCATCGCCACCCGGCCCTCACCGGCCGTCGGCTCACCGGTCGGGTTCGTCGGGCCGGGGCGGTGGGCGGCGTGGTGCGCCAGGGTGCCACCCGGGGCGACGCCCACCGTGAGTTCGGAGGGGCCGTCGGCCGGGTCGCCGTCGGGGTGGTCCAGGTGCAGCCCGGCACCGGGGGCCGGCCGGGTTCCGGCGGCCCGGGCGAGCAGCCGGGTCGCCTCGGCGAAGCTGGGGGTCACCACGGTCGGCGCCAGGCCGCGCCAGTCCGCCAGGTCGTGGGCGTCGAGTGCCACCGTGGCGTACCGCTCCCGGTGGGTCACCAGCCAGGCGCGTACGGCGGCGGACAGCGCGCCCAGACCGTAGTCGCAGACCACCAGGGTGGGCGCCTCGCCGCCGGCGGCGCGCAGCTCCTCGGTGGCGCAGTCCAGCGCGGTGAGCAGCCGGGCCACCCCGTCGTCGTCGAGCGCGTCGTCGGCGTCGCCGGAGTCCTCCCGGAGCAGGATCTGGTTGCCCGCCAGCATGCGCCGCTTGACCGGCGTGGGCCGGCCCGGCTGGGCGACCGTACGGTCCCAGACGCCAGCCCGGTCCAGACAGTCGTGCAGTTCGTCGCCGGCCACGTCGGCGCCCACCGGCGCCACCAGCACCGCCCGACCGCCGAGCGCGGCGACGTTGACGGCGGTGTTCGCCGCCCCGCCGGCTGCGGAGATCCGCCGGCGCAGGGTGAGGACCGGGGCGGGCGCCTCCCGGCAGAGCCGGTCGGACTCGGCGAACCGCCACTCGTCGAGCATGGCGTCACCGACGACCAGGACGGGACGCCCGAGCCAGCCCTCCACCACCGCGGCGAGCCGGCGCTGTTCCGCTGCTCCTCCTGCCATGCCGTCCCGGGTCCCCCGGGGCATCCGGGCCAAACCTGCCGCCACCGGGGACGGGTCGCACACCTGCCGCCCCCGGGACGGGGTTTCGGGCACCGGGCCCCGGGAAGGGACGGACGGTACCCCGGAGAGGAGAGACACCGACATGGCAGCGACGACACTTCAGGGCAAGCGGATCGCGTTCCTGGCCGCCGACGGCGTCGAGGAGGTCGAGTACGTCCAGCCCCGCGAGGCGGTGGAGCAGGCCGGCGCCACGGTGGAACTGGTCTCGCTCAAGCCCGGCACGATCCGGTCCTTCAACCACCTGGACCAGTCCAAGGCGTACGACGTGGACGTGACCGCGGCCGACGCGGACGCCGGCGGCTACGACGCGCTGGTGCTGCCCGGCGGGGTCGCGAACCCGGACTTCCTGCGGGCCGATCCGGACGCGGTGCGCTTCGTGCGGGCGTTCTTCGACGCCGGCAAGCCGGTGGGGGTGATCTGCCACGGGCCGTGGACGCTCATCGAGGCGGACGTGGTGCGGGGCCGCCGGGTCACCTCCTGGCCCAGCCTGCGCACCGACCTGACGAACGCCGGCGCCACCTGGGTCGACGAGCAGGTCGTCACGGACGGCAACCTGGTCAGTAGCCGTAAGCCGGACGACCTGCCGGCCTTCTGTGCCAGGATCGTCGAAGAGTTCGCCGAGGGCCCGCACTCGTCCCGCTGACCGGTCGTCGGTCGTGGGATCGGTGGCCCGCAACGGCGCCGACCCACGACCGACGAGGTGTACGCCGTTCCTCGCGCATGTCTCGGGTGGGCGGGGAAAGGAGGCGGGATGACCACGCAAGCCCCGACACTCGGCGGGCGGCAGATCCGGCTGCTGATGTTCGGCCTGATGACCGGCATGCTGCTGGCCGCGCTCGACCAGACCATCGTCGGCACCGCGCTGCCGACCATCGTCGGTGAGCTGGGCGGGATCAACCACTACTCGTGGGTGGTCACCGCGTACCTGCTCGCCTCCACGGCCTCGACGCCGCTCTACGGCAAGATGGCCGACCTGTACGGGCGACGCCCCGTCTTCCTCTTCTCCATCGGCACGTTCCTGCTCGGCTCGCTGCTGGCCGGCCTGTCGCAGGACATGACCCAGCTCATCGTCACCCGGGGGGTCCAGGGCCTCGGCGCCGGCGGCCTGATGACGCTCGCGTTCACCATCATCTCGGACGTGGTTTCGCCCCGGGAGCGCGGTCGCTACCAGGGCCTGTTCGGGGCGGTCTTCGGCCTCTCCTCGGTCGCCGGCCCGCTGGTCGGCGGCTACTTCGCCGAGACCGACTGGCGGTGGATCTTCTACATCAACGTGCCGCTGGGGATCCTGGCGCTCGTCGTGTGCTCCCGGGTGCTGCGGCTGATCCCGTTCACCCGGCGCGACCACTCGATCGACTGGGTCGGCGCGGCGCTGCTGGTCGCCGGGGTGAGCTGCCTGCTGCTCGCGCTGAGCTGGGGCGGCAACGAGTACGCGTGGGGCTCCGGCGTGATCGTCGGCCTCTTCGTGGCGGGCGCGGTGCTCGGCGTGCTCTTCGTGCTCCAGGAGGCGCGGGTGGCCGAGCCGATCCTGCCGCTGCGGCTGTTCCGCAGCGCCACGTTCGCGCTGGCCAACTCGGCCGGCTTCGTGCTCGGCCTGGTGATGTTCGGCTCGATCATCTTCATCCCGCTCTATCTCCAGATCGTGCGGGGCGCCTCGCCGACCCGCAGCGGCCTGCTGATGCTGCCGATGATGGCCGGCATCATCGTCACCTCGGTGCTGACGGGCCGGGCGATGAGCCGCATCGGGCGCTACAAGTGGTTCCCGGTGGTCGGCGCGGCGGTGCTGGTGGTCGGCATGCTGCTGTTCACCCGGCTGGAGGTGGACACCTCGCTCTGGCTGGCCTTCGGCTACATGGTCGTGATCGGCGTCGGGCTGGGGCTCTGCATGCAGTCGCTGATCCTGGCCGTGCAGAACGCCGTGTCGATGCGGGACCTGGGCGCCGGCACCTCGTCGGCGACGTTCTTCCGGTCGCTGGGCGGCTCGTTCGGCGTCGCCATCCTCGGCGCGGTGCTGTCGTCGCGGCTCACCTCGGAACTCGCCGACCGGATGCCGGGCGCGATCGCCCAACTGCCGCCGCAGCAGCAGGCCGCCGTGGCGGCGAGCGGCGGGGCGGACGTCTCGGTGAACGACCCGGCGACCATCCTGGCGCTCCCGGCGCCGGTGCGCGAGGCCGTCCAGGCGGCGTTCGTCGAGTCGCTGCATCTGGTCTTCCTGACCACCGGCCTGATCGCGATCGTGGCGGTGCTGGTCACCCTGGCGCTGCCGAACGACAAGCTGCGCGGCGCGGGCCCGGACGGCGCCACGGGCGGCACGGACGGCCTGGGCGGCGAGGGACCGGCACCCGGCGGCAAGCCGCTGACCAAGGAGTCGAAGCAGGAGGCCGCCGCCGAGATGGAGGCGAAGAGCCAGACGATGCTCTGACCGGGCGCACCGGCCCGCGTCCCAGGCTGGCCGGGTCGGCCCTACTTGAGGATCAGCCGGTTGGTCTGCTCGAAGACGTCCAGGTCGGCGAGGGTCTCGGCGACGCTGGCGGAGAGCGGGGCCGGCAGCTGCGCCCGGTGGAAGAAGCCCGCGTCGATCGTCTCGTCCGTGATCCGGGCCAGCTCGCCGTCCCACTCGTCGACGCGGAACGCGGTCGTGAAGATCTGGTACGTGTGGCCGTACATGTTGGTGTGGGTGCGGTCCGGGCCCGTGTAGAGGGCGAAGGCGCTGACGCGCAGCGCGCGCAGCCCGGTCTCCTCGCGTACCTCGCGGACGGCGCAGTCGGCGATCGACTCGCCCAGCTCCATCGCACCGGCGGGCATGGCCCACTGGCCGTTGTCGGAGCGCTGGATCAGCAGGAGGCGTCCCGCGTTGTCGCGGACCACGGCGCGGGCGCCGACGAACATCAGCGTCCGGTCACCGGCGAGCGCGCGTAGTTGTCCCACGTACGAATCGGCCCAGGAGATGCTCACCCGGACAATTTACGGGGCCGGTTCGGGGTCGACCGGCATTCCAGGGTTCCCAACCTGTGACCGCCGACACTACTTTGTTACCCATGCGTAGCACGATGATGGACGCTCCCCTCCAGGTTTCCCGGATCCTCGGCCACGGCGCCACCGTGCACGGCACGGCGGAGGTGGTCACCTGGACGGGCGCCGAGCCGCGCCGGATGACGTACGCCGAGGTCGGGCGCACGGCGGCCCGGCTGGCCCACGCGCTACGCGCGGAGTGCGGCGTCACCGGCGACGAGCGGGTCGCCACCTTCATGTGGAACAACGCGGAGCACCTGGTGGCGTACTTCGCGGTGCCCAGCATGGGCGCGGTGCTGCACACCCTCAACATCCGGCTCTTCCCGGATCAGGTCGCCTACATCGCCAACCACGCCGAGGACCGGGTGGTGCTGGTCGACTCGACGCTCATCCCGCTGCTGGCCCGGGTCATCGGCGAGATGACGACGGTGCGGCACGTGGTGGTGGTCAGCGGTGGCGACCCGGCCCCGCTCACGGCGGCGGCCGGTGACCGGATCGCGGTGCACCACTGGGACGCGCTGCTCGCCGACCGCCCCGACGTCTTCGACTGGCCCGAAGTGGACGAGCGCGACGCCGCCGCCCTCTGCTACACCTCGGGGACCACCGGCAACCCGAAGGGCGTCGCCTACTCGCACCGCTCGATCTACCTGCACTCGCTCCAGGTCTGCATGCCGGAGGGGTTCGGCCTCGGGCCGACCGACCGCGAGCTGGCCATCGTGCCGATGTTCCACGCGATGTCCTGGGGCCTGCCGTACGCGGCCTTCCTCTCCGGGGCGTCGCTGATCATGCCGGACCGGTTCCTCCAGGCCGGGCCGATCGCGGAGATGATCGCCGGGGAGCGGCCCACCCTGGCCGGCGCGGTGCCGACGATCTGGAACGACCTGCTGGCCCACCTGGACGCCCACGACGTGGACAGCTCCTCGCTGCGGGAGGTCATCGTCGGCGGCTCGGCCTGCCCGCCGGCACTGATGCACGCGTTCGCCGACCGGCACGGCATCGACGTCATCCACGCCTGGGGGATGACCGAGATGTCCCCCCTGGGCTCGGTCTCCCGGCCGCCGGCCGGCGCGACCGGCGAGGACGCCTGGCGCTACCGCTACACGCAGGGCCGCGTGCCGGCCGGGGTCGAGGCCCGCATCGTCGGCCCGCTGGGCGAGCCGCTGCCCGCCGACGGGACGGCCGTCGGCGAGCTGGAGGTACGCGGGCCGTGGGTGACCGCCCGGTACGTCGGCGACGACGTGCCCGACGAGGAGAAGTTCCGCGACGGCTGGCTGCGTACGGGAGACGTCGGCACCCTCTCGCCGGACGGCTACATCACGCTCACGGACCGGGCGAAGGACGTCATCAAGTCCGGCGGCGAGTGGATCTCCTCGGTCGAGCTGGAGAACGCCCTGATGGCCCACCCGGCGGTGCTGGAGGCCTGCGTGGTGGGGGTGCCCGACGAGCGCTGGGGTGAGCGGCCGCTGGCCACGGTGGTGCTCCGCGAGGGGGCGTCGGCGACGGCCGAGGAGCTGCGGGAGTTCCTGGCCGGGTCGGTGGCCCGCTGGCAGTTGCCGGAGCGCTGGGCCGTCATCGACGCGGTGCCGAAGACCAGCGTCGGCAAGTTCGACAAGAAGGTCGTCCGTTCCCGGTACGCCGGGGGCGAACTGAGTGTCCGGGAGCTGACCGCCCCGTAACGTTCTCAGGCGCACCGTCGCCTGTCGGGGTAGGGACCACTCCTGAAATCCCT
This sequence comes from Micromonospora sp. SD12, assembly GCF_052068495.1. Classification (NCBI taxonomy): domain Bacteria; kingdom Bacillati; phylum Actinomycetota; class Actinomycetes; order Micromonosporales; family Micromonosporaceae; genus Micromonospora; species Micromonospora sp. SD12. Next base: position 45,794 of record NZ_JBQHDF010000001.1, on the reverse strand, counting down.
CCCCAGGGGCGGCCCCGGCGTTCGCACCGCGCCGGGGCCGCCCGCTCCATGCGGGTGACCCGCACCGTCATTGTTGCGAAACTTGTTCGCCTCTGTGCCCACTATGGGGAAATTTGCCCAGCTCAGAAGGCTTTCGGTGAGGCTGGGCGTCACCCGCTCTCGCTGGTCGTGATCAGCACCTTGCCGACCACCGCGTTCTCCACCGCCTGGTGGGCCGCGCCGGCCGCCGAGAGCGGATGGTGGTGCAGCGGCAGGCCGGCGTCCTCGCCCACCCGGATCCCGCCCTGCGCCGCCGCAGCCGCCACGTCCACCACCGCCTGGGCCTTGGCCGCCTTCGGCTCGGTGTAGACGAGCACGAACTGGAACCGCGCGTTCGGGGCCATCAACGGCCGGATCGGCAGGGTCACCTCGTCCCCGCCGTCGTCGGCGTAGACACAGACCGCGCCACCGCGCCGGAGCAGTTGGACGTCGACGGCGGCGTTGCGTGCCGGCGAGACCTCGACGATCGTGTGCACCCCGTCGGGCGCGATCTTGCGGACCTCCTCGACCACGTCCTGCCGCCGGTAGTCGATCACGAAGGACGCCCCGGCCGCCGCCGCCAACTGCGCCTTCTCCGGGCTGCTGACCGTGGCGACCACGCAGGCGTCCGCCCACCGGGCGAGCTGGATGGCCGCGTTGCCCACCGCGCCCGCCCCGCCCTGGACGAGCACCGTGTGGTCGCTGAGCGCGCCCGCGTGCAGCCGGTCCGGGGTGTACTCGCCGGCGGTCAGGCAGCGGTGCGCGGTGAGGAAGGGGATGCCCAGGCAGGCCCCCAGGTCGAAGGAGGCGTCGCCGAGGGGCACCGCCTGCCGCACCGGCACCACCGTGTACTCGGCGGCGGTGCCCCACGGCCGCTGCCACGCGGCCTCCCACAGCCAGACCCGCTCGCCGATCAGGTCCCGGTCGACGCCCTCCCCGACCGCCTCGATCACCCCCGCGCCGTCCTGCCCGGGCGTCTGCCAGCCGTCGGGCAGCGGCCCCTGCCGGCGCGCCTTCCAGTCGGTCGGGTTCACCCCCGACACGGCCACCCGCACCAGGACCTCGCCGGGGCCGGGCTCCGGCACCGGCCGGTCGAGAAGTTGCAGCACCGAGGCGTCGCCGGTGCGCTCGTACACGATCGCCTTCATCCCCGTCTCCTCACCCGGCGGCCCCCGGCGGGGCGCCGTCGGCTGCGGTACCCGGCGGATCCCCGCTCATGCCGACCCGCCGCCCCACACCCGGACGCCGCCGCCCGGGCCACGCAACCTGCCACCAGCCCCACCGCCCACGGCGGGAACACGCGAGCACCCCGCCCTACGGCGGCGTCGTGCGAGTGCGAGCACCGGTGATCAGGACGCGATGGACGTTAACGGGCGGTTTTAGGGTCCAGGGCGTCCTGATCGCCGGGCTGGGCCTGGGGTTGGGCTGGTGTTGGCGGTTGGCGCGTCAGGGCTTGGCGTGTGCGAGCGGCCCTGGTGGGCCGCCTAGCCGAGGCGGTCGATGGCCTGCGGGGTCAGGTCGCCGATGGCGTCCAGCACCACGGCCGCCAGCCGCTCGGCGTCCGGGTCGAGCGGGTACGTCCCGTGCGGCACCGCGACCACCGTCATCCTGGCCGCGGCAGCCGACCGTACGCCGTTGGACGAGTCCTCCACGGCCACGCAGCGGGCCGGGTCGACGCCCAGCCGCTCGGCGACCGCCAGGTAGACGTCGGGCGCCGGCTTGCCCCGTTCGGTCTCCTCGGTCGACAGCGTGGCGCCGAACACCCCGGTCAGACCCGTCGCGGCCAGCGCCGCCGCGATCAGCCGCGTCGGCGACGAGCTGGCCAGCCCCAGCGGCCACCGTTCGGCCAGCTGGCGTACGACCTCGTCGGCCCCGTCGATCAGCGGTACGCGCTGCGCGTAGCGCCGGGTCATCTCCTCGACGACCTCGGTGGCGACCTGCTCGGGGCTACGGTCGACGCCCAGCTCACCGCTGAGGTAGCGCGCCCACTCGCCGGTGCTCATGCCCATCAGCCGGCGCTGCGTGTCGGGCTGCCAGGTGCCGCCGTGCGCCGCGACGTACGCCCGCCGGACCTCCTCCCACACCGGCTCGGAGTCCACGATCACGCCGTCCAGGTCGAAGATCACCGCATCCGCCACGAGCCCATCCTGCCCCATCGGCGGCCAGCGGGCAGGCGGCGGCGGTCAGCGGGCGGCAGGGCGGCGAGCAGGCGGGCAGGCGGCGGTCAGCGCGCAGGCGGGCGGTCAGGTCCGCAGGGCGGGCAGGCCGATCGGATTGCCCTCGGGGATGACGGTGTGCGCGGCGCGCGCGATCGGTTCGAGCAGTTCGCGTAGCCGACCCGTACGCTCCGGGCCCAGCGTCCGCCACGGGCGGGCGGCGGCGGCATCGGTGGCGTCCTCGATCGCCTGGAACCGGGCCCGACCCTGCTCGGTCGGCTCCCCGTCGGGGGTCAGCCAGCCCCGCTCGGCCAGCCGGGCGCGGGCGGCGGCCCACTGCTCCTCCGACCAGCCGCGCCCGAGCAGGTTCAGCGGCGAGATGTCGACCGCGACCCGCCAGGCCAGCGTCTCCACCGGGTCGAGGTCGGCCGCGACCAGCGCGGCGATGTGCCCGTCGCCGCGCTGCTCGCGCAGCGTGGTGGCGGCCTGCCAGAGCCGGGCCAGCGGGTACTCGCCGCGCGGCAGGGCGGCGTTGGCGGCGCCCAGCACCCGGCCGGCCGGCTCCGCCTCGGCGGCCGCGGCCTCCAGCAGCTCGGCCGCCTCGACCAGGTGCGACTCCGGCAGCTCGTAGGTCAGCTCGGCCAGCGCCTGCACCGCGCCCGTGAGCCGCGCCCGCAGCGCCTCCTCCGGGGTGGCCAGCCGCCAGACGGCCGGCAGCGCCCGCGCCACGGTGTGCGGGGCGAAGTTGAAGAACGCCGCCGTGACCGGCGCGGCCTCGGCGGGCCCCAGCGGCGCGGCCCGGCCGGCGAAGTAGCCGCGCCAGAAGCCCCGCAGGCCGACCGCCTCGAAGGCGGCCCGGGCGCGGGGGTGGAAGTAGGTGATCGCGTGGACGGGCTCGTAGTGCGTCCACATCACCCGGGCGGCCCGCCCCGCGTCGTCCAGCGCCGTCACGTGCACCTCCGCGTCCGGTCGTCACCCCGGACGGCCGACCGCCCGGGGTGACGCTGAACCTACTGCGAGTGGGTGAGGGGCCGGAAGCCCCATGTGGGCTACTGCATCAACAACGGGCGACATCCCGGGCGAACCGGGCCGCTACCGCGGGGCAACGGACCGGTCACGGGCGGACCCGGCGAGCACGGGCCGGGTCACGGGCCGACCGGGGCAACGGGCCGGTCACGGGCGGACCGACGGGTCACTGCGCCGCGAGCACGTCCACCACGAAGCGCAGCGGGCCGGCCGGACGGCCGCCGGGAGGGTTCGTGCCGTACGCCAGCTCGGCCGGGATGTCGAGCTGGACGCGGCTGCCGACGGTCACCCCGACGAGGCCCTGGTCCCAGCCCGGGATGACCTGGCCGACGCCGATGGCGAAGGACGCCGGCTGCCCGCCGTTCCACGACGAGTCGAACTCCTTGCCGTCCTTGTAGAAGACGCCCACGTAGTTCGTGGTGATCGTCTGGCCCTTCTGCACCGCCGGGCCGGTGCCCTTGATCAGCGGGGTCACGGTGAGCTTCTTCAGCTCGCCCTTGCCGGCGGCGACGGCCGGCTTGCTGCCCAGGGCCGGATCCGCCCCCTCCGGCAGCTGCGGGGCGGGGGGCGTGTCGGCGGCGGGGGCACTGGCGGACGGGCCCGCCGAGGGGGCGCCGGCCGTCTGGTCCTTGTCGCCGTCGCTGTTGCGCCCGATCGTCACGAAGACGGTGATCAGCACCGCGACGACGGCGACCCCGGCGAGCCCGCCGGCCCAGGCCTGCCGGCGGCGCTTCGCCTCGGCCGCCTTCTGGGCGGCCAACTGGGCGGCCAGCCGCCGCTCCGACTTCTGGGACCGGTTCTGCGTACGCTCGCTCACGGCGTCGACTCCCTGCTGCGAAGGTGGTGGCCGGCATCGGAGTGCCGGGGGAAAGCCGACGCACACGGTACCCGCCCGGCCGCCCACCGCGCCGCCTCGACGGTGGCCGCTCCCACCGCACAGGTCACGCCGGCCCCGGCACCACCATGAAGTCGGTCACGAACGAGGTGATCCGGCCGTCGGCCGTACGCCCGATCCAGGTGCCGTAGCAGCCGTCGCCCCAGCCGGACCAGACCGTCACCACGTTGGCCCCGGTCGTCTCGTCGAGCACCGCGACGACGTGCCCCGGCACCGGCCCGCCCGACGGCTCGTCCGCGACGAACACGTCCGTCACCGCGTCCTCGTCCCACGTTTCCAGGGCGGCCAGCGCGATGGGGTCGGCCAGGGTGCCGATGCCGGTGTCCACGCCGTAGCCGAACCAGCCGTCGGACTTGAGGTCCGCGACGTCCTGGTCGCCGACCAGCGCCATCTCCCAGCGGGCCGCCGGCTCGTCGTGGATCACCAGTTCGAGGGCGGCCACCCGCCGGTCTGCCTCGGTGTCCTCGCCCCGGACCACGGCGACCCACGCCCGCGCCGGGTAGCGGCCGGGGGCCACCTCGACCGTGAACGGTTCGTCCTCGGGGCAGGCCACCGGGTCGCAGCCGACCACCCGCCCCGTCGGCAGCACGACGTCGCCCACCGGGTGCACCTCCATGACGTACGTGGCGTGCTCGTCGGCGAAGCGGGCGCCGGGCGTCAGCAGCCGGTCCAGGTCGGGGGTGTACGGCATGGGGTTCCTCTCGCGGCGGGGGCCGGCGGAGCGTACCCGCGGTGGCCGGTGGCGGGCGAGACCGCCCACACCGGCCGGTGGCTCAGCCCTCCAGATGCCGGGCCAGGGACTGGCGCAGGTGGTGCTTGGGGCGGGACCCGACGATCGAGCCGACCACCGTGCCGTGGCGGAATACCAGGAGGGTGGGCAGGGACATCACCGAGTAGGCGCGGGTGGCCGCCGGGTTGGCGTCGGTGTCGATCGTGGCGACGACCATCCGGCCGGCGAACTCCTCGGCGAGTTCGGCGAGGCTTCGGGAGACGGCCCGGCACGGCGGGCACCAGTCGGCCCAGAAGTCGACCACGACCGGGCGGTCGGCGGCGAGCACCACGGTGGCGAAGGTGTCGTCGGTGACGACGGTCAGCGAGCCGTCCGGCGCAGTCTCGAGCATGTTTCCTCCCGGTGGGTGATGGCGTGGGCGAGCTGGTCGCGCAGCTCCCGGCGGACCGCGTGCAGCCGGTCGATGCCGGCGTCGACCTCGGCCAGCTTGCGTCGCAGCACGGCCACCGAGTCCGGGCAGACGTGACCGGAGGCGTTGCCGGCCCGCAGGCAGGCGACGAACGGGCGGATGTCGTCCAGGCCGAAGCCCACCGCGAGCAGCGCCCGGATCTCGCGTACGACGTGCAGCTCCGCCTCGTCGTAGACCCGGTATCCGTTGGCCGAGCGGGCCGCCCGGACCAGGCCGTGTGTCTCGTAGTAGCGCAGGGCCCGGGTGCTCGTGCCGGCGCGTTCCGCCAGCTCACCGATCAGCATCCGACCTCCCTCGTCCGACCCGACCGACGCTAGACCTTGCCACCGGCGTCAAGGCAACATCGGCGCGCGGGAGGGCGGTGCGGACGCCGCGACGGCACGCCGTGCGCCGGCCGGACGCGCACCGGCCGACAGGAGACGCGGTCGGGCGGGGTCAGGCGGTCTTGCGGGCGGCCTTCTTCGGCGCGGCCTTCTTCGCCGCAGGCTTCTTCTCGCCCTCGGCGGCCTTCTTCGGGGCGGCCTTCTTGGCGGCGGTCTTCTTCGGCGCGGCCTTCTTCTCGGCGGTCTTCCTGGCCGGGGCCTTCGCCGCCTTCTTCTCGGCGGCCTTCTTCTGCGCCGAGCGGGCGGCCGAGATCGGGGTCGGCTCCCCGCCGCCGGCCGGCGCCTCGCCCCGGGCGGAGCGGGCGCGCTCCACGGACGCCTTCAGCGCCGCCATCAGGTCCACCGCGGCGGCCGGAGCCTCCTCGACCTCCTCCGGCTGGACGACCTCGCGGCCCTCCACCTTGGCGTCGATGACCTCCTGCAATGCCGCCCGGTAGTCGTCGGTGAAGGCGTCCGGCTCGAACTCGCCGGCCATCGAGTCGATCAGCGAGCTGGCCATCGCCAGCTCCGGCGGGCGGACCTTCAGGTCCTCGTCGAGGAAGCCGAAGTCGGGTTTGCGGATCTCGTCCGGCCAGAGCATGGTGTTGAGCAGCAGCACGCCCTCGCGGACCCGCAGCGTGGCGAGCTGCTCCCGCTGGCGCAGCGCCACCTTGACGATCGCCACCCGCTCCGAGTCGGCGAGCGCGTCGCGCAGCAGCACGTACGGCTTGGTGGCGGTGCCCTCCGGCTCCAGGAAGTACGCCTTGTTGTAGAGGATCGGGTCGACCTGCTCGGCGGGGACGAACTCCAGCACGTCGATCGCGCGCGAGCTGGACAGCGGCAGCTCGGCGAAGTCCTCGTCGGTGAGGATCACCATCTCGCCGCCGCCGATGTCGTAGCCCTTGGCGATGTCGTCGTAGGTGACCTCCTCGCCGCAGACCTGGCAGGTGCGCTTGTAGCGGATGCGCCCGCCGTCCTCCCGGTGCACCTGGTGGAAGCGGATGTCCTTCTCCTCGGTGGCCGAGTAGAGCTTGACCCCGATCGAGACGAGGCCGAACGAGACGGCTCCCTTCCAGATGGCCCGCATCCCCGTGCTCCTCTCGCCGGTACAGCCCAGGATCGCAAATGATCGAAGGCCACGCGAGCGCTTCGGTGCGCAAGTACAGTCGGGACGTGCCCGGCGCGCCGCTCAAGCCGATGCTCGCGATGACCGGGCAGCTCCCGGCGGGTGCCGGCTGGGCGTACGAGTTCAAGTGGGACGGGGTCCGCGCGCTGGCGGACATCTCCGGTGGCCGGCAGCACCTGTACGCCCGCAGTGGCGTGGAGATCACCGTCGCGTACCCCGAGCTGGCCGCCCTGCACGAGCAGGTGGGCGACGCGCTGCTCGACGGCGAGGTGGTGCTGCTCGGCGAGACCGGCCAGCCCTCGTTCACGGCCCTGGCGGAGCGGATGCACGTGCGCGACCGCAACAAGGCCGCCCGGCTGGCGGCGGTCGCCCCGGTGACGTACATGATCTTCGACCTGCTCCGGCTCGACGGTGAGGACCTGACCGGCCGGTCGTACGCCCGCCGGCGGGAGGCCCTGGACGGCCTGGCGCTCGGCGGCGCCCGGTGGGCGGTGTCGCCGGTCTTCGGCGACGGCCCGGCCACCTACGAGGCGGCCGGCGAGCACGGTCTGGAGGGGGTGATGGCCAAGCGGGTCGAGTCGGTCTACCGGCCGGGCGCGCGCTCCCCGGACTGGATGAAGGTCAAGCTGGAGGTCACCGGCGACTTCGTGGTCGGCGGCTGGCGGCCCGGTGCGCGCCGGATCGGCGGCCTGCTGGTCGGGGTGCCGGGCCCGGACGGCCGGCTCACCTACCGGGGGCGCGTGGGTGGCGGCATCGGCGCGGCCATCGAGCGGGAGTTGCTGCGCGAGCTGGAGCCGCTGCGCAGCGGCGCGTCGCCGTTCGCCGGGGACGTGCCGCGTGAGGATGCGCGGGGCGCGATCTGGGTAACACCACGGGTCGTGGTGGAGGTGAAGTACGGCCAGCGCACCCCGGACGGGCGACTGCGGTTCCCCCGGGTGCTCCGGCTGCGGCCGGACAAACCCGCCGAGGAGGTCGACGATGCCGGCTGAGCGGTTCCGGGTGGACGTGGAGGGACGCGCGCTGGAGCTGTCCAACCTGGACAAGGTGCTCTATCCCGACGCCGGGTTCACCAAGGGCGAGGTGATCGACTACTACACCCGTATCGCCCCGGTGCTCCTGCCGCACCTCGCCGACCGGGCGCTCACCCGCATCCGCTTCCCCAACGGGGTCACGGGCGGCTCGTTCTTCGAGAAGAACGCCCCGGCAGCCACCCCCGGCTGGGTACGCACCGAGACGCTGCCCGCGCCCGGGTCCAGCAAGGGTCGCGAGACCATCGACTACGTGGTCGCCGACGACCTGCCCACCCTGGTCTGGCTGGCGAACCTGGCCGCGCTGGAACTGCACACACCCCAGTGGAAGATCGGCGAGCACCCCGACATGATGGTCGTCGACCTCGATCCCGGGCCGCCGGCGGCGCTGCGCCAGTGCTGCCAGGTGGCGCTGCTGATGCGCGACCGGCTCGCCGACGACGGCATCTCCGCGTACCCGAAGACGTCCGGGAAGAAGGGCATGCAGCTGTGCTGCCCGATCGCCGGCACCCAGGACGCCGAGGACGTCTCGGCCTACGCCAAGCGGATCGCGCAGGAGCTGGAGCGGGCGCACCCGAAGCTCATCGTGTCGAAGATGGCGAAGAACCTACGGCCGGGCAAGGTCTTCATCGACTGGAGCCAGAACAACGCGGCCAAGACGACCGTGTCGCCGTACTCGCTGCGGGCGCAGTCCGTGCCGTCCGTCTCCACCCCGCTGACCTGGGACGAGGTCGAGGCGGGCGCGGCGGGGAAGCGGCCGGCGACGAAGCCGTACACGGCGGGGGAGGTGCTCAGGCGGGTGGAGAAGCAGGGCGACCTGCTGGCCCCGCTGCTCGACGGCGGCCCCGAACTGCCCGCCCCCTGACAGCACCAGGCCGGCGGGAGCGGGCCGGCCGGGCAGCGGCGTCAGGCGGCCGGCCAGGTGGTGTACGAGATCCGCGCGTTCAGGTTGGCCGGCACGCCCAGCCAGGCGTAGCAGTTGACCGAGACCAGGGTGTCGGCCCCGGACGGAGCCCAGCCGGCCAGTACGCAGTAGCCGCGCGGCGGACGACCGAGACCGGTCACGAAGGAGTTCACGAAGGCGGTGCCGTAGCCGGTCCCGGTGCCGGCGAAACGCACCTGGTAGCGGCCGGTGCCGAGCACCGTGCCCGCCGCGCCGCCGAAGCCCGGGATCGTCGAGTTGTAGCTCTCCCCGCCGATCCAGGTGTCGCGGACGTCCTCGCCGTAGAACACGCCGCTGGCGAAGCGCGGCCCGAACGCCCGGCCCAGCAGGTCCACCCGGGAGCCGTAGGTGACCACGAAGCGGGCGTCCACGGGGTTGCCGGCGGCGTTCGCGCAGTGCACCACCCACACGTCCGGCGGATCGAGCTGGCAGTGCACGGCGGTGCCGCCCAGCGCGGTCACGTGCGCCATCGGGAAGGTCGCCCCGCCCTCGCTGGGCGGGTTCGGGTTCATCAGGAACCGGTACCGGCCCTTGTCGAGGCGCTCGTAGGAGATCGTCCCGCCGGTCGAGTCGTAGCGGTACGCGGCGGGCAGGGTGCGTACGCCGGTCGGCTGCGCCTGGTCGGTGACGAACCACGCCAGCCGGCCCTGGCCGACCTGCCGGACGTTGGTGAAGGTGGCCACGAAGCGACTGTCCACGGGGCTGCCGGTCGCGGCGAAGCAGCGCACCTGGATCAGCAGGTCGGGGGCGCCGATCGGGCTGCGGTACCAGCTCGCCACCGTGCAGAAGACCGGCCCGCCGCCGTACGCCACCGCGTGCGCCACCCCGCCGCTGGTCGCCGCCCCCTCCAGCACCACCGTGTACGCCCCGGTGCCGGTGCGCCGCACCACGACGTCGCCGTCGCCGGAGTGGGCGCTGTAGCCGCCGGTGATGCGGTACTCGGTCGTGGTCGGGGAGTGCGCCCAGATCGTGGCGGTCACCGTGGGGTTGGGGTCCGGCAGCGGGTCCGCCGCGGCGGGCGCCGGCCGGGCCAGGGCCGCCCCGGCGAGCAGCACGGTCAGCGCCACGGCGCCCCGCAGCGTCCTGCCTCGACGGGCCCGGGGCACTCGTTCGTCCGTCTGCATGCGCAGCCTCCCTGGGCCTCGGCGGACCGTCCGCGCCACGAGTGTGGCAACGCCGGTCAATGCCCGGGGCCGGCGCGGCGATGCCGTTCCGGCCCGTCGACGGTTGAGTAGGCTGGCCGCAGCCTGCCGAGGAGTGCGACATGAACATGACCGATGCCCTCGTCCGGGAACCGCTGGCCGGGGGGCGGGCGGCGGAGGTGGACCGGCCGCTGCTCACCTACCTCGACGACGCGACCGGTGAGCGGGTCGACCTGACCGCCACGGAACTGGGCGGCTGGGCGGCGCGGGCCGCCGGGCTGCTGCGCGAGGGCTGCGGGCTGGGCGTCGGCGACCGGGCGGCCGTACTGCTCCCGGCGCACTGGCAGAGCGCCGCCGTGCTGCTGGGCGCCTGGTCGGCCGGGGTGGCGGTGTCCTTCCGGCCCCGGGCTACCGCCGGCCTGCCGCCGGTCGAGCCGGGCGCCGACGAACCGTACGACGCCGTCTTCGTCAGCGCCGAGCGGCTCGACGACTGGCTGGAGGACGTGCCCGAGGCGCGGCACCGCTTCGTCCTCGGCCTCGGCGTCACCCCGCGCGCCCCCGCCCCGGAGGAATACCGGGACTGGCTCGCCGAGGTGGGCCGGCACACCGACGCGCTGCCCGCGTCCGCCCCGCTGACCAGCGCCCACGCGGCCAGCCCCGACGGTACGAGCTACCGCCAGTGGGGCAGCGTCGCGCTGGCCGTCGCCGAGCGGCTCGACCTACGGGCCGGCGATCGGCTGCTGGTCGACGTCGCCGAGCACGAGCAGCCCGTGTACTGGCTGCTGGCGCCGCTGGCCGTCGGCGCGTCGGTGGTGCTCTGCGCCAACCTCGACCCGGCCCGGCTCGACGCCCGGATCGCCGCCGAGCAGATCACCCGGGTGCTGTAGGTGGCCGGGGTCTACACCGAGGCGAGCATGTCGCTGGACGGCTACATCGCCGGCCCGGGCGAGACCGGCTTCGACCGGCTCTTCCAGTGGTACGGCAACGGCGACGTCGCCATCGGAACCGCCAAGCCGGAGATGACGTTCCGCACCTCGCAGGCGAGCGCCGGGCACCTGCGGCACACCCTGGACGACACCGGCGCCCTGGTCGTCGGCCGGCGGCTGTTCGACCTCGTCGGCGGCTGGGACGGCCGGCACCCCATGGACAAGCCGGTCGTGGTCGTCACCCACCACGTGCCGGACGGCTGGCCCCGGCCGGGCGCGCCCTTCACCTTCGTCACCGAGGGCATCGAGGCCGCCGTCGCGCGGGCCCGCGAGCTGGCCGGTGACCGCTGGGTGGGAGTCAACGGAGGCAGCATCGCCCGCCAGTGCCTGGCGGCCGGGCTGCTCGACGAGATCCGGGTCAACCTGGTGCCGGTGCTGCTCGGCGACGGCGTGCCGTTCTTCGACCACGTCCGCGACGCCCCCGTCGAGCTGTCCGACCCGACGGTCGTCGAGGGCGACCGGGTCACCCACCTCTACTACCGGGTCCGCCGACCGTAGCCGTCCGAAAGGACGAAACGAGCCTCGCCGGTACGCCCCGAGGAGGCGCGGCGCGGCCCGCGGAACGGCCCGCGCGCCTTCGATCAGCGCTCCCCGGCCCCCTGGCGTTACAGGGAAGGCAGGCCCTTTCCGCAGGTCTGTTGCATGCGCGATCGACGTGGTCTCATACCGGGAAGACGACGTCATCGACCTGGTCGTGGCAACCCCGCGTCGACTCCGCACCGCCCCCATCCTCCTGAAAGGTGCACCGATGCACAGGAGACCGATCTTCCGACTTGCGGTCCTCACCGCCACCGCCGCGACGCTCCTGGCGTCCGGTGGCGCCTACGGCGCGGTATCGGCGGCGCCCGTGCCCGTCTCCCCGGGTGCCGCCGAGTGCGAGCCGGACGCCCACGGGCACGGCGCGGCCCGGCTCGCCGAGGGCGCCACCGCCCAGGAGCCGGAGCTGTACTCCAAGAACGAGGCGAACGCCTACGGCGTCATCAAGGACGCCCCGCGCCTGGCCAACGGCAGCGTCACCGTGCCGACGGTCTTCCACATGATCTCCGACCACCCGCTCACCGCTGCCGAGACGACCAGGTGGAACACCCTGATCGCGGCGCAGATGAAGGTGCTCAACGACTCGTTCGCGGGCCGCACCGCCGCCAACGCCTCCGACACGCCGTTCCGGTTCGACCTCGTCGACACGACGTGGACGGTGAACAGCGCCTGGTACACCGTCGTGCCGGGCAAGAACGAGCGCGACATGAAGAAGGCGCTGCACACCGGCGACTCCGAGACCCTCAACGTGTACGCGGCCAACATCGGCGGCGGCCTGCTCGGCTGGGCGTACTTCCCGAAGGGCTACAACAACGGCCGCGACTACATCGACGGCGTGGTCTTGCTCGACGAGTCGATGCCGGGCGGCACGGCCGGCAAGTACGCCCTCGGCGACACGCTGACGCACGAGGTCGGGCACTGGCTGATGCTGGAGCACACCTTCGCGCACGGCTGCTCCGCCGCTGGCGACTTCGTCGCGGACACCCCGCGCGAGGCGGCACCGCAGTTCAACTGCCCGGTGGGCGCGGACACCTGCACCGCACCCGGGCTGGACCCGATCCACAACTTCATGGACTACACGCAGGACTCCTGCATGAACATGTTCACGCCGGGCCAGGCGGACCGGATGAGCGACGCCTGGGTCGCGTTCCGGGCCGGCGGCGCCGGCTGACGCGGTGCGCGGGTGGCGGCCGGTCGTCGACCGGCCGCCACCGTCGGCCCGGACCGGCTGACCCCGGGCCGGGCCGGCTCTCGATTCAGTCGAACGCGGCGGCGAACATGCCCGGCTGGTAGGAACCGCCCCGCTGATGCACGATCACGGCGAGGCGATTTGCCGCGTTGATCAGGGCGACCAGCGCGACCAGCGCGGCGACCTGGTCGTCGTCGTAGTGCTTGCGCACCTCGGCCCAGGTCTCGTCGGACACGCCCTGGTAGGCGTCGGCGAGCCGGGTGCCCTCCTCGGCGAGCGCCAGCGCGGCCTGCTCGGCCTCGGTGAAGACGGTCGACTCGCGCCAGGCGGCGACCAGGTTGAGCCGGACCGCGCTCTCGCCGGCCGCTGCGGCCTCCTTGGTGTGCATGTCGATGCACCAGCCGCAGCCGTTGATCTGGCTGGCCCGCAGCGACACCAGCTCCTGCGTGGCCTTGGGCAGCGGCGACTGCTGGATCACCAGGCCGGCGTTCGCGAACCGCTTGGCGAACTTCCCGGCGACCTCGTTGTCGAACAAGTTGAATCGGGCGTCCATGCTTCCGTCCTTCACTCCTGGGGTTCGGTTGGACGAACACGAGATGCCGGCGTGCAGCGCCGTGTGACGGCGCGGCCGGGGTGACGACTGCCACAGCCGGAGGTGTCACAGCACGGCCGGGTCCGGCATCTGATGGGTGACGCAGTCGCGAGGGAACAGGAGCCACCCATGGTGGGTACGCCGCAGACCGCCGCCGACGATCGCCCGGACCCGGCCACCGAGGCGTTCCTCGCCCACCGCAACCTGCTGTTCACCGTCGCGTACGAGATGCTCGGCTCGGCCGCCGACGCGGAGGACGTCCTGCAGGAGACCTGGCTGCGGTGGGCGGGCGTCGACCTGGGCACGGTCCGGGACCGGCGCGCGTACCTGGTCCGGATCACCACCCGCCAGGCACTCGTCCGACTGCGTACGCTCAGCCGCCGCAGGGAGTCCTACGTTGGCCCCTGGCTGCCCGAGCCGCTGCTCACCGCTCCGGACGTCGCCGAGGACGTCGCGCTGGCCGACAGCGTCTCGATGGCGATGCTGCTGGTGCTGGAGACGCTGGCACCGACCGAACGGGCGGTGTTCGTGCTGCGCGAGGTGTTCGACCTCGGGTACGACGAGATCGCCGAAGCCGTCGACAAGAATCCCGCCGCTGTCCGTCAGATCGCCCACCGGGCACGGGCACACGTCGCGGCGCGCCGGCCCCGCCGGGTCGTTTCCGCCGCCGAGACCCGGTACGCGCTCGACGCGTTCCAGCGGGCGGTCGAGACCGGCGACCTGCAGGGCCTGCTCGACATCCTCGCGCCGGACGTGGTCCTGCTCGGTGACGGTGGCGGCGTCAAGCAGGCAGTCCCGCGGCCCATCCTCGGAGCCGACAAGGTGGCCCGCCTGCTGGCCGGCGGGTGGGGCAGGGTCGCGGGCAGCACGTCGTGGCGGCCGGCACAGGTCAACGGCCACCCGGCGCTGATCGTCCAACTCGGGGGCGAGATGGACACGGTCCTGGCCGTGCGCATCGACGGCGGCCTCATCACCGGGATCTACGCCGTACGCAATCCCGAGAAGCTGTCCCATATGGAGAGGGAGATCGTCCTGAGCCGGTGAGTCGGTACCGGCAGGGGCGGGTGACGTCGCTACGCCGCTCGGGCCACCGGTCGCGGTCGGGGATCGTCAGCGCCACGGGGGTCACGGCGGACGCCGCGCAGGCCGGGGCGTGATGGTCGGCCGGAGAAGCTCCCGTTCGTGCAGTCATGGACGCGATTCGCCCCCGGTCCAGCTTGTTATCGTGCCCCGTGCGTCCTTCCCTCTGGCTGTTCGCCGGTGGCGCGTTGGGTCTTGCGCAATCAGCAAGCGGAGCCCGCATCGTCCTTCGTGACGCGCTTGACGCGGAGGCGATGTACGGCGGCGGAATGGATGTCGTCCTGCTGCTGATGCTGGTGGTCACCTCGATGACAGGCGCGGCCGTTCTGTTCGCCGCCGGTGGGCTGCTGGTTCGTCATCGGGTCAGGCCCGGCCGCGCCCTGCTTCATCTGTGGACCGGTCCGATCCTCGTCCGGTCGGCATATGGCGGCTTTCTCGTGAGCGTCCCGAACGACGGTGGCCCGTTTCCGGCCTGGGCTGTCGTGACGGAGGTCGTCGCCGGTCTCGCTCTGGTTCTGACGGTGATCGCAGCAACGTGGTTGCTGTTGTGCGGTCCAGCCGCACGCGGCGACTCCACGGCCTGCCGGCCTGGCCACGGCCCCGGTCCGAGTTGCGCAGGCACGTGGAAGGCCTGAGGTTGGAGCGGTTGGCCTGAGCGAATGCGGCGACCTGGGGTCGGGCGGGCGCTAGTTGTGGTGGGGGGCGGAGCGGTGAGTGTGTTGTCGGTACTGGTCGGCGTCCTGGTGGTGGGAATCGTCCTCGTGGACGTGGCGCTGACGACCCTGTCGCTGGCGGGCGGGGCGGGGCCGGTCACCCGGCGCGTGTCGCAGGGGATGTGGTGGCTGACCCGCCGGCTTGCCGGTCGTGGCCTTCGACGGCACCGACTGCTGCGCTGGGCCGGCACCAGCGTGCTGATGGGTACCTTCGGGGCCTGGGTCGCCGGGCTCTGGCTCGGCTGGTTCCTGGTCTTCAGCGCCGTCCCGGACGCGGTGCTCGACCAGTTCGGCCGCCCCGCCGACGGCTGGTCCAGGTTCTACTTCACCGGGTTCTCGATCTTCACGCTCGGCGTCGGCGACTACACCCCGGGAACCACAGGTTCCCAGCTCGCAACGACCGGCGCCGTGCTGACCGGTCTGTTCCTGATCACCCTGGGCATCACATACCTCATGCAGGTGGTGTCCGCCGTGGTCGACAAGCGCACGATCGCCGGTCACATCGCCGCCCTGGGCGCCGACCCGGTCGACATCGTCCGTCGTGGCTGGGCCGACGGGGAGTTCTCCCCCATGTTCACCCAGCACCTCACCAGCCTGACCCCGGAACTCGTCCGGCTGGGTGAACGGCATCTGGCGTTTCCCGTGCTGCACTTCTTCCATGCCGACAGCTGCGGGAAGTCCGCTTCGGCGGCGGTGACCGTGCTCGACGGGGCGCTGCTGCTGTTGCGCGGCGGTGTCGATCCCCGCCACCGGCCGGACGCCGGCGCGGTGGAGCCGTTGAACCGGGCACTGCACCAACTCGTACGCACGCTCGACGGCCCCTTCATCGTCGCCGCCGACGATCCGGTGGTGGCGCCGGGGCTGAAGGACCTGACCCGGGCCGACATCCCGGTCACCGAGGAGCAGGCGTACGCGCAGGCGGTCGAGGGGTGCCGGACGCACCGCTGCCGGTTGCAGGGCTGGTGCGCGTCGGACGGCTGGGACGAGGCCGACCTGCGGCTCACGCTCGACTGACGGCACCGGGCGGACAGGCGGGAGTCGTCGCCGTGCCCCCGGGGCGACCCGGTGCGGCAGGTGTATGCGAAAGCTCGGCGGGTATGTCGCCGGGCCGGCCGGCAGGGGAAAGCGTGCCCGCCGGAGCCTTCGGAATGCCCCGTACGTCACGACGGGCGAGTGCCCCGGGGGCGGCTCGTCGTTGTCGAGGTCGACCTGAGGGAGACGTCGTGGGCCAGCGGCTGCCTGCCGCCCCGCACGGAGACGCCGGCCCGGCCCTGAGCCCGCCGGGTCACCCGTCCGGGTCGCCAGCGCTGTCCGTGATCGGTGCGGCGTGGCGGACGACGGCACGGCCGCGGGCAGATCGCCGCGCACGATGACGAGCGCGGAACGCGGGAACGGCGGCCCGGAGACCGGAAACCTGCTGCGGGGGCCGGGGCAGTCCCGGCAGGCCAACTTCCTGGAGTTGTTCTTCGATCTGGTGCTGGTCTTCGCCCTGAAAGGTGTCGTCGACCGGGTGACACCGGACCTGCTCAGCGATGCCCTCGTGATCCGCTGGGCGTCGCTGCTCTACGCCCTCGTGCTGGCGTTGCCACTGCTGTGGCTGTGGACCACGACCGCGCACATCACCAGCCGCTTCAATCCGCGCCACCAGGGGATCCAGGTGATGGTGCTGGTCAGCGCCTTCGGTCTGCTGCTCATGACGACGTCGCTACAGGATGCGTTCATCGGTCGTGGTCTGGTCTTCGCCCTGCCCTACGTCCTGCTCCAGATCGGTCGACCGCTGATCCTGGCGGCGCTGGTGCGCGGACGCGTCCCACTCCAGGTTCTCTACCTTCGGATGGCGGCGTGGTCCTGCGTCTCGGGCGTGCTGTGGGTGGTCGGGGGGATCGCGCAGGACGAGGGCCGGGTCCTGCTGTGGTCGTTGGCCATCACCCTCGACTTCCTCGGCGCCCGGGTCGGATGGCTCGTTCCCCGCATCAGGCACCGGTCGATCAGTGCCTGGGCCATGCACGGCGGCCACCACCTGGCCGAGCGTTACCAGCAGCTCCTGTTGATCGCGCTGGGGGAGAGCGTGCTGTCGGTGGGGAGCACCTACACGGTTCGGCCCGCCGGCGTCGCCAACACGTTGGGGCTCGTGGTGGCCTTCATCACCACGATCCTGCTCTGGCGGATCTACTTCTACCGCTCCGGGCAGGTCCTCGCCGAGGCGGTCACCATGGCGAGGAACCGGGAGGGCCTCGGCCGACGGACCGGTGCCGCCCACATGGTCATGGTCATCGGGATCCTCACGGTCGCCATCGGCCACGAGGTCGTGCAGGAACGGCCCGACGCCAGGCAGCTCCCTGTCTGGCTGATGACGATCCTCGGTGGCCCGGCGCTCTTCCTCCTCGGGCGGATCCGACTGGAACGTATCGTGTTCGATCGCGTCTCCACCCGCAGGATCGTCGGCATCGTATTGCTGCTGGCGCTCTCGCTGCCACTGGTGTTCACCACACCGCTGGCCGCCGCGGCCACCGCCTCCCTCGTCCTGCTGGGCATCGCGATCGCCGACGCACGTCGGGCGGCGAAAGGACCCGAGGAGATGCCGACCCCGCCGGGATGAGCCGCTCGCGGGCCGGAGCCGCCGCTCGGCCCCTGAGGTCCCGTTCCCGCCGGGCGGGCCGCCGAGCACGGACTTGTCTGCTACGACCCGCAGTCGGAGCACCTCCGGCCAGCGCGCGACGACCGGGTCCGGCTGGAGGCACCCACGGCTGAGTCGTCTACGACATCAGGTCTACAGCGAGCGTGAGGGACATCGGGAACGCCCGAGCTCAGTCGACCGTGGGGAGCCTCGGGCCGAGCACGTCGTCCGCGTCCACGATCGTGTACGCGTACCCCTGCTCGGCGAGGAAGCGCTGCCGGTGGGCCGCGTACTCGGTGTCGATGGTGTCCCGGGAGACGACGGTGTAGAAGTGCGCCTGGCGGCCGTCGGCCTTGGGCCGCAGCACCCGGCCCAGCCGCTGCGCCTCCTCCTGCCGTGACCCGAAGGTGCCCGACACCTGGATCGCCACGGCCGCCTCGGGCAGGTCGATGGAGAAGTTGCCGACCTTCGAGATGACCAGCGTCCGCACCTCGCCGGAGCGGAACGCGTCGAAGAGCCGCTCCCGCTCCTTGTTGGTGGTCGAGCCCTGCACGATCGGCGCGTCCAGGTACTCGCCGAGCTGGTGCAACTGGTCGATGTAGCCGCCGATCACCAGCACCTGCTCGTCCGGGTGCCGGTCCACCAGCGCCTTCACCACGGGCAGCTTCGTGCGGGCGGTCGCCGCCATCCGGTAGCGCTCCTCGGCCTCCGCCGTCGCGTACGACATGCGCTCCGCGTCGGTGAGGGTCACGCGTACCTCGGTGCACTGGGCCGGGGCGATCCAGCCCTGCTGCTCGATGTCCTTCCAGGGCGCGTCGTACCGCTTCGGGCCGATCAGGCTGAACACGTCGCCCTCGCGGCCGTCCTCGCGTACCAGAGTCGCCGTGAGGCCCAGCCGGCGGCGGGCCTGGAGGTCCGCGGTGAAGCGGAAGATCGGCGCGGGCAGCAGGTGCACCTCGTCGTAGACGACCAGGCCCCAGTCGCGGGCCCCGAACAGGTCCAGGTGGGTGAACGCGCCCTTCTTGCGCGAGGTGAGCACCTGGTACGTGGCGATGGTGACCGGGCGGATCTCCTTGCGCTCGCCCGAGTACTCGCCGATCTCCTCCTCGGTCAGCGACGTGCGCGCGATCAGCTCGCGCTTCCACTGCCGGCCGGCGACCGTGTTCGTGACGAGGATCAGCGTGGTCGCCTTCGCCTCGGCCATCGCCGCCGCCCCGACCAGCGTCTTGCCGGCGCCGCACGGCAGCACCACGACGCCCGACCCGCCGGCCCAGAACGCCTCCACGGCCTCCCGCTGGTACGACCGCAGCGTCCACGGCTTGCCGCCGTCCTTGCCGGCCTCGGCCAGCTCGATGGGGTGCGCCTCGCCGTCGACGTAGCCGGCCAGGTCCTCCGCCGGCCAGCCCAGCTTGAGCAGTGCCTGCTTGAGCCGGCCGCGCTCCGACGGGTGCACGGCGATCGTGTCGTCGTCGAGCTTCGCGCCGAGCATCCCGGCGAGCTTCTTGCTCTTCGCGACCTCGATCAGCACCAGCCGGTCCAGCGCCCGCAGCACGAGACCGTGCGCCGGGTCGTTGGCGAGTTGGAGGCGGCCGTACCGGTCCATCGTCTCCGCCACGTCGACCAGCAGCGCGTGCGGCACCGGGTAGCGCGAGTACTTGATCAGGGAGTCGACCACGCCCTCGGCGTCGTGGCCGGCGGCGCGCGCGTTCCACAGCCCGAGCGGGGTCAGCCGGTAGGTGTGCACGTGCTCGGGGGAGCGCTCCAGCTCGGCGAAGGGCGCGATGGCCATCCGGCACGCCTGCGCGTCGGGGTGGTCGATCTCCAGCAGCAGGGTCTTGTCCGACTGCACGATCAGGGGTCCACCGCTCACGCCAGTGCCTCTCCTCCGCCTCGGGTCGCCGGCTGTCCGGGAGGCGACTGACCCGCCCAGGCCGACCCACCAGTGTTGCACGCACCCGGGTGACGGCAGAAAAATCTGCTCACCTGGAGCAACCGGAGCGGCATTCGCAACGTCTAGCAAAGGGGACACCTGTCAGGGAGGCAGCATGAAACACGTCCGGATCAGCAGCCGGCTCGTCGCCCTGGCAGTGGTCACGCTGGTCGGTGCCGGTGCGTGCACGTTCGATCCGCAGGCCGACGGCGGCGGGGGCGGGGGACCCGTCGCGGCCGGGGCTGCGGAGCGGGTAACGGGGGCGAGCGGTGCGCCCGGGCCGGACCAGCGGGCGCAACCCAGCAAGGCGCCGCCGAAGCCCAAGGTCAAGCCGACGCGGGGCACGCCGGCACCGACGCGCCCCACGGTGAAGCCGACGCGCCCCGCGACGAAGCCCACCGGGGCACCGTCCGTCGCCGGCTGCCCGCAGGGCGAGCACCAGCGCGCGGTGGAGGCGTACCTCGCCCGGCTGGGCGGGTTCGGGCGGGTGACCGTCGACGGCCGCCAGTCCGCCGCCGACTGCGCGGCCATCAAGAAGTTCCAGAAGCGGTACGACATCCGCCCCGCCCACGGCCGCGCCGGGCCCACGACCCACGACGTGGCGAAGCGGCTCGCCACCACCGACACGGCGCGCTGCCGGGCCGGCTCGGGCACCACCTTCTGCATCGACCTGACCAGGCAGACCACCTGGGTCATGCGCAACGGCAAGGTGCTCGTCAAGCCGACCGTCACCCGCACCGGCATGCCCGGCTACCGCACCCCGGCCGGCACGTTCACGATCAACTACCGCAACGTCAAGGAGTGGTCCGACCCGTACGAGGTGTGGCTGCCGTACTGGCAGCACTTCACCCGGGGCATGGGCTTCCACCAGACCACCACCTACCTGCACGAGAAGTCGATCGGCTCGCACGGCTGCGTCAACCTGCTCCCCGGCGACGCCGTCCGCTTCTGGGAGTTGGGCAAGGTGGGCAGCAAGGTCGTGCTGGTCGGGCGGCGCCCCGGCACCTGAGCCGCCCAGCCACCCGCGCCCCTCCGAGGCATCGCACAACTCGTCCGATCCGGGTTTTATCCCCTGTCACTCGCGACACGGCGGTGTCACGCTGGACGTCAGGCGTCGAACCGGACGGGGAGGCTGGAGATGACGGTCGACCGAGAAGTGATCACGGAGCACAGTCCCGCGCACGACCGGTCGCCCGTCGAGGAGGTCTCCACCGCCACCGTGGTCGCGTACGCGGTGGCGGCGGTGGTGCTCGTCGGCTGGTTCCTCTTCGGCTGGCTGGTCCTCGAACAGGGCTTCATCGACTCGGTCGGCGAGTCGGCCGGCGCCGGGTTCACGTTGCTGCTGATCGTCTCCGTCGTCGGCACGGTACGTCGCAGCCGCCGCTGACCCGACCCGCTCAGTCCTCCAGCACCGCCGCCGTGATCCGGTGCAGGGCGAAGGTGTGCAGCATCTCCGTACGGTCGTCCTCGGCGCGCAGGTAGCCCGCGCCCATGGAGACCGGCCGGACGAGCCGGGACGCGGTCGCCCCGTGCGCGTCGACGTACCCCACCCAGACCAGCGCCCGGTCCCGGACCGCCTGCTGGAGCACGGCGATCGCGTCGCTGTGGGAGGGTACCGGCGCCGGACCGGTGCGCCCCACCCCGCCCCGGACCACGGCCGGCGCCCGCCGCGCGGCCCGCGCCGCCGCGTCGCCGCGCCGGATCTGCTCCACCACGCCCAGCAGGCGGGGCATCGCCAGCTTCGGTGCGGTCAGCGGGTCGAGCGTCCTGGTCGTCACCGGCACCCGGGCCGGGGCCCGCCGGGTCTTCGGTCGGGCCAGCACCGCGGCCCCGCTCGCGTCCTCCGGCACCGGGGCGTACCCGGCGTCGCGCAGCGCCATCAGCATCCGGCCCACCTGGTACGGCGTCGACAGCACCGTCGGCGCCAGCCGGCGCAGCGCCAGCGGCTCCAACCGCCGGTCGGCGAGCACCTCCGTCAGCAGCGCCTCGTCGTCGCTGCGCACGTACCCCCCGGCGGAGCCGACCCGCAGCCCGCCGTGCTTGCGGGCCACGTCGTCCACCAGGTACGTCAGCCCCTGCGGGACGGGGGTGCGGGACCGCCGCCGGAACAGGGCGTGCAGGTCGTCGGCCGAGTAGCCGGCGTCCAGGGCCCGGCGCACGCTCGCCGGGGTGACCCGGTGCACGCTCGCGCCACCGGCCGACTCGTGCTCCGCCACCACCTCCAGTTCGGCGGCGAGCGCCGGATCGGGCGGGCCGGGCACCACGACCGTCAGGTCAGCCTGCACGAGGAAGTGGTCGACCGGGGCGGGCAGCAGCGCGTCCAGCGCGCGTACGGCGTTGGACGCGTCGCCGCTCTCGGCGTCCGAGCGCAGCCCGAGTGGGTCGTCGCCGCCCCGCTCGTCGGCCGCCGTCACGTCGGCGAGCAGCAGCCGCCCGTACGAGGTGAGCGCCCCCAGCCCCGTCACGCCCAGCGTGGCCGCCTCGGCCAGCACCTCCCGGTGCGCGGCCTCGCGCCCCCGGCTGCGCCGTGGCGCCCGCCAGTCGAGCAGGGCCAGCACCTCCTCGGAGGTGGGCCCGGTGGCCGGTTCCAGGTCGGCGAGGACCTCCAGCACGGCCCGTCGGGCGGCCGGCGCGCCGGCCCGTTCCGCCTCGGCGGAGAGCACCGTGATCGGGCGGTCCCGGTCGTCGCGTTGCCCCACCAGCCCGGCCTGCCGGGTCATGGTCAGCCAGGCCCGGGCGAGCTGCTCCCAGCGCTGCGCGAGCGTCCCGGCCCGCCACACCTCGTACCCGGCGGTGGGCAGGACCTGCTGGTCGGCGCCGTGCCGGGTGGTGGTGGCCCCGGGCAGGTCGACCTCGCCGACGAGCCCGCCCGCGTACGCCGTCTCCAGCAGCAGGGCCGCCGCCGGCTCGTCCAACCCGACGGCCTTGGCGAGTCGGCGCAGGTCACGGACGCCCAGGCCGCCCGAGCGCAGCACCGGAGCCGGTTCGGCGGCGAGCTGCTCCAGCAGCGCCTCGGTGTGGCGTACCACCTCCATGGTCTGCCCGGCCCCGGCGGAGTCGGCGGCCTTCGGCTCGCGCGGCGCCGTGGCCACCGGCGGTGGGCTGCTGCGCAGCGGGCCGAGCGGGCCGCTGTCGCGGCGCAGCAGCAGGCCCACCTCGCGGGGCAGCTCGACGGTGCCCGTGACGCCTGCCCGGCCGCCGGAGACCGGCACCAGCAGGTGGTGGTCGACGAGCCAGCGCACCGGCGAGCCGGTGGGCGCGCCGCCGTTGGTCGGGTCCGGCGGCAGGTCGTCCTCCGCGCCGAGCGCGGGCGCCTGCAACGCGCCCGCCGGCACGGTGCCGACCGGCGGTCCGGCGGCCAGCCGGTCCAGGATCGCCCGGGCCGAGGGCGGCGCGGCCAGCAGCGTCCGCCGCAGCTTCGCCGGGTCCGCGCAGAGCGCCGCCGCCCGCGCGTCCAGCTCCGTCGCCGGTCGCCCCAGCCCCGCCGGGTACGGGGAGACCTCGTCGACGCTCGCCACCACGCGCAGGGCGTTCTCGGGGCCGTACAGCACAAAGAGCGCGCGCAGCCGGTTCACGGCGGCGCGGACGGTGGTGGGGGCGGGCGGCTGCGGCCCGGCGGTCGCCATGGCGAGGATCGCGTCGGTGGAGGTGGTCTGCTCGGCCGCGTCCCGGGTCAGCCGGGCGGCGTCCAGCATCAGCAGGGTGAACTGGTCCAGCGCGTCGAGGGCGCGGGCCACCGAGACCCGGGACTGGGCCCGGGTGGCGAGCGCGGAGACGTCGGCCGGCACGGGTACGACGAGGTCCGGCCGCAGCTGGAGGAGGGCGGCGAGCGACTCGTCGGGCAGCGACCGCAGGTGATCGGCGAGTGAGGTGGTCATCGTCGTTCCACGCTAGCCCGGCAGGTGGTCCTCGCGCCCCTCGGACGTCCGGCTGACCCGGGGACGGGCGGGTACGTTCTCCCGCATGGCAGCGCTCACGGTCGGCTTCGACCTCGACATGACCCTCGTCGACTCGCGTCCCGGCATCGCCGACACCTTCCGGGCGCTGACCGCCCGCACGGGGGTGCACGTGGACGTCGAGGCCGTCGTGTCGCGGCTCGGCCCGCCGCTGCGTACCGAGATCGCCCGCTGGTTCCCGCCGGAGCAGGTCGACGAGGCCGTCCGGACGTACCGCGAGCTCTACCCGGCGTACGCCATCACGCCCACCGTCCCGCTCCCCGGCGCCGTCGCCGCGCTCGACGCCGTACGCGACAGCGGAGGTCGCGCGCTGGTGGTGACCGCCAAGCACGGCCGCCTGGCCCGGCTGCACCTCGACCACCTCGGGCTGGTGGTCGACGAGGTGGCCGGCGACCTGTTCGCGGAGGGGAAGGCGACCGCGCTGCGGCAGCACGGCGCGACCCACTACGTCGGCGACCACGTGGCCGACATGGTGGCCGCGTTGGCGGCGGGCGTACCCGGGATCGCGGTCGCCACCGGTCCGTGCACCCCCGACGAGCTGCGCGCGGCCGGGGCGGCGGTGGTGCTGGATGATCTCACCGGATTCCCGGCGGCGCTCGACGGGATGATCCGGCTAGCCTTGGAGCGGTAGACGTCTCAAGCTCAAGCGAAGCAGGGGTTCTCAGGTGCCGACGGGTCGAGTGAAGTGGTTTGACGCGGCCAAGGGATACGGGTTCGTCACCAGCGACGAAGGTGGCGACGTGTTCCTGCCCAAGGGCGCGCTACCGACGGGTGTCACCGACCTCAAGGGCGGTCAGCGGGTCGACTTCAGCGTGGTGGACAGCCGCCGGGGCGCGCAGGCGATGGGGGTCAAGCTGCTCGACGCCCCGCCGTCGATGGCGGAGCTGCGTCGCCGGCCGGCCGAGGAGCTGCACGGCCTCGTCGAGGACATGATCAAGGTGCTGGAGGCGAAGGTCCAGCCGGACCTGCGCCGGGGTCGCTTCCCCGACCGCAAGACGGCGCAGAAGATCGCTCAGCTGGTCCACGCGGTCGCCAACGAGCTGGAGGTCTGAGGCACCAGCCCGGCGTCGGCGGCCCGGCCGAGCAACGCCCGGACGGCGGCGAACCCCGCGTCCCCCAGGTCGGCGGTGAACTCGTTCACGTAGAGCCCGATGTGCCGGTCCACCACGTCGGGCTCCATCTCCTGGGCGTGCGCCAGCACGTACTCCCGGCTGGCGGCGGGATCGGCCCAGGCCCGGCGCACCGACTCGCGGATCCACCCGGCTGCGGCCTCCGGGTCGACCGCGCCGCGCCGGGCCAGGATGGCCCCGAGGGGGATGGGCAGGCCGGTGTCGGCCTCCCACCACTCGCCGAGGTCGACCAGGGCGGTCAGGCCGTGCCGCGGGTAGGTGAACCGGGCCTCGTGGATGACCAGCCCGGCGTCGTACCGGCCGGCCGCGACACCCGGCATGATCTCGTGGAACGGCACGACCTCGATCCGCGCGGGGGGCCGCTCGGCAGCCCAGAGCCGGAAGAGCAGGTACGCCGTGGTCCGGTCGCCCGGCACCGCCACCGTGGCACCACTCAGGTCGGCGCGGTCGGAGCCGTCGGGCTGGCCGGGGTCGCGGTCGCCGCGGGTCAGCACCAGCGGACCGCAGCCACGGCCGAGCGCACCCCCGCAGGGCAGCAGGTGGTAGTCGTCCAGCAGCCACGGCAGCGCCGCGTAGCTCACCTTGACCAGGTCGAACGCCCCCCGCTCGGCAGCCGTGTTGGTCACGTCCACGTCGGCGTACGTGACGTCGACCGGCGGGGCGCCGGGCACGAGGCCGTGCACCAGGGCGTGGAAGACGAACGTGTCGTTGGGGCAGGGGGAGACAGCCAGCGAGAGCGCCACGCCCTCACCGTATCCCCGCCCTGTGCGAGCGCCCGACCGCGCCAGCGCCGGTGTGACCCGGATCCGCTTCGCCGCGCCCACCTGGCGTCTTCCGCGCTGCCGGCCGGACCCTGCCTGACGCGTCCTTTCGAGCTGATGTCGTAGACGATTCAGCTTTGCTCGCGTCCGCCGCCGCCCCTCCCGGCCCGCTTCCTCATCGCCGCTGCGGTCACGGCTCTCCTCCCTGCCAGGGCTGGGCACCTGGGACGCGCCGCGCGCGCAGCGGTGCCTGATGTCGTAAACGATTCAGCTCGACAGCGTCGCGAAGGAGTCCTGTCCTCGTCCTTGAGCGGCTGTTCCGATGGGTGGACGGTCCGGTGCCGTGTGTCGACCCCTTGGCGCCAACGTTGTCCACAGGCTTATCCACAGGCTGCGGACGGTTGTTGAGGACGCCGCGTCGCGCCGGGAGCATGTTGTCGGGGCAGAGCTGACAGATGCCGTCGACCTTGGTGCGGCCCTGCGGGCGCTACGACGCCGAGCGGACCTGAGCCAGCGGGAACTGGCCGAACGGTCGGGGGTGCCCCAGGCGACCCTGGCCCGGATCGAATCGGGCCGGGCTGCCGACCCACGGTTCCGCACGGTGGAACGGCTCCTCCGAGCCGCCGGCGGGGAGGTGGCAGTCGGCGTACGCGACACCGCCGCGACCGGCGACCGGGCGCTGCCGCCAGTCCCGCACGAGGCGCTGCGAGACGGAGCAGGGCGTCGGTATCCGGCTCACCTCGACGTCTGGGAGGTCAAGGAGCCGAAGGACTGGCCGGGTGCCTGGTGGGCGAACTGGTACAACCTGCCCCCGGCGCGCTGGCCGCTACCGCTGCCACCGGCCACGTACGAGCGGAATCGTCGCCACCGGGACCGACGCCGACGTGCCGAGGGGATCCAGCGGACGGTACGGCTGCGACGTGTGACCGGCGGCGGCCTACCGGCGACGTCGTGGCGGTTCGTGGCGGAACTGCCGGGCGGGGAGCTGGTGGGTGAGCTGCGGGCCCACGAGCGCAGCCCGCACCTGATCGACGGCGACGATCCGGGCGAGGAGCGGGAGGTCGTGCTCGACGGCGTTCTCGTCGCCGAGGGCTGTCGACGGCTCGGCATCGGGCGCCGGTTGGTCGGGTTGCTGGCCGACGAGATGGATCGCTCCGGCATCCGCACCGCCCACGCGATCGCCGAGGACGCCGGCGTCGATCTGCTGCTCGCCTGCGGATACCAGTTCAAGACGAGCCGGCCGTGGGCCCTGCGCCTCGACCGTCGGCCCGCGGCTGCGAACCGGCCCTCGGCGTAGGCGGGTTCAGGTCAGGGCCGCGGCGGCGGTGGTGAGGGCGGCGAGCGCCTCGCGCATGCGCCAGGCGTCGCGGTCGCGGGGACCGACGGGGTTGGAGACGGTGCGCAGCTCGGCGAACGGGACGCCGGCCTGCGCGGCGGCGACGGCCACGCCGTACCCCTCCATGGCCT
The DNA here is from genome assembly GCF_052068495.1 of Micromonospora sp. SD12. Taxonomy (NCBI): domain Bacteria; kingdom Bacillati; phylum Actinomycetota; class Actinomycetes; order Micromonosporales; family Micromonosporaceae; genus Micromonospora; species Micromonospora sp. SD12. The sequence continues at coordinate 18,941 of NZ_JBQHDF010000001.1, read as the reverse complement.
CGGCGACGGCGTCGGGGTGACGCCGGCGCAGGGCGTCCGTGCTGGCGGCGGTGCCGGTCACCGTGCTGACGGTGAGCACCGCGCCCACCGTCGCCGTCGGCAGCCCGGCCCGCAGGGCGGCCAGCAGCCCCGGGTCGGCGGCGAGCGCGAGGCCGCCACCGAGCCACTCCGGCGGCATGCCCAGCTCGTCCACCGGGAGGAAGCCCGCCGGCGACTCGGCGCCCAGGTCGGCGGCGACGGACACCGAGCCCAGCACCGTCGCGCCGACGTCCGCCCGGCCGGCGAAGCCGCCCGCCACGCCCGCGCTCACCACACCGCGGTACGGGCGCCCGGCCGCCTCGGCGAGCGCCAGCAGCCGGGCGGTGGTGGCGGCGGCGACGGCGGGCCCGACCCCCACCGGCAGTACCGCCGTCGACGGGTCCGGAAGGCCCGCGCGGACCGCCTCGGCCTCGGTGGGCACCGCCGTGACGATCAGCAGGCCCGTCACGGCAGTGGCCCCTGCGGCTCCCGGCGGGTCTCGTCGTCCGTCCCGCCCGTCCCGGCGACGGCGGAGGACGGCCGGTAGATGTGGTATCCGGGCGGGGCCAGGGACGGGTCGTCCAGCGGCCGGCCGCCCTGCGCCGGGGCGGGCGAGACGGGCGCGACCCCGGTCTCGGGACCGGCCTCCGCCTCGGGGCGCGCGCCGGCGCCGCTGCCCGTGCCGGTCGCGTCTGCCGTGCCGGTGTGCGCGCCGGCCGTGTCGCGCGCGCCGTTCCCGCCGCTGCCGTCGTCCCCGCCCGCGTCGTCGGTTAGTTCGTCGTCGGCGAGCGGGCGGCCGGCCAGCCGCTCGGCACGCAGGCGGCCCGCCACCACCACGCCGCGCACGGCGGCCAGCGTGCCGACCCCGGCGGCGACGGCGATGCCGATCCGGCCGTCGAAGGGTACGAGCCCCAGCCCGCCCCCGGCGACGAACGCGAGCATCAGCACGGTCTCGGAGTGGGCGAACGAGCTGGCCCGCAGCCGTTCCGGGATGCGCTCCTGGATCGAGGCGTCCACGGCGAGCTTGGCGATGCCGCTGACCAGCGCGGCCACCAGGCAGAGCAGGGCGACCATCGGCAGCGAGAACATCAGCGCCGCGAGGACCGCCACCCCGCCCACGATGATCATGCCGCTGGACTGGATCGCGACGGGCCGGTGGATGCGCAGCCGGGTGCCGATCGCGGTGGCGAGGAAGGTGCCCACGGCCAGCGCCGCACCGACGAGGCCCAGCGCCCCCTCGTCGCCCAGGTCGCGCCCGAAGACGACGGTGGTCAGGTCACCGGCCTTGATCGCGAAGGCGAGGAAGAGCAGCAGGAAGCCGTACAGGCCGCGCAGCGTCGCGGCGCCGATCAGGGTGGCGATCACGAGCCGGCCGGCCGGCCGCCCCCGGCCCAGCGGGCGGTCGCCGCTGCGTCGGCCGAGCGCCCGCAGCGGTCGGGGCACCCGCTCCGGCGGCTCGGAGTCGGCCCTCGGCGGCAGCCGCAGGGAGATCACCATGCCGACCAGGAAGATGATCGAGGCGACCCGGAGCGGCCACTGCGGCCCGAACCAGAAGGCGGCCAGCCCGATCGGGGCGACCAGGGCGCCGGCCACCGTGCCGTAGACGCTGGCCCGGGCGCCCACCTGGGACAGGCCCAGCCCTTCGGGCAGCAGGCGCGGGACCGCCGCCGAGCGGGCCACCCCGTACGCCCGGGAGAGCGCCAGCACGCCGAAGGCCGCCGGATAGAGGCCGAAGCCGTGGATGTAGTCGGAGATCAGCCAGGCCAGGAAGGCCCGGCCGAGCATGGTGGCGGCCAGCGCGTACCGGCGGCCGTGGCGGAAGTGGTCGAGCAGCGGGCCGACCACCGGGGCGAGCATGGCGAACGGCACCATGGTCACCAGCAGGTAGAGCGCGACCTTGCTGCGTGCCTCGCCGAGCGGGACGTTGAAGAAGATCGTCCCGGCGAGGCCGATGGCGATCAGCGTGTCGCCGGCGCAGGAGAGCGCGTGCAGGTCGAAGAGGCGGACCATGCCGACCTCGCCCCCGGCGCCCCGGGCGCGCGCCCGGCCCGCCCGGCGGGTCATCCAGCGCCCACCGCTGACCGAGCCCCGGAACAGCAGGCGGACGGCCTTGATGCCGGTGCCGACGGTCCGCCCGAGTACGGACCGCCCGGAGCGGGAGAACAGCGGCATGCCCACCATCCTCACCCATCCGGTCCGTCCGTGCCGCACCACTGTCCCAGAACGTCATCGGCGGGTGCCTGTCGGTCTGCCGTACGCATGGGGAACAATGGTCTGGTGACCAGGCCCGCCTCCGCCCGTGCCGCTCGTCTCGACCAGGTCTGTGCCGCCGCCGTCGAGGTGGCGCGTGACGCCATCACCGAGGTCGACGCCTCGGACGTCGGCGACCACCTGCAGGCTGTCGCGGAGGGTGACCGGCTCGTCACGCACTACTTCGAGTGCCGGCTCGCCGGCTACCGGGGCTGGCGCTGGGCGGTCACCGTCACCCGGGTGCCGCGCAGCCGCAACGTCACGGTCTGCGAGACCGTGCTGCTGCCCGGCACGGACGCGATGCTCGCCCCCGGCTGGCTGCCGTGGCAGGAGCGGCTCAAGCCGGGCGACCTCGGCCCCGGCGACCTGCTGCCCACCCCGGCCGACGACGACCGGCTCCAGCCCGGCTACCTGCTCTCCGACGACCCGGCGGTCGAGGAGACCGCATGGGAGCTCGGCCTCGGCCGGGCCCGGGTGCTCTCCCGCGAGGGGCGCAGCGAGGCCGCCCAGCGCTGGTACGACGGCGACCACGGTCCGTCCGCCGCGATCTCGGCCGCCGCCCCCGCCGCCGCCCGCTGCGGCACCTGCGGCTTCTACCTGCCGCTCGCCGGCGCCCTGCGGCAGGCATTCGGGGCCTGCGGCAACTTCTACGCCCCCGACGACGGTCGGGTGGTCAGCGCCGACCACGGCTGCGGGGCGCACTCGGAGACCCTGATCGAGGCCGCCGAGACCCCGGTCGAGGAGATGCCGACGGTCTACGACGACAGCGCGGTCGAGCCCGTGGCGGTCAGCCGGGCACCGGGCTCCGTCGAGGCGGCCGAGCCGGCGGAGCCGTACGGGCACCCCTGACGCGACCGGCCGCGGGCCGGCCCGGCGGATCGGTGTCGTCGCAGGTCAGCGCCCTGCGCGCCGGCGGCGCCGGTTGGCGTCGTGCCGCATCATCACGGCGAGACCGGGGAAGCCCCACAGAAAACCGGCCAGGCAGGTCCACAGCCAGTCCTGGTGATCGTGCGCGGTCAGCCAGTCGCGGAAGAAGACCAGCAGCACCAGCCCGGCGAGCGCCCAGGCGGCCATCCCCGCGAGGGCGAACGGCACCATCGGCGGGTCGAGCGGCTCGGGCCGCGGTGGCTGCTCCTTCGGCACGCGGCAAGCGTACGCGATCAACTTTTCCTGCTGGCCGGTGATCTGCGACGATGCGCGCGACAACGGAAGATCACCTGCGAGGACCTGATGTCAGTAGCGCCGCCCGAGAACGGCACACCACCCGATCCAGCGCACCCGCGTAACGGTTTCGACCGGTACTTCGAGATCTCCGCCCGTGGCTCGACGATGAGCCGCGAGGTACGCGGTGGCCTGGCGACCTTCTTCACGATGGCGTACATCGTGGTGCTCAACCCGCTCATCATCGGTGGTGCCGTCGACGGCGACGGCAAGAAGCTCTCCATCGCCGCCCTCGCCGCGGCAACCGCCCTGGTCGCCGGCCTGATGACCATCCTGATGGGCGTGGTCGGCCGGTTCCCGCTGGCGCTCGCCGCGGGTCTCGGCGTCAACGCGCTGGTCGCGTACGAGATCGCCCCGGAGATGACCTGGGCGGACGCGATGGGCCTCGTGGTGATCGAGGGTGTGATCATCGCGGTGCTGGTGCTGACCGGCCTGCGTACGGCGGTGTTCCGCTCGGTGCCGACGCAGATGAAGACGGCGATCGGCGTCGGCATCGGCCTCTTCCTGACCATCATCGGCCTGGTCGACGCCGGTTTCGTGCGCCGGGTGCCGGACGTGCAGAACAGCACCGTCCCGGTGAGCCTGGGCATCGGCGGCAAGCTCGCCAGCTGGCCGCTGCTGGTCTTCGTGGTGGGTCTGCTGCTGACCATCGTGCTGCTGGTGCGCCGCGTCAGGGGCGCGATCCTGATCGGCATCCTCGGCTCCACCGTGCTGGCGATCATCGTCGAGGCGGTGGCGAACATCGGGCCGTCCTTCGTCGACGGCAAGCCCAACCCGAAGGGCTGGGCGCTGAACGTCCCGGAGCTGCCGAAGACCTGGATTGACGTGCCGGACCTGTCGCTGCTCGGCAACTTCAACGTGTTCGACTCGTGGGGCCGCGCCGGCTGGGTCGTCGTGCTGATGTTCGTGTTCACCCTGCTGATCACGGACTTCTTCGACACGATGGGCACGATGGTCGCGGTCGGCCAGGAGGGGAACATGCTCGACGAGCGGGGCACCCCGCCGCGGGCGAAGGAGATCCTGCTGGTCGACTCGATCGCGGCGGCGGCCGGCGGTGCGGCGAGCACGTCCAGCAACACGTCGTACATCGAGAGCGCGGCCGGTGTGGCGGAGGGCGCCCGTACGGGCGTCGCCAACCTGGTCACCGGCGGGTTGTTCCTGCTGGCGATGTTCCTGGCGCCGCTGGTCGTGGTGGTGCCGTTCGAGGCGGCGTCCACGGCGCTGGTGGTGGTCGGCTTCCTGATGATGACCGCGGTCCGGACGATCGACTGGTCGGACTACGAGATCGCGATCCCGGCGTTCCTGACGATCGTGCTGATGCCCTTCACGTACTCGATCTCGAACGGCATCGGGGCCGGCCTGATCTCGTACGTGGTGGTGAAGCTCGCCCGGGGCAAGGCGCGGGAGATCCACCCGCTGCTGTACGGGGTGGCCGCCCTCTTCGTGCTCTACTTCCTGCGCGGGCCGATCGAGTCCCTGGTGCTCTGATCCTCGACACGCCACAGCTCCGGGCCGGTCGGCCGATTCGGATACCCGGCCCGGAGCAGGGCGAACTTCTCGTGAGCATGGTCATATCGCATCTCATTCGCCTGGCTAATTAGTTAGGCTAACTATCGTGACGGAGCGGACGGTGACGGCGAAACGCGTGCCACCGGCGCAGCTGGCACCCCAGCTGCGTGACGCGATCACCCGGCTCAACCGACGGGTCCGCCAGGCCCGGCCGGTCGGCGACCTCACGGTCACCCAGCTCTCCGCGCTCACCAGCCTCCGGCTGGCGGGTGCGCTGACGCCTCGGGAACTGGCCGACGTGGAACGGGTGCAGCCGCCCACGATGACCAAGATCGTCGCGAAGTTGGAGGAGCGCGGCCTCGTGCAGCGCACCCCCCACCCGACCGACGGCCGACAGGTCATCCTGGCGGCGACCGAGGGGGGACGGGCCGTGCTCGACCAGTTCGAGCGGGTCCGTGACGAGTGGCTGGCCCGCCGGCTGGCCGAGCTGACCGAAGCCGAACGGGACACCCTGCGGCAGGCCGCCGAGATCCTTCAGCAGGTCGCCCGCGCCTGACCCGCGCCTCGTGCCACCGCGCCGTCCGACGTCGATGACGCGTACGACCGCGAGGAGGCGCACCAAGAGTGCAGGCGAAGCTGAGCACGATGTTCCAGTCCCTACAGGTCCGCAACTACCGGCTCTTCGCATCCGGGCAGCTGATCAAGCTGATCGGCGTCTGGATGATGTTCATCGCCCAGGACTGGCTGGTCCTCGAGCTCTCCGACAACTCCGCCACCGCCCTCGGCGTGGTCACCGCGCTCCAGTTCACCCCGGTGCTGCTGCTCACCCTGCTCTCCGGACGGCTGGCCGACCGCTACGACAAGCGGATGCTGCTCTTCGTCGCGAACGCGTTCTGGACCGTGCTGGCGCTCGCCATGAGCCTGCTGGTGATCACCGGCCTGGTGCAGCTCTGGCACGTCTTCGCGTTCGCGGCCCTGCTCGGCGTCGCCAACGCCGTGGAGACCCCGGTCCGGCAGGCGTTCGTCTCCGAACTGGTGGGCACGTCGCTGCTGCCGAACGCGCTCTCGTTGAACGCGGCGGTGTTCAACTCGGCCCGGATCGTCGGGCCGGCCGTCGCCGGCCTGGCCATCGCCGCCTTCGACGTCGGACCGGTCTTCATGTTCACCGCGCTCAGCTCGATCGCCCCCCTGGTCACCGTGATCCGGATGCGCCCCTCCGAGCTGTACCGGGAGGCGCTGCCGCCGCGCGACGAGCGGGCGTCGGCCAAGGTGGTCGACGGCCTGCGCTACGTCTGGCGCCGGCCCGACCTGCTGCTGCCCATGGCGGTGATGTCGGTGATCGGCATGTCGCTGTTCAACTTCCAGCTCACCCTCGCCGCGCTGGCCAAGACCGTGTTCCAGACCGGTGCCGCCTCGTTCGGGCTGTTCAGCACCGCCCTGGCGGTCGGCGCGCTGGTCGGCGCGCTCGCCGGCACCGGGCGGCGCAGCCGCCCGTCGGTCTGGCTGGTGCTCGGCGCGGGGGTCGGCTGCGCCATCTTCGGCACGCTGGTGGGGCTGGCCCCGGCGTACTGGATGGTGGTCACCCTCCTGCTGCCGACCGGTTTCTTCATGGTGTTCTTCGCCCAGGCGGCCAACCAGCGGGTGCAGCTCGGCACGGACGCGGCCTTCCGCGGCCGGGTGATGGCCCTCTGGGTGCTGGTCTTCCTCGGCACCAACCCGGTCGGGGCGCCGCTCATCGGCTGGGTCGCCGAGACCTACGGCGCCGGCGCCAGCATCTGGATCGGTGGGCTCATCTCGCTGGCCACCATCCTGATCGCGCTCACCTGGCAGCTGCGCCGCTCCGGCGCCCGGCTGCGCTTCCGGGTCCTGCCGATGCCGCGCTTCTACGTCACCTCCGCCGACTGCTGAGCGTCCCCGCCCCGGAGTGGGACGATCCGTCCCATCCTGCGGATGGCGTGGATGGCACGAAAGCGGTGGCGGTAAGGAGGAAAGAGGCTTAGCGTCGATACGTGGAGCCCGGGCGCGCGCTGCTGCTGATCCTGATCTTCGTCGCCGCGGCCAGCCTGCCGGTGCTGATCGCCCTGGCCTTCTGCGCGGACGAGATCATCGACCGGGTCGCCTGCGCGTACGCGGAGTGGCGGGAGCGCCGGCGGGAACGGCGCACCATCGCCCGGCTGGACCGGGCCGTCGAGGCCGACGCGCTGACCCGCGACATCGATCTCACCGACTTCGACCGGCCCGACCGCCGCCCGCTGGAGGAACTCGCCGCCGACCTGCGCCGCCTGCGCGGGCAGGGGGTCGCCTCCGACGGCCGCCAGCCCGTCTGGCACGGCACGATCCTGCGGGCGTACGACGACCGCCTCCGGCTGGCCTGCCGGGCCCTCGGGCTCAGCGAGCACCTGACCGAGCTGGAGGGCGTCGACCTGGAGCTGGAACGGGTCCGGGTGGAGGGCCTGCTGCACGCCGCCGGGCTGACCCTGCCCGCCGCCCGGGCCGGCCACCGGCAGCGGCACCGCTGAGGGCGGCGCGTGAGGCTCTTCGTCGCGCTCTACCCGCCACCCGAGGCGGTCACGCACCTCGGCGCACAGGTCGCCCGGCTGCGCGTCGGCGCGGCGGCCGTCGCCGGGACCAACGTCCGGCTCGCCGACCCCGGCAACGCACACGTCACCCTCGCCTTCCTCGGCGACGTCGAGGCGGACCGGCTGGTCGCCGTGGAGAGTGCGCTCGGGCTGGCCGCCGAGTGGTCCCGCGACGGCCGCCAGGCCCCGCCCCGGCTCCGGCTGGCCGGCGGCGGGCGGTTCGGGCGGGGCCGGTTCACCGTCCTCTGGGTCGACCTCCGGGGCGAGGTGGAGCCGGTGCAGGTGCTGGCCCGGCTGATCCGCTCCCGGCTGCGGCACGGCCGCCTGCCGTACGACGAGAAGCCCTTCCGCCCGCACCTGACGATCGCCCGCCCCGGCGACCGGGTGCCCCCGGCCGACGTGGCCGCCGACGTGGCCACGCTCGACGACTACGAGGGCCCGGAGTGGCCGGCCGGCGAGATGGTGCTCGTTCGCAGCCACCCCGGCCCCCGCCCGACCTACGACCGGCTGGCCGCCTGGCCCCTCTGACGCTCGCGGGTCACCAGGCCCAGGCCTCCGGGCCGGGACCGCCGTTGCCGACGGGCGGGAAGAGCTGGTCCAGGCGGGTGAGGGTGTCCTCGTCGAGGTCGACGGTCAGGGCGCCCAGAGAACGGTCGAGCTGCCCGGTGGTGCGCGGCCCGATGATCGGAGCGGTCACCCCGGGCCGCGACAGCAGCCAGCCGAGGGCCACGTCCGCCGGGTCGTGACCGAGGTCGCCGCAGAGTTTCTCGTACGCCTCGATGGTGGGCCGGTGCTCGGCGAGCGCGTCGGCGGAGCGGCCGCTGGCGCCGCGTGCGGCCCCGCCCTCGGCCATCTTGCGCAGCACCCCGGCGAGCAGCCCGCCGTGCAGCGGTGACCACGGGATGACGCCCAGCCCGTGGTGCTGCGCGGCGGGCACCACCTCCAGCTCGACGTGCCGGGTCATCAGGTTGTAGATGCACTGCTCGGAGACGAGGCCGAGGAAGTGGCGCTTCGCCGCCGCCTCCTGCGCCACGGAGATGTGCCAGCCGGCGAAGTTGGACGATCCGACGTAGAGCACCTTGCCCTGGGCGACCAGGGTCTCCATGGCCTGCCAGATCTCCTCCCACGGGGTGCTGCGGGAGACGTGGTGCATCTGGTAGAGGTCGATGGTGTCGGTCCGGAGGCGGCGCAGCGAGTCCTCGCAGGCCCGGACGATGTGCCGCGCGGAGAGGCCCTGCTCGTTGGGCCACTCGCCCATCTTTCCGTAGACCTTGGTGGCCAGCACGACCTTCTCCCGCCGGCCGCCGCCCTGGGCGAACCAGCGCCCGATGATCTGCTCGGTGATCCCCTCGCCGGTCTGCCAGCCGTAGACGTTGGCGGTGTCGAAGAAGTTGATCCCGTGTTCGAGGGCCCGGTCCATGATCGCGAAGCTGTCCGGCTCGGTGGTCTGCGGCCCGAAGTTCATCGTGCCGAGGCAGAGGCGGCTGACGGACAGGCCCGTACGGCCAAGGTTCGTGTACTCCATGAAGCCACCCTGCCACGGCGGCACTTCGAGTGCCTCGCGTCGACTCCGGCGACGGGGATCCGTCGCCGGAGTCAGGCGGTCACGAGGACTCGCGGGCCGCCGGGCCGCTGCCGAAGAGCACGTCGTCCCAGCTCGGCAGGCGCTTGCGCGGCTTGCCGCCGGCGTCGGTCGACTCGCCCGCCGCCGCTGCCGAGGGCGCGCCCGTGCGCCGGGGCCGGAGCACCGCCAGCGATGGCACGGCCGGCACCTCCTTGGGCGCGTCGGAGTCGTCGTCGAACGCGGAACCCTGGCCGCCGCCGAGCAGCGCCGCCGCCCCGCCGCCGACCGGCCGCTGGCGCGGCGCGTCCTGCCCCGCCAGGGCGGCCGGGCTGCGGGGTTCGAGCCCGCGGCCCGAGGTCGAGCCGAGCGGACGGTCGAGCGAGGCGAGCAGGGCGTCCCGCCCGGCCCGGATCGGGTCGCGGCCGGGACGGCTGTGCTCGGCCGCCGCCGGCAGGCCGTGCCCACCCCGGGTCGGCTCGCCACGCGACGGGCCGGGCAGCGCGTGGCCGCCCCGCTCCGGCGCCGGCTCCTGGCCGAGGATCGGCGTGGGCCGCTCGGCGCACAGGTATTGCGCCATGTCGTCGTGCGGGGTGACCGCCTGCCGGGTCTTGTCGAGATCCCAGATCGCCTGCGCGGTCGCCTTGCCCGAGGGCCAGGTCGCCACGATCCGCCAGGTGCCGTCGTCGCGGCGCCACGCGTCCCAGGAGATCTTCTCGGTGTCGATCCCGTGCTGGGCCAGCCGGCCGTTGACCACCTCGGCGAGCGGGGTTGGCTTCTCCGCGCCCTTGAGCCGGGTGCGGCGGGCGTGCTGGGCGAGCATGGCCCGCTCCTGGAGCACCGGGCCGGCGTAGCGCAGCACCCGGTCGACGGGCACGCCGGCGATGCGGGCCACGTCCTCGGCGGACTCGCCGGATCGGATCTTGGCCTGGATGTCCCGAGGGGAGAGTGAGGGCACCGGATCGGCGGTCGCCGCCGGGGCCACCGCGAGCGGCGGGGCGCCGGGCTCGGCGTGCAACGCGCCGGCGATCCGCTCGTCGATGGGCAGGGCGAGCAGTCGCCCGACCTCGTCGGCGAGCACCAGGGCCTGGCCGTCCTCGGAGAGGGCGACGAAGCGTACTGGGCGCATGGCGTTGCCTCCGTCCCGCTTCGCTGGCCGTCACGCCACGAGCCGGCCACCCGGGCGTCCTCGCACCACCGTACGCGCATCTGCACACAGGTGGGGGATGCGACACCCGCATGTCGCGACTGAGCTGCGACGATGATCACGGTCGGTGGCCGCCGACGCGCCCGGCGGCCACCGACCGTGACGACGATTCAGAGCCGCTCGACCACGTAGTCGATCGACGCGGTCAGGGCCTCGACGTCGGCCGGCTCGACGGCCGGGAAGAGCGCGACGCGGAGCTGGTTGCGGCCCAGCTTCCGGTACGGCTCGGTGTCCACGATGCCGTTGGCGCGCAGCGCCTTCGCGATCGCGGTCGCGTCGACGGAGTCGGCGAAGTCGATGGTGGCGACCACGTTAGAGCGCAGCGCCGGGTCGGTGACGAACGGCGTCGCCACCTCGGAGCGCTCCGCCCAGCCGTACACGATCGCGGCGCTCTCGGCCGTGCGCTTGGCAGCCCAGGCCAGCCCGCCCTGGGAGTTCATCCAGTCGGTCTGCTCGGCGGCCAGGAAGATGGTGGCCAGCGCCGGGGTGTTGTAGGTCTGCTCCAGCCGCGAGTTGTCGATCGCGGTGACCAGGTCGAGGAAGGCCGGGATGTAGCGGCCGGACGCCTTGATCTCGCCGGCCCGCTCGAGTGCGGCCGGGGACATCAGGGCCAGCCACAGGCCGCCGTCGGAGCCGAAGCACTTCTGCGGGGCGAAGTAGTAGACGTCGGTCTCGCCGACGTTGACGTCGAGCCCGCCGGCACCCGAGGTGGCGTCGACCAGCAGCAGCGAGCCGGGGTCGGCGCCGGCTACCCGGCTGATCGGCACGGCCACACCCGTCGAGGTCTCGTTGTGCGGGGTGGCGTAGACGTCCACCCCGGCCTCGGCGGTCAGGGCCGGCGCGCTGCCGGCCTCCGACTTGCGGATGGTGGGCTCGCCGAGGAACGGGGCGTCCTTGACGGACTTGGCGAACTTCGCGCCGAACTCGCCGAAGCTGGCGAACTGGGCCCGGTCGCGGACCAGGCCGAACGTCGCGACCTCCCAGAACGCCGTGGTGCCGCCGTTGCCCAGCACCACCTCGTAGCCCTCGGGGAGGGAGAAGAAGTCGGCGATGCCACGGCGCAGCCGGGCCACCTCGTCACGCACGGTCTTCTGCCGGTGCGAGGTGCCCAGGTAGCTGGTCGCCACGTCGGCGAGGGCGGAGACCGCCGCCGGACGGACCTTGGAGGGCCCGCAGCCGAACCTCCCGTCGGCGGGCTTGAGGTCGTCGGGAATCCGGATGGTCGGTGCGTCAGCCACGGTTGTCGAGATCCTTCCGCAGGGGCGAGGGCGGGCCCGGTGTTCAGGCGGGCGCGGATCGAACGGCGGACGCGCGCTCAGGCGCACGACGTGGCCGGGACCCGGGCCCGGTCCGGCGACACTGCCGGCCTTCATCCTCCCACCCGCGCGGGCCGCACCGACCCCTGGTCCCACCAGCGGCGTTGAGGCGTGCACCACAGCCTGCGCACCGGCCCGGCCCGCGTACGACTGAGGGCCCCTTCCCGTCGACGGGCGACGGGAAGGGACCCTCGGCGCGACGCTCAGACGCCGTGCGGGATGGCGTCCCAGCCCTCGACCTCGCTGGGCTTGCGGGTGCCCGGGCCGACGTAGCGGGCCGACGGGCGGACCAGCCGCTGGAGCTTCTTCTGCTCCAGGATGTGCGCGCTCCAGCCGCCCATCCGGGCGCAGGTGAACATGGAGGTGAACATGTGCGCCGGCACTTCGGCGAAGTCCAGCACCACGGCGGACCAGAACTCGACGTTGGTGGCGAGCACCCGGTCCGGGCGACGGGCCTGGAGCTCGGCCAGGGCGGCCTTCTCCAGCGCCTCGGCGATCTCGAAGCGCGGCGCGCCCAGCTCCTTGGCGGTGCGGCGCAGCACCCGGGCCCGCGGGTCCTCGGCCCGGTAGACGCGGTGGCCGAAGCCCATCAGCCGCTCGCCCCGGTCGAGGACGCCCTTGACGTAGCCCTCGGCGTCGCCGCTGCGCTCGACCGCCTCCAGCATGCTGAGCACCCGCGACGGGGCGCCGCCGTGCAGCGGGCCGGAGAGGGCGCCGATGCCGGAGGAGATGCAGGCCGCGGCGTCGGCGCCGGTGGAGGCGACGATCCGGGCGGTGAAGGTGGAGGCGTTCAGGCCGTGCTCGGCGGCCGAGATGAAGTAGGCGTCGACGGCCTTGACGTGCCGGGGGTCGGGCTCGCCGCGCCAGCGCTTCATGAAGCGCTCGACGATGGTGGACGCCTTGTCGATCTCCTTCTGCGGCACGGCCGGCAGGCCCAGGCCGCGCGCCGACTGGGCGACGAAGGAGAGCGCCGTGACCGACACCCGGGCGAGGTCCTCGCGGGCCTGCTCGTCGGAGATGTCGAGCAGCTGGTTGAGACCCCAGTACGGGGCCAGCATCGCGACGGCGGACTGCACGTCCACCCGGATGTCGCCGGAGTGCACCGGCACCGGGAACGGCTCCGCCGGCGGCAGGCCCGGGCCGAAGCGCCCGTCGACCAGCAGCGCCCACACGTTGCCGAAGGAGACCTGGCCGATCAGATCCTCGATGTCGACCCCGCGATAGCGCAGCGCGCCGCCCTCGCGGTCGGGTTCGGCGATCTCGGTCTCGAAGGCTACGACGCCCTCCAGTCCGGGTTTGAAATCGGCCATGTCGCTCTCCTGGATCTGCTCGGCGCGCCCGCCCGGGGCTCCGGTCCCGGCCCAGCCGGTCGAGCACCTTAGGCGACCCTCAGGGATGTGTTCGTGACATCTTGCCTGCTGGGTAACCGGATTCGCGACCCACGGCGACTGTGCCGCACACGACATCCCCGGTCCGGGTGGCCCGGAGCGCGTCGGTGACACTGTGCGGTGCGGGCTGGCCTGCGCCGCAGAGGGTGGGCCGGGTCGACGAGGAGGAGGGGGAACGTGACGGGGGACACAGCCCGGCCGGCGGGCATGCGTAACGAGTACGCCGCGGAGCTGGGCCTTTCCGAGGCGGATCTGGCCGCCGACTGGCACGGCCAGTTCACCCGCTGGTTCGCCGACGCGGTCGCCGCCGGGCTGCCCGAACCGAACGCGATGGTGGTCGGCACCGCCGACGTCGCGGGCCGCCCGAGCGCCCGGACCGTGCTGTTGAAGGGGTACGACCCGGAGGGCTTCGTCTTCTACACCAACCACGAATCCCGCAAGGGCGCCGAGGCGGCCGCCAACCCGTACGTCAGCCTGGTCTTCCCCTGGTTCCCGATGCACCGGCAGGTGACGGTCACCGGCCGGGTCGAGCGAATCGACCGGGCGGAGACGGAGGCGTACTTCGCCAGCCGGCCGCGCGGCTCCCAGCTCGGTGCCTGGGCCAGCACCCAGTCCCGGGTGATCCCCGGGCGGGCCGTGCTGGACGAGGCGTACCGGGCGGCGGCCGAGCGCTTCGCCGAGGTCGAGCCGATCCCCGCCCCGCCGTACTGGGGCGGGCTGCGGGTGCGGCCGGACGCGGTGGAGTTCTGGCAGGGCCGGGTCAGCCGGCTGCACGACCGGCTGCGGTTCCGGCGTACCGGAGCCGGGGAGTGGGTCGTGGAACGGCTGGCCCCGTGACCCAGCTCAAGGACCCCCGGCCGGGCGGGCTGCGCCGCTTCGCGATCGACCTGAGCCCGCTGGCCGTGCCGGCCTACCGGCGGATGTGGCTGGGCAACGGCATCGCGATGTTCGGCATCCAGCTCACCGCGGTGGCCGTGCCGGTGGAGATGTACGCGCTGACCGGCAGCTCGCTCTGGGTCGGCCTGATCGGGATCGCGGCGTTCCTGCCGCTGCTGGTCTTCGGGCTCTGGGGCGGCGCGCTGGCCGACGCGCACGACCGGCGCAAGGTGCTGCTGGCGACCGCGGCGGTGCTCTGGGTCGCCACGTTCGGCCTGGTGGTGCAGGCGGTGCTCGGCCTCGGCAGCCCGCTGCTGCTGCTCGCCCTGGTGGCGGTGCAGTCGGTCGCCTTCGCGGTCAGCTCGCCCACCCGCAACGCGATCCTGCCCCGGCTGGTGCCGGCGGAACTGGTGCCGGCGGCGAGCACGCTGAACTTCACCACCCACACGGCCGCCTCGGTGTTCGGCCCGCTGGTCGCCGGCCTGATCTTCGCCTGGTGGGGCACGGACCTGGGCCTGCCCATCGCGTACGCGGCCGACGCGGCGCTCTACACCGTGGCCGTCTGGGCGACCGTGAGGCTGCCGGCCATGCCGCCGGAGCCGGACCCGGACGCGGGCCCGGCCGCCGCCCCGGGCTCCCCACGCCGGGCCGGGCTGGCCAGCATCGTCGACGGGCTGCGCTACCTGGCGACCACGCCGGTGCTGCTGCTCTCCTTCGTGATCGACCTGATCGCCATGGTGCTGGCGATGCCCCGGGCGCTCTTCCCCGAGATCGCCGAGTCCCGGTTCGGTGGCGGCGCGGCGGTCGGCTGGCTCTACAGCGCGATCGCGGCGGGCGCGATGCTCGGCGGGCTGACCTCCGGCTGGATCGGTCGGTTGCGTCGGCAGGGGCTGGTGCTGGTGGTGGCGGTGGTCGGCTGGGGGCTGGCCGTGGCGGCGGCCGGGCTGGCCGGCCAGCTCTGGCTGATGGTGCTGCTGCTCGCGGTGGCCGGGGCGGCCGACCTGGTCAGCGCGGTGCTGCGGCAGTCGCTGCTGCTGGTCTACGCGCCGGACCGGATGCGCGGGCGGCTCATGGGCGTCAACACGGTGGTCATCGCGGGCGGTCCGCGCCTGGGTGACCTGCGGGCCGGTGCGGTGGCGGCGGGCTTCGGCGGCGGCGTGGCCTGGGTCAGCGGCGGGCTGATCTCGGCGGCGCTCGCGGTGCTGCTCGCGGTGGCGTTCCCGGTGCTGCTGCGCTACCGGGCGGCGGCCCGCTCCGGCGACGACCGGGGGTGACGGGCCCGGTCGGGGCGAGCGACGGCGGGGCGGGAACCGTTAGGGTCCCCCGCATGGACACCCCCGACCAGCGTCCGCCCTCGGGCGCGCAGTGGAGCATTTCGGCCGCCGGCCACGAGGCCGTCATCGTTGAGGTGGGCGGCGGGGTCCGGACATACCGGCACGACGGCACCGACCACCTCGACGGGTACGACGCCGACGAGCTCTGCCCCGGCTGCGCCGGGCAGGTGCTGGCCCCCTGGCCGAACCGGATCCGCGACGGGCGCTACACCTTCGGGGATCGGTCGTTGCAGCTCACGCTCAGCGAGCCGGACCGGGGCGTGGCCATCCACGGGCTGGTCAACTGGGTGCCGTGGCGGCTGGTGGAGCAGTCGTCCGACGCGGTGACCGTCGGCTACGACCTGCCGCCGCAGCCGGGCTACCCGTGGCCGCTGCGGCTGCGTACCCGGTGGAGCGTCGGGCCGGACGGTCTGCGCGCGGAGCACGAGGCGACGAACCTCGGCGACGAGCCGGCGCCGTTCGGCTTCGCGGTGCACCCGTACCTGCGGGTGCCCGGGGTGGCGGTGGACGACCTGTCGATGCGGCTGCCCGCCCGGAAGCGGCTGCACGTGGACGGCAGGCTCCTGCCGATCGGCGTCACCCCGGTCGAGGGCACCGAGTACGACTGGACCAGCCCCCGCCGCATCGGCGGCGCCCAGCTCGATCTCTGCTTCGGCGACGTGGTCCGCGACGAGGACGGCGGTTCGGTGGTCAGCCTGGCCGCCCCGGACGGCGCGGCGGGCGTACGGATCTGGGCGGACCGCGAGTTCGGCTGGTGGCAGGTGTTCACCGGCGACGCCCTGCCCGGCGAGCGGCGGCGCCGCTCGGTGGCGGTGGAGCCGATGACCTGCCCGCCGGACGCGTTCCGTTCCGGCCGGGACGTGATCACCCTGAAGCCGGGCGCGACCTGGCGGGGTGTCTGGGGCGTACGGCCCGGGGTCTGAGCGGGGGAGCGCATGGAGTTCAGCGAGGTGGTCCGGCGGCGCCGGATGGTGCGCAACTACGACGCGGAGCGTCCCGTCCCGCCCGACGTGGTGGAGCGGCTGCTCGACCACGCGGTCCGCGCCCCGTCGGCCGGCTTCGCCCAGGGCTGGGGTTTCCTGGTGCTGGAGGAGCCGGAGGACCGGGAGCGGTTCTGGACGGCGACCACCCCGGGCGGCGGCGGCCGGGAGCGGTGGCTGGCGGGGATGCGGCGGGCGCCGCTGATCGTCGTCCCGCACGCGAACCGGTCGGCCTACCTGGAGCGGTACGCGGAACCCGACAAGGGCTGGGCGGACCGCTCGACGGAGCGCTGGCCGGTGCCCTACTGGTACGTGGACACCGGCTTCGCCGCCCTGCTGATGCTGCTGACCGCCGTGGACGAGGGGCTGGGGGCGTGCTTCTTCGGCATCCCCGCCCAGCGCCTCGACGCGTACCGGGAGGCGTTCGGGGTGCCGGCGGAGTACGAGCCCGTCGGTGCCGTCACGGTGGGTTACCGTGCGCCCGACCACCGGTCACCGTCGCTGCGCCGGGGGCGACGACCGGTGGACGAGGTCGTCCGGCGGGGACGGTGGAGCTGACCGGCGTCGGATGTGCCGTCCGCTGGCGAACCGGACGGCGGGTAGTGAAACTGACATCAGGGAGCAGAACGCGGCGTGGTGCAGGCGGCTACGCTGGCACGGTCATCGGTGCCGCGGGTCGTGGCGCCGCGCCGCGACCCGACCCGGTGTCGTGGGTCGGCCCGGCCAGGGGGAGGGGAGCGTGCCGTCGTGATCTTCAGAGCGGTCCGGGACGGGCGTCCCTATCCGGAGCAC
Organism: Micromonospora sp. SD12; assembly: GCF_052068495.1. Lineage (NCBI taxonomy): Bacteria > Bacillati > Actinomycetota > Actinomycetes > Micromonosporales > Micromonosporaceae > Micromonospora > Micromonospora sp. SD12. The sequence continues at coordinate 1,910 of NZ_JBQHDF010000001.1, read as the reverse complement.
AACCTGACGCTCAAGCAGTGGGCGGAGATCCCGCCGAGGCCGCTGCGCCTGGATCAGTTGATCACCACCAAGCGCGAGTTGGCGCTGGACAAGCTCCTCGCCGAGGACTCCACCTTCTATGGCGACCTCTTCCCGCACGTGGTGCAGTGGAACGGCGGGCTCTACCTGGAGGACGGGCTGCACCGCGCCCTGCGCGCGGCGCTCCAGCAGCGCAACCAGATCCACGCCCGGGTGCTCGTCCTCTCCGGGCCGATCGAGTGAGCGCGGTACGCCGGCTGTCCGACCCGTCCTGACCTGCGGTTCTGTCGGATCGGCGCGGCGGTGCGTCCTTCGCCGAGCGGGTGTCGCACAGGAGCCGTACCGTCATCCTCAGACGACGTGTCTGACGAGGACGGTGAGGGCCATGGCCCGCGACGGTGACATCAACGAGCCCACGAGGGAGTTCCCCGGTTATCCGACCGGCGAGGCGCTCAAGGAGCGCTCGGCTGTCACGACCGAGCCGGAGCCGGGTGCGCCACCGCCCGGGGGCGGGCCCGCCCGGGGCCTGCTCTGGGTGCTCGGCGCGGCGGCGCTGGCGGTGGTGGTGCTGCTCGGTGTGCAGGCCACCGGCCTGCTGCCGGACTTCCGCAACCCCTTCGCCAAGGAGCAGACCGACCGCAGCCAGCCGCCGCTGCTCAAGTCGATCCAGGATCTCAGCCGCTACGTCGCGGCCGAGGGCAACTTCCAGGTGGTCGTCGACCTCCAGAACGACCGGCGCAACGTGCCCGACTGGCTGCTCAGCCAGCGCACCCTCTTCGTCGGCGCGGGCAGCGTCGAGGCGTACGTGGACTTCGCCAAGATCTCCGAGGGTGCGGTGGTCCAGTCGGCCGACGGCAAGTCGGTGGAGATCAGGCTGCCGGCGCCGCAGCTCGCCAAGACCAACCTCGACCTGGAGAAGAGCTACGTCTTCGCCGAGGAGCGCGGGCTGCTCAACCGGGTCGGCGAGCTGGTCAAGGGCGACCCCAACCGCCAGCAGCAGGTATACCAGCTCGCCGAGGAGCGGATCACCACCGCCGCCCGCGACAGCGGCCTGACCCAGCGGGCCGAGGAGAACACCCGCAAGATGCTGGAGGGGCTGCTGCGTTCCCTCGGCTACGAGAAGGTGACGGTCACCTACACCGCCCCGTGACGGCGGGCCGCCACGGACGCGACGGCGCCCGCCCCGGTTGTCGGGACGGGCGCCTCGTGCCTGCCTGCGGGTCGGGCGGGGCGGGTGGGCTCAGTAGCGGGTGGCGGCGTGGCGATCCTCGTTCGGCATCAGGACCCAGAGCACCAGGTAGACGACCACCTGGGTGCCGGGCAGCAGCAGGGACAGCAGGAACAGCAGCCGGATGAAGCCGGCCGACCTGCCGAAACGCTGGGCCAGGCCGGCGCAGACGCCGGCGAGCATGCGCCCCTGACGGGGGCGGACCAGTTTGCGACTCATCGTCGTACTCCCACTCTGCGGCGTTCGCCGCCTCTGCCCTCAACGGTAGGAAGGGGTGGCCACCGTGCCCTCGGTCGCGAGGAGGAGCGGCGGCGCCCGTACCCGTAGGTGGTTACCCGGGAACCGGCCCCGCGACGCCCCCGGTCCCGCCGGCTCCCGACGGCCGCTCGCGAACGACGGGCGGGCGCTGACCTGGGCGGGTAGGCTCGCCGGTCGGGCACCCCCACCCCGGGTGCCGGACGGCCGCCCCGACCGGGCCGGCCACGACCGTGCCGGAGACCCACGAGGTACGACGGCGAGGAAGTGCAGCCATGATCAGCGTGTTCGATCTCTTCAGTGTCGGTATCGGGCCGTCCAGTTCCCACACCGTGGGGCCGATGCGGGCGGCCCGTACGTTCGTTGCGGGGTTGAAGGCCGACGGGTTGTTGGCCGGGACGGCTCGGGT